>NZ_CP033324.1:600833-1201666 GCF_003710085.1 Nocardioides pantholopis | reverse complement strand
AGACGTACTCGTCCCGGATCTGGCGCTTGAGGATCTTGCCCCCGGCGTTGCGGGGCAAGGCGTCGACGACGTGCCACTCGCGCGGCACCTTGTAGCGGGCGATCCCCGAGCGGACGTGCTGCTCGAGGCTCGCGGTGTCCACGGTCCGCCCGGCTCGGGGCACCATGAACGCAGCGATCCTCTCACCGTACGTCGGGTCCGGCACCCCGATGACTGCACATTCGTCGACGTCGTCGTGGCGGACCAGGACCTCCTCGATCTCGCGCGGGAAGATGTTGACGCCCCCGGCGATGATCATGTCCTTGAGCCGGTCCACGATCGAGATGAAGCCCTCCTCGTCGCGCACGGCCACGTCGCCGACGGTCACGAACCCGTCGGCGTCGGTCGCCTCGGCGGTCGCCTGCGGGTCGCCGAGGTAGCCCTTCATCAGCATCGGCGAGCGCGCGAACAGCTCGCCCGGCTCGCCGGCCGCGACCTCGGCGCCGTCGCTGCCGAGCAGCTTGACCTCCTGCATGAACCACGGGTGCCCGACGCTGCCGGCCTTGCGCAGCGAGTGCTCGGGGCGCAGGTCGGTGACGATCGAGCACTCGGTGGAGCCGTACAGCTCGTGCACCCCGACGCCGGGGAACGCCTCGTGGACCCACTCCTTGAGCTCGACCGGGAGCGCGGCGGCGTTGAAGTAGAGCGTCTCCAGCGCCGAGAGGTCGTACGCCGCGGCCGGCGACTCCACGAGCCGGCGGATCTGCTGGGCGTGGGTCGGCACCAGGAACACGGTGCTGGTGCGCGAGTCCTGGACCATCCGCAGGAACTCCTCGGGGTCCCACTTGCGCAGCACGGAGGTCGTGCCGCCCAGCTGGGGACCGGCATAGCCGAAGGAGAACCCGGCGCCGTGGTAGAGCGGCGCGACCGCCATCGTGTTGCGCGAGGGGCCCAGGCCGTACTCGATCGCGGCGCCGTACGCCGTCAGCACCCGGCCGGCGTGGGTGAGCATGACGCCCTTGGGCCGACCGGTCGTGCCGGAGGTGTAGGTGAGGCAGAACAGGTCGTCCCCGCCGACGTCGACGCCCGGGTCCCGGGGGGTGCCGGCGCTCAGGAACGCCTCGTAGTCACGGCCCGCGTCGCCGCCGCCGTCGAAGCCGAGCACCAGCGGCAGCGTCTCCAGCACGGTCTCGGCGTTGGCGGCGATCGCCGGGTCGAGGATCAGCGCCCGGGCGCCGGAGTGCCCGATGATGTACTCGTTGTCGGCGGCGTTGTTGCGCGAGTTCAGCGGGACCATCACCAGGCCGGCCTTGGCCAGCGCGGTCGCGATCTCGAAGTACTCCAGGCGGTTGCCGGAGAGCACCGCGACCGTCTCGCCGGTGCGCAGCCCGGCGGCCAGCAGCCCCGACGCGAGGCGGCTGGAGCGCTCGTCCATCCCGGCGAAGGTCAGCGAGCGGTCACCGTCGACCGCGGCGACCTGGCCCGGCGCCGACCGGGCGAACTCCCTGATGCCACTCGCCATGTTCAGCTTTCGACCCATTGCTCAAGAACCTTCCATCGACTCGTTCATCAACATCACGACAGTGGCCTCCGCCACGGTGGTCCCCGCGCCGGTGCGGATCTCCCAGCCGAGCTCCTGCACCACGCGGCCCCGGCTGGCCGGCCGGGCGGGGCCCGGGGTCAGCCGCACCACGAGGGAGTCGCCGGGGCGGACCATGTCCAGGAAGCGCACCGAGCGCATCTCGAGCATCGCCACCGCGGCGTCGAGCGCGCCGGACTGCTCCACGAGGCCGCCGGCCAGCAGCAGCACCGCCTGGCCGGGCAGCGGCACGTCCGCCCGGCTCCCGGAGGCGGGCCGGAACAGCGGGTGGGTGAACCCGCCGCGCTCGACCAGCGTGGTCACCAGCTCCTCGGTGACCTCGACGGTCGGGGTCTCAACGAACCTCGCGGACATCGGCACTCCCCCAGCTCGGCGCCCGCTGCTCGACCCAGGCGGTGTAGCCCTCGGCCGCGCCCGGGACGCGCAGGAACTTCTCGAACAGCGCGCGCTCGTGGCGCAGGCCCTCGGCCAGCGGCAGGTCCTGGGCCGCGCCGATGCCCAGCTTCGTCGCGGCGATCGCGGCCCGGGAGCGTCCGCGCAGCGTGCCGAGGAGCCGCTCGACCTCGGCGGCGAGCTCGGTCCGCGGCAGGACGGCCAGGGCGAGGCCCCAGGCGAGCATGGTGTGGCCGTCGAGCCACATCGAGGTCAGCATCAGGGCCTTGGCCCGCTGGTCGCCGAGCTTGCGGGCCGCCCGCTGGCTGGCGCCCGCCCCCGGCGGCACCCCGAAGGCCAGGTGGATGTCGCCGACCCGGGCGCCCTCGGCGACGACCACGAGGTCGCAGGCCAGGAGCAGCTCGAAGCCGCCCGCCCGCGCCAGGCCGTTGACCTGCGCGATCACCGGGACCGGCAGCAGCTCCAGGCGGCGCAGCACCGCGTGGAAGCGGTCCAGGAACGGCAGGAAGACCCCGTCGGGGTCGGCGAAGCACTCCCCCAGGAACGTGATGTCCATCCCGACGCTGAAGGCCTTCTCCCCCGCGCCGGTGATGACGACGGCCCGCAGGTCCTCGTCCTCCTCGGCGCGGGTCAGCGCCTCCTCCAGCCCGGTCAGGGTCTGCGGCGAGACGCTGTTGAGCGTCTCGGGGCCGTCGAGCAGCAGGTGCAGCACCTGGTCCTCGACCCGGGACCGGACGACTGTCATCGCGGGCACGCGCCGCTCACCTCGAGGGCGAAGTCGCGGATGTGGGCGGCGTACTCCTGCGGGGCCCGCAGGTGCGGCTGGCCCGGCAGACCCGGCAGCACCGCCAGGCGCCCGAACCGGGCCAGAGCCAGCGCCAGCGGGTCCTTGTCGGCGAGCATGTCGTGCTCGGCGTCCAGCAGCAGCACCGGGACCCGGAGGTCGGCGAGCGGCTGGGCGGGGTCGTGCCGGAACGCCGCGTTGTAGCCCCAGTTGTAGCGCTCGGCGACCCGCATCACCTCGACCACGGCGGTGTGCAGCATCGGGGCGGTGAGGTCGGGCCAGATCCGCCGGTAGCGCTCGACGGCCCAGGCGAACTGGGTGCCGTCGAGGTCCTGCGCGACGTCCGGCGCCCAGGAGGCGAGCATCTCGGCGCGCTCGTCGGCGCTGAACAGCGCGACCCCGGAGAGGAAGACGCCGGCCGCGAGGCCGGGGACGGCGTGGGCGGCCTCGATGGCCAGCGACGCACCGGTGTGCACGCCGCCGAGGACCGCGTCCCGCATCCCGAGCGCGTGGGCGGCCTCGCCGAGCACCGCCGCGTAGTCGGGGATCTCGAACCGGTCGTGGACCGGCGGCTCGGAGGCGCCGTACCCCGGGGTGTCGAAGGCGACCGCCCGGCAGTGCGTGCCGAGCTCCCGGAGCACGTCGTCGTAGACCCGGCACGAGAGCGGGGACTCGTGGAACAGGGCCACCCACGGCCCGCTGTCGCCGGCGGCGCGGTAGTGGACCTGGCCCCAGGCCGCGTCGACGTAGCCGCTGCGGATCCTCATCGCGGGCCGCCGACCTTGACCAGCAGCTCGGCGCCCTCGGGCGCGCCGAGCTCCGGCACGCTGGCCCCGGCGGGGACGTGCACCAGGCCGGTCTCGACGAGCAGGTGCCCGTCGACCAGCAGCGGGCCGGTCGTGTTGACGACGAACCGCTCCCGGTCCGTGACGGCCGGAGCGGCCGTCCATCCAGCGGGCGCGCCGACGAGCAGCGAGCACGCCCCGGTCACGGCGTTGCTGCTGAGCACCTTGGCCCGCAGGCCGGTGCCGCCGAGCGCGGCCACGGTGTCGTCGTGCGGGCGCCACGGCATGAACCGGGTCTCGGTGCGCCGGACGTAGCCGCGGGGGCCGATCGCGCGCTCGCCGTCGCTCAGCGCCTGGCTCCCGGCGTCCTCGTCCGGGCGGACCACGCGGGTGACCCGCTCGCTGGCCTCGCCGGGGTCGGTCCCCTCCATCATCAGGATCGCCGCGAAGCCGCCCTCGCTGGCGGCGGAGTGCACCCAGCCCGGGGGCCGCCAGAAGTAGTCGCCCCGCTCGAGGTCGCCCTCCGCGGAGAGCCGCACCCGCCCGTCCAGGACGTAGCACTCCTCGACGCTGTCGTGGAAGGCCTCGCTGAGGTCGACGTACCCGGGGTCGGCGCGCACGTGGTCGATGCGCCGCGAGCTGGCGCCGTCGAGCCACAGCGAGCGCGCGTGGTACCGGGAGAGCAGCTCGAGCGCCGCCTCACGGCTCGCGCCGATGTGGTCGCGGAAGGCGGGCTCCATGGTCTCGAAGACCTCCGCGCCGTTCACCCAGGGCAGCGCCGCCCCGTCGACGACCGTGGTCGATCCGCTCACCCGGCGACCTCGTCGGTGCTCTGCTGGCGCACGGCGGTGTCGCCGGCGAACGCCTGGTAGGCGTGCCGCTCGCGCGGGTCGGCGGAGAGCCGGGCCGAGAGCAGGGTCTGGGTGTAGGCGTGGCCCGGGCGGTCGAAGAGCTGCCGGGTGGGCGCGGTCTCGACGATCTCGCCGAGGTACATCACCGCGATCCGGTCGCTGACCCACTCCACGGTGTGCATGTCGTGGGAGACGAACAGGTAGGCCATCGAGAACTCGTCCTGCAGCTCCGCGAGGAGCGCGAGGACCTGGGCCCGGATCGAGAGGTCCAGCGACGACGTGGGCTCGTCGAGCACCATGAAGCGGGGCCGGCTGATGATCGCCCGGGCGATGCCCACCCGCTGCTGCTGGCCGCCGGAGAGCTCCCCGGGCAGCCGCCGCGCGGCGTCGGCGGGCAGCCCGACCCGGTCCAGCGTGGCGAGCACCTGCGCACGGGTCTCGGTCGTGCCCAGGCCCGGCTGGTGGATCTCCAGCGGCTCGGCGACGATCGAGCCGACCGAGAGCCGCGGGTTGAGCGACTCGTACGGCTCCTGGAAGACGATCTGCATCTCGGCGCGCTTGGCCCGCATCGCCTTGTCGTCGAGGCCGGAGAGGTCGGTCCCGTCGAAGGACACCGTGCCGCTGTCGAGGTCGAGCAGCCGGAGCACCGCACGGCCCAGGGTGGACTTGCCCGACCCGCTCTCGCCGATCACCGCGAGCGTCTCGCCCTCGTCGATGTGCAGCGAGACGCCGCGCAGCGCCCGCACCGGGTCGGCCCCGCGCAGGCGCGGGGCGAACGTCTTGACCGCGCTGTCGACCTCAACGAGTGACACTGAGCTTCTCCCCTGCCTTGGGCACCGAGCCGATGAGCTTCTTCGTGTACGGGTGCTGCGGGTCGACCATCACCTGCATGACGTCGCCGGACTCGACCACCTCGCCGGCGTACATCACGACCGCCTTCTGGCAGTACTGGGCGATCACGCCCAGGTCGTGGGTGACCAGCACCATCGAGCGGTTCTCCGAGCGCACCAGCCCGGAGATCAGGTCGAGGATCTGGGCCTGGACCGTGGCGTCGAGCCCGGTCGTCGGCTCGTCGGCGAACAGCAGCCGCGGCCCGAGGGTCGTGGCCAGCGCGATCACGACCCGCTGGGCCATGCCGCCGGAGAGCTGGTGGGCGTAGCCGTGGAGCACCCGCTCGGGCGCCACGATCCCGACCCCGCGCAGCATCTCCACCGCGATCTCGCGCGACTCCTTCTTCGACACCCCGGTCCGGTGCGCCTTCTGCAGCTCGTAGAACTGCCGCTCGATCGGGTAGATCGGGTTCAGCGAGCCGAACGGGTTCTGCGCGACGAAGCCGATGTGGCGGCCCCGGATCCGCCGGATCTCGCGCTTGTCGATCGTGGCCAGGTCGGCCTGCCCGACCAGGTCGATCCGGTCCGCGGTCACCGTGCTGTTGGAGCCCAGCAGCCGCAGGATGCCCTTGATGGTCGTGGACTTGCCGCAGCCCGACTCCCCCATGATGCCCACGATCTCCCCGGCGTGGGCCTGCAGGTCGACGCCCTTGACGGGGTTCACCTGGCCGTCCGGGGTGTCGATGGTCACCGCGAGGTTGCGGACGTCGAGCACGAGGTCGTCGCTCACCGGTGGCTCCTGGCGGTCGTGTCGCCGATCGCGTCGGCGAGCTGGTTGAAGGCGAGGACGCACAGCAGCACGACCAGGCCGGGGAACGTCGCGATCCACCACTCGCCCGAGGACATCGAGCCAGCGCCGTCGCGGATCATCGAGCCCCACGACGGCGTCGGCGCGCTGACGCCGACCCCGAGGAAGGAGAGCGAGGCGATCACGACGATCGCGTTGGCGATCGTCAGCGAGGTCTGCACGAGGACCACGCCCCAGACGTTCGGGAGGAGGTGGCGGAAGGTGACCCGCCGCGGCGGCGCCCCCATCGCGATCGCCGCCTCGATGAAGCGCGACTGGCGCAGGGCCAGCACCTCGCTGCGCAGCAGCCGCATGTAGCGCGGGATGTTGATCAGCGCGATCGCGATCACGACCATGTAGAGCTTGTTGCCCGACAGCGAGACCAGCGCCAGCGCGAGGATCAGCAGCGGGAACGCCTGGAAGGCGTCCAGCCCGCGCACCAGGCGCTCGCTGCCCTTGCCCTTGGTGCTGGCGGCCAGGCCGAGCAGCACGCCGAGGACCAGGGAGAGGACGGTGCCGCCCAGCGCCAGGGACAGGTCCACCCGGGCGGCGTCGATGACCCGGCTGAACACGTCGGCGCCGGCGCCGTCGGTGCCGAACCAGTGCGCCCCCGAGGGGGCCTGCAGGGTGGCGGTGCTGTCGGTGTCGCTCGGGTCGTGGGGCAGCGGCGCGACCAGGCTCGCGAGCAGCAGCAGGACGATGAACCCCACCCCGATCGCGGCCGCCTTGTGCTGGCGGACCAGGCGCAGGGCGGCGCTGCTGCGGGTGGGCGCGAATACCTCAGGCATGCGAGATCCTCGGGTCGAGAAGGCCGATGACGATGTCGAGCACGGTGTAGACGATCAGCGTGATCGCACCGGCGACCAGGACCATGCCCTGCACGACCGGGATGTCGAGCTTGATGATCCCCTCCAGCGACCAGCGGCCGATGCCGTCCCAGGAGAAGATCCGCTCCACGATCGCCTCCCCGCCGAGCAGCGAGGCGAAGATGACCCCGGCGTACGTCACGATCGTGGTCCGGGCCTCGACGAACGCGTAGCGCACCACTGTCCGCTCGGGCAGCCCGAGGGCCCGGGCGAACTGCGCCTGCTGGGAGTTCAGGGCCTTGCCGATCGTGGTCCGCGCGGTCTTCGCGAAGTACGCCGCGTAGACCAGCCCCAGCGTGATCACCGGCAGCATCAGGTGCTGGAGCACCGACACGAACAGGCCGAGGTCCCCGGCGATCAGCGCGTCGACGGTGTGGAAGCCGGTGACCTTCTCCGGCGCCTGCTCGAGCAGGCCCACCCGGCCGGTCGGCGCCGGTGCGACGCCGAGCAGGAAGAACAGCGTGTAGATCAGGATCAGGCCCAGGAAGAAGTCCGGGATGGCCTGGAAGACGCCGACCACCAGCCGGCTCGCCTTGTCGGCCCACCGGCCGCGCAGGTAGGCGCCGAGGGCGCCGACCGCGACGCCGAGGACCCCGGCCAGGAGCACGGCCAGCAGGATCAGCTCCAGGGTGGCCGGCAGCTTCTCCGCCACCTCGTCGAGCACCGGGCGCTTGGAGAAGTACGACGTGCCGAGGTCGCCCTGCAGCAGGCCGCCGAGGTAGTCGACGTACCGGGCGCCGATGGAGTCGTCCAGGCGCAGGTCGGCACGGATCTGCTCGACCTGCTCGGTGGTCGCCATCGGGCCGGCGATCAGCTCAGCGGGGTCTCCGGGGGTGACGCTGACCAGCAAGAAGGACAGCGTCACCAGCCCGAAGAGCGCCGCGGCGAGGAAGCCCAGTCGCGACAGCACCAGCCGGAGCGGGCCGGAGGCCTTCGACGGCTTCTTGGGGGCGACCCCCGGGACTGCGCTCAGGGCCATGGGTCACCCCCGCTTCAGGTTGACGTACGGGACGCCGCCGGAGGGCACGGAGATCCGTCCCTCGAGGTCAGCGGCCTCGCCGGTGATGTCGGGCATCTCGACCAGCGAGAAGATCGGCTGGTTCTCGCGCAGCACGTCCATGGCCTCGTCCACGACCGTGTCGCGCTCCTCGCCCAGGTCCAGGCGCAGGGTGCGGCCGACGAGCTCGTCGAACTGCGGGTTGGCGAAGCCGACCTTGTTCAGCGCCGAGCCGGTGCCGTTGTAGAGGTACATCGAGAAGCCCGGGTCGGGCTGCGAGGGCCGGTCGGAGTACAGGTAGGCCTGCATCGACTGGCTGGAGACGGCCTCCTCGAAGTCGGCCGGCGACGGGACGTTCTTGATCGTCACCTCGACGCCGATCTCCTTGAGGTCACTCTGGATCAGCCGCGCGATGTTCTCGGCGTACGGGCCGGGACGCTCGGAGCTGATCGAGATCTCGATCGACAGGCCGTCGGCGTAGCCGGCGTCGGCGAGCAGCTGGGCCGCCTGCTTCGGGTCGTACTCGATCATCGGCTCCTGGTCGGCCATCATGCTGCTCGGCACGGGCGTCCAGGCCGGCTTGGCGTAGCCCTGGTAGACCGACTCGACGATGCCCTCGCGGTCGATGGCCATGTTGATGGCCTTGCGGACCTCGGGCTTCTTCAGGTCCGGGTCCTTCATGCTGAGGTTGAGGTTGTGCCGGTTGGCGTCCGGCTGCACGTTGACCTTGGTGGCGCTGTTGTCCTCGATCTTCTTCAGCTGGTCGATCGGGGGCTCGGAGATGATGTCGACCTCGCCGGCCATCAGCAGCTGCGCGCGGTTGGCGCCGTCCGGGACGCTGCGGATCACGACGTCCTCGAAGTAGGGCTTCTCGTCCCAGTAGTTCGGGTTCTGGGACATCCGGATCTCCTCGCCGGGGGCGATGGAGTCCAGCTGGTAGGGCCCGAAGCCCGCGGAGTTCTGCGCCAGCCACTCCCCGGCGTAGGGGTCGGCGTCGGTCGCGTGCTTCTTGGCCTCGGTCGAGTCGAGGATGCCCATCAGCGGGTAGGCGACCACCGAGAGGCTGATCGAGGACGGCGCGGTGAGGTTGTAGCGCACCGTGTAGTCGTCGATCTTCTCCATCGGGTTCTTCAGGTCGACGTTCGCCGGCTTCATCAGCGACGCGGCCTGGATGCTCGCCGGGTTGGAGACGAACCGCTGGTAGGTCCACACCACGTCGTCGGCGGTCATCTCGTTGCCGTACTGGCTCTTCACGCCCTTGCGCAGCTTGAACGTGAACTGGGTGCGGTCCGCGTTGGGCTCGAAGGACTCGGCGAGGGCGGGGACCAGCTCGTCGGTCGCGATGACCGTGTCGTCACCGGCCTTCGAGTAGTCGTACTCGAGCAGGCCCGAGAGGAAGGCGTCGGTGGAGTACACGACGGTGTTGCCCGTGTAGACCATCGGGTCCAGCTGCGGGGGCACCGCCGACCAGGCCATCACCAGCGTCTTGTCGCGGGCGCCGGAATCACTGTCGGAGGACCCGCCGCCACAGGCGGCCAGCACGCCGGTGGCCAGCGTGGCGACCGCGGTGACCGCGATCCGGCGCTTCACAGTTGAACGCATCTCGACTCCATCTCCCGAGCACGGGACAACCGGCTCGCTTTATATGTCAGACATAAGGTACGAGCCAGGTGATCCAGAGCACAAGACACTCACCAACTATTTCACCTTGCGAGCCTGGACTGGGTAGCCAACCGGCGGTTGCCCGGCCTACGCTCCCCAGGAATCCGGGTCGGCAGTTCCGCCTGTCACGGTCGTCGGCGCTCCATGGCCGATCAACCTGACATATCGATCCCGGCCCTGCCGACAGTGAGGTAGCCGTGCTGAGCGCAGCACCGTTCGACGAGCCCGCCACCCGCAGCGACGTCCGCGCGATGACCGCCGACCTGCTGGCCCGGCACCTGCCCGCCGAGGAGGCCGCGCGCACCGACCGCGAGGGCGGCTTCGGCCGCGGCGTCTGGCGGGCGCTGGGCGAGGCGGGGCTGCTCGGCCTGGCGGCCGACGAGGACGCCGGCGGCAGCGGCGGCACCGTCGGGGACGCCGTGGCGGTGACCGAGGAGATCGCCCGGGTGCTCCCCAGCCTGGCCGTCGACTACGTGCTCAGCGGCATGGCGATGCGGATGCTCGCCGATCCCGCGTGCGGCGTCGTCGCGGACTGGCTGCCGTCGGTCGCCGCCGGCGAGCGGATCTGCAGCTTCGGCCTGAGCGAGCCCGGCGTCGGGACCGATCTGCTCGGCCTGCGCAGCCGGGCCACGCTCGTGGACGGCGAGTGGCGGGTCAGCGGCCAGAAGACCTGGATCTCGCTGGCCGGCGAGGCCGACCACGTGTTCGTGCTGTGCCGCACCGACCCGGCCGAGGACGGGCGCAGGGCCCGCGGCCTGAGCCTGATCGCCGTACCCACCGACCAGCCGGGGGTGAGCGTGCGCCGCGTGCACCTGGCCGGCATGCGCGCCGCGGGGACCTGCGAGGTGTTCCTCGACGAGGCCCGCGCCCCCGAGGACCACCTCGTCGGGCGCCGCGGCCGCGGGCTGCAGATGATCTCCCAGGCCCTCGACGTCGAGCGGGTGATGGCGGCGGCGATCAGCCTCGGCATCGGCCGCGCGGCGCTCGACCTGCACGTCGCGTACGCCGGGGAGCGGGAGGCCTTCGGTGCGCCGATCGGCGCGCTCCAGGCCGTCCAGCACCCCGCCGCGGACAGCGTCGCCGAGCTGAGCGCGGCCCGGGCGCTGGTCAACTCGACGGTCGGCCGGATCGAGCGCGGCGAGGACGCGCTCGCCCACTCGGCGATGGCCAAGCTGGTCGCCGCCGAGACGACCGCGCGGGTCACCGACCGCGGCATGCGCGCGCTGGGCGCGATGGGCCTGGCCGAGGAGTCGGCGATGCAGATGTACTTCCGCGACGCCCGGCTCCAGCTGTTCAGCCCGATCAGCAACGAGATGATCCGCAACCTGCTCGGCGAGGCCCTGGGCCTGCCGCGGAGCTACTGATGTTCGACGGCATCGACGAGCTGGTCCTCCCGGTGGCCGACGCCGGCCCGCTGACCAGGCTCTACCGCGACCTGCTCGGCTTCACCGAGCTCGCCGACGACACCGACCCCGACCCCCGGCTGCAGGAGCTGTGGGGCCTGCCGCTGCCGCCGGCCCGCAGCGTGCTGCTGGGCAAGCCGCGCAGCGCCGGCGGCTGGATCCGGCTCGTCGAGGTCCCCGGTCTGCCGCCCGCGACCCCCGCGGGGCGACCGGACCGGGTCGGCCCCTATGCCCTGGACTTCTACCTGCGCGACGCGGACGCTGTCGAGGACCGGGTCGAGGCGGGCGGCGGCAGGTTCCGCACCCCGGCCGTGCACTACCCGTTGCCGGGCACCGACCTCCCCGTCCGGGAGCGGATGCTGGTCCAGCCCGAGTCCGGGCTGCTGCACGCGTTCGTCCAGTACCGCCCCCGCGGCACCCGCTGCGTGATCGACCACGACCCGGCCGAGGACACCAGCGAGGTCGTGGCAGCGGTCTTCCTGACCGACGACCTGGACGGGGCGACCGCGTTCGCCCGCGACGTCCTGGGCGGTCAGCAGTACTTCACCGGGCGCTTCGACGGCCCCGGGGTCGAGCAGATGCTCGACCTGGGACCGGGCGAGGGGTTCGAGGCCGCACTGTTCCGCGGGCCCCGCTCCCGCAACGCGCGCCTGGAGTTCGCCGCCGCGATGCCCGGCGGCACCCGGCCGCCGGACCCGGTGCCCCGGGTCGTGGCCGTGTGCGACGTACCCGACCTGGACCGCCTGCGGTCGCTGGTGCAGGACCGTCCCGGGCACGGGGAGCTCACCTCCGAGCTCGTGCTGGACGGCGTGCGCCACCTCGGCCTCGCCTCCGCGTACGGCGCCCGGCTGGTGTTCCGGGAACGGGACCGGTGAGCACCGCGGTCCCCCGGCGCTCGCCCGGGCTGCTGCTGGCGGGGACCGTCGCGCTGCTCCTGGTGACGATGATCGCCAGCTTCACCCCGACCCCGCTCTTCCCGACCTACCAGGACCGGTGGGGGCTCACCGAGGCCCAGGTCAGCCTGGTCTTCGCCGGCTACCCGGCGGGGGTCGTCGTGGTCCTGCTCGGCCTCGGCGGCCTCTCCGACCGGATCGGCCGCCGCCCCACCCTGCTGCTCGGGGCCGCGGTGCTCGTGGCCGCGATGCTGGTGCTCACCAGCGCCGGCAGCCTGGCGCCGCTGCTGGCCGGGCGGCTGCTCCAGGGTCTCGGCGCGGGCCTGATCACCGGCGCCGCCGCGGCGGCGCTGATGGACCTGCACCCGGGCGGGCCGGACAGCGGCTCGTTCGTCAACACCCTGGCGATCAGCCTCGGCGCCGCCCTCGGACCCGTGGTGGCCGGCACGCTGGCGGACGCCTCCTCGCGCCCCCTCGCCGTGCCGTACCTCGCGGTCGTGCTCCTGATGCTGGTCCCGGTGGCGCTGCTGCTGCTGCGCCGCGGGCAGTCCGCCCCGGCGCCGGGCCGCGGCCGGATCGTCCAGCCGGCCCGGGTCGCGCGCCGGATCTGGCTGCCGTTCTCGGTCGCCGCCGGCGGCGTCGTGGTCACGAACACCTGCATGAGCCTCTACGGCGCCTTCGGCCCGCTGGTCGCGCACGCCGTCGGCTGGACCAGCGAGGCCGCGGCGGGCCGGCTGGTCTCGCTGTGCCTGGGCGCGGTGGCCGTGGCGCAGGTGGCCGGCCGCCGCCTCGAGCCGCTCCCGGCGGTGCGGGTCGGCGCGGTGATGGCCGCGCTGGGCTGGGCGCTCACGGCGTACGGCGCCTCGGCCGGCCTGCCCTGGCCGGTCCTGGTCGGCACCGCGCTGCTCGGCAGCGGCGCGGGCCTGTGCCTGCTGGGCGGTGCCAGCCTGATCGGGCGGATCGCCGCGCCGGAGCGGCGCGCGGAGACCTACTCGGCGTTCCTCGTCGTCGCGTTCGGCACCCTCGGCGGGGCGGCCCTGCTCGCCGGACCGGTCCTGGGCCACCTGAGCCTGACGGTCGTCCTGCTCGGCGCCACGACCCTCACCGCCGCCGTGGCCGTGCAGGTCTCCGCGACCGCGCTGGCGCTGGCCCGGCGCGCCGCGGCCGCCTGAGCCGGCCCGCTCGCCCGCGGACCGGTTGATCAGTCGGGCAGGCAGCGCAGCGTGTCCGCCAGCTCGGCCTCGTAGCGCCGGGCGGCCCGCTCCCGCTCGCCGTCGCCCCAGCCGGCCCTGGCCAGCCCGAGCGCGGTCGGGTCCAGGCGGCGCAGGGCCGCGGCGCCCGCGCGAGCGGCGTCGGCGAGCCCGGCGCGCGAGACCACGGTGGCCGCACCGGCCCGGGCGATCTCCTCGGCACTGGCCCGGGCGCCGGTGAGCATCATCCGGCGCACCTGCGGCTCCGGCAGGATCCGGGCCGCGACGGCGGCACCGAGCGGCAGCCCCAGCTCGAGCTCCGGCAGCGCCAGCCAGGCGTTGTCGGAGAGCACCAGCACGTCGGCGCTCGCTGCGAGCAGCGCCCCGGCGCCGACCGCGGCGCCCTGGGCGGCGACGACGACGGCGCCCCGGCACCGCAGCAGCGCCAGCACGGTCGCCGCGCCCTGCTGCACCGTCGCCCGGACCGTCCCGGCGGCGACTGCGGCGGCGTGCTCCTCGAGGTCCTGGCCGGCGCAGAAGTGCCGGCCCTCCGCGCGCAGCACCAGCACCTCGCCGGCGGCCACCGACTCGGCGGCCGCCCGGATCCCGGCGTACCGCGCCTGGCCGAGGGCGTTGCCGCGGCTGCCGTCGAGGACGACAGTGACGACGCCGTCGGCCCGGGCGACCTCGAGGCCGCTCACCGGCCCACTCACCGGTAGGACCGCGGCAGCCGCAGGGCCTTGTGCGCGATGTGGTTGAGCAGCATCTCCGAGCTGACCGGCGCGATCCGGAAGAGCCGGACCAGCCCGGACAGCGTGGCCAGGCCGTACTCGCGCGCCATCCCGTTGCCGCCGTGGGTCTGCATCGCGGCGTCCAGCGCCAGCGATGCGGTCTCCGAGGCCTCGAGCTTCGCCATCGCCGCCGCGACCCCGCCGGTCTCCCCGCGGTCCGCAGCCCGGGCCGCCTCCAGCGTGAGCAGCCGTGCCGCCGTCAGCCGGGTCTCGGCGCGGGCCAGCGGGTGCGCGATCGCCTGGTGGGCCCCGATCGGCTCGCTCCACACGACCCGGTCCCGGGCGTACGCGACTGCCTTGTCCACTGCATAGCGGGAGATCCCGTTGAGCAGCGCGGCGCTCAGGATCCGCTCGGGGTTGAGCCCGCTGAACAGCACGCCGAGCCCGCGCTCGCCGCCGACGATCGCGTCGGCCGGCACCCGGACCCGGTCCAGGAACAGCGAGTACTGGCGCTCCGGGGAGATGATCTCGACAGCGATCTCGGAGCGCGAGAGGCCCTCGACCTCGGTCGGCACGAGGAACGCCTTGGGCCCGGGCGGCAGCTGGTCCGGACCGCCCTGCGCGTCGGCGATCACGACCATGGCGTCGGCGTTGTCGACGTGGGAGACGTAGTACTTCTGCCCGCTCAGCACCCAGGCGCCGTCCTCGAAGACGGCCCGGGTGGAGATGTTGTGGGCGTTGGACCCCGCATCGGGCTCGGTGATCGCGAACGCGAGCACCTTGGACCCGTCGGCGAGCCCGGGCAGCCACTCCTGCTGCTGCGCCGGCGAGCCGTGGTCGGCGAGCATCGTGGCGCACACCGCCGGGGAGAGCGCGATCAGCATCAGCGGGGACCCGCACGCGGCCACCTCCTCGGCGACCACCGCCAGCGCCTCGATGCCCTGCCCGCCGCCGCCGTGCTCCTCGGGGATCGCGACGCCGAGGGCCCCGATCTCGCCGAGTGCGGTCCACAGCTCGCGGGCGTTCCCGCCCTCGGCACTGGTGCGCACGTAGTAGTCGTGGCCGAACCGGCTGCACACCTGCCGGACCGCCGCCCGCAGCGCGGCGAGCTCCTCCGCCCCGGCGGTCGCGGTGGCCCGGGGGCTGGACGTCGTGCTCATCAGAGTTCCTTCCCGGCCCGGCCGACGCCGGGACGATCTCGCTCGGTCAACGGTCGCTCAGCGTCATAGGTCCGAGGTATGAATGATGCGGCGGTTCTGCCGCCCCTGCGCCAGCACCTCGCCGGTGCGGGCGTAGAGCGTGACGTCCTCGAGGCAGAAGTCCTCGGTGGCCCACACCAGCCGTCCCTCCGCGAGGCACCAGCCGTCCTCGGGAAGGGCAATCCCGGGTCGCAGGTGCAGGCTCAGGTCCAGCGTGGGGACGAACGCCGGAGCCCGCTCGTCGAAGAACAGCGCCGGCGGGACCGCGTCCACCAGCACCGCTACCCGGCCCGCGTGGTCCAGCTCGGCGACCTCCGGCGCGGCGGCGTCCAGGCGCAGCCACACCCGGGTCCGCCGCTCGAGACCCCGACTCGAGTGGTCGACCAGACGCAGGTCGAGCAGTCGGCAGTGCGGCAGGTGCCAGTACGCCGGCTCGAACGGCGCCAGCTCCTCCGGCGGGCGTACGCCGCGCAGGTCGGCACCCAGCGCGGCCGCGCACCGTCCGTCCACCCGGGCGAGCTTCGCGGTGGCGCGCGCCCGGTCGTGGCCCTGGCGCAGGGCCACCACGACCGAGGCCGACACCCGACCGACGTGCCGCGGCAGCACCTCGACCACGGCGGCCCCCGGGCGCGCGGCGCCGAGGAACTCGGTCGTCAGCGAGAGCAGGTCGAAGCCCTCGGCGCACTGGGCGGCCGCGGCCAGCTCGGCGATCACCTTGCCGCCGAACGTGCCGTCGTACCCGTCCCACTGGGGGCTCAGGAGCACCTGCCGGACGTGCGGCTCAGCCATCGGCAGCCGGTTCGCGCAGGACCAGGTCGCCGGGCAGCCCGGACCCGGGCCACAGCTCCGGCGAGCGGGACCAGCCGGTCCCGGCCAGGTCGAACCCGTCGACCCCGACCCGCCAGTGCGCGGTCCGGCAGCGCCGCCAGGACGCGTCGGCGGTACTGACGACCTCGTCCTCGCCGAGCGCGGCGAGGTCCCAGCTGCGGATCGGCTCGTCGCTGTGCGGAGCGATCTCGGCCGGGTCCCGGAACACGGCCGGGCCGCCGAACCAGGCGAGGACCGTGCAGCCCTGCGGTGCTGCCATCCGGGTGCGCAGGTGGCGGGCCGGGACCGAGGTGAGTCGGCCCGCGCCGTAGCGCTCCCCCTCCAGCTCCAGGTGGCCGGCGAGGACGACGAAGTCCTCGGCGGCCAGGTAGCCTCCGGGCTCGTCGCGCACGAAGCCGACCGGGAAGCGTCCCAGGATCGCGAACGTCTCGCCGGTCGACGCCAGCGGCACCAGGTCCAGGCCGAGGTTCGCGCCCGGCATCGGCACCGTGCGCCACGACAGGTCGGCGGCGCGCAGGTCAAGACTCTGGGGGCGGGGCATCAGGACACCTGCCGAAACGGGCTCACCTCCGCGACCCTAAATGTCAGACATATGGAGGTCAAGGGTCTGCCCAGCAGCGGACAGCAGCAGGTCGGCCACGAGCTCCGGCGCGGTCAGCGGGGCGTCGTGCCCCGCGGCCAGGACCGTGTACGGCGTACCGCGCGCGTCGAGACGGGCGCGGGTGACCTGCGAGGGGTAGCCGGGCGGCGTCCGGTCGCAGAAGGCGTAGATCTGCCGGACCCCGTCCGGCACGGCGGGAACCGGGTCCAGCGAGGGGGCGACCGGCGTCGGCGTGAGTCGGGCGCTCGTCCAGGCGGCGGTCGCCGCGTCGAGGTCGCCGCCGTCCGCGGTGTCCGCCGCCAGCGGGCGCGGCGGGACCAGCAGGTCGCGCTCCGGCACCGGTCCGCCGGGGCCCAGGTCGAGCGCCCGCTCCCCGGGCTCCGGCACGGCGGCGTCCAGGTGCACCACGCAGCGCAGCCGCTCGGGCACCCGGGCGGCCAGCGCCGTCGTCACGATGCCGCCCTGGCTGTGGCCGACCAGGACCACGTCGGTGAGGTCCTCGGCGACCAGGAGCGCCTCCAGCTCGTCGACCCAGCTGTCCAGACCGGTCACCGCGGCCGCCAGGGCGACCCGCTCGCCGGCGCCGAGCAGGCTGGGCGCGTGCACGTCGTGGCCGGCGGCGACCAGGTGCGGGCGCACCCGCCGCCAGGCCCAGCCGCCCCGGAAGGCCCCGTGCACCAGGACGAACGTCGTCACGGCGCGACCGCGCCCGGCTCGTCGATGACCATCTCGAGGAACTCCCGCGGATAGGAGTCGTAGGGCTGCAGGTGCTCGTACATGAGGACCGTGTGGTCGGCGTACCCCTCCGCGCAGGTGCACTCCTCGTAGCTCTCCACCGAGTCGAACCAGCGCAGGTGGGTGAAGTGCGTGCGGTCCTCGACCCCGCGCACCAGGCGCCGGCCGCGGAAGCCGGGGTGGTCGCGCCAGAACCGGCCGAACTGCTCGTTCAGCGCGATGTAGGCCTGCGCATGCTCCTCGCCCGGCTTGGTCCAGGCCTGGCTCACCACGACGATCATTCGCAACTCCTCTGGATTCGTAGATCATATATCTATAGGGTGCGGGACGTGAGCGGAAGCAGCGCGCAGACCAAGACCATCCACGAGTTCCTCGCCGAGTCCCCGGACGTCGACAGCTCCGAGCTGTGGGCCCAGTTCTGGGAGATCCTCAGCGAGGCCAAGGACCGGATCACCGCAGAGCTCCCGGTGCAGCCGCACCCGAGCAGCGCCGGCCTGGACTACTGGGCCACCGACGACGCCAGCTACGAGGGGGCGATGAACACCTTCGCCGGCGAGCCCGCGGCCGACGGCCCGCACGCCGAGTGGCTGGTGCACTCCTGGATCGGTAACCGGAAGAACTCGATCCTGGACATGAACCTCCAGGTCTGGCTCGGCCCGGAGGTCGACGTACCCCACCTGATCATCGTGTTCGGCACGATCCCGCAGATCTTCTTCTACAGCGAGTTCGTCTCCCGGCGCGACCTGATGGTCGAGACCGACTACCTCGCGAAGTACTACGAGCCGCAGAACGAGTCGTTCCTCCAGCTGCGCGGCGACGACCGCTTCACCTGGTCGGTCAGCCACGGCACGTACATGCGCGCCTTCCTCTCCCCCGTCGCCCACTCCTACGTCGCCGAGCGCACCGAGGACGTCGTGGAGACGCTGCGCGAGGTCGTCCGCGAGCGCGTCGACACCTGGCTGGGCTGGGTGCGCGAGGCGACAGCGGTCCCCGAGGCCGAGCGCGCCGCGCTCCGCCAGCGTGACCACCAGGTCCGCACCTACGGCTACACGCTCGACCCGATGAACGAGCTGTCGAAGAAGTTCCTCGGCGCCGAGCGCGTCGAGGAGCTCGTCGCGGTCCGCGCCGGGTTCCAACAGATGGAGGAAACAGCATGAAGGTCCTGATCATCGGCGCCGGCTTCGTCGGGTCGGCCACGGCCGCCCGGCTCCAGGAGCTCGGCCACGAGGTCACGGTGACGACCACCACCGAGGCGAAGGTCGAGGGGCTCACCGAGCGCTTCGGGAACGCCGTGGTGGTGCGCGGCAGCGACCGGGACGCCGTCCACGCGGCCGTGGCCGGCCAGGACGCGGTCGTCATCAGCGCCGGACCGTCGGCCCAGCAGTCGATGACGCCGGAGGGACGGGCCAAGACGTACCGCGAGATCCTCGTGGACACCGCGGAGAACGTGATCTCCGCGCCCGGGTCGCCGTACCTGGTCGGACTCTCCTCGCTGTCGGTCTACGGCTCCGCGGCCAACCACCTCGACGCCGTCGACGAGGACTCCCCCACCACGGACTCCGACGACCCGAGCCCGAGCAGCTTCCTGCTGATGGAGCAGACCTACCTCCAGGCCGCCGACCGCGCCGCGGTCTTCCGCTGCGGCGACATCTTCGGCCCCGGCGACCCGCCGATCGCGGAGAAGGTCAAGATGGCCCACCAGTACCTCCACGGGTCGGTCCCGTTCGCAGGCGACGCGCTGCTCTACCGCCTCTACGTCGACGACGCCGCCGACGCGGTCGTGCACGCCGTCCAGCAGCGCCTCACCGGGCTGTTCAACCTCACGCACGCCGAGGTCCCGCCCACGAACGCGACGCTCTTCGACACGATCTCGGCGGAGAACGACCTGCCGCCCCTGGAGTACCGCGGCGAGATCGCCGGCCCCACCAAGCCGATCTCGGTCCAGCGCCTGATCGACAGCGGCTTCACCCCCTCGCGGTCCTTCGACCCCGCGCTCACCAAGCTGGTCACCCCCGCCAGCTGATCCCCCACGACCGCCGGCGGCCCTCGGGCCGCCGGCGGTCCGAGGTTTACAGGCACCCGAGGAAAG
Source organism: Nocardioides pantholopis (assembly GCF_003710085.1). NCBI lineage: Bacteria > Bacillati > Actinomycetota > Actinomycetes > Propionibacteriales > Nocardioidaceae > Nocardioides > Nocardioides pantholopis. The sequence goes on along the minus strand of NZ_CP033324.1, from coordinate 1,182,403 downwards.
CCACAGTCCTCAGAGACACCACCAGGAGGCGCCCGTGATCAGCGCTCGCGGAAGATCCGTCCGGCTCGCCGTCGCCGGCGTCGGCCTCGTGCTCGCCGGCGCCGTCCTGGCCGGCTGCAGCGACGACGGCTCCGCCGCCGACCAGGCTCCCGGCGCCTCGGCTCCGCCCTCGGCTCCATCCTCGGGGGCCCCGAGCGGGCCGGCGACCGACGGCGACCCCTGCCCCGCGTCGCTGCCCGAGGTCCCGGACGACCAGGGCGATGACATCGAGCCCGTGGCCGAGACAGCTCCTTCCCTGCCCGCCCCGGAGGAAGCCTGGGCGTGCCGCTACGACCCCGTGGAAGCCGGCCCCGGGCCGGGCGGTCAGGGCACCACGTGGGGCTGGGAGCTCGCCGGGGCCGCCACCCCCGTCGGCGCCGAGGACCTCGCCGCCCTCGCCGACCACCTCCCGCTCCTCAGACCGGCAAACCCGGCCCGCATCTGCACGCTGGAGCTGGGACCGCGGTGGATGCTCGTCTACCGCACCGGCCAGCACCGCACCGGCGTGCTGGTCGACGGCTACGGATGCCGGGACGTCCGTCTCACCGACGACCCGTTCACCACGCCCGCAGGCGAGGCGACCCGACGAGGAACCGTCCCCGGAATCCTGACCGGTCCCCTGCAGCTGCCCAAGGACCTGGCAGCGGTGGTCAAGTCGCAAGGGCACACTGGCGCCTGAGCGCATCGCGACCCGCTCCGGTGGTCGACCCGCTCCGGTGGTCGAGCCGCTCGGTGGTCGAGCCGTGAGGAGCGCCAGCGACGAGCGTGTCGAGACCCTCGGTGGTCGAGCCGTGAGGAGCGCCAGCGACGAGCGTGTCGAGACCAGCGTTCACCGGACCAGATGGTTGCGCGCCGCTGGGGTTGAGGGTCTTGGTCCCGCGGCGAGCCCGCTCCCGTTTCTTGGGGTGACGGTCCCGCCCTCCGTCGCAAGATTTCCTTCCACATTGTTCATTCCACGCCTAGCGTCTCGAACACTTGTTCGAGTAGAATGTGCTATGGCCATCGACCCGAACCCCGCCCCGCTGGGCGAGTGCGACAGCCCCGCCGCGGTGCTGGCCTTCGCGCGGTCGCGCCGGGCTCTCGCAGATCGGGCTGAGGGCGAGCTGCTGGAGGCTGCGGTGGCCTGGGCCTCGATGCACTCGGTCGACTGCCTCGACGACGCGGCCTGCCTCCCGGGTGCCGAGGGTGAGGTGGCGATCGCGGGGCCGGGTGCGCCGCTGGTCACCGAGTTCGCCCCGCTGGAGCTCGGCGCCGCGCTCGGCATGTCCTCGGACGCGGCCCGGGCGATGCTCGGCGAGGCGGTCGAGCTCGCGCACCGGCTCCCCAAGACCTGGGCTGCGGTGCGTGCCGGCGAGGTACCGGCGTGGCGGGGCCGGAAGGTCGCGGCGAACACCCTGTCGCTGCCTGCCGACGGTGCTGCGTACGTCGACGCTCACGTCTGGTCGGTGGCGGGGAAGATCGGGTACGCCGCCCTGGACCGGCTGATCGAGGAGGCCCGGGTCCGGTTCGACCCCGCCGGAGCGGAGGAGAAGCGCCGCGCTGCCGCGGACCGGCGCCACTTCGACCTGGACACCGGCCGGGTCTCGTTCGGCGGGACAGTGGTCGTGGACGGCGAGCTGGACCTCGCCGACGCCCTCGACCTCGACGACGCGGTCGCCCGCGGGGCCCGGGTCCTCGGCGAGCTCGGCTGTGCGGAGTCCCTCGACGTACGCCGCTCCCTGGCCGTGGGCGAGATCGCCCGCCGCCAGCTCGCCCTGGACCTGGACACCACCCCGACCGAGGTCGCGGGCCTGTCCAAGCGCTGCCGGCCCCGCCAGGTCGTCGTCCACGTCCACCTCAGCGCCGCCGCCCTCGGCAGCCCCAGCGACGGGAATCTGCACCTGGCCCGGGTCGAGAACACCCGCTCGTTCGTCTCCGCGGACCAGGTCAAGACCTGGTGCGCCAACCCCGACGCCCAGGTCATCGTCAAGCCGATTCTCGACCTCGCCGACGTCGACCACACCGACGCCTACGAGGTCCCCGACCGGATCGCGGAACGCGTCTCCCTGAACAACCCGACCTGCGTCTTCCCCTGGTGCGGCCGCTCGGCCCGCCGCGCGGACACCGATCACGTCGTCCGCCACCGGCACGAGCGCGAGGGACCACCGGGCGACGGCGAGGACTTCGGCGAGACCACCGACCCCAACCTCGCACCCCTGTGCCGCACCCACCACCGAGCCAAGACCCACACCAGCTGGACCTATACCAAGCTCGACGAGACCACCTACCTGTGGCGAACCCCCAACGGCATCCACCTGCGCCGCGACCACACCGGCACCACCATCGTCACCTGACCGGGGTCTCGACACGCTCGTCGCTGCGCTCCTCACGGCTCGACCACCTGCCCCGGTGGTCGAGCCGCGAAGGCGCCCCGGCGCCTGAGAGTGTCGAGACCCCCGCAGGCACCCGCCGTCCCGGCCGCAGCCGATGGTCTCGACACGCTCGCTGCGCTCACGGCTCGACCGCCGGACGCTCGCTGCGCTCACGGCTCGACCACCGGACGACCAGCGGGCGCCACTGTGCGGGAACGACAAGGGCCGAGGCGAGGGTCCTCCAACCCCGCCTCGGCCCCGTCCGGCCAGCCCATGAGGTCAGACCTCGGGCTGTCCGTCAGCGGCGCGTGATGGCCCCCGCAGGCCCGCGCCGCAGTCTGTGCTGCGCCTCGCGGCTCAGCTGTGCCTCCCGGCACGCACCCGCACCGGGGTGCCCGGCACGAGCACCAGGATCGCCGCGCCCAGCAGTGCCAGGCCGCCGGCCCACAGGCCGATCACCGGGATCGAGTCCGCGCCGCCGGTCTTCGGCAGCACGCCGCCAGTGCTCGAGCCACCGCTGGAGGCAACCGGCGTGGCGCTACCGCCGGCGCCGCCGGACCCGTCCGCGTCGCCGTCACCGCCGCCGGCCTCGTCCAGGGAGCCCACGCCGATCTTCATCTCGCTCAGCGCACCGCCGGACGCGACAGTGCACTTCGCGGTGATGGTCAGACCGCCGAGCTCGTCCATGTCGAAGCTCAGGCCCTTCACCTCGACCTTGGCGTTGGTCGCGTCGGTGGTGACGCTGCCGGAGAGCGGCGGCATCTTCACCGGCGCGTTCGCGGCCGCGGACACCGGCGCCTCACCGCTCAGCGTGGTCGCCTTGCCGTCGATGGTCACGTCGACCTTGACGCGCATCGGAAGGGCGTCGATCGCCACCGGCGAGACGCCCGGCATGTCGCCGAGCGTGCCGGCGAGCTTCACCTCGGTCCCGTCCTCGGTCGCCCGAGCACCGGCGATCGTGAGCTTCGCCGGGTAGTCGAACGGGCTGTTGAACGGCGAGAGCGTGCAGGCGAACTTCGGGTTGCCCGTCGCCGGGGACCCCTTGGCGCCGCCGGGGGCCTTCGTCGGACTGGGCGACGGCGTCGGAGTCGGGGTCGGCGTGGGCGTGGGCGTGGGCGTGGGCGTGGGCAGCACCCCGCCCTTCGGCACGCAAGCACCGCTGAGAGCGAATGCCGTGAAGGTGTTCTCGAAAGCGACGATCTTGAAGGCGGTCGGGTCGGTGGCGGAGGCCAAGGTCCCCTTCACGTCAGGGACCGGCACGGGCGTCTTGGAGGGGGCCGTGACCGGACCCGAGCCAGTGAGCTCGACTTCCTTCCCATCGATCTCGATCGTCAGCGTGGCCTCTTGCGCAGCGTTGGACAGCGGCACCGGGACCACACCGGGTTGGTTGCTGATGGTCGCGGACAGCGCGATCGTGGAAGCGTCGACCCGGGCCTGGCTGAGCACCACCTCGGCATCCCAGTCGAACCGGGGGAACGTCGCGAACTGGCAGTCCATCTTGGTGGTGACCGAGATGTCCCCAGGAGCCGCCGACGCCGGCGAGGCCAGCATCGGCAGCGAGAGCAGCGCCAGGCCTCCGGCCGCGAACGTTGCGGCCGCGGCGCGGCGCAGCGTACGGGCGCTCATCGGGCGGCCTGCTCGCGGCGACGGGCCGGCACCACGAACAGCACACCGAAGCCACCGAGCAGCAGCGCCGACCCGGCGAGGAGCACGACGGGCAGCGAGTCGCCGCCGCCGGTCTGCGGCAGCGTGGAGGTCGCGGTGGTCGCGGCGACGGCAGGCGCGGCCGGCGCGGCGGGGGCAGCAGGCGCGGCGGGGGCCGCGGGGGCCTGCACGGCCTCGGCGGCCGGCTCGGCGCCGAAGCTGATGTCGTGGAAGACCATGTTCGCGTTGATCGTCGCGTCATCCTGCGCGCCCGGCAGCGGCTGGGCGCCGATCACGCACTTGACCTTGGCGCAGTCGTTCGCGCCGAACTTCTCGTTGACGACGATCGTGAACTCACCGATCGACCCGGAGGCGTCCGCGTTGCGGAACGTGGAGCCGGACGGCAGGTTGCAGTCCGACGGCCCGGTCATGCCCTCGATGCACTGCCCCACCGCGATGCTGCTGAGCCCGGGCTTGAAGCCGGTTCCGCTGATCGTGATCGTCTGGCCGTCCTTGAGCCCGGTGAGCTGGCTGACCTCGAGGGTGGGGCCGGCGGCCATGGTGGGCGGTGCGCTGAGGATCGTCACGATCGTCATGGCTGCGCCGGCCGCCAAGGCCTTGGCGAGCGTCGGGAATCTCTTCACGGTCTCTCCTCATGGTGCGGATCGTGGTGCGGATCGTGCTGGGGATCGGGCTGCGGATCGGTGAGTGGTCGTTCAGCGGGTCGTCACGGGCTGGATGTGCTCGGGCGCGACGTCCGTGCCGTTCACGCCGGACGGTGCCACGGGAACGGGCGCCGGGACCCCGGAACGGTTGATCGCGGCCTCGTCGCCGCCGAGGTAGGAGCGGACGACTGCCTCGTCGTTGCGCACCTCCTCCGGCGTGCCGGAGGCCACGACGCGGCCGAGGTTCATCGCGATCATCCGGTCGGAGATCTTCGACAGCAGCGGGAGGTCGTGCTCGATGACGACCATCGTGGTGCCGAGCTCGCGCCGGATCCCGAGCAGCAGCTCGCCCAGCGCCTCGCTCTCGCTCTGCGCGATGCCCGCCGACGGCTCGTCGAGGAGCAGCACCCGCGGCTCCAGCGACAACAGGCAGGCCAGCTCCACGACCCGCCGGGTCCCGGTCGAGAGCTCGGAGATCGTGCGGTGCACGTACGGCGCCAGCGCCATCCGGTCGATGATCTCGTCGGCGGCCTCGGCCTTGGCCAGCTCCGCGGAGCGGACCCCGATCGCCGACCACCACAGGCTCGTCGGAGCGGTCCGCTCCTGGGCGACCATGAGGGTCTCGCGAACCGTCAGGGTCGGGAACAGCGCCGCGTCCTGGAAGGACCGGACCAGGCCGACCTCGGCCCGCTTCTCCGGCGTGAACGCCGTGACGTCCGCGCCCTCGAAGAGCACCCGGCCGGCGTCGGGCTTGGTGAAGCCGGCCACCATCTCGAACATCGTCGTCTTGCCGGCGCCGTTCGGGCCGATCACGCCGAGGATCTCGCCGCGCTGGAGGTCGAAGCTCGCACCGTCCACCGCGACCACTCCCCCGAACCGTCGGGAGATGCCCTCCACGCTCAGCACCGGGCCGGGGCGGGTGACCTCGTCGGCGGGCCGCTCGACCAGGCCCTCGAGCCGCATCCGCTGCTGCAGCGGCGAGCCCGTGGGCTCCACGGCCCCGTGCCGCGCCTCCACCGGGTCGATGCCGGCCCGCCTGGCGAGCGCGTCGTAGAGCCGGTCGCGCAGCCGGATGAAGACCCCGCCGAGACCGTCGGGAAGCAGGATGACGACCAGCAGCCAGAAGATCGAGAGCCCGGCCTGGCCCAGGGTGCTCATCGTGGTCATCGCCGGGATGCCGATCAGGATGATCGCGCCGATCAGCGGGCCCGAGGTGACGGCCAGGCCGCCGATCACCGTGAGCGCGACGACGTCGATGCTGGCGTCCGCGGGGAACGAGTTGACTGTCAGCTGGGTCTGCCCGTGGCCGATCACCACACCGCCGGCGCCGGCGATCATGCCGGCCACGGCGTAGAGCTGGAACTTGCGCAGCTGGGTCGGCACGGTGAACGCCCGGCCGGCCTCCTCGTTGTCGCGCAGCGCCTGGAGGGAGCGGCCGAAGCCGCTGTGCCGCAGGTTGTTGGTGAACCAGATCGCGATCGCGAGCATCACCAGCGCGAAGAGGTAGTAGCGCACCGCGAGCTCCATCGGCTCGCCCCACCAGGTCGGCTTCGCCGGGGAGACCCCGGCGCCGAGGAAGATCTCACGGCGCAGCAGCCAGTCGCTGGTGACCAGCGCGAACGCGAGTGTGGAGACCGCCAGGGCCAGGCCCTTGAGCCGCATCGCGGGGATGCCGACGACCACGGACGCGATCGCCGCCGAGAGCATGCCGGCGAGGATGCCGAACAGGAAGCTCCCGGTGGCGTCGGCGACGTGCATCGAGCCGGCCGCCGCGATGCCGGCGTACGCGAACTGGCCCAGCGAGAGCTGGCCCGCGACGCCGGTCACCAGGCCGACGCTGAGGCCGACCAGTGTGTAGCCGATGACGCTGGTGAACACCGAGGCCGTCTCGTTGGTGACGGCGTAGGCCAGGCCGATCAGCACGCAGCCGAGCACGGTGACCGTGACCCGCGGCAGCCACTTGATCGAGGCGACCTTCTGGTACGCCGCAGGCAGTGGCGGCACCACGACCCGGCGCAGGCCGATCCGCTCCTGGCCGGCGCGGCCCAGGATCGGCTGGCGCAGCAGGGCGATGAGGATGACGACGCCGATGAAGACGATGTCGAGGTCGGCGGTCTCGGGGTTGGACAGCAGCAGCTGCTCGAGCAGGCCGATGCCCAGCGAGGCCCCGACCGCGATCGGGATCGAGGACATCCGGCCGATGACGGCGCCGGCGAGGCCCTTGAGGAGCAGGTCGGCGCCGAGTCCGTCCAGGCCCTGGCCCGACGTGGTCGGGGTGACCAGGATGGCGGAGAAGGCGGCGATGCCGCCCGCGATGCCCCAGGCCAGGGTCGCCATCCGGCGCGACGGGATGCCCTCGAGCTGGGCGGCGTCGGGGTCGTCGGCGGCGGCCCGGATCGCCATGCCGAGGCGGTGGTGGCGCAGCCACCAGGTGAGGCCTGCCAGCAGGCACGGCCCGAGGATGAACATCGCGATGTACGGCGGGCCGATCGGCAGCGAGTCGACCTCCCACGTCGGAAGGAACGGCGGCTGCGGGAACGTGAAGCCGCTGACGCCGTCGCTGTTGATCACCAGCGCCATGATCAGGATGAACTGGGAGAGCCCGAGCGTGGCGATCATGCCGATCAGGCTCGGACGGCCGGCGAGCCGGCGTACGACGAGCACCTCGATCCCGGCCGAGAGGCCGCCGGCGACCAGGATGCCGATCACGAAGGCCAGCCAGTACGGCGCGCCCCAGTCGGCGACCAGCAGCGCCAGCAGCGAGGCGCCGAAGGCGCCCACCGAGCCGTGCGCGAAGTTCACGAAGCGGCTGGACCGGTAGACCAGCACCAGGCCGATGGCCAGCAGGCCGTAGGTCAGGCCGGTGAACAGGCCGATGACGATCCGGTCCGGGCCGAAGTCGAAGTCCGAGAGCGCCAGGAGCGGCGTCAGCAGCGGGCTCATCGGGCCACCTCCGCGTGCCCGCCGAGCATCAGCGCCCGGATCCGGTCGGGGTTGGCGGCCAGCTCCGCGGCGCGCTCCTCAGCGATGATCTCGCCCTTCTCCATCATGTAGGCCCGGTCGACCAGCGACAGGGCGACGTTCACCGACTGCTCGACGAGCAGCACGGCGGCGCCACGTTCGTTGAGCCGGCGCAGCAGGTCCATCAGGCCGCCCACGACGACCGGGGCGAGACCGAGCGAGAACTCGTCGATGACCAGCACCTTGGGCTCGGCGACGATCGCCTTCGCGATCGCGAGCATCTGCCGCTCGCCGCCGGAGAGGGTCGAGGCCTGCTGGTTGCGGCGCGCGTTGAGCCGGGGGAAGACCCCCAGGGCGGCCTCGACGGCCTCCCGGGCCCACCGGCGGTCGGTGGCGGTGAAGCCGTGCATCGTGAGGTTCTCGGCGACGGTGAGCGAGCCGAACGCCGACTGTCCGACGACCTGGCACAGCCCCTGCTCGACCCGCTTGCGGGTGGCGACCCCGGTGACGTCGACGCCGTTGAGCCGCACCGTGCCGGCGGTCGGGCGAAGCAACCCGCCGACCACCTTCAGCAGCGTGCTCTTGCCGACCCCGTTCGGCCCCATGAGCGCGACCATCTCGCCCTGGCCGACGGTCAGCGAGACATCGAAGAGCACCTGCATCGGCCCGTAGGAGGCGCGGATCCCGGCGCACTCCAGGACCGGTGTCGTGGGGCTCATTCGAACGGCACCTCGTCGCCCTCGTAGACGAAGCAGGAGCAGCCGTCGTCGTACTTCAGCACCCGGTAGCCGCCGGCGCCGGCGAAGCCGCCGTCGCCCAGCGCGCCACCGAAGCCGGCGGCGGTGCGGAACTCGGAGCCGTTGGCGTGCACCGCCTCCGCCCAGGTGCCGGCGTTCAGGTCACCGGAGGCGTTGTCGGCGCCCATCTTGAGCACCTTGACCGCGTCGCAGTACGGCAGCGCCACCCGCGCCGACTCGCGGGTCTCGAAGGTGACCCCGGCGTCCTTGAACACGTCGAGGCACTCGACCTCGGTCTCGCCGGTCGGGAAGGGCATCTGGTCGTCTGCGACGTCCTGCGGCGGGTGGAACCCGACGCCGACCATGCCGTCCATCGTGTTGTCCGGGATCAGGGTCGGGTTGTTCACGAAGAACGAGGGGTTGTCGAAGCTGGAGATCGCGTAGCGCGCCGTGAACTGCTTGGACGCGGCGACGGTCGCGAAGATCGAGGCGAGCCGGGAGCCGCCGAAGAAGGTGACCCGGTCGACCTTCTTGCTGCGGAAGGTGTCGATCGCCTGCTCGTGGCCGGCGTACAGGGTGCCGATGTCGGTGGTGTCGACCCAGCCGACCTCGACGTCGACGCCCGCCTCCTTCAGCAGGGGCAGCGCGACGTCGGTGACCGTGCGCCGGTTGGCGTCGGTGTCGGCGCCGACGATGCCGATGCTCTTCTCACCCTCGAAGAACCCCTCGTCGTCGAGGACCTTCACGAACGACTTGATGAACGTGGCGTACTCGGGGAAGCTCGCCGACCACAGGTAGGGGCTGAGCTCCTCGTAGTACTCGACGTCGCTGGCCACCAGCGAGGCGTCCAGCATCAGCGTCTTGCGCTGGGCGTAGCAGGGCCGGGCGTTGGTCTGGTACTGCCCGGTGAGGACCACGGCGAACGCGCGGTCGTCCTGGGTGATCTGGTTGCACAGCTGCTCCTCGGCAGCCGGCGAGTCGGCCTGGGCGTCGTAGAGGCGGAAGACCGCCTCCATCTTGCGACCGCCCAGCCCGCCGTTGTCGTTCACCCAGGTCTCGAGCGCCTTGATCTGCTTCTTCTGGTCGCCGACCGAGGCCGTCTTGAAGCCGGTGGTCTCCTGGACCGCGTCGAGGTCGACCGCGACGAAGACGACCTTGACCGAGTCCTCGGTGACGCCCGGCCCGGGTCCCTGCGCGGCGGCGCTCGCGCCGTCGGACACGTCGCCCGGGAGCAGCGCGCCGCACCCGGCCAGGGCCAGCGAGACCCCGGCGGCGATCACACCGGTGCGGATCGAGGCCGCCTTGTCGCGCCACCAGGGGGTGCGCTGGGACCGCGCACGCGGCAGCTGCTGCCGGTGGCTGACGTCGGCCTTCTTGGATGTCATCCGGATCACAGATAGAGAATATAGGATATTAGGCACGGGTGGAAGCACCTCCCCGAGACTGGGACCACCACTTCTCCGCGGCGTCGAGGTCGACGACCGCGTCCTCCAGGGCGGCTCCCGGGGTGTCCAGCTGGCGGCGCCACCACAGGTCCGCGGCGTCGAGGTCCACGACGGCGTCCTCGGCCGGTGCGGCGGGCCGCCCGCCGGGGATCGCGAAGGCCGGAAGCGCCGCAGCCAGGGCCGGCAGCACCGGCTTCGCCGGCGGCCGGACCCCCTTGTCCTTGATCTGCCACCACGCCTCGAGCCGGGTCAGGTCCACCACGGCCTCGCTGGTCAGCGCCGGCACCTCGCGGGCTGCCAGCACCGGCGCCGGGAGCAGCCGGGGCGAGGGGCGCGAGCGCAGGCGGCGGCGTACGCCGTACCCGAGCAGGCCAGCTCCGAGGAGGTTGAGCAGGAACAGCCCGTAGGGGTAGGTGACCCACGGCAGCGTGAAGGCGCCGTCGTCGCCCTCGCCGACCTGGCCCACGACGTGGTAGGTCCCGAACGACGCGGCGGGCAGCGCCACCGCCACCGTCACGGTCGCGGTCTCCCCCGGCTCCAGGGCCGGCACCTCGGCCTCGACCTGGCTCGGCTCCAGGTCGCTGGAGCGCCCGATCGCGATCGCGATCACCGGCTCGGTGACCGTCGCCTCGCCCCGGTTCTCGATGTCGAAGGTGAGGGTGCGCTCGGGCGCCCCGCCGAACAGCTCCCCGAAGGAGACCGAGCCGTCGAGCCGCGGGTCGCTGACCACGAGGTCGAGCGGCGTCGGCTCGGGCGGCACGGGCGCGGGCAGCGGCGGCTGGTCGACCATCTCGAACGGCAGCGGGAGCGGCTGCGGGATCGCCAGCGGCGGGATCACGAGCGGGGTCGCGGCGGCGGGCGGCAGCGTGGTGGTCGCACCCGGGTCGGCGGGGGTCTGCGTGTCGCCGCCCTCGGCGTTGCCGTCGTCGTTCCCCTTCTCGTCGCCGTCGTCGACCGGGCCGTCGCCGGCGGGCAGCGGCCCCTCGACCGCGGCCAGCGCGACCAGGCGCGAGCCGTCGGGCCGCTGCTGGGTGGCCCGCAGCGACCGGATGTCCCGGTCGGAGACCACGAACCTGGACTCCAGGCTGCCGTCAGACCCGGGCGTCGCCGCGACCTTCTCGTCGTCGCCGACCCGCGCGGTGATGCTCCGGCCAGTGAGCCCCTGGAGCGTCACCTCGCGCCCGGGATCCCACCCGGTGCCGGTCACTGTCACGATGCTGCGCCGGGTCCCGGAGCGCTCCTCGCCGCCGATCGCGGGGCCGCCCAGCACCGTCAGCGGGATCTGGACGATCTGGTCGCCGTCGCTGAGCCGCAGGTCGACCGGGCCGACCGGGGCAGTGCCGGGTACGACGTACCGCCCGCCGCCGACGCCGTCGACGTTGGTCGGGAACGTCGTCGGGTCCGTGCAGGTCCCGTCGGCGCCGCACAGCTGGGCGCTGCCGAGGGCGCTGCCCTCCGAGCCGGAGGCGAAGCCGGTGGTGGTGAACAGCAGGGTGTCGCCGGGCCGGGCCGCGGTGGTGAGCTGCTGGCCGGTGACCGAGGTCAGCGTGCCGCCCGAGGTCGCGACCGAGGTGAAGGCGGTGGTGAGCTTGGTGTCGAGCGGCGTGGTGGCGGGGTTGATCGCGCCCGGAACGCCCTCGGTCTGGCCGTTGCAGGCGACGCGTCGAAGCAGCAGCGGCGCGTCGAAGAAGGCCGCCCGCAGCGTCACGACCTGGGCGCCGGAGGTCGCGATCGGGAAGGTGCCCGTGGCGACCAGGTCGGTGATCGGCTCGCCGGCCTCCACCGTGAAGTCGGCCTCGATCGGCTCAATGTCGGTGCCGTTGACCGCGAGGTGGAAGGTCGCGGTGCCGGAGGTCAGCAGCGTGGGGCTGACCACCGGACCCTCGGGGATGGTCAGCGTGACGGTCCGCTCCCGGCCCACGACGGTCGGACCGCCGGTGGTCAGAGCGAAGTCGACGTCGGGATTCAGCGACCAGGGCTCGAGCTCGGTGGAGTGGTCCACCACCGGGTCCTCGGAGAGGTCCGCGGACTCAGGCGGGACGGTCGGAGGCGTCGGCGGGACGGTCGGCGGCACCGGGACAGGCGGAACCTGGCCCGTCGGGGCATAGCTCCAGCACCCGCCCTCGGGCGGCGCCGCGGCGGCGGGCTCGGCGAAGCTCGAGAGGCCGGCGGCCGCGGTGGCGGCCACGACCAGAGTGGCCATCGCCAGGCGTGCTCTCGAACGCATCGAGCAGTTCCCCCTCGGTCGCCGGACGGGCCGCAAGGACCCGTGGTCCGGCGATGATATATTATTCCTCGTGTCGGCGACGTTACATTCAGCGTTCACCTCGGGCATTCGTCTGGTCGCCGAGCTCGCGGTCACCGCGGGCCTGGTCCTGGTCGCGTTCGCCTTCTACCTCCTGGTGTGGACCAATCAGCAGACCGCTGCCGCCCAGCGCGGCCTCCTCGACGACTTCCACGACCAGTCCAAGGGCGTCGCCAAGGCCGAGAAGCCCGGCGAGCTCCAGCAGCCGGACGCCGGCGAGGGGTTCGGCGTCCTGCACATCCCCCGGCTCGGCGAGGACTGGGAGTGGGTGGTGGTCGAGGGCGTCACCGACGACGCGCTGAGCCAGGGCCCCGGGCACTTCCCCGGCACCGCACTCCCCGGACAGGTCGGGAACTTCGCGGTCGCGGGCCACCGGGCCACGCACGGCGAGCCGTTCGCGGACCTCGACCGGCTCGAGGTGGGCGACCAGGTCGTCGTGGAGTCGGTCGGCGAGTGGCTGACCTACGAGGTCACCTGGGAGCGGATCGTGAGCCCCTCGGCCACCGAGGTCGTCGAGCCGGTGGCCGGCTATCCGGGCGCCACCCCCGAGCAGCGCACACTGACACTGGTCACCTGCCACCCGAGGTGGGGGTCGAGCGAGCGGCTCGTCGTGGGCGCCCAGCTCGTCGAACGCCGGACCGCCGCGTCCGGACCGCCCGCCGCCATCGCCTGAGGAGATCGAGACGTGTACGCAGCCCTGTGGCGCATCCTGCCCGGCCCCCGGTGGCTCAAGATCGCCGAGGCGCTCATCCTCGTGCTGCTCGCGCTGGCGCTGCTGATGACAGTCGTCTTCCCGGCCGTCGAGCCGCTGCTGCCCTTCGACGACATCACCGTCGGCCCCTGACCCACGACAGCGACGCACGACAGCGCCCCCGCGGGACCCGCGGGGGCGCTGTCGTGAGGCTCTGCTAGTTCTGGCTAGTGCTGGCTAGTTCTGGCTAGTGCTGGCTAGTGCTCGCGCAGCAGCGAGCCGAAGCCGTGCAGCTGCTCGTCGATGCCGTTCTCGCGCAGCGCCATCCACCAGGTGGCGGCGTTGATCGCGATCACGGGCTTGTCCAGCCAGCGCTCGGCCTCGTCGGCCAGCTCGGTCATGCACAGGTTCGTGCCGCACTGGACGATCGCGTCGACGTCGGAGTCGTTGATCTCGACCAGCGACTCGCGCAGGGTCTTCTCCGAGACCTGGGCGATCTCGACGGCACTGTTCACGCACAGCCCCTTGATCTGCCCGACCTCGAAGCCGATCTCGGTGAAGAACTTGCGGACGTTCGCGTCCCCGATCGGCGTGTACGGCGTGACCACGGCGATCTTCTTCGCGCCGTACAGCTTCAGGGCCCGCTCGCACGCCTCGGCGCCGGTCGCGACGCCCAGCCCGCCGGAGAGCTCCTGGATCTGCCGGACGAACTCGCGGTTGCCCTCGACGCCGTCCCAGAAGGTCTCCGCGCTCATGCCCATGACCATGTAGTCGGGCTGCATCGTCATGATGCCCTCGACGCAGTCGGCGAGGGAGGCACGGATCTGGACCAGCAGCTTCTCCATCCCCTCGTCGTCGGCGATCCGACCGTCGCGGATCAGGATCCGGCCGTAGTGCGAGGTGACGCCGGGGACCCGCATCATGTCGAACTCGGGCTGGACGATGGTGTTCGTGCTGGGGGCGATGACGCCGAACTTGCGGCGCCAGCCCAGGCGGTCCGCGCTCACGCGGTGACTCCCGTCTGCTTCTCGGCGGCTGCGAGTCCCGCATGGGCCGCCTTCGTGGTCAGGTGCTCGCGCAGCCAGAGCGCCCCCAGGAGGAAGCACAGCTGGACTGCGGAGTTGGTGAGCTGCTCGGCCCACTGCAGCTCGGCGGACTGGTTCGGCTGGGCCGCCAGGGGCGGCAGGACGTTCGTGCCGAGCGTGTAGAACACGAAGAGCGCGCCGACCGAGGGCTTGCCCGCCTTGAACGCGGTCACGGCCAGCGTGATGCCCAGGAAGGTGGCACCCACGGCGGCACCGATGAGCAGCGGCCAGTTCTGGTACTCGCCCGCCGAGATGCTCATCCAGGCCGACCCCACGCCCGCGGCGAGCGGGAACAGGACGAACCACAGCGGCTTGACCTCGCGCCCCTTGACGGCGCTGAGCACCGCCCACGCGACGGCGGCGAACCCGAAGGACAGGCACGGGAACAGCAGCGCCTCGAGCCAGGGGTACTCCCAGCAGCCGGTGGCGACCAGGAGCTTCCAGGTGGCCTTGCCGAAGCCGCCTGCGGAGATCACCAGGCCGCCGAGCAGGGCGACGCGGTACGCCCTCGGCACCCTGATCCGGACCGCCCGGGCCAGGACGATGAGCGCCGCGAGGGCCAGCACGCAGGGGACGAAGTCCTCCACGGCCAGCGCCACGTCGTACTCGGCGCAGACGTCGATCGCCTGGGCGGCCAGCATCAGTCGGCCTCGGGGGCGAAGATGTCGCGCTTGGTGAAGCCGGCGCCCATGAAGCGGCGCATCGCCTTGGTCTTGGTCAGCCACGCGACGCGGGTGCCGTGCTTGCGGGCGGCGAGCACCTGGTCGGCGAGCCACGGGGTGACTGTCTCGACCCGGTCCCCGAGGATGTTGAAGACCTTCTTGACCTTGTCGAACCCGTCGGGGTCGTCGGTGTAGTCGCCGACCAGCAGGTCGGTGGCCACGATGCCCGGGGAGAGGAAGCCGACCTTCACCTCGGTGTCCTTGGTCTGCTTGACCAGGGCCTCGGTGAGGTACTGCACGGCACGCTTGGAGGCGCCGTACACGGCCATGCCGGGCTGGTGCTCGCCCCGGGAGCCGAAGCCCTCCATGTTCCAGATCCAGCCGCCGCCGGACTGCGCGGCCATCGCCTGCGAGGCGACCGCGCTGCCGTTGAGGGCACCGACCAGGTTCACCGCGACGACGTCGCGCACCGCGCCCGTGGGCACCGTGTGCAGCGGGCCGCGAGGAGCGGAGAGTCCGGCGTTGTTGATCCACACGTCGACGCGCCCGAAGGTCGCGACGGCGTGGTCCCACAGGGCCTGGACCGCCTCGCGGTCCTGGACGTCGGTGGCCAGGCCGGTCGCCCGGTCGCCCTGCCCGAGCTCGGCGAGGGCCTTGTCGACGGCGCCGGTCGTGCGGCCGCAGATCACCACGCGGCAGCCGCGGGCGAGGAACTCCCGCGCCAGGCCCAGCCCGATGCCGCGGGTGCCGCCGGTGACGACGACGACGCGGCCCGACCCGGCGCTCATCGGGGCTCCCAGGTCAGCAGGCCGTGCACGAAGTGGCTGGTGCGGTCGCCGTGGAAGAGCCGCCAGACCACCGCGAGGTCACGGGTCTCGGGGTCCACGACGTACTCGCGGCCACGGATCTTCTCCACGCCGGTCGCGTCCGGGCCGACGAGGTGCTGGTTGGTGAAGATCGCCCGGCCGAAGGTCATCGCGTTGCCGTAGACCTCGGGGCCCTCGTAGAGCACCCGGGCCCCGTCGCGCTGCCGCTCGTAGGTGTAGGAGCGCTCCAGCGCGCCCGACCAGGTCACCCGGTGCCGGACCGTGCGCAGGCCGACCGGCTCGTGCTCGATGCGCACCGCCACCTCGCCGACCGGCTTCTGGTCCTCGCCGACCACCGCGAGGACGCCCGCGTAGCTGCCGGCCTCCTTGGTGGGCAGCACCTGCGGGACCGGACCGCGCCGGGTCTCGGCGGCGATCCAGTCCTCGACGTAGGCCTGCGTCTCGGGGTTCGACTCGTGGTCGAAGGTCCGCTTGTAGACGCCGTTGAACAGCGCCACGACCGACCAGCCGTCGTACAGGATCGAGGAGTAGACCTGGGTCTCGCCGTCGGGCAGCACCTGGTTCCAGGTGTGCATGTCGGCCTGCCAGGCCGGCGAGTAGTAGTTCGCGTCGACCAGCGTGCCGTACGGCTGCCCGGTGCCGAAGAAGTCCGGCCCGACGTAGACCCGGTTCTCGCCGGAGTCCACGATCCCGAAGTTGAACGTCGCACCCACCTCGAGGCGGTTGCGCAGCGGTCCGCTGCCCTCGAGCTGGCTCTTCATCCAGTAGCTGGTCTCGCCGTTCTCGACCACGCTCGCCCGGGCGATCCGCTCGAAGCCGACGTGGTTGCCCTCGGCGTCGAACAGCGACGGGCGGCCGTGCCACTCCCCCGCGATCCGCTTCTGCCAGTCGCTGGCCTGGGTCTCGCTCATCCAGGGATCTCGTTGTTGACCAGCTGGAGGCGGATCGACTCGGCCACCGGCTCGGTGAGCAGGCGCGAGATCTGGGCCCAGACCTTGTCGACCGCCGGGCTGAACAGCAGCGCGCGGTTCTTGGCGTCGCGGTCGGCCAGGTCGGTGTCGGCCAGGTCGGCGGCCACCTCGGCCGGCACCTCGCCCTCGACGAGGGAGAACCAGTGGTCGAGGTAGGCGCGGACCGGCGCGTCGAGCTGGCCGAAGGCCTCCTCGGTGGCGCGGCTGGCCACCATCCACGACGACATGACAGTGAGCTGGCGCGGCTCCAGGGCCGCCTTGGAGAGGCCCTCCATCGCGTTGATCTGCTCGTAGGTCTCGGTCAGCGGCGTGTGCGCCCAGTCGTTGTAGACCATGTGCGTGCCGGCGTCGGCGCGCTGGATCAGGTCGAGGTGGAAGGCGAAGTGCCCACCGGCGTGGACCGAGTCCAGCGTGTAGTGCGGGACCGGCGAGCCGTCCGGCATGAACGCGAACACCATGTGGCTGTCCATCTGGATCTGCGGCACCACAATGCCGACGTAGACGACCTTGCCGATCTTCTCCCCGGAGAAGATCCGGACCGACCCGACCGGGTCGGGTCCCATGACGGACCCGAGGACCTGGAAGGGCCCGCCGTCGGCGCCGGTGACCTCGGTCAGGTTCCCGCGCTTGACGATCTCTTCCAGGGTGCCGACACACAGTGCTTCGGGCAGGCTCATGCCTTGACGTCCTCGTTCTTGGTGGGGGCAGCGGTGGGGGTGGCGCCGTTCTTGGCGCCGTTGGTGCGGGACTTCGCGACGTCCTTGGCCGCGGCCTCCTTCTCGGCGAGGCCGGCCTTGATCTCGCGGCTGCGGACCTCCTTGAAGTTCCAGGCGCTCGCGAGCTCGGGGACCTCCTTGCGGATCGGCGAGGGGATGACCCGCGCCTCGACCCGCGCCGGGCCCTCGCCGACGATCGTGTTGCCCTCGACCGACCAGCCCATGTCGATGAGCTGCTGGCGACGGCGGCGGTAGAGGACGGCGTTGTAGTCGCTCTTGACGTGCAGCTCGTCGGAGAGGTCGAACGGAAGCAGCTCGGGACGAACGGCGTCCACGATGCTCTGGTCCTCGTAGAGCACCTTGAAGACGCGGCGCTTGGCGTCGCGGTCGGCCCACTTGCCCTTGAAGAACGTGCGCAGCGCGATGAACTTGACCATCGTGGTGTCTTCGTCGATCGGGATGTTGACGTCGAAGATCTTCATCGCACCCATCGGGGTGTCGACCTCGAGCAGGATCATGTTCGGCAGCCACCAGGTGGTGGAGACCGGCACCTGCGGGCGGTTCTTCAGGTCCTGCTTGTTGGGGTTGATGACGCCCCACAGGCCCTTGGACTTCGGCGGGTTGAGCTTGACCGACACCTTGCAGTGCCAGGGGCTCTCCTCGATCTCGAACTCGGGGACCTCGGGCTTCTCCGGGTTGCCGAAGACGCCGCCGTGGACGAACGGGGTGTGCGCGACGTCCACGCCGTTCTCGAGGATGCGCTCGTAGTTCGACTTCCACAGGAAGCTGCCGGTGACGGCGGCGTAGGTCTCGGTGTCGTCGACAGCCGACCAGTCGGGGATCGGCGGGCGGTCCTCCTCGGGGAGGTCGCCCATGTAGATCCACACCATCTTGTACTTGTCCTGCACCGGGTAGGAGTCGATGCGGGCCTTGCGCGGGATGCCCTTGTCGGGGTGCGCGGGGATCTTGGTGACCTCGCCACCGGCGTTGTACTCCCAGCCGTGGTACGGGCAGACCAGGCAGTCGCCCTTGACCTTGCCGTCGGAGAGCGCGGCACCGCGGTGCACGCACAGGTCCGACATCGCGACCAGGGAGTTGTCGCTGGTCTTGCGGTAGACGACCAGCTGCTGGCCGAGCAGCTTGACCTTCTTGGGCTGGCCGGCAACCACATCCGAGCTGAACTCGACGGCGTACCAGAAGTTCTTGAACATCGGTGGTCCTCCTAGCGTCGCCGAAGATCGGCGAATACGGGTGCGGGGTTGGTGCAGAGGTCGTCCAGGGATGCCTTCGCGGCCGGGTCGTCGCGAAGGCGTGCGTGCAGGAAGGTCGTGACCAGGTCGACCAGCACGACCCGCAGGGAGTCCTGGTCGGCGGTCAGCGGCTCCTCCAGGAAGCCGCGGGCCGAGGTCGGGTCGTCGGGGTCGATCGGGAGCATGTGCCCGGCGCCGGCGAGCACCGCGAGCCAGGCCTCGGTGCCGTCGGGGAACGCCTCGGCCCAGGTGCGGGTGACCGGGTCGTGCGCGGGCGCGCCGGCGTCCTCGCCGTACCGCACGGCGCTCGCGGCGACCACGCCGTCCAGCTCGCCGGTGACCATCAGGACCGGCGCCTGCGCCGGGGACGGCAGCAGGGTGCCGGCCGGGAAGCCGAGCTGTTGGGAGGCCATCGTGTGGGCGCCGTAGGTGACGACCGCGCGGACGCCGGGGAACCACGCCGGGCTCGCCGACTGCAGCGCCACGGTGCCGCCGGCCGAGTGTCCCAGCAGGGCCACCCGGTCCAGGTCGAGCAGGCCGGCCAGCACGCCGTCGGCGCCCAGGCGCGCGAGCGCCTCGAGCACCGGCGCCAGGGCCGGGGTGGTGGGGCGCTGGCCGTACGCCTCGGGCGTGACCGCCGCCAGGTCGACCCCCGGCGTGAGCCCGTGCTGGCCGGGGAAGAGCTCCCCCACCCAGTCGAAGGTCGCGCAGACGTAGCCGGCCTCGACCAGCGCGGTGGCCAGCCACCGGTAGCCCTCGGCCGCGACGTTGACGCCGGGCAGCACCACCACGACCGGGTACGGCGCGCCGTCCGCGTGGGCGGGCAGCACACCGCTCATCCGCTCGGCGGTGGTCTCCGCCGGACGCGCCGGGTAGCGCACCGTCAGGTGGACGGTGTCGTAGGGCGCGACGGCACCCGGGACGCGCACGGCGTCCCGCAGTGCCCGGACGAGCGGTGGCTGCGCCATCAGCGCTCGAGCGGCCGCGGCAGCACCCGGCCGCCACCCCACAGGGCGCGGACCAGGTCCTGGGTCATCTCGGGGCCGAAGAACCGCTCGCCCATCACGTTGGCGGGGTCCCGCTCGGCGATGTTGCGACGGATCGCCTCGTCGGTGGCGGCCAGGGCGGCCTGCTCCTCCTCGGGGACCCGCTCGGCCTCGTCGACCCACTGCAGCCAGCGGTCGAGGTGGCGCTCGGCGACGTCGGTGACCAGCTCGGTCAGCCGGCCGTCGCCGGGGGCCATGAAGCACATCGCGGTCGGCGAGAGGCTGGCGCGCACGAACGCGCTGCGGCTGACGAACGGCTCGATGAAGTCGTTCTCGGCCTGGACCCGCTCCCACTCGGCGTTCAGCGGCTCGTAGTACTTGTCGTAGGACTCGGTGTCCTCCATCAGGTACGAGCGCGGGACGCTGTCGAGGAAGAGCCAGCCCTGCGGGAAGGCGCCCAGCGCCATGCCGAAGTGCGGGACCTTGACCTGCGGGCCGAGCCAGATGGTGAGGTGCACGTTGACGAAGCCGGCGGCGGCGTTCTCCATGTGCGAGTGGATCATCCAGTCGATCTCGGGACCGGTGTAGCCGCGGATGCTGCCCTTCGGCCCGTTCTCGGCGGCGAAGGACTCCAGCGCGTCGGTCGACGGGTCGCGGTGGAGCTCGAACCGGTCCTTGACCTTGGCGGCCAGCCGGTCCACGAGAGCTGTCCAGTCGGCGAACGTCGCCGAGACATCCGTGGGTCCGGCCTCGTCCAGGAACTCCTGGACGAACTTGAGGTTCTGGCTCATGACGTCCTCTGCAGTCGGTGGGGCTGACGCCCCGAACTATATATTATATCCCGCACCCTGAGTCGGGACTTTGGTCCTCATTTGCCTCAGCCCGGATAGGCGTTCGCCGCGAGGCCCGCGGCCCCGGCGCGGAACACGGCCGGGGCGTGCACGACGCAGGGCTGGACGTACTCCATGAGCCCCTCGTCGCCGTACTCGCGGCCCCAGCCGGAGCGCTTGACCCCGCCGAAGGGCGCGTGCAGCGCCATGCCGGTGCGGTTGTGGGTGTTGACGAACGCGAAGCCGGCCTCGAGGCGGCGGGCCACGTCGAAGGCGCGGTCCTCGTCGGCGGACCACACCGACGCCCCCAGGCCCAGCTCCCCGGCGTTCGCCCGGGACACGACCTCCTCGACCGAGTCGAAGGCGAGCACCGGCAGCGTCGGGCCGAACTGCTCCTCGGCGACGATCCGGGACTCCTCGGCCGCCCCGAGCACCAGCGTCGGACGCACGTAGTAGCCGCGGGAGAGGTCGGTGTCGGGGTCGACGACGCCCAGCGGCAGCACCGAGGCGCCCGCCGCGCGGGCCTCGTCGACCAGCCCCTCGACCCGCTCCGCGGAGGCCGCGCTGACCACCGGGCCCGCGCTGGAGCCCGCGTGCAGCGGGTCCCCCAGGCGCAGCACCCGGTCGGCGGCCGCGCAGAACGCGTCCACTGCCTCGTCGAGGCGGGACCGGTGCACGTAGAGCCGCTTGACCGCCATGCAGACCTGGCCGCTGGTGGCGAACGTCGCCATCACCAGCCGCTCCATCGCCGCCTCCCCCAGCTCGACGTCGTCGAGCAGGACCGCCGGGTCGTTGCCGCCGAGCTCGAGCACGCTGGGGGTGAGCGCGCGGGCCGCCAGGCCGGCGATCGCCCGGCCGGCGGCGTCGCCGCCGGTGAAGGCCACCCGGTCCACGCCCGGGTGGGCGACCAGCGCCGAGGCCGTCTCCGCTCCCCCGTGGACGACCTGGACCAGGCCCTCGGGCAGGCCCGTGGCGACCAGCTCCAGCAGCCGGCTCACGCCGAACGGTGCCAGCGGCGAGGGCTTGACGACCACTGCATTCCCGGCCACCAGGGCGGGCGCCAGCTTGAGCATGGTCAGGATCAGCGGGGCGTTCCACGGCGTCACGGCCGCGACCACGCCGAAGGGGCGGTGCCGAACCACCATCCGGCCCCGCTGGTCGTCGTACCCGCCGTCGGTCAGCAGCGCCTCGCCGCGGTCGGCGTAGAAGCCGAGCACGGTCGCGGCGAAGCCGGCCTCGCCGCGCGCGTCCGCGAGCACCTTCCCGGTCTCCCGGGCGGTGAGCTCGGCCAGCTCCTCGAGGTGTTCGCGCAGCCGGGCGACCCCCTGGCGCAGCAGCTCCGCGCGGTGGGCGAGGTCGGTGTCCGCCCAGGCGGCCTGCGCCGAGCGCGCGCGGCGTACGGCGGCGTCGACCGCGTCGGCGTCCGCCACCGCGACCGTGCCGACGACCTCGTCGGTGCGGGCCGGGTTCTCGCGCTCGATCCTCACGCGGAGGCTCCCCCGGCCCCGGCCCCGGCCCCGGCCCCGACGCCGACCATGTCCACGACCTTGCCGTCGCGCAGCGAGTTGATCATCGAGGTGTTGAGCAGGTGGCGGCGCATCTTCGCGGTGTCGGAGGCCAGCGCGCGCAGCTCGTCGTGGTAGGCCCGCTGGGCCTCCGGGTCGTCCTGGCGCAGCTTCTCCCAGTTGTCGTGGGTGATCGTCTTGACGTACGACAGCGCCACCTGGCGGCGGGCCTCGCAGACCTCGTCGAGGTCGTCGAGCGAGGCCGAGCCGTCGAGCACGCCGACCAGCGCCAGGGCCTCGAGCATCGCGTCGTGGACGCCGCTGTTCATGCCCATGCCGCCGAGCGGGTTGTTGATGTGGGCGGCGTCGCCCATCAGGATCAGCCGGTCCTTGCGGAAGGTGTCGGCCACCCGCTGGTGCACCCGGTAGAGCGTGGTGTGCAGGACGTCCCAGGCACGGCCGAGGTCGGCGACGCCGGCGAGCCGCTCCTGGATCCGGGCGGGGTCGATCTCGACCTCGTCGGGGGTGTCCTGGTCGGTCGGGAACAGGATCCGCCAGTGCTCCGGGGTGCGGAGCAGGACCAGCCACTCGGTCGGGTCGAAGACGTAGTTGACGGCCGAGATGCCCGGCAGGATCGTCTCGAGGTCCTCGGTGGTCGAGGCGACCAGGAAGCGCTCGGGGTAGGTCATGCCCTCGAAGCTGAAGCCAGCGGTCTGGCGCACCTGCGAGTTCGAGCCGTCGGCGCCGAGCACCCAGTCGGCGGTGAACACGTCGCCGGCCTCGGTGGTCAGCGTCGCCGACTCCGCGGTGGTCTCGGCCCGCACCACCCGCTGATCGAAGTGCACGGTCACGTGGTCGAGCTGCTGCAGCGCCTCGAGCAGGATCGGGGTGAGCTTGGACTGCTCGCACTGGACCCGGAACGGGAACCGGGTGTCCTCCGCGAGGACGCCCAGGTCCAGGTCGGCGATCGGGCCGGTCCGCCGGTCGCGGTACTGGAAGCCGGTGGACACGATGCCGCGCTCCATCAGCGGCTCGAGGACGCCGAGGTCGTCGAGCATCTCCAGGCTCGGCGGGTGGAAGGTCGAGGCCCGGGACTCGGTCGAGAGGCCGGAGCCGGCCTCCAGGACGGTCACCGGCACACCGGCCCGGGCGACGACCAGGGCGGCGGTCAGGCCGACCGCACCGGCGCCGGCCACGAGGACGGTGGCGTGGTCGGGGGCGGGGGTGCCAGGGGTGCTGGTCATCGGGTTCCCTTTCAGACGTGCTCAGAGGTGCGCCGAGGACGGGTCCTCGGCGACGGCGTACTGCAGCTCTTCGTCGAGCAGCTCGGGCTGGCCGACCAGCCCGGTGAGGGCCGACCACTCCCAGCGCTCGGTGCCGGCCGCGGAGCCGGACTCCGCGATCGCGGCGTAGACGCGCTCCATGGCGCGGGCGGCGGCCAGGAGCGCGGACACCGGGTGGATGACCGCCCGGACGCCGACCTCGGCCAGCTGGGCCGGAGTCGGGCCGGACTCGACCGGCCCCGCGGCCTCGGACCGGTTCCAGACCAGTGGCAGCCGGTGGCCGGCCGCGTCCAGGGCGGCGCGCACCTGCTCCAGGTCGGCCAGCGCGGCCCCCTCGGGGAAGACCGCGTCGGCGCCGACGTCGGCGAACGCCACGCAGCGCTCGACCACCGAGCCGAGACCCTCCACCGACAAGGCGTCGGTGCGGGCCACGACCACGAGCGCGGTGCCGGCGTCGACAGTGGCGCGGACCTTCTGCACCGCCTCGGCGCGCCCGATCACTGCCTTGCCGGCCAGGTGCCCGCACCGCTTCGGCGAGGCCTGGTCCTCCAGGTGGAGGCCGGCCGCGCCAGCGGCGGCGTAGCCGAGCGCGGTGTGGCGCGCCTGCAGGGCGTTGCCGTAGCCGGTGTCGGCGTCGGCCAGCACCGGTACGCCGTCCAGCGAGGCCGCGACCAGCGCCGCCCGCCGGGCGATGTCGGTGCCGTGCACGAAGCCCAGGTCGGGCACGCCCAGCTCGGAGATCGAGACCGCGGCCCCCGAGAGGTGCACGGCGCGGGCTCCGCTGCGCCGGGCGAGCCGGGCGCTGACCGCGTCGTGGACTCCCGGCAAGTGCACCAGGTCGTCAGCGGCCAGCAGGGCCCGCAGCCGGTCGGGAGCCCCGGCCGGGGCGGCCCGGAGCGGGCCGCTGGTCACCGGCGGTGGAGGGCGAAGCCGCCCTCGACCCCGACGACCCGGGCACCGGTGAAGATCCGGATGGTCTCGACCGTGCCCTCCTCGCCCATCCCGGACCAGCCCCACGCCGGGCGGGGCGTCATCAGGTGCAGGCTCATGATCGTGGAGCCGTTGACCTTCACCTCGCCCGCGCGGACCCGTCGGGCCACGGCCAGCGCGGCGTCGGTGTCGGCTCCGAGCACGTAGCCCTCGAGCCCGAACGGCGTCGCGTTGGCGAGCTCGATCGCCTCGTCCACGGAGGTGTAGGGGTGCACGGTCGCCAGCGGACCGAACATCTCCTCGGTGGCGGCCTGCGAGGGCACGCCGGTCACCAGCGTGGGTGCCAGGAAGTGGCCGGGGCCGTCGGGCAGCGTGGTGGCGCTGCGCGCGGTGCCGCCCGCGCCCTCGCGGATCGTGAGCTCCTCGCGCAGCCGCGCCAGGTGCCCCGAGTGCACGATCGGGCCGAGCTCGGTCGCCGGGTCGAGGGGGTCGCCGGCGCGCAGCTGCGCGAGGTGGCCGAGGGCGAGCTCGACGATCTCGTCGGCGAGCTCCGCCGGGACCACCAGGCGACCCAGGGCGCGGCACCACTGGCCGTTGAGGGTGGTGAGCAGGTCGACCGCCGCGCGCGCGGCGTCGGCGGGGTCGGCGTCCGGCATGACGACCAGCGGGTTGTTGCCGCCGAGCTCGAGCTGGAGCGCCGTGAAGTTCGCCGCGCAGGCCGCCGCGATCGCCCGGCCGCCGACGAGCCCGCCGGTGAACGTGACAGCACGGATGCGCTGGTCGGTGACCAGCGCGCCGCCCTGGTGGGCGCCGCCCTGGACGACCTGGAGCGTGCCGGCCGGGGCGCCGTGGGCGGTGAGCACCCGGTCGACGACCCGGGCGAGCTCGGTCGTGCCGTACGGCGCGTACTCGCTGGGCTTGAGGATCGTGGGGGCACCGGCCGCCAGCGAGCTGGCGATCTTGTGCGCCGCCATCGGAGCCGGGGCGTTCCACGGCACCAGCGCCAGGGCGGGGCCGAGCGGAAGACGGTGCACCTCGACCGGCTGGCCGTTCTCACCCTGGAGGGTCTCCAGGAGCACGCCGTTGCGCAGCATCTGCGCCGCGAGCCGGAAGGCGCCCGGCACGATCACGCCGACGATGCCGGTCTGGCTGACCGGGACCCCGGTCGCGAACGCCTCGAGGGCCGCCAGGCGCGGGAGCTCGGGCTCCAGGGCGTCGGCGACCGCGTCCAGGATCTCGGCGCGCCGCTCCACGGGGACGTCGGCCCAGGCGCCGCTGGTGTGGACGGCGTCGGCGGCGGCCGCAGCCGCCTCGACGTCCGCGTCGGTGCTGGCCACGGCGTTGCCGAGAGGCACGCCGAGGTAGGGGTCCTCGAGCACCATGTCGAGCCGGGCCCCGGGCACGCTCCAGGTGCCGGCGACCAGCTGCTCGACGGCGGGCAGGTCGATCCGCTCGCCCCGCACCGGCGCCTCGGAGGCGGCGGTCATGCCGTGCCTGCCGCTGCCGTCGCCGCGGGCGTGGTGCCGTTCGAGGCGGGCTTCCCGAGGTTGTCGGCGGTGGTGAGGCCCTGCCAACCCTCGTTCTCCACGACCATCTTGGCCAGGTCCAGCTTGCCGCGCTCGGACGGGAACGCCTGGACCAGGCCCATGGCGGTGTCGCGCATCGAGCGGCCGATGATGTTGTCCATCAGGGCGCCGGAGGTGCCGCACATCTTCAGCGCGAGGCTGGCCACGGTGAAGGCCCGCTCGCAGATGGCGCCCTTGGCGAGCTTCCAGCTCTGGACGACCTCGGGCTTGGGCAGGATCGGCGGGTCGCTGGCCTCGAGGTCGACCTGGCGGCGCAGCCACAGGTGCGCCTCGGCCAGGGTCTCCTCGGCCTCGCCGATGAGCACCTG
Source organism: Nocardioides pantholopis (assembly GCF_003710085.1). Classification (NCBI taxonomy): domain Bacteria; kingdom Bacillati; phylum Actinomycetota; class Actinomycetes; order Propionibacteriales; family Nocardioidaceae; genus Nocardioides; species Nocardioides pantholopis. The sequence goes on along the minus strand of NZ_CP033324.1, from coordinate 1,156,626 downwards.
GTGCATCGGGCTGGAGGCGATCGGCTTGCCGGTGTCGGCGAACGTGGCAGCCATCGTGCGGGCCAGGGCGTACTCCCACACGCCGCGGGCGATGCCGGCGTAGATCGCCGCGATCGCGACCTGGTTGCCGACCCACGAGCCGCGCGACATCTGGGTGGCGCGGGTGAAGCCGCCGGGGACCGTCAGCGCGAGGTCGTCGGGGACGAAGCACTGCTCCATGACCAGGCCGTCGTTCGCCGAGGCGCGCATGCCGAGGCCGTTCCACTTCGTGCGCGGGCGGGCGGCCTCCGAGCGGCGGTCCACCAGGAACAGGCTCAGCCCGTCCACACCCTCCACGTCGTCGCGCTTGGCGGTGACGAGGTAGTAGTCGGCAGTGCCGGAGAGGCAGCCGAAGGACTTCTCGCCGTCCAGCAGCCAGCCGCCCTCGGTGCGGGTGGCGCTGGTGCGGATCAGCACGTTCGCGTTGCTGGCCTTGACCGCCTCGCTGGCGAAGTTCGCCAGCAGCTTGCGGTCGCGCCCCATGAAGAAGAGGACCTTCTCGGCGAAGGCCCGGATCTGCGGGGCCTCCTCCTCGGTGTAGAGGCCCGCCTCGAGCGCCGCCAGCGGCAGCATCCCGCGCGAGGACGCCGAGCAGTGGAAGAAGAACGCGAGGGCGGTCGAGCCGCACACGGTGCCCAGCGCGTACGTCGTCGCGGCGAGGTCGCGCAGGCCGCCGCCGAGGCCGCCGTACTCCTCGGGGACGACGAGACCGAGGAGGCCGGACTCGGCCAGGATCTCGACGTGGCCGGGCGGGAACTCGCCGAGCTCGTCGGCCTCGGCGGCGGCGGCGGCGATCGCCGGGAGCACCGCCTCGACCCGCTCGGCGCGCCGGCGCTCGGCCTCGCTCATGTCGGGGAGAAGCTTCTCGGCGGTCAGCTGTGCCGTCATCCTGCGGCTCCTACGTTCTCGGGGGTGCCCGATTCGGGCTCGGTGGTGGTGTGGTCCGGAGCAGAGCCGTCGCGGTCCGGCACCGACGCCGGCCCGACCCGTCCGGGTGCGGTCTCGCCGCGCAGCTGCTGGGCCAGGACCGTGAGGGCGTGGGTGTCGGCCGGGGTGGTGACGTCGAGGGTCTCCAGGAGCCGGATCAGGTCCTCGGTCGCGACCGCCTGGTCGAGGCCGGCCAGGGTGCTGTCGAAGTGGGTCACGCCGCTCTTGAGCGCGGTCAGCGCCTTGACCAGGCCGAGCCGGTCACGGTCGTGCAGGCGCACGCGCAGCGCGACCGGACGGGCCAGGGCGACGGTCTCCTGGAGCACCGCGCGCACCTGGAGCGGGGTGGCCCGGCCGCCCTCGTCGGGCAGGCAGATCTCCAGCACGCCGCGGGCGCGCAGCTCGGCGACCAGCGCGAGCACCGCGTCGGTGCGGCCGGGGCCGAACGGGTTGACCAGGTGCACGGCGCAGCGGTCCTCGATGCCGTCCACCGTGGCGAGTGCCTGGTTGACGCTGTGCTCGTCGGCCGGGTCGGCGACGATCTCAACCACGCCGACGCCGAGCTCGAGGACCCGGTGGGCCTGGACGCGGTCGGCGACCAGGCCGCTGGTCGCGGCGAGCTCCACGCCCTCGGGGACTGTGGCGAGCTCGCGGTCGACGTCGGTCGCGGCAACGAGGTCGAGCACCCGGGCCCGGACCCCGGCGCGCCCGACGGCACCGACGGTCGCGGCCAGGCCGGACCGGTCGCCGCACTGGTCGCGCAGCACGCTGACCAGCCCGGTGTCGGCGAGCGTCGCCACCTCGGGGAGCACGTCGGCGAACTGGCCCCAGCCGCGGGAGTGGAACAGCAGCGGCGCGGACCGGCGGGCGGCGCGGGCCGCGACGACCTCACCGACGAAGATCGTGTGGTCGCCGCCGTCGTACGCGTGGACGACGCGGCAGTCGAGCCAGCCCAGGGCGGAGTCCAGCAGCTTCACCCCGGTCTCGGCGGTCGACCAGGTCTCCCCCGCGAAGCGGTCCGGGCAGTCCTTGACCATCCCGGCGAACCGGCGGCCGACCTCGATCTGGTCCTTGGCCAGCACGTTGATGCCGAAGACCAGGCTGTCGGAGACCAGCTGGTGGGTGTAGAGCCTGCGGTCCAGGCAGATCGAGACCAACGGCGGCTCGAGGCTCACGCTGGAGAACGAGCTCGCGGTCATTCCGTGGGCGGAACCGTCGGCAGCCAACGTCGTCACCACCGTGACACCGCTCGGCCATTGGGCCATCACACCCCGGAACACGTCGGGCTGGACCATGCGCTCACCTCCTCAGTCGTGTCAGAATATACAATATCTTTTCACCGGGCGCACCGGTCCGGCGGCACAAACCCGCCGAGCCGTCCGGACGGGCGACCGGGCGCGCCGGGGACGCGGCAGGGAACCTGGCCGTCTCGATATATGATCGCGAGGTGTACTTCTCCCTCTCGATCACCCAGGAGCCGTCATGAGCAGAGCGGGCGCCTCGACATCGGTCCGTCCGATCGCCCACCAGTCGCTCGTCGACCGGGTCACCGACGAGCTCCACCGGGCGATCCTCAACGGCGACATCGCGCCCGGGTCCGCGGTCTCGATCGTGGACCTGTGCGAGCAGTTCGCGGTGAGCCACATCCCCGTCCGCGAGGCCCTGCGCCGCCTGGAGAGCGAGGGCGTCATCAGCCTGCGCCCCGGCCGCTCCGCGCTGGTCGCCTCGCTCAGCGCCGAGGACCTCACGAACATCTACGAGCTGCGCAAGCTCATCGAGGGCGAGATGACGCTGCGCGCCACGGCCACGATGACCGAGGAGCGCCTCGCCGACGCCGAGCGCGCGCTGGCCGAGTACGTCGACATCGTCCGGGAGCCCGCCGCCCTGGCCGCGAAGCACCACGCGTTCCACGCGGCGATGCTGGCCGACGTGCTCGGCACCGCCGACCGGCGCGTGCTCGAGCTGCTGTGGAAGTCCTCCGACCGGTACCTCCACCTGCTGATGGACAACATCGACCGGGAGCCGGAGACCCAGCAGATCCGCATCGAGGAGCACCGCAAGCTCCTCGACCTGGCCGCCGCGCGCGACGCCGAGGGCCTCAAGGCCGCCTGGATCGCCCACCTGGACAGCAGCCAGCAGGCGATGCTGACCGCGCTCGCCAACCGCGAGGGCTCCGGCGCCGCCTAAGGACGCCGTACGGCCTGACGGGCGCCCGGGCGCCCCGGCGGCCGGACCGCCTGTCAGACCGGCGCGACCGCGGGCGTGACCAGCGGCGCCGCGAGCGCCCACGGGCGCCCGTCGACCAGGTCGGTGCCCTTGCTGACGAAGCGGTTGGTCGCGCACTCCGGACGCAGCACCACCCGGGTCAGCGACTCGGTGGCGACGACAAGCTCGGGGCGGCTGATGACGCCGGCGAACTCGCCCTCCCAGCCGTCGCCCCACAGCGTGAAGTCCGGGGAGAGCGGCACCGCTCCCCCGGTGAGCCCGGACGCGGTGCGCCGGGCGCCGGCGACCAGGTTGACCCGGTTCTCGGCAGCCCGCTCCAGCAGCAGCAGGTCGAGGTCGTGGGGGGCGGCGACCGTGAACGGGACCGCCACGACGTCCGCGTCCTGCAGCGCCGCGAGCCGGAAGGCCTCGGGGTAGAGCGCGTCGTCGCCGACCAGCACGGCCAGCCGGCCGAACGGCGCGTCGAGCACCGCTACCGCGTCGCCGAGGTCGGTGTGCCAGGCGGCGTGCCGGGCGCTGCGGTGCAGCTGCGGCTGCTCGAGCATCACGCCGTCGGCGCCGACGACCACGCCGAGGTGGCGCCCGCCGTCGACGACGCTCGTCACGACGAGCGTCGGGGAGCCGGCGAGCAGCGCGGTGAGCGCCTCGATCGAGAGCTCGGGTGCCGGGGCCGCGTCGGCGGTCCCGCCGTCGTGGGCAGCGAGCTCGGGGAGCACGACCAGGTCGGGCCGCTCAGCCACCGCTGCGGCCAGAAGGGCGGCGACGTCCTCACCCTCGGCGGGCGCGACGACCACCGCCTGCGCGCGGGCCGCGCCGGCGGGTGCCACCCGGCCCCGCGGCGCCGCGGCGATCGGGCCGTAGATCTCGGGACGGCGGGCCGCCATCACGTCGGTGCCGTCGGGGCGACGCTTGTCGTCGGCGGCCGCCAGGTCGATGTCGGCGAGGACCACTGCCTCGCCGGTCAGCGGGCCCTTCGCGACGACTGTGCCGTCCGGCGCGACGACCTGGGCCTCGCCCGCGCCGTGCAGGCGCTCCACCGGGACCCCGACCCGCTCCGCGACCGCGGCGATGCTGTGGCCGGGCACCAGCGGACCCACCTTGTTGCCGGCCACCACCCACACCTTGTTCTCGACCGCGCGCACCGGGACGTGCAGGGTCGCCTCGTCCAGGGCGAAGGAGTTCACGCTGTTGAGCAGCAGCTGGGCGCCCTCGACGGCCAGCATCCGCGGCGTCTCGTTGATGACCCCGTCCATGCAGGAGTAGAGGCCCACCCGGCCGACCGGGGTGTCCACGACGGTGGAGCGCTCGACGGCGGAGTCGATGTGGTCGCGCTCGCTGCCCATCAGCACCTGCTTGTCACTGACGGCCAGCACCGTGCCGTCCGGGCCGAGCAGGATGTTGCTGCCGCTCACCCGGCCGTCCTCGCGCAGCAGCGTGCAGTTGGCCATCAGGTGGATCCGGTGCCGAGCAGCGCGCTCGGCGAGTGCTGCCACGAACTCGCCGTCCAGCGTCACGGCCTTCTCGCGGGCGTGCTCGCGTCCGGCGTACCAGGAGACGTGGTTGCAGAACTCCGGAAGCACCACGACCTCGGCGCCCCCCGCGGCGGCCTGGTCGACCATGCGCAGGCAGGTCGCGAGGTTCTCGGCGACGTCCTCGGTGACGGCGAACTGGAGCGCGGCGACCCGGACCTGCGGCACGATTCCTCCTGAATATATCTTGTACGATGTACGTCACAGCCTGACACATCCGGTCCCGCGGCAGGAGCACATCTCATGACCGACACCTACGACGTCGCCCCTCCGGAGCCGCCCCCGTCGGCGTCGACGGTGGAGATGACAGTCTTTCCGAAGCGCCCGGCGCAGGCGGTCGATCTCTCCAAGCCCGCGCCGCTGGGCTGGTGGCCGGCGATCGTGGTGGCCCTGGTGGCCTTCATCGACCGGGTCGAGATCAACCTGATCTCCGGCGCGCTGCCGGCCATCCAGGACCACTTCGGCTTCAGCGACACGGTGGGCGGCGCGATCCCGACCGCTGCCAGCATCGCCGCCGCGCTGCTGCTCCTGCCGGCCGGCCGGCTGGCCGACCGGGCACCCCGCGTCGTGACGATCGCTGTCGTCGTCCTGGTGTGGTCGATCTGCTCGGTGCTCAGCGGCATCGCCACCACCTTCGTGATGTTCTTCGCCGTCCGCGTCCTCATCGGCGCCGCCGGCCAGCTCTACAACCCGCCGGCCTCCAGCCTGCTCGCCGACTACTACCCCGCCCGCAGCCGCGGCAAGGCGTACGGCTTCGAGCGGGCCGGCTACTACATGGGCCTGCCGACCGGCGTCATCCTCGGCGGCGCCATCGCCGAGGCGCTGGACTGGCGCGCGGTCTTCTTCATCGCCGCGATCCCCGGCCTGCTCGTCGCCGTCCTGGTGCTGACTGTCAAGGAGCCGATGCGCGGCCTCGGGGACCAGATGGACCGCCTGCGCACCGGGTCGGTCGACCCCGAGGGCGGGCACGTCGCCCTGACCGACACCGCCTCGCTGCTCGCCTCCGCGCGCGAGCTGCTCAAGGTCAAGACCCTCAAGGGCATCATCCTCGGCCAGGCGCTGCTCTCCCTCGGGGTGGCCGGGCTGTTCTACTGGCTGCCCACGTTCCTGGAGCGCACCGAGGACCTCGGCTACGACGCCGCGTCCGGCCTCGCCGGCGGCGTCGGCGGCACCGGCATCGTGATCGGCATCATCCTCGGCAGCCGGATGGGCGACCGCCACCACGGCGTCCGCCCCGGCTGGCGGATCAAGGTCGCCACCTGGTTCCTGCTCGTCGGCGCCGTCGGCCTCACCGGTGCCGTCCTCGTGCCCGGACTGCCGGTCCGGGTGACGCTGATCGCTGTCGCGTGCGCCGGCTTCGCGGCCGCCATCCCGAACCTCACCGCCGCCTCGGCCGACGTCGTCCCGGCGCACCGGCGCGGCATGGGCTTCGCGCTGCTGACGTTCCTGGTCACGCTCGGCGGCGCCCTCGGCCCGTTCCTGATCGGGCTGACCTCGGACATCGTCGGCGCCACCAGCTACGACGGCGAGCCGCTCGCCCTGGCCATGCTGGTGCTGGTCCCGGCCATGTTCGCAGCGGTGCTGGCGCTGCTGTGGATCCGCGACACCTTCGAGGACGACGCCGCCCGGGCGCAGGTCGGTCCGGCGGGCGCCGGCGAGGTCGAGTAGCCGGCCCGGGGGCTGCGGCGTGGCGACTGGCGCCGATCGCCGGAACCCGGTCGGCGGACGTGCGAGAGTTTCCCCCGTGGCTGAATCCGCAGGTCCCTCGAGGAAGTCCCAGACCGTCCCCCAGGGGGCACCGAGCTCGCCGAGCGCGGCATTGGTCCCCGGGGTGGTGCTGGTGTTCGCCGGCCTGTGGATGGTCACCGACAACGGCCCGCTGGCGCTCGGATGGGCGTCCTTCGCCGTCGGTGCCGCCTTCCTGCTGGTCGGCGCCGTGGCCCAGGGCGTCGCCTGGGGCATGGACCTGCACCGACGGGGCGGGCTTTGAGCACCCGCCCGAGTCCAGCCAGGGCATGACAGGCGCGCTGGCGCCGGTCCTTCGCGGTGAACGCGTGACGCTGCGCCCTTGGGAGGACGGCGATCTGAACGTCGTGCTGTCGCTCGCCTCGGACCCCCTGATCCCACTGGTCAGTGAGGTTCCGAACCAGCTCGGCCCGGCCAGCGCGCGTGCCTTCATCGCCAGCCAGCGCGGCCGCTGCGAAGCAGGAACCGGGTGGGCTTGGGCGATCACGGTCGGGGGCGGACCTGCTCTCGGGTATGTCGGAGCACTGTGGACCGCTCAGTCGGCCGGGCGCGCCTCCATCGGCTACTGGGCTCATCGCGACAGTCGCCGAAGCGGCGTCACCTCCGAGGCGGTGACCGCTGCAGCCACCTGGCTGCTCAGCGCGGGCAACGTGGCCCGGCTCGAGGCATACATCGAGCCAGGGAACGTCGGCTCGATCCGCGTTGCCGAGCGAGCCGGGTTCGAACGGGAGGGGCTGATGCGGTCCTTCGCGCCAGTGAACGGCGTACGGCGGGATGCGTGTCTGTATGCGCGTCTCCCGGGCGCGCAGGGCCAGCGCCCTGCGCTGCGCGGGCGTGAACAGCCGGGTCGTGTGGCCGAGGTCGAGCGGCACCGACCGGGCGCCGGCGAGTAGCCGGCCGGGGCCGGTCGGGGCTCATTCCTCGGGCAGGGCGGCGAAGGCATGCTTCATGTCGCGGTACCACCCCAGCGACTTCTTGGGGTGGCGCCAGCGGCCCTTCATGGCGTCGCGGGCCTCCTGGTGGGTCGCGTCACCGGCCCGCTCCGCCTCCTTGAGGTGGCGGTCCTGGGCGTTGATGACGTCGTCGGCGGTCTCGCCGCGGTGCTCGAGGTCGCAGGGGCCGCCCAGGGCCCGACAGGTCATGGTCTTCATGGTGGTCTCCTCGTGTGGTGGTGGGTCACTTCCTTGACGATCGGGGCGGGCCGGATGTGACCGGCTCAGCCGCGCCGCGCGGCACCGGCGCGGCGTACGACCTGGGAGAGCACGTCGGGGGCGGCCCGGAAGGTGATCGACCGGACGAGGCCGCCCTCGACGGTGAAGTCGAAGACGACCTTGGCGGCGCCGAGGTGGAACCAGGCCGCGCCCGGCCGGTCGCCGACGAAGACCGGGAGGGCCGACTGGGCACTGCCGTCGAAGAACGCCGCCACCTCGCCGCGGCCCGCGATCCGCTCGGGGGTCCCGGCCCGCAGCGCCGCCTCGTCGGCGCTCACCAGGGCGTCGGGAGCGAGCAACCGCAGCAGCCGGTCGAGGTCGCCGGTCCGCGCGGCAGCCAGGAAGGCGTCGACGACCTCCCAGTCGGCCAGCGGGTCCTCGGGCGCGGGCTGGGCGACCTTCGCCCGGGCCCGTGAGGCGAGCTTGCGCGCGGCCGCCGGGGTGGTGTCCAGCACCGCCGCGATCGTCGCGAACTCGAACGCGAAGCTGTCGTGGAGCACGAAGGCGACCCGCTCTCGCGGGGAGAGCCGGTCCAGCACGACGTGGAGGGCAAGGCCGACGGTGTCGGCCAGGGCCGCGTCCTCGGCCGGGTCACCCGCGGCCTGCCCCGCCTCGAGGTGGTCGGCGGCCTCGACGGGCTCCGGGGTGCGCGAGCGCAGCCGGTCCAGGCACAGGCGCGTGGTCACGGTCGTGAGCCAGGCCGGCAGGTTCTCGATCTCGGCCTGCGTCCCGTGCAGCCGCAGCCAGGCCTGCTGCACGATGTCCTCGGCCTCCGCATGGTCCCCCAGCACCCGGCTCGCTATCCCCACCAGCCGGGGTCGCTCGGCCTCGAACAGGTCCGTCTGGTCCACGTGTCCCACCCTTCCACCTGTGCCGGTCACCCGTCCGACGCACTGGCCGAGCCGGGTGTGACCAGGCTCGGCGGCGGGACCGCCGTCGGACAGGTAGAGGCGCCGGCGATCGCTCAGCCAGCCCGGCGGGCCTCCATCGGCTGCTGCACCCACAGGGACCACAGCCGAAGCCGAGCGACGCCGGAGGCGGTGATCCTCGGCGTCGACGATGCTGGGTTCATCGGCTGACGAGACGGGAGGGTGGTGGAGCAGTCATCTCAGATCTGCAGCAGTGCGTGCGTCCAAGTTGGGGGTCCTCACCCGGCGTGATGCAAGTGCGGGATGGGTCAGCGCGGCCGCCTCATGGGGAACCGCGCAGGTCGGCTCCCGCGGGTTGCCAGAGCTGGATCCCGTTGCCCTCCGGATCGCGAAGCCCGGCGAACCGACCGTTTGGGTACTCCTCAGTGTCGACATCCACCTCGATTCCCGCCTCACGCAGTTGGCGCACCATGGCGTCGAGGTCGACGACCCGAAAGTTGATCGACCAGGAGTTCGCTGCGGCGCCGAAGTGCTCTGAGTCGGCGGGCATGGCGGCAAACACGGTCGGTCCTGGCTGTTGCCACCAAGGCGAGGTCTCATACGACAGCGGCGGCGGGTCGACGCCCAGATGCTCGGCATACCAAGCCGTGAGCTTGCTGGGATCCTCTGCTCTGAAGAACACCCCGCCGATGCCGGTGACCCGCTCCATGAGGCTCCTTCGCTGCACGCTGGTGACGCATCATGTGCCCCGACGATCGCGTTGCAATCGAATTCTGTCTACCCGGCGAACAACCCGCGCCGCCGTTGCTCTTCGTCGGCAAGGGCCAGCATCCGCCGCCTGAGGGCCATCTCACCCACGTATCCCGCCATCCGGATCTCGGCAGGGGTGAGCGCATCGCGATAGATCCGTACGGCCGCCCGCACGGCGCCAGATCCGGGCGGTCACGTCCGGGCTGGATCCCCTGCACGCGCTTCGGTGTCGTTGCGAAGCAGATCCTGGTTCATGCGGAGCGCGTCGCTCATCCCGTAACGCACGGCCAGACGGATGACCCAGAACAACGCCCAGGTCGACATCAGCGCGAGGACCACGAAGTAGATGATCGTGGCGACTGACTCGGGCTGCATGGGCCCAAGGTACGTGCGTGGTGACCGGCGCGGCACGTTTGTCGAACTTCGACCTGTACGCGGAACGCCGTCCTTCTTGCGCCCGCCAGATACGGCGGACCGCGCGAGGAGCACGCCGGGACGCCTACCCGTTTGCGCGCGCATTGCTCAGCAATTCGCAATTACGGCTTAGCTGCGGCGAGCGAACCGAATATCGCCGTTCGGCAGGCGGTCGTGGAGATAGCGGTCGTCGTGGACCAGATGGTGGTGCCGGGAGCAGAGCAGGACCCCGTTCGCGAGGTCGGTCCGCCCGCCGAGGAGCCAGGGCTGCAGATGATGTGCCTCGCACCAGGTCGCGGGGATCGAGCATCCGTCGGCGCGACATTCCCGGTCCCGCAGGGCCAGCGCCTTGCGCTGCGCCGGGGTGAACAGCCGGGCCGTGTGGCCCAGGTCGAGCGGCACCGACCGGGTCCCCAGGACGGCCGGGACGAGGTTCGCCGTGCACGCCATCCGACGCGCCTCGCCGGCCGTGATCCGGGACCCGTCCGCGAGCGTGGCGGTCCCCAGGCCGGTGGTCAGCGCCTCGAGGTCCATCGTGATCATCATCGTCGTGGCGTCGCCGCCGTGCAGCGGCAGCCGGGCCGGGTCCAGGGCCTCGAGCAGTGAGCAGAACGCCTCCCCCATGCGCCGCTCGTACGGGACGGTCTCCCCGTCCCTCGCACAGCGCCCGTCTGCCCGGCGCGGGCTCGTGAACGCCTCCAGCGAGGTCTTGAGGCGCAGCGCGACGGCCTCCGGCAGCCGCGCCCTGATCAGCGCGGTCCCGTCGCCGAGGTGCTGGATGCGCAGCGACGTACGCCGACGGGCGCGGCGCTCGGCGTCGGCGAGCTGGTCCGCCTCCACCTGCTCGGCCAGCTCCGGCGCGACCACCTCCAGGATCCGCTCCCCGAGGCGCCGCAGCTCACGCGGCCCGAAGTGCGCCGCCTGCTCGACCAGGTGCGCCTCCGCCAAGGCCAGGACGTGTCCCCACTCCTCGGCGCCGATCTCCACCAGCGCGGCAGCCGAGGCCAGGTCGTCGAGCGCGCCCGCGATCACGTGGCCCTGGTCCACGTTCACCTGCCCGGCGAGCAGCGCTCCGCCGAGACGCTGCCAGCGGCGGTCGCACGCGACCCCGAGCCGCTGAGCCCGCCGGGCCGCCACTCCCGAGGCGTGGGTCCGGTGTGCCAGCCACCCCGCCACGTCGCGGTGCCCCTCGGCATCGGCGACGTCCTCGGCACAGGCGATCAGCTTCGCCTGCAGAGCCTCGACGCGCGAGGACAACCGCGCCAGCGCCATCAGCGCCTCACGCTTCTCCGTCACCGGCAGGAAGACCGGCTCCAGGTCCACGAGCTTGTCCAGGACGTCCTCGATCGACGCGGCGCCCGCCAGCAACGGGTGAACCATCTCCGCCATCGCAGCCCCCGGAAGTCCCCTGCGGCAACCTCTGCCACTGCCGCAATCGTGCATCTGTTCGATTCCGAGGAATAGGGCCGCGTTGGGATATTTAGGATCTGTGGATAACTTGCTCGGCGTAGAAACACGTGGCATTCGACGTTCTTCATTGGCTACGAGAGCCGCCGTTCACCGGGCGACCCAGGCCCCGCCGGCTCGCCACTCCCGGCGGATGAACCACTGATTCCCCGGACCGTCGCCCGAGAGGGCAGGCTGGGCAGGTGACCAACCCGACCGAGCCCGCGCGCACCCTCGTCCCCGTGCCCGCCGCCGAGCGTCCGCGCCGCGTACGCCGGACCGCGCGGGTCCTCGTCGTCGACGACCGGGACCGGCTGCTGCTCTTCGGCGACACCGACCCCGGGCTGCCCGGGTCGCGGTGGTGGATCACCCCCGGCGGCGGCGTGGATCCCGGCGAGAGTGACCTGGCGGCCGCCGTACGCGAGCTCGAGGAGGAGACCGGCCTCGCCGTCGCGCCGTCCCAGATGGTCGGCCCCGTCCTCGTTCGGCGGGTCGTGCACGGCTACACCGACGTCGTCCTGGACCAGGAGGACGTCTTCTACGCAGTCTGGGTGCCGGCCTTCGAGGTCTCCGACGCCGGTCACACGCCCGAGGAGCGGATCACGATGACCGAGCACCGCTGGTGGAGCAGGGACGAGATCGCCGGCACCGGCGCGGAGATCTGGCCCGCGGCCGTCCTCGACCTCTGGGCCGAGGCCGAGGTACGCCGTGCATCCGCCGCCGCCGGCGACCCGGCACCGCCGCCTCTGGACGGCGGACAGGTCGAGGAGTCGACAGTTCCGGCCTGAGCCGGGTGGTCCGGTCAGCGGTGAGCTGGCCACCCTTCGGCGCACCCGAACCGTGGCAGGCTCACCGCCGGCACCCTGGCGGCAGTTCAAAACGGTGGCAGGCTCACCGCTCACCCGCAGCCACCCGGCCGCTCACCCGCACCGACCCGCCCAGTCAGCAGGTCAGCACGTCACCCGACCCGGCGGGCGGCGCCGGTCAGTCCCAGAGCCGGACGACGACCCGGCCCGCGATGGCGGGGGCGGGGGTGCCGGCCGGCAGGTGGGCGTACTTGCGGCTGTCGGGCCACACCAGGTCGGCGGCGCAGTCGAAGGTCTCCCCCACGACGTCGGTGCGGACCTCGACCGAGCCCGGGAAGGCGGCGCGCGGGCCGCGCACGGCCCCCGGCTCCAGGACGACCACGTCCAGGGCGCCCGGCTCGGACGCCGGGCCCTCGGCCCAGCCGCCGGGCTGGCCGGTGAACCACACGACCGCACGGGTGTCGTCGTCGGTGGAGGTCGCAGCCCGGGTCGCGTGCGGCTCGGCGACCAGGAGCTCGCCGGTGCTGCAGGTGCGACCGCTGATGTGCAGGGCGCCGGAGATGACGACCATCTCCTCCCCCGCGGGCTGGTTGCCGGTGGCGTCGCGACGCCAGCCGGACGGGAAGCCGACGAGCACGGCCCGGTAGGGGCGCTCGGGATCCGCGTGCAGCATCACCATTCCGGCGGGCACCTCGGCGCCGGCGACGGGGTGGTGGCCCCAGGCCAGGTCGGGCGAATCGAGGTCGATGACGCTCATGCGGTTCCCTTCGTCGGAGTGCCCCGGCCGGGGGCGGGCGGAGTGCCGCGACCAGGGGCGGCTGGCGTGGCGCGGAGCAGCTCGAGCGCCTCCTCCTCGGAGACGACGTCGGCGTACTTGGCGTCGAGGTCGAACAGGTTCTGCTCGTGCGTGGTCGCGTCCCGGTCGCCGCAGGCCTCCCGCACGACGAGCGGGCGGAAGCCGTGCTGGAGCGCGTCGAGCGCGGTGGCCCGCACGCAGCCGCTCGTGGAGAAGCCCAGGACGTAGGTGGTGTCGACCCCCAGCGCGCGCAGGGTGGAGGCCAGGGAGGTGCCGAAGAACCCCGAGGCGTACTGCTTGGTGACGACCACCTCGCCCGACAGCGGCGCCGGCGCCGCGGGCGGCTCGGCCCAGGGCGAGCCCGGCTCGAAGGCGGTCAGACCGGGGACCTTGACGGCGAACCAGCCGGCGTCCGCGCCGCCGGCGGCGATCCGCACCTCGGTGAAGAGCACCGGGTGCCCGGCCTCGCGGGCGGCGGCCACGACCCGCTCTGCGCTGACCCGCGCCGCCTCGAAGCGGCCGCCCTCGTCGGTCAGCGGGCCGCCCTCGAGGTAGGCCCGGCACACGTCCACGACGACGACGGCCGGGGCGCTGCCCGAGCCGACGCGGCCCAGGAAGCCGGCGGAGGTGTAGTCCTCGGAGCGCTCGGCGGCCATGGTCAGATCACGCCGCGCTCGGCGAGCTCGGCGCGCCGCTCGACGGAGAGGCCGAGCAGCTCGCCGTAGACCTCGTCGTTGTGCTGGCCCATCTCGGGGCCGGACCAGCGGACCGAGCCCGGGGTGGCGGAGAGCTTGGGCACCACGTTCTGCATGGCCAGGGACCCGAAGTGCGGGTCCGGGACCCGCACGATGGCCTCGCGGGCCTGGAAGTGCGGGTCCTCGAGCATGTCCGCGGCCTTGTAGATGCGACCGGCGGGGACGCCGCCGTCGTTCATCAGCTCGAGGAGCTTCTCGGCCGGCACCGTCGCGGTCCACTCCGAGATGAGCTCGTCGAGCACTGTCTGCGCGCGGCCCCGGCCCACGTGGGTGGAGTACTCGTGGCCCGGCGCCGACCACTCGGGCCGGCCCATGGCGGCGGCCAGCCGGGTGAAGACCGAGTCCTGGTTGGCAGCGATCAGGATCAGCTGCCCGTCGCTGGTCGGGTAGACGTTGCTGGGCGCGACGTTCGGCAGGATCGCGCCGGTGCGCTCGCGCTGGTAGCCCGCGGCGTCCCACTCGGTGACCAGGCTCTCCATCATCGCGAGGACCGCCTCGTAGATCGCGCTGTCGACGACCTGGCCCTCACCGGTCAGGTGGCGGTGCTGCAGGGCGGACAGTGCGCCGACGGTGGCATGCATGGCGGCCAGCGAGTCGCCGATCGAGATGCCCGCGCGGGCCGGCTGCCGGTCGGGGTCGCCGAGGACGTAGCGCAGCCCGCCCATCGCCTCGCCGATCGAGCCATAGCCGGCGCGCTCGGAGTACGGGCCGGTCTGGCCGTAGCCGCTGACCCGCACCAGGATGATCCCGGGGTTGACCTCCTTGAGCCGCTCGTAGGAGAGGTTCCACTTCTCCAACGTGCCGGCGCGGAAGTTCTCGACCACGATGTCGGCCTGCTTGACCAGCTCGAGGAAGAGCTCCTGACCCTCGACCTCGCGCAGGTTCAGCGTCACCGCGCGCTTGTTGCGGCCCACCACGGGCCACCACAGCGACTTGCCGTCGGTGCGGCCCCACTGACGCATCGGGTCGCCGGTGCCGGGCGCCTCGATCTTGATCACGTCGGCGCCCTGGTCGCCCATCAGCGTGGCGGCGAACGGGCCGGCGAGCAGCTGGCCGGCCTCGAGGACGCGCACCCCGCGGAGGGGGCCGGACCCGGTCTCGGAACTCGTCATGCGGCTGATCGTATATCCGATATCCTGGGCGTCGCACTGCCCCCGACAAGTTTGGACGGTACCCCGTGAGCCCTGACGAGCCCGGCTCCCCCGCCGCAGACGTTCCGAGCCTCGTCCCCGCTGTCGAGATCGTCGAGGTCGCCCCGCGCGACGGTCTGCAGAACGAGGCGCGGGTGCTACCGACCGACGTCAAGGCCGAGCTGGTACGCCGCAGCCTGGACGCCGGCCTGCGCCGCATCGAGGTCACCGCGTTCGCGCGCCCGGACCGGGTGCCGCAGATGGCCGACGCCGAGGCGCTGCTGGCCGAGGTGGTCGGCGACCCGCGCCTCACCGCGATCGGCCTGGTGCTCAACCGCAAGGGTCTGGAGCGCGCGGTCGCGGCCGGCTGCGACGAGATCACCGCGGTCGTGGTCGCCTCCGACGGCCTGGCCCTGAGGAACCAGGGCGCGGACACCGCTGCGCAGATCGAGGCCTGGCACACGATCGCCGCCGACGCGCGGGCCGCCGGGATGAAGGCGAGCGTGATCATCGCGGCCGCGTTCGGCTGCCCCTTCGACGGCGAGGTGTCCACCGAGCGGGTGCTCGAGGTGGCCAAGGGCTGCCTGGACGGCGGACCGGACGAGCTCGCGATCGCCGACACCATCGGGGTGGGCGTCCCCCGCCAGGTCACCGCGATCGTCGGCGGGCTGCGCGCGCTGGCGCCCGAGGTTCCGCTGCGCGCCCACTTCCACAACACCCGCAACACCGGCTACGCCAACGCCCTGGCCGCGATCGACGCCGGCGTCGGCGTGCTCGACGCCTCCGCTGGCGGCATCGGCGGCTGTCCGTTCGCGCCCGGCGCCACCGGCAACATCGCGACCGAGGACCTGCTCTACCTCCTGCACCGCTCCGGCCTGCCGACCGGCATCGACCCGGCGGCCGTCGCGGCGACCGGCACCTGGATCTCCGAGCAGCTCGGGCTGGACCGGGCCCCGGCGATGCTGGGCCGGGCCGGCTGGTTCGGCTCCGCCCTCGGCTGAGAGCCGGCACCCGTCCCCCCGGCAGCCCACCCCGGCACCCGCCGACCCCGGCACCCACCGAGCAGGAGAACCAGATGGCGATCAACCCCGGCGGCGCGCCCCTCTCGATCGTGGCCGGCGTGCGCGAGTTCGCCGCGGCCACGCCGTCCGGGACCGCGGTGATCGACGGCGACCGGACGCTGAGCTTCGCCGACCTCGACGAGCGCGCCAGCCGGCTCGCCCAGCACCTGCTCGGCACCGGGCTCGCCCGCGGCGACCGGGTCGCCGTGCTGCTCGGCAACCGGCTGGAGTATCCCGAGGTCGCCGCCGGCATCGCGAAGGCGGGCCTGGTGATGGTGCCGCTCAACCCCCGGCTCACCCCGCCGGAGGCGCGCTACATCCTCGAGCACAGCGACGCCCGGGCGGTCGTGCTCGACGACCTGCTCGCGCCGATCGTCGACGACACCGTGCGCGACCGCGCGCTGCCCTGCCTGGTCCTCGACGGCACCACCCTGGGTCCGGCGTACGAGGAGGCGCTCGCCGCGGCCCCCGCGGACGACCCGCTGACCGAGGTCGCCGAGCAGGACCCGTTCTGCATCACCTACACCTCCGGCACCACCGGGCGCCCCAAGGGCGTGCTGATCTCCCACCGCAGCCGGGTGCTGACCTTCTCGATGAGCGCCCTGGAGTGGGGCCTGGGCGCGGGGCGGGTCTCCGCGGCCGTCGCCCCGATGTACCACGGGGCCGGGTTCGCGTTCGGCTACGCTCCGGTCTTCACCGGCGGCACCGTCACGATGCTGCGCCGCTGGGACGCCGAGGCGTTCCTCGACCTGGTCGAGCGCGACCGGGTCCAGTCGGCGTTCCTCATCCCCACCCACGCGCACGCCCTGCGGGCCCTGGGACCGGACGCGATCGCCCGGCGCGACCTGAAGTGCCTCGACACGCTCTACTTCAACGCCGCCGCGCTGCCGTGGGCGCTCAAGCAGTGGGTGATGGACACGTTCCCCGCCTGCGGCGTGCACGAGCTCTACGGCTCCACCGAGTCCGGGATCATCACGAACCTGCGCCCCGCGCAGATGCGTGCGAAGCCGGGTTCGGTGGGCCACCCCTGGTACCTCACCGAGGTGCGGATCGTCGACGACGCGGGGATCCCGGTGCCGGCCGGCACCCCCGGCGAGCTGTTCAGCCGCTCGCCGTACCTGATGAACGGCTACCTCGACGACCCGGAGGCGACAGCCGCCTGCACGACCGAGGACGGCTTCGTGACCTGCGGGGACATCGCGGTCGCCGACGAGGCGGGCTTCATCTCGATCGTGGACCGCAAGAAGGACCTGATCATCTCCGGCGGGACGAACGTCTACCCGCGCGAGGTCGAGGAGGTGCTGGCCCAGCACCCCGCCGTGGTCGAGGCCGCTGTCGTCGGCGAGCCCGACGAGCGCTGGGGCGAGACCGTGGCCGCCCATGTGGTGCTGCGTCCCGGCTTCGAGCTGGACGCGGTGGGCCTGGAGGCGCACTGCCGCGGGCAGCTGGCCGGCTACAAGGTCCCGCGGCGTTGGTACGGCGCCGCGGCGCTGCCCCGCAACGCCGGCGGGAAGGTCGTCAAGCGGGAGCTGACCCCCGGCTGACCACGGGCCCGCCCGGGTCGGCCCGCGCCGTCGCCGGCGTCCGATCCGCGGAACTGGGCCGACGCGGGGACGCCGGGCACTGGCGCTCGTGCGCCATCCCGCCCTATTCTGAGCAGAATTGGAATACCGTTCCACAACATGGAACAGATGCAGGAGGAGCTCGTGACCGCAGGACCGCTCGACGGCATCAAGGTGATCGACGCCTCGACCATCCTCGCGGGCCCCCTCGCGTGCCAGATCCTGGGCGACTACGGGGCCGAGGTGATCAAGATCGAGCACCCCACCAAGGTCGACGGGATGCGCGGTCACGGCCCAGCCAAGGACGGCACCCCGATCTGGTGGAAGGAGATCTCGCGCAACAAGCGCACGGTCGGCCTGAGCCTGAAGGACCCCGACGGCGCCGCGCTGTTCCTCCGGCTGGCGGCCACCGCCGACGTCGTGGTGGAGAACTTCCGCCCCGGCACGCTCGAGAAGTGGGGCGTCGGCCCCGACCGGCTGCACGAGGTCAACCCCGGCCTGGTGATCGCCCGGGTGACCGGCTTCGGCCAGACCGGGCCGTACTCCTCCCGGGCCGGCTTCGGCACGCTCGCGGAGTCGATGAGCGGCTTCGCCCACCTGACCGGCCAGCCCGACGGGCCCCCGACGCTGCCGGCGTTCGGCCTCGCGGACTCGATCTGCGGCATCGCCGCCTCGTCCGCGATCTCGATGGCCCTGCTGGCCCGCGAGCGCAACGGCGGCAAGGGCCAGGTCATCGACCTGGACCTGCTCTCCCCGATCATGACCGCGGTCGGGCCCGGCCCGACGGTCTACCAGCAGACCGGCGTCGTCGGCATGCGGCACGGCAACCGGTCCACGAACAACGCCCCGCGCAACACCTACGAGACCTCCGACGGCCACTGGGTCGCGATCTCGACCAGCGCGCAGGCGATCGCCGAGCGCGTCATGCACCTGGTCGGCCACCCCGAGGTGCTCGACGAGCCGTGGTTCGCCGCCGGCAACACCCGCGCCGAGCACGCCGACGAGCTCGACGGGTACGTCGGGGGCTGGATCGGCGCGCGCACCCGCGACCAGGTCGTCACCGCGTTCACCGAGGCCGGCGCGGCCATCGCCCCGATCTACTCCGCGAAGGAGATCGTCGAGGACCCCCACATCCGCGAGACCCAGATGCTCACCGAGGTCGACGACGCCGACCTCGGCCCGCTGCTGCAGCACAACGTGATGTGGCGGATGTCGGAGACCCCCGGCTCGATCCGGTTCACCGGCCGGGCCCACGGCGAGGACACCGAGACCGTGCTCGGCGAGCTCGGGCTCTCCGCCGACGAGCTGGCCGACCTGCGCAGCCGCGCCGTCATCGGCTGAGCGCCGCCAGACCAGCCGAGCCGACCCCCGATCCCGGGCAGACCCGGATCCGCAACGAAGAGGACAGATGACCGAGAACACCACCGACCAGCTGCTCGCCGCGATCGCGGCGGGTGTGCGCGTGGTCGACATGGGCCGCACCCTGACCGTGGGCATGCCGCAGTCGCCCAACCACCCGGCGTACTGGCACTCCCTGCCCCGCCGGCACGGCGACATGGTGCGCTCCGACGGCGGATCCGCGGCCAACGACATGATCACGATGGGCACTCACGTCGGCACCCACATCGACGCGCTCTCCCACGTCTCCCAGGACGGGAAGATGTACGGCGGCCTGGACGCCGGCGACGCCCTCGAGGGCGGGCGCTACGTCCAGCTCGGCGCGCACACGATCGCCCCGATGGTGCGCCGCGGCGTGCTGCTCGACGTCCCCGCCGCCCTCGGCGTCGGCCGGCTCGAGGCCGGCCAGGAGATCACCGTGGCGGACCTGGAGCGCACCTGCGAGCAGCAGGGCACCGAGATCCGCGAGGGCGACGTGGTCCTGGTCCGCAGCGGCTGGGGCCAGCACTTCGACAACGGCGACAACGACCTCTACCGCGGCCTGAGCACCGGCGTCCCCGGCGTCGGCGCCGCGGGCGCGACCTGGCTGGCCGGGCACGGCATCCACGCCACCGGCGCGGACACGATCGCCTACGAGCGGCTCGCGCCCGGCGCCGGCCACGGGCTGCTCCCGGCGCACCGGGTGCTCCTGGTCGAGCGCGGCATCTACATCATCGAGGCACTCGACCTGGAGGAGATGGGCCGCGACAGCGTCCACGAGTTCCTCTTCGTGCTCTCGCCGCTGAAGTTCTTCGGCGCCACCGGCTCCCCCGTGCGCCCGATCGCGGTGGTCGGGGCATGAGCGAGCCAACCCTCGGCGCCCAGCTCGCGGCGTTCGCCGTCCGCAGCGCCAAGGACGGCGTGCCGGCCGACGTCGCCGCCAGCGTGCACCAGCGCACCCTCGACGTGCTCGGCCTGTGCGTCGCGGCCCACCGGCTGCCGACCAGCGCCGCGGCGATCGCGCACGTGCTCGACCAGGGCGGCCACGAGCAGGCCACGATCGTCGGCTCCCCGACCCGGGTGACCGCTGCCCAGGCCGCGTTCGCCAACGGGGTGCTCGCGCACTCGCTGGACTACGACGACACCCACCTGCCCTCGGTCCTGCACCCCAGCGCCAGCGTGGTCCCGGCCGCGCTCGCCGCCGCCGAGCACGCCGGCGCCAGCGGGGAGCTCACGGTCCGCGCGATCGCCGTCGGCCTGGAGGTGGCGGTCCGGCTCGGCATGGCCGGCTACGACCAGGAGCTCGGCAACTCGGTCTTCTTCGAGCACGGCCAGCACGCCACCTCGATCACCGGCGCCATGGGCTCGGCGGTCGCCGCCGCCCTGGCGTACGGCCTCGACGAGCAGGGCGTCCTGGACGCCCTCGGGCTCACCGCGTCGATGGCCTCCGGCATCATCGAGGCGAACCGCACCGGCGGCACCGTCAAGCGGCTGCACTGCGGCCTCGCGGCCCAGGCCGGCGTGAACGCCGCGCAGCTGGTCCGGCGCGGGTTCACCGGCCCGCCGACCGTGCTCGAGGGCCGGTTCGGGTTCTTCCAGGCCTGGCTGCACGGCCAGTTCTTCCCCGACGCGGTCACCGACGGCCTCGGCTCCGACTGGTCGGTCCCCGGCATCTTCTTCAAGCCCTACCCGGCCAACCACTTCACGCACACGACCGTCGACGCCGGCCGGGCCTTCCGCGAGCGCGGGATCACCCCCGACCAGGTCGCGAAGGTCGTCGTCGGGGTCGCCGGCTCCACCGTGCGCACCATCGGCGAGCCGATCGAGGTCAAGCGGACCCCGGAGACCGGCTACCAGGCCCAGTTCTCCGGCCCCTTCGCGTTCGCCACCGGCCTGCTCGGCGGCGGCGGGCTCGGCGCCGCGCTGGACGACTACAGCGACGCCCTGGCCACCGATCCCGCGCGGCGGGAGCTGATGGCCAAGGTCGACGTGGTCGCCGACGAGCGCTGCAACGAGATCTACCCGTTCCAGTTCCCGGCCGTCGTCACGCTGACGACGACCACGGGCGAGGTCCTGGTCGAGGAGGTCCTCACCAACCGGGGCGGACCCGCACGACCGCTGAGCGACGAGGAGCTGGCCACCAAGTTCAGCGACAACGTCACTGGGCGCCTCTCCGACACCGCCGCGGCCGCCGTACGCCGTGACGTGCTCGACCTCCAGGGAGCGGGCGACGTCGCCCGAGTCCTGTCCCCCCTGGCTGCCCCCCTGGCTGCCCCCCTGGCTGCAATGTCCACCCTGATCCCTGCTGAGGAGTCCAAGTGAGCGAGCTCGACCTGATCATCACCAACGTCGCGGTCGTGCTGGCCGGCGAGTCCGAGCCCCAGCGCGTCGACATCGGCATCAAGGACGGGAAGTTCGCCCGCCTCGAGGCCAACCTCTCCCCCGAGCTCGCCGAGACCGTCGTCGACGGACGGGGCCGCACCGCGTTCCCCGGCGTCGTGGACGCCCACCAGCACTGGGGCATCTACAACCCGCTGCCCGAGGACGTCGTCAGCGAGAGCCGCGCGTCGGCCCAGGGCGGCGTCACCACCGCGCTGTCCTACATGCGCACCGGCCAGTACTACCTCAACAAGGGCGGCGACTACGCCGACTTCTTCCCCGAGGTCCTCGAGCTGACCGACGGCAAGGCGGTCATCGACTACGCCTACCACCTGGCCCCGATGAGCAAGAAGCACATCAGCGAGATCCCGTCGCTGGTCACCGACCACGGCGTGACGTCGTTCAAGGTCTTCATGTTCTACGGCAGCCACGGCCTGCACGGGCGCAGCACCGACCAGAGCTCGTTCCTGATGACGCCCGAGGGCGAGCGCTACGACTACGCCCACTTCGAGTTCGTGATGCGCGGGGTGCAGAAGGCCCGCGAGGAGAACCCGGAGATCGCCGACCAGATCTCGCTGTCGCTGCACTGCGAGACCGCCGAGATCATGAGCGCCTACACCAAGATGGTCGAGGAGGAGGGCACGCTGACCGGCCTCCCGGCGTACAGCGCCTCGCGCCCGCCGCACTCCGAGGGCCTCGCGGTCACGATCGCCTCCTACCTGGCGCACGAGACCGACCTGCCGACGATCAACCTGCTGCACCTGACCTCGCGCAAGGCCGTCGAGGCGGCGCTGACGATGGCGGCCGCCTTCCCGCACATCGACTTCCGCCGCGAGGTCACCGTCGGGCACCTGCTCGCCGACTGCGACACCGCGCACGGCGTCGGCGGCAAGGTGAACCCGCCGCTGCGCCCGCGCGAGGACGTCGAGGCGCTGTGGGGCTTCCTGCTCGACGGCAAGATCGACTGGGTCGTCTCCGACCACGCCTGCTGCAAGGAGGAGCTGAAGTTCGGCGACCCGAAGGACGACGTCTTCCTGGCCAAGTCCGGCTTCGGCGGCGCCGAGTACCTGCTGGCCGGCATGGTCACCGAGGGCTCCAAGCGCGGCCTGTCCTTCGGCCGGATCGCCGAGCTGACAGCCACCAACCCCGCCGAGCGCTACGGCCTGGGCGCGACCAAGGGCGCGATCAAGGTCGGCATGGACGCCGACGTCGCCCTGGTCGACACCGACCACACCTGGACGGTGCGCGCCGAGGAGTCGGAGTCGACCCAGGAGTACACCCCGTTCGAGGGCGCCGAGCTGAAGGCCAAGGTCACCGACACCTTCGTGCGCGGCCAGCAGGTCATGACCGACGGCGTCGTCACCACCGAGCCCGTCGGCCGCTACCTCTCGCGCCCCACCGCCTGAGCGTTCGCGCCTCGTACGACGAGGGGGTGGTGACCGGGATCCCCGGTCACCACCCCCTCGTCGCACGTCCGGCCCCACCGGGGCCGGGGCTCAGGCTCGGCGCACCGCCCAGGCCGCTCCCCGGCCGGCGGCCGGGTCCAGCTCGACGAACGTGACAGGCTCCCCGGCGCTCGCCTCCTCGCTGCCCTGGCGCAGCATGTCGTCCGGGGCGGCGCAGACCAGGACCGGGACCTCGGCCGCCGCCAGCCGCGCCTGGGACTCGAACAGGAACGCCGCGCGGTAGGAGTCCTGGTACGTCGGCCCGCTCTTGAGGAACTCGAGCACCAGCCGGTGCAGGTGCTCGGTCTCCCCCGGGCCGGTGGGCCGCACGTGCGCGGCGTCCTGGCGGTACCACGGCCAGAAGAGCATCACGTCGCGGATCGTGTGCCAGGCGCGGAGCAGGTGCTCCCCGTGCCGCTCGGGCGCCATCGAGATGAAGTAGTTCTCGAGCAGGTCGGCGCGCTCCTCCTCCGCGAGGACCGGCAGGCCGTCGGCCACCACCGAGGAGACCAGGTCCGGGCGCCGGACGGCGAGCTCCAGCGAGATGCAGGCGCCGGTGTGGCTGCCGTAGGCCTGGACCCCGGCGAGCCCGAGCGCCTCGAGGACCGCGCCGGTCGCGTCCGCGAAGTCGCCGATCCGCGGGTCCTCGGCCCGGCTCGGGGTCGAGTAGCCGTTGCCGAGCGTGTCGGGCGCGATCACCAGGTGGTCGGCGGCCAGGTCGCGGACCAGCGCGTCGAAGCTGTCGGCGGAGCCCGGGGAGCCGTGCACGAGCAGCAGCGGCGGCGCGGCGGGGTCGCCGTCGATCCGGACGTGGCTGACGCCGTGCTCGGTGGTGACGTAGCGGCGGGTGGTGCCGCCGGCGTGCTCGACCACCGGGGACGGCGGGGCGTCCGGCAGTCCGAGGTCGCGGTCGAACGCGGCCATCAGCCGGTCCAGGTGCTCCTCGTTCCCGACGCTGTGCACGGTCATCGTCGGGGCCTCGACCCGGAGCCGGTCCAGGTGCTCGTGGAGCGGGTCGGCGTGCTTGGCGATCAGCAGGGCCGGGACCCGCAGGCCGCCCAGCGCGGCGCGCGCGTCGTACCGGAACGCCGCGCGGTAGGCCACGCCCCAGTCCAGGCCGGCGCGCAGCATGTCCATGGTCATCAGGTGCAGGTCGGCCAGCGACGGCATCGACTCGTCGAGCCGGCGCTCGCCCTCCTGGCGGTACCAGGGCCAGAACGTCCACATGTTCCGCATCCGGTGCCACGCCTCGACCAGGTGGCCGCCGTGCCAGACCGGCACCGTCGGCGGGGTGTAGCGCTCGAGCTGCTCGGCCATCTCCTCCACGGTGTAGAGGCCCAGCCCGTCCATGACCAGCTGGGCGACCCGCTCGGGGGCGGCCACGGCCGTGGCGAGCGCGATCTTGGAGCCGGTGTGGGTGCCGCCGAGCACGAACCGGTCCAGGCCGAGGGCGTCGGCGAACTCGACCACCCGGCGGGCGTAGTCCGGGATCTCCGGGTCCGGGCCGCCGTAGGGCAGCGGGTCGGACTGGCCGTAGCCCGGGGTGTCGAGGGCGTAGACGGTGAAGTCCGCCGCGAGCCGCTCGATCCACGGCACCATGGCCGCGGAGGACATCGGTGAGGAGTGCAGCACCACGACCGGCGGCCCCTCCCCGGCCCGCCGGTAGTGCAGCTGGCCGCCCGGGAGATTCACGTAGTGCCGTTCGATCATGCGCTCGCCTCACATTCGAAACAATGTTCCTGATGGCGGAATCATTCTCGCACCGACGACGTCCGGGGGCTGCCGCGGTCCGCCGCTCGGGTCGGCCGACTTCCGGGTTCTCGGGCCAGCCCCGCCCGACCTCAGTCCGGCCCCGAGTCCCAGCCGAGCAGCGCGGAGAGGGCGCCGGTCGCCGCGAGCAGCCGGTCGCGGCAGTCCCCCAGGCTGCCGGCCAGCCGGGCCGCGGGGCCGCACACGCTGAGGACCGCGACCGGACGCCCGTCGTGCTGGAGCACCGGGGCCGCCACCGACGCCGCCCCGTCCTGCCGCTCCCCGGTCGAGGTCGCCCAGCCGCGCGCCCGGACCTGAGCCAGGTCGCGGCGCAGCTGCGGCAGGTCCGGGCCGTCGACGAGCACTCCCGAGCGGAGCCGGCGCGGCGTCGGAGCGAGGTGCCGCTCCAGGTGGGCCTCGGGCAGGTACGCGAGGAAGGCGCGCGAGGACGCCCCCACGTGCAGCGGGTAGGGCTGGTCGAGGGTCACCGACACGATGACCTCCCGGTCGGGGGTCACCTGGTCGACGTACACGCGGGCGCGCTCGCCGAGCAGCACCGAGAGCGTGGCCGTCTCCCCGGTGTCGGCGGAGAGGTCCTCCAGCGCCGGCCGGGCCATCCGCCGTACGTCGATGCGGTTCAGGTAGCTCACGCCCAGGCGCAGCGCCCCGACCCCCAGGACATAGCGGTGCGTGCTCTCGTCGACCTCGACGAGGCCGCTGGCCCGCAGGGAGCCGAGCGTGCGGCGGGTCGCCGAGCGCGACATCCCGATGGCGGCGGCCAGCTGCGGCACCCCGAGGCCCTCCCGCGGAGCGCGGGTCAGCTCGAGGAGCACGTCCGCGGCCCGCTCCACCGTGGCGATCGTGACACCGGTGGCGCCCGGACCGGCGGGCGTGCCACCGTCCTCGTCGTCGGCGGTCGCCGGCTGGACCGGCACCGTCGCCGGGTCGATGGAGATCGTCATGGTCGCCTCTCTGGGGTTCCGCATGCCGGAACGACATTCCTATAATGTGCGGTCACTGCTGCTCCACTCTCGGAAGGGGACGACCGATGTCGGACCGCCGCTCCGTCGGGCCCGCGGGCCCGTCCTCCTCCGACGCGGTCGGCGACGGGGGTCCGCCTGCTCCGCACCGGGTCCCGGCCGACCCGGCCCAGCTCTCGAGCATGCACGGGCGGGTGGTCGAGCGCCTCGGCAGCCTGATCGCGACCGGCGAGCTCACCGGCGTCCTCGACCCCGACCGGATCGTCGCGGAGCTCGGCGTCTCCCGGTCCTTGCTGCGCGAGTGCCTGCGCACCCTGGGCGCCAAGGGCATGGTGCAGGCCCGCCAGCGCTCGGGCACCACCGTCACCGACTCCACCCAGTGGGCCCTGCTCGACGAGCAGGTGATCCGCTGGCGCGCCTCCGGCCCGCGCCGGTTCGCCCAGCTGCGGGAGTCCCTGCAGCTGCGCGCCCGGCTGGAGCCGCTGGCGGCCGGGCTCAGCGCCCGGCACCAGGACGCCGCGGCGCTGGACGCACTGGAGGCGGCGGCCGTGCGGATCGACCGGGCGACCCGGGCCCGGGACCCGCGCCTGATGATCGAGGCCGACACCGCGTTCCACCGGCTGCTCTACCTCGGCTCGGGCAACCAGATGCTCGCCCGGCTCGCCGGCACTGTGCACGCCTGCCTCCAGGTCCCCGACTTCCAGCGGTACCAGCGCTTCAGCACCGACACCGCCGCGCGGCACGAGCGGCTCGCCGTCCTGGTCCGCAACCAGGACGTCGAGGGGGCCGAGCGGCTCTCCGGCGAGCTGATGGACCTCACCCAGGAGCTGTTCCTGAACGCCCACGACGAGGTCCTCGGCAGGTCGGCCGCGACGCCCCGATGACCGGCTGCCGCTCCCCGGGTCCCGGGGAGCGGCGGCAGGTCAGAGCCACCGGCTCAGGACGACCGGCTCAGGACCACCGGCTCCGGCCGACGACGTAGTCAGCGGTCTCGGCCAGGGTGGCCGGGCGGGTCTGCGAGAACAGGTTCGGCGGGAACCTGCTGACATAGCCGTCGAAGACGTCGCGGTAGAGGTCCCAGTGGACGTCGGGCTGCAGGTGCCGGGCCCGGAACTCCGCGATCGGGATCCGTGCCTGGAGCAGCGTCTCGTGCTTGCTCTCGGCCCGCGCCAGCACCCGGCCGTCGGGTCCGTAGATCGCCGAGCCGCCGGCGCCGGTGTCCTCGAAGTACGGGCCCTTGCGCAGCAGCAGCGCGTTGTTCGCGACCGCCACGTAGACCCGGTTGTACAGCGCCGAGGCCGCGATGTCGGTCTCGGTGAAGCTGCCGCTGGCGGTCCGCAGGATGACCTCGGCGCCCTTGATCGCGAGGGCCCGCATCAGCTCGGGCTCCAGCTGGGTCGAGGAGAGCGTGATGTTGCCCAGCGGGGTCTTCGCGATGGGCAGCACCGCGTCGGCACCGTAGCGCGCGACGTACTCGTCGAGCACGTCGTAGATCGCCGTCGTGAACAGCTCGAAACCGGGGAACAGCCCCCGGACGTTGCGGGCCTTCCAGTGGCTCGCGACCAGCTCGCCGTCCGGGCCGACCAGGTTGGTCATGCTCAGCACGTGGCCGGGCCAGTCGACGTCGTCCTTCACGTAGGCGCCGAAGGCGATGTAGGAGCCGTACTGCCGGGCCTTGGCCGCGATCGCCGCCACCTCGGGACCGTCCAGGGTGATACAGCGCTCCAGCGCCTCCTCCCGGGTCCAGGTGTCCCAGCCGCTGATCGGGAACTCGTGGAAGAGCAGCAGGTCCGGGCCGGCGCCGTAGTGGAAGGCGTTGTCGATGAGGTGGAGCATGTGCTGGAGGTTGTCCTCCATCTCGGCGCGATCCGCGGCGGGATGGATCCGGGACTGTGCCACCCCGAGGGTCCAGGCGTCCTGCGCCAGCGGGGCCACCGGATAGCGCCCCGGGTTCGTGTCTGCGTGCATGGCTCGCTCTCGTTCGCTCGGTCGGGGATCGACTCGGTGGAGGTACGGCGGGCCGGCGCCGGGAGGCATCGGCCCGCCGACGGGGGTCAGGCGGTCTTGCGCTCGCGGATCACCGTGCGCTTGACCAGGCGGTCGTCCTCCATCCAGTGCCAGGTGCGCACCTTCTGCTGGCCGTCGCGGCTGAGCTGGATCAGCTCGTAGAGGTAGTTGCCCTCCTTGAGCAGCTCCTTGTAGGTCCAGGTCAGCAGGATGTTCTGCTCGTCGGCCTGGTGCATGTGGCCGCTGATCCGGTCGGTCTCGAAGAGCACGTCGCGGCCCTTGAGCATGCCCGGGAACTCCACGGCCTCGACCCGGCCGTCGGGCCAGGTGTAGGTGTTGATCTGCTTGATGTCGCACGAGCCGTCCTCGGGCACCCACATCTTCAGGTGCGAGGCGTGCCGGTCGATCTCGTTGCCCTCGGGGTCGAGGTGGACGTACTCGCCCTCCCACTCGCCCAGGTGCTTGCTGAGGATCGGGAATTCGGCGTCCCAGGAGTTCATTGCGGGTTCCTTCCGGAGGTGTCGCCGCCGGCGCGGGTGCCGGACAGCTCGTCGATGCGCACGCAGGCGACGGTTCGACCGTCCGGCTGCGTGCTGAGAATGGGGACCTCGGTGCGGCACTTGGCCACGGCGGCCGGGCAGCGGGTGTGGAAGCGGCACCCGGACGGGATGTCCACCGCCGAGGGCACCTCGCCGACCAGCCCGTCGCCGTGCAGCTCGCCCACGACGAGCTCGGCCGGCGAGGCCGCCAGCAGCGCCCGCGTGTACGGGTGCTCGGGGGCGGTGAAGACCTGCTCGGCCGAGCCGTTCTCCACGACCACGCCGAGGTACATCACCGCGACCCGGTCGACCAGGTGCCGGGCCACGTCGAGCTCGTGGGTGATCAGCAGGTAGGTCAGGCCGAGCTGCTCGCGCAGGTCCTTGAGCAGGTTGACCAGGGTCGCCTTCACGCTGACGTCGAGGCTCGCGGTCGGCTCGTCGAGCACCAGCAGCTCGGGCTCGGCGGCCAGGGCCCGCGCCACGGTCACCCGCTGGAGCTCGCCGCCGCTGAGGTCGCGGGGCCGGCGGTCCAGGTACTCCACCGGCAGCCCGACCAGGCCCAGCAGCTCCTGGACCCGGCGCTCCACGGCTTCCTTGCCGGAGGCCAGGCCGTGCAGCAGGATCGGCTGGCTCAGGATGTGGCGCACCGACCGGGAGCGGTTCAGCGCCGACCACGGGTTCTGCGAGACCAGCTGCACCCGCCGGCGGGCGGCCAGGTCCTTGACGGTGACCGTGACGACGTCGCGGCCCCCGACCTGGACCAGGCCCTCGGTCGGCTCGACCAGCCCGACGAGCACCTTCGCGACAGTGGACTTGCCGCAGCCGGACTCCCCGATCAGGGCCACCGACTCCCCGCGCTCGATACGCAGGTCGAGGCCGTCGACCGCGTGCACGACTGGCGCGTCGGCACCACGGCTCCCCCGGCGGCGCCCGCCGCGCAGCGGGTAGTGCTTGACCAGGCCCTCGACGGTGACGACGGGGCCGGGCGCGCTCTGCTCGGCGATGGTCATGCCATTCCTCCGGGGTGGTGGCACCGGACCGTGTGGACACCGATCAGGCGGGGCTCGGGGTCGACCTCGCGGCACCGGTCGTCGGCGCGCGGGCAGCGTGGCGCGAACGGGCACCCGGGCAGCCGCTGCGCCCCGCTGACCGTCCCCGGGATCGGCCGCAGCCGCTCGCCGGGGAGGTGCTTGCTGGGCATCGCCGCGAGCAGCGCGGCCGTGTACGGGTGCTGGGGGTCCTCGAACAGCTGCCGGGTCGGCGCGACCTCGACCAGCCGCCCGCCGTACATGACGCCGACCCGGTCGCACACCTGGGCCACGACGTTGAGGTCGTGGGTCACCAGCACGACGGTGTTGCCCAGCCGCTCGCGCAGGTCGACCAGGAGCCGGAGCACCTGGGCCTGCACCGTCGCGTCGAGGGTCGTGGTCGGCTCGTCGGCCAGCACCAGGCGCGGCTCGCGCGCCAGGACCGCGATCGCGATCAGCATCCGCTGCAGCTGGCCGCCGGAGAACTGGAACGGGTAGTCGCCCAGTCGCTGCCGCAGCCCGCCGAGCCCGACGCTGGTCAGCAGCTCGTGCAGCCGCTCGTCGCTCACGGTCCCGCCGGTGAGCCGGCGCAGCTGGGTGGCCACCGGGGTGACCGGCGACAGCGAGGTCATCGGCCGCTGCGGCACCAGCCCGATCTGGGTGCCCCGCAGGGCGCGCAGACCGGACTCGTTCAGGCCCAGCAGGTCCTGGCCGTCCAGCTCGAGCCGGGCCGCCGTGAGCTCGGTCCCCCGGGCCAGCAGCCGCATCAGGGCGGAGAGCAGCGTGCTCTTGCCCGATCCGGACTCCCCGACCAGGCCGAAGACCTCACCTCGGCCCACGGTGAAGGACACGTCCCGCACCGCGGGCAGCGGACCGGCCGGGGTCCGGTAGGTGACCCCGAGCCGCTCCACGTGCAGCAGCGGCCCGGTGGCCTCCTGGTCCGCTCCGGCCGGACCGGGGAGCGAGCTCACGACGGCGGCCATGCTCAGCCCAGACGCCGCAGCGCGGCCGCGTCGATGCGGCCCACGGCGAGCTGCGACTCGTCCAGGGCGGTGACGTCGCGGCGCTGCGCGATGAGCATCCGCGGGTAGACCGGCGGGATCGCGACGGCGTCCTCGGCGAGGATCCGGTCGACCTGCTTGGTCAGCGAGGCGCGCTCCGCGGGGTCGGTGGTGGCCCAGGCCTGGGTCATCAGGCCGTCGGCCTCCTTGTTCGCGTAGCCGAAGTTCATCGTGTTCGTCGACGCGTAGGAGGTGAACAGCGGGAACGCCGAGTCGCCGGCGCTGACACCGGTGATGTAGTTGGTCATCGCCATCTCGTAGTCACCCTCCATCCAGCGGGTGATCCAGGTGCCGGCGTCGGTGGTGTCGAGGCGGCAGGTGATCCCGGCCTTGGCCCAGCCCTGCGCGAGCACCTCGGCCATCTTCACCGTGGCCTCCGAGGAGCTGCTGATCGTCAGGGTGAACTCGACCTTGTCGACGCCGGCCTCGGCGAGCAGCTCCTTGGCCTTCTCGATGTCGGGCGTGGTCGGGTAGAGGTCGAGGTCCGGGTCGTGGGCCTCCAGCGCCGGGCCGGCCGGGCCCTGGGCGGGGGTCGCGGTGCCGCCGTACACGAGCTCGGCGACGCCCTCGCGGTCCATCGAGTGGGCCAGCGCCTGGCGCACCCGGACGTCGTCGAACGGCGCCTTGGTGGCGTTGAAGTAGGTCAGGATCGAGATCGGCGCGTCGACGACCTGGACGCTCAGCGCCTTGTCCTTCTTCAGGGTCTCCACGTTGCTGGCCGGGACGTCGGTCATCACGTGGATCTTGCCCTCGCGCAGGTTCACCAGTCGGGTGCCGGCGTCCGGGATGGCCTTGAACTCCAGCGTGTCCGGGCCCGGCGCGGTGCCGTGGTACCCCTCGTTGCGGCGCAGCAGCACCGACTGGCCCTGGGTGACCTTGTCGATCACGTAGGGGCCGGTGCCGATCGTGGTGTCGGTCTTCTTCAGGGTGTCCGCGTGCACGATCGGCAGGCTCGTCAGGTGCGAGCGCAGCACGCCGTAGGGCATGGCCAACGAGATGACGACAGTCTGCTTGCCCTTCGCCTTGGCGCCGGAGACGAAGTAGGCGAAGTAGCTGGTCCAGTCGGTGTAGGCGCTGGGGTCGCTGACGTGGTTGATCACCGCGGCGACGTGGTCGGCGGTGAGCGGGTCGCCGTTGGAGAAGGTGACGCCGTCGACCAGCTCGATGGTCCAGGTCAGGCCGTCCTCGGAGATGGTCGGGTCACCGGCGGCGAGCAGCGGGACCGAGTTCATCTCCTCGTCGTAGGTGTAGAGCGACTCGACGATCGGGTCGGTCACCCAGGCCAGCGAGTTGGTGGTGGCGACCAGCGGGTTGAGGTAGTCCGAGAGCGAGGGCAGGCCCAGGACGAGCGCGCCGCCGGCCACCGGCTTGCCGCCGGTCTTCCCCCCGGAGCTGCTGCTGTCGCTGTCGCCGCAGCTGGCCAGGGCCAGGCCGGCGGTGAGCACCCCGAGGCCGCCGAGCAGGCCGCGGCGGGAGAGGGCGAAGGAACCAGACGTCATGAGGAACTCCTAGAAGAGAAGAGAGGTTGGAGCGGACCCGAGGATCAGGGGGGGCGGTGCGGGCGAGCGGACCGGGTAGCCGGTCGGTCAGTGGCGGCCGCCGAGGCGCTGCTCGACCTCGTCGCCGAGCAGGTTGACGCCGATGGTGACGAGCAGGATCGCCAGGCCGGGGATCACCGAGAGCCACCAGCCGCCGATCATCAGGGCGCTCGTGGCGTCCGAGAGCAGGTTGCCGAGGCTCGCCTGCGGCGGCTGGACCCCGAGGCCCAGGAAGGACAGGGCGCTCTCGGCGAAGACCGCAACGCCCACCCAGAGGAAGGCCTGGACCAGCACCGGGGGCAGCACGTTGGGCAGCAGCTCGCCCAGCATGATCCGGCGCCGGGAGACGCCCACGACGCGCAGTGCGTCGACGTACTCCTCCTGGACCTCGACCAGGGTGGCAGCCCGGGTGACCCGGGCGAAGAACGGCAGGAACGAGATCGCCAGCAGCGCGATCACCTTGGTCCCGGCGGAGAGCGTGATCGGGCCGACGTCGGTGGGACCGGTGCCGATCATGCCGACGACGAACAGCGCCAGGACGAAGACCGGCAGGGCCTGGAGGGCCTCCATCACCCGCATCAGCGCGTCGTCGACCCAGGTGCCGCCCCGGTAGCCCGCGAGCAGGCCGATGGGGACCGCGACCACGAGTCCGGCGGCGACGCTGCCGAGCGCGACGAACAGGGAGAGCCGGGCGCCCACGGCGGTGCGGGCGAACACGTCGCGGCCCAGGTCGTCGGTGCCGAACCAGTGCGCCATGCTCGGCGCCTCGAGGGCCCCGCCGGTCCGCTCGTCCGGCGGCAGCGAGAACAGCGGGCCGACGATCGCGAGCAGGCAGAAGGCGGTGACCAGGACCAGCCCGACCCACCCGAGGACCGAGAGCCGCGGCAGGCTGGGCCGCCGGCGAGTGGGAGCGGCGAGCGCGCTCATCGCGAACCTCCGACGAACTGGGCACGGATCCGCGGGTTGATCGCGAAGTAGAGCAGGTCGACCACGAGCGTGCTGACCAGGAAGGTGCCGGCGGTCCAGACGGTCGCCGCGATCGCCACCGGGTAGTCGTGGGTGAGGAACGAGGTCACGACGAGCTGGCCGATCCCGGGGACGTTGAAGACGTTCTCGACCAGCACCGCTCCCCCGATGAAGGTGCCGAGCATCATCCCGAGCACCGTCAGCGTCGGGATCACCGCGTTGCGCAGCGCCAGCCGGGACAGCACCGTCCGCTCCGGGAGGCCCAGGGCCCGCCCGAACGCGACGTGGTCGGCCTCGAGGGCGTCGATCATCGAGGCCCGCAGGGTCCGCGCGATCACCGCCGAGGCGCCGATGCCCAGCGTGAAGGCCGGCAGCACCAGCGACCGCAGGTTCTCGACCGGGTCCTCGCTGAACGGCACCCAGCCGGAGCTCGGCAGCACCCCCGGGAGGTAGAGGCCGAAGATCATCACCAGCACCAGGCCGAGCCAGAAGCTGGGGATCGAGAGCGCCACGACGCTGCCGACCCGGACCACCCCGTCCAGGGTGCGACCGCGGCGGGCCGCGGCCAGCGCACCGGCGAGCATGCCGATCGCGGTCCACACGAGGAACGAGACCAGGCCGAGCTCGAGCGTGACGAGCATCCGGTCGCCGAGGAGCTCGGTCACCGGCGCGCCGGTGGTCAGGGAGCTGCCCAGGTCGAAGGTGAGCACGCTGGCGACGAAGGAGAGGTACTGCGCCCACAGCGGCTGGTCGAGGCCGAGCTGGGCCATCACGGCCGCGCGCTTCTCCGGGGTCGGGTTGCTGCCGAGGTAGGCCGTCTCGGGACCACCCGGGGTCGCGTGCAGCATCAGGAACACCATGGTGAGGACGAGGACGAGGACGACCAGGACCCCGCCGAGGCGTCGGAGCACGTATGACAGCATGGGCACCTCCCTTCCGTGAGATCGACCGCACATCGCGTTCCGCTATGCGCAACGTGGTTTCGCTCACAGTAGGCGGGCGACCGCCCGGCGGGAATAAAGTCCGACTTAACGAGGGCAGGCCCGACCTCCGGAACGCCCCCGCTGCCCCGGTTTCTGGGGCGGAACTCGCCGCACGACCGACCCCACCCTTGACAGTGGATGCCCGCCGCAGCAGGATCGAAACACTGTTTCCAATAACGGAACAAAGGGGACGTCCATGTTCAGCGAGATCCGCGTGGCGACGGTCGGGGTCGGCGACCTCGAGCGGTCGCAGGAGTTCTACTGCGCCACCTTCGACTACGCCGTCCTGGGGACGGGCACCGTCAGCGGTCCCGCCGCGGGCCAGCTGTGGGGGCTGCCGGAGGGCATGAGCGCGGAGACCGTGCTGCTCGGTCCCGCGGGCGCCACCAGCGGACTGCTGCGCCTGGTGCAGTTCGACCGCCCGGGCGAGCTGTACTGGGGCGACTACTCCCGGATGCAGGACTACGGCCACTACGCGCTGAACGTCCGGGTGCCCGAGATCCAGTCGGCGGTCGCCGCCATCCGCGCCCACGGCGGCTCGAGCAGGTCCGGCCCGACCCACTGGACCGTCACTCCCGACCTCTCGGCCTGGGACTCGCTGTCCTACGACCCGGACCGGGTGCTGCTCGACGTCTTCGAGCTCGAGCCGGCCCCCGGCTCGCTGCTGGCGGAGTACGACGGCCGCCCCTCGCCGCTGCAGACCGTGGCCATCCACAGCAGCGACGCGCGGCGTTCGGCGCTCTTCTACGCCGCCCTCGGCATGCGCCCGCTCTACGACAAGGTGCTGCGCGAGATGGAGTCCTTCTTCGGGCTCCCGGCCGGGACCGAGCTGCACAACATCAACATGATGAACCCGGCCGCGCCGGACCTGGGCCGCCTCGAGATCGCCCAGTACGTCGGCTTCCCGGGCCGCTCCCAGCGGGACCGGGCGGTGCCGCCCGCCCTGGGCATCCTCAGCGCGGCCCTCGAGACCGACGACCTGGCCGCGGCCGAGCTGCTGCTGCAGGCGATCGGCGCGGAGCCGGCCGGCGAGCGTGTCGAGCTCGACCTCCCGGGGCTGGGGACTGTCGCGACCCGCAGCTACTTCGGGCCCGACGACGAGCGCCTCGAGTTCTACGAGCGCCGGTGAGCACCGCTCCGCGCGGCGTGGCCCTGGTGACCGGGGCCGGCACCGGCATCGGCCGGGCCGTCGCCCTGGCGCTCGCCGACCGCGGCCACCGGGTGCTGGCCGTGGGCCGGCGCTCCGAGCCCCTGGAGACGCTCGCCGCGGAGGCCGGCGCCGGCGTGATCAGCGCGCACGCCCTCGACGTGGCCGACGAGGGAGCGGTGAGCGACCTGCTGGCCAGCACCCCCGGCCGCCTGGACGTCGTGGTCGCCTCGGCCGGGGTCTTCGCCCGGGGCCCGGTCGCCGACCTCGCCCTGGACGACTGGGAGCGCCAGGTCCGGGTCAACCTCACCGGCGCCTTCCTGACCCTCCAGGCGGCGGTACGCCGGATGCGCGACCAGGAGCGCCTCGACGACGGCCGCGGCCACGTCTTCACGCTGAACTCCGGCGCCGGCGTGGTCGGGTTCCCGACCGGGTCCGCCTACGCGGCGTCCAAGCACGGCCTGCGCGGGCTCGTCGAGAGCCTGCGCGGCGAGGTCGCCGGGACCGGCATCAAGCTCACCGACCTGGTCGTCTCGGCCACGGTGGAGAGCGAGATGAGCGCCGGTCGTGACGTCGCGACGATCCCGCCGGCCACCGTCGCGCACACGGTGCTGAGCTGTCTCGACCTCGGCGGCGCGGCCACCTGGGACCGGGTCGACCTCGGCCAGCTGCGCGACTGAGCGCGCTCCACACACCGACGGCCCCGCTCCGAGGAGCGGGGCCGTCGGTGTGTCCGGGTCAGACCACCGTGACCGGGAGGACCGTCGCCCCGGCAGGGACACCGGCCGGCGGCACCGCGTGGCAGGCCGCCTGCTGACCGTTGGCCTTGACCTCCAGGGCCGGGTACTCGACCTTGCAGATCTCCATGGCCAGCGGGCAGCGCGGGTGGTAGTGGCACCCCGAGGGCCGGTCGATGGCGCTGGGGACCTCGCCCAGCGGCGCGGCCTCCTTCTTGCGCAGCCGGGGGTCCGGCTTCGGCGCCGCCTCGAAGAGCGCCCGGGTGTACGGGTGCTGGGGGGCGGACTCGAGCTGCGCCTTGGTGCCGACCTCGACGATCCGGCCGAGGTACATCACCGCGATGTGGTCGGCGATGTAGGAGACCACCGCCAGGTCGTGGCTGATGAACATCAGCGTCAGACCGAGCTCCTCCTTGAGGTCGGCCAGCAGGTTCATCACCTGCGCGCGGACGCTGACGTCGAGGCTGGCGGTCGGCTCGTCGGCGACCAGGAAGTCCGGGCCGGTGGCCAGTGCCCGGGCGATCCCGATCCGCTGCAGCTGGCCGCCGGAGACCTCGTGCGGATAGCGGTGCAGGAAGTCCGGGTTGAGGCCGACCAGCTCCAGCAGCTCGGTGGCGCGGGCGCGGCGCGAGGCGGCGTCCCCGATCCCGTGCACCCGCAGCGGCTCGGCCACGATGTCGATGAGCCGGTTGCGCCGGTTGACCGAGGAGTACGGGTTCTGGAAGACCATCTGCATGTGCTGCCGCTCGCGGCGCAGCTCCTCGCGGGAGAGCGAGGTGACGTCCTTGCCGCGGAACGCCACCGACCCCGAGGTCGGCTCCTCCAGGCGCAGGATGCTGCGCCCCATGGTGCTCTTGCCCGACCCGCTCTCGCCGATCACGGCGAGCGTCTCGCGCGGGTGGATGTCGACGGTGACGCCGTCCAGCGCGTGCACCACCCGGCGGCTGCCGCGCAGCCGGGCGAGCGCCCCGCCCCCGACCGGGAAGTGGGTGCGCAGGTCGCGCACCGAGACGAGCGGCTCGACGACGTCGGACGAACCGGTGCCCAACGAACCAGGGCTCGACGGATCAGAGTTCGACGGATCAATGCTCATGGTCAGCTCATCTCCCTGTGCGTGGCGGTGGAGAGCCCGTCCGCGGCCCAGTGGCAGGCGGATCGGCCTCCGAGGTCGGCGACCGGGTACAGCTCGGGGCGGTGCGTGTCGCAGACCGCGCCGATCTTGGAGTCGCACCGGTCGGCGAAGGGGCAGCCGGTGACCTGGGCGTCCAGTCCGGGCACGGCACCACGCATCGCGTAGAGACGCTCGCCGTCGTGGGGGAAGCCCGGGATCGCCTGGAGCAGCTGCTTGGTGTACGGGTGCTGGGGCCGCTCGAAGAGGTCGTAGACGTTCGCGACCTCGACGACGCGGCCGGCGTACATCACGACGACCTTGTCGCACATCTCCGCCACGACCGAGAGGTCGTGGGTGACCAGGACCATCGCGAGGTTCCGCTCGGCGCGCAGGCCCCGGAGCAGCTCCAGCACCTGGGCCTCGATGGTGACGTCGAGGCTGGTGGTGGGCTCGTCGGCGAGCAGCACCTTCAGCTCGCGGCTCGCGCAGGCGACAGCGATCATGATCCGCTGCAGCTGGCCCTGGCTGAACTGGAACGGGTAGGACTTCAGCTTGCCGCGGCCGTCGATGCCGACGCCGCGCAGCAGCCGGATGATCTCCTCGTCGTACTCCTTGCGCTTCAGGTCCGGCCGGTGCAGCGCGAGCACCCGGCGGAATTGGCTGCCGATCGTCCAGGCCGGGTTGAAGGAGTTGATCGGGTCCTGGAAGATCATCGACATCTCGCCGCCGCGGACCCGTCGGGCCTCCTCCTCGGAGAGCTCGCGCAGATCGCGGCCGTCCAGGACGATCTCGTCGGCGACCACCTCGGCCGGCGGCCGCAGCATCCCGAGGATCGACTTCAGCGCGGTGCTCTTCCCGGAGCCGCTCTCCCCCACCAGGCCGACGATCTCGCCGGGCTGCACCGAGAGCGAGAACTCCTGGACCGCCGGGACCGGCGTACCGCGGAACTGGTAGCTGGTCTGCAGGTTCGTGACGCGCAGCACCTCGGGGGCCTGCGTCGGCGCGACGGCGCCGGTGCTCGGAACGGACTCGGTGCTCATCGCTGATCTCCCTCGTCGACGGGCTCGACCGGTCCCGGGGCGGCGCCGGGCACCGGGGTGGCGGAGCCGGCGTGGGTCTCGGTCGCGGGAACGCTGTCGGCGTTCGCCTCGGTGCTGGCGGCATCGGCCGGCTTGGCCGGCTTGCGCTTGGCGCCGGTCTTGGCCCGCGGGTCCAGCTCGTCGCGCAGCTGGTCGCCCAGGAGGTTGAAGACCAGCACGAACAGCGCGATCGCCACGGACGGGAAGACCACCAGCCACCAAGCGCCCAGGGTGACGTACTGGCGGGCGTCGGCGAGCATCGTGCCCCAGCTGGCGCCGGGCGGCTGCACGCCGAGTCCCAGGAACGAGACGGCCGCCTCGACCGTGATCGCCATCGCGAGCCCGAAGGCGGCCTGCACCACGAGCGGCGCCGCGATGTTCGGCAGCAGGTTGCGGACCAGGATGTCGCGGCCGCGGCCGCCGAAGGAACGCACCGCCATGACGTAGTCCTCGCGCATCTCGGCGAGCACGCTGGCCCGGGCGATCCGGGCGAAGACCGGCGTCAGCACCACGCCGATCGCGGTGGCCACCAGGACCTCGGGACCGATCGTGAAACGCCCGATCGAGAGGTCGCGCTGGCCGATGATGCCGGTGATGACCGGCACCAGGACGAGCAGCGGGAACGCCAGGACGACGTCCATGAGCCGCATGATGACGGTGTCGCGCCACTTCCCGGACTTCATGCCGGCGAGCATCCCGAGCAGGCTGCCGAGGACGAGCGCGACCAGGACGGCCAGGAAGCCGACCAGGATCGAGACCCGCGACCCGTAGAGGAAGCGGGAGAACACGTCGCGCCCGACGGCGTCGGTGCCCATCCAGTGGGCGCCGCTGGGGGCGGCCATCGGGTTGTCCCCGAGGGCGGCCGGGTCGTGCGGGGCCAGGAACGGGCCGACCAGCGCGAGGAGCAGGAACAGCGCCACGCCGATCAGGCTGAACAGCGAGAGCTTCTTCGAGGCGAGGCGGCGCACGAGGCCGATCTCGTCGGCCCGGTGCACCGAGGCGGGCGACACGGACATGCTGCTGGTCATCGCACTCACTCCTTCCCGGTCGCGTAGCCGACCCGGATCCGGGGGTTGATGACGCCGTAGAGGAGGTCGACGACGATGTTGATGAGGACGAAGACAGCGGCGATGAACATCATCACGCCGATCGTCACGGGGTAGTCGCGGATCGTGAACGACTCCACGAGCAGCCGGCCGAGGCCGGGGATGCCGAAGACGGTCTCGACGACCACGGAGCCACCCAGCAGGAACCCGGTCTGGACGCCGAGGACCGTGACCACGGGCAGCAGCGCGTTGCGCAGGGTGTCCTTCCAGATGATCACCCGCTCGCGCACCCCCATGGCGCGCGCGGCGGACACGTAGTCCTGGCCCAGCACCTCGAGCATGCTGGAGCGGGTCAGCCGCGCGACCAGGCCGATCTGGGGGGCCGCGAGGGCGATGGCCGGCAGCAGGGTGGTCTTCAGGCTCATCACCCAGTCGTCACCGAGCCGGACGAAGCCCTGGTAGGGCATGATCCCGGGGAACCACCAGCCGAACGCCAGCACCAGGAACAGCGCGACGACGAAGTTGGGCACCGAGATCCCGGCCAGCGACAGCACCCGGATCACCTGGTCGGTGGCGCGGTTGGCGCGCAGCGCGGAGATCACGCCGAGCGGGACGCCGACGAGGACCATGAGCAGCAGCGCGAGGACCGCGAGCTGGAGCGTCACCGGCAGCCGGTCGGCGAGGGCGTCGGTGACCGGCGCCTTGTCGGAGTAGGAGACCCCGAGGTCGCCGCGGACCAGGTCGGTCATCCACGTCCAGTACTGCAGCCAGATCGGGTCGTCGAGGCGCATGTCGGCGCGGGCCTGGGCCAGCGCCTCGGGCGGCGCCTCCATGCCGACCGAGAGCAGCGCCGGGTCACCGGGCGCCAGCCGCAGCAGCGTGAAGGCCACCAGGGAGATCAGCAGCAGCACCGGCACGGCCGAGGCCAGCCGCGAGAGCGTCATCCGCACCATCAGCTGCTTCCCTCCGTCGCCGGGTCCCTGGGTGTCGGTGTCATCGTCGGCCTCCTCCTGTCCCCCCGTGGGGAGACCGTCCCGGCCCTGGTGCGCCGCGACGAGTGTCAACTTGGTTCGCAACCTCCGACGACTGTGTCGGAGGTCCTGTCACGCCGGCGCCGCAGCGCCGACGGCGGATCAGCCCTGGCGTTCCAGCACCAGGTGCGGTACGGCGTGCGGCGGGGTCAGCACGGCGGCGCGCCCCCCTCCGAACGGAGCCAGCGCAACCGGGCACACCGGGCCCGCCGAGCCCGGGACGGCTGCCGCCGCGGCGGCCACGGTGGCGTCGAGGTCCTCGACGCTCACCGCCACGCCGAGCAGGCCCCGGCGCGGAGCGACGGCCCGTCCGAGCAGCGACCCGCCGACCTCGGGCGGGAGCCCGTAGTCGATGAGCCCCACGTAGGGCTCCCGGGTGCTCGCCCCGACGTTGCGCGAGCGCAGCCGCAGCGGCTCGTCGATGCCGAGCAGCTCGGCGAAGCTCGGGTCGTCGATCGCGTACTCGTAGACGACGTCCCAGCCGAAGACGGCCCGGTAGTAGTCCACCGCCGCCTGGCCGTCGCTGAGCGGCGCCGAGATGCTCTGCACCTCGCTGGTGCGGCGGTCGAGGACCTGGGCGAAGTCCGCGAAGAACTCCGCGGGTCCGCCGAGGAAGGCCGTCACCACGTTGTCCGGGGCCCACAGGTGCGCCTCCCGGAACACGCCCTCGGGCAGCTCGTACTCGGCCTGGGCCTCGACGACCTCGTAGCCCAGCGAGCGGGCATGCCGGATCGCGCCCTCGTAGTCGGGGGCGTAGAAGTCGATGACCTTGAGCGCGTCGCGGTCCACGCGGGTCTCGTAGCTGCGCACGGTCTCGGCCGAGGCCGGCTCGAAGCTGACCAGCACCGCCCCCGACGCGACTCCGGGAGTCTGCAGCACCGTCAGCTGCGCCGCCTCGATCCCGGCACCGAAGAGGTCCGAGGCGACCGATGCGTCGAGCGCTGTCCGGTCGACCACCGCCATGCCGAACACCTCGGTCAGCAGGCGCACGTGCGCGTCGACCTCACCGGTCGAGATCAGCGGGCCGTACACGGCAGGCCGCTGGGTCATGGCTTCCTCGATCCTGTGGTGCGCCGAGCGCTCGGCACCTCGGCTCCCCGGTAGTTTCACCTACAGGAACAGCGTTCCACAAGAGGAACTGTGGACAAATCTCGGGTCGGTCAGTCGTCGATCCAGCCGAACTGGCGGGACAGGGTGCGGGCGGCGTGGAGGAGGGCGTCGCGGCAGCCCTCGAACTCCGCGGAGAAGCGCTCGGCCGGGCCGCACACGCTGACCACGGCGATCGGATAGCCGTCATGGCTGCGCACCGGCGCCGCCACCGACGCCGCACCGCTCTTCCGCTCCCCCGAGGACCGCGCCCAGCCATGCGCCCGGACCTCGGCGAGATTGCGGCGCAGGGTCTCCACGTCGATGATCGTGCTCGCGGTCAGCGGCTCCAGCGGCGCCTCGCTGACGTACTTCTCCAGCTGCTCGTCGGGCAGGAACGCCAGGAACGCGCGGCCCGACCCGCCGGCGTGCAGCGGGTAGGGCTCGCCGAGCGAGACCGACATGATCACCTCGCGGTCCGGGGTGACCTGGTCGACGTAGATCCGCTCGCGGCCGCCGAGGAGCACCGAGAGCGTCGCGGTCTCGCCGGTGCGGGCGGAGAGCTGCTCCAGGGCCGGGCGGCCCATCCGGCGTACGTCGATCCGGTCCAGGTAGGCGAGGCCCAGGCGCAGCGCGCCGACGCCGAGCGAGTAGCGCCGGGTGCGCTCGTCGACGTCGACGAGGCCGCGCCCGCGCAGCGAGGCCAGGACCCGGTGGATCGCGGCCTTGGACATGCCGAGCTCCTCGGAGAGCTCGGTGATGCCGAAGTCGGGGCCGCGGGTGTTGGCGAGGTGCAGCAGGATGTCGGCTGCCCTCTCTACCGTGGCGATGGTGGCACTGCCGCCACCGTCGGTCTCGGTCTGCTTGGGCCTCGTCGGCATGGCGAACTCCTCGGCGAGCGTGGGGGGTCTCGGTCGTCGTGCGGATCTGCGACCCTCGGCGACGGGCCCGCGGAGGCCGAGCGCGGTCACCCGGCGCGGCCTGTTCCACAATCAGCAAACACGTTTCTCCCATGTTCTCGATCCCAGTGCAAGACATTGCGGATCCACCCCGGCG
This sequence comes from Nocardioides pantholopis, assembly GCF_003710085.1. NCBI lineage: Bacteria > Bacillati > Actinomycetota > Actinomycetes > Propionibacteriales > Nocardioidaceae > Nocardioides > Nocardioides pantholopis. Next base: position 1,115,014 of record NZ_CP033324.1, on the reverse strand, counting down.
TTTCACCGGAAGCTGACCAGACACCATCGGGAATCGACGTCCGTACCGTGGCGATCGCTGGACGCTCGGCCCGCGTTGTGGAACGCTGTTTCGAATTCGAAGCAGAGGAGTCCCATGCCACTCGCCACGGGCGGTGCCCCGCTCAACATCGCCAACGGCGTCCGGGAGTTCGCCCGGGCCACGCCGACCGCGGTCGCGGTCGTCGACGGCGACCGGTCCCTGACCTACGCCGAGCTCGGCGAGCGCGCCGCCCGCGTCGCGAACGTCCTGCTCGACCTGGGGCTGGCGCCGGGCGCCCACGTGGCCGTCGGCCTGGGCAACCGCCTCGAGCACCCCGAGATCGCCTGCGGGATCGCGATGGCCGGCATGACCATGGTGCCGGTCAACCCCCGCTACACCGCGGCGGAGGCCGGCTTCATCCTCGAGCACTCCGAGGCCCGGGCGGTGCTCGTCGACGCCGCCCTGGTCGACGTCGTCGCGCCGGCCGCGCGGGCCGCCGACCTCCCGGTCATCGTGCTCGGCGAGCACGCCGAGCTCCCGACGTACGACGAGGCGCTGGCCGCCGCCTCGCCGGTCGACCCGCGTCGCCCGGTCGCGGAGACCGACCCGTTCTGCATCGCCTACACCTCGGGGACCACCGGCCAGCCCAAGGGCGTGATGATCAGCCACCGGTCCCGCTCGCTGACCTTCTACCAGGCCGCGGCCGAGTGGGGCCTGGGCAACGGCCGGACCTCGCTCGCGGTCGCCCCGATGTACCACGGCGCCGGCTTCGCGTTCGGCTACGCGCCGGTCTTCACCGGCGGCACCGTGGTCATGCTGAACAAGTGGTCGCCCCGCACCATGCTGGACCTGGTCGCGCAGCACGCGATCCAGTCGGTCTTCCTGGTGCCCGCGCACGTGCAGATGCTGCGCGCACTGGGCGAGGACGCGATCGCGGCCACCGACCTCTCCAGCCTCGACACCATCTACATCAACGCCGCAGCCCTGCCCTGGGACCTCAAGCAGTGGCTGATGGGCGCCCTCCCCCACGTGGGCGTGCACGAGCTGTACGGCTCCACCGAGAGCGGCATCATCACGAACCTGCGGCCCGTGGACGCCGCGACGCGGCCCGGCTCCGTCGGCCACCCGTGGTTCATGACCGAGGTGCGCGTCGTCGACGAGACCGGCGCCGAGGTCGGGCCGGGCGGCACCGGCGAGCTGTTCAGCCGCTCGCCGTACCTGATGAACGGCTACTTCAAGAACGCCGAGGCCACGGCCGCCTGCACCACCGAGGACGGCTTCGTGACCTGCGGCGACCTGGTCGAGCTCGACGCGGACGGCTTCCTGCACATCGTCGGGCGCAAGAGCGACATGATCGTCTCCGGCGGCATCAACGTCTTCCCGCGCGAGATCGAGGACGTCCTCGCCGAGCACCCCGCGGTGAGCGAGGCCGCCGTCATCGGCGTCGCGTCGGAGCAGTGGGGCGAGGAGGTCGCCGCGGTGGTCGTCCTGGCCGACGGCGCCACGCTCGACGCCGACGCGCTGGACGCGCACTGCCGCGACCGGCTCGCCGGCTTCAAGATCCCGCGCCGCTGGTCGACCACCGCTGCCCTGCCCCGCAACGCCGCGGGCAAGGTCGTCAAGCGCGACCTGATCCTCTGAGGGCTCGCCCTCCGAGGGCTCGCCCGCCCCTTCGCTGACCGCGCGTCTCGGGACGCGCCCCACCCCTGCCCGTTCCTGATCGGAGACCCATGGACCTCGCTGCCACCCTGGAGCCAGCAGTCGGACTCGACCTGCACAGCTTCGCGATCCTTCTGCACATCCTGCTGCTGACCTACTGGCTCGGCAGCGACATCGGGGTCTTCTACTCCAGCAAGTTCGTCGTCGACCCGAAGGTCTCGCCGCAGGGCCGGGCCACGGCGATGAAGATCATGCACATGGTCGACCTGGCGCCGCGGATCTGCCTGATCCTGATGCTGCCCAGCGGTGTGACGCTGATGGCCGCCGGCGAGATCGGCAAGGACGTGTTCTCCGGCTGGCTGCTCGCGCTGGCCTGGATCGGCGGCCTCGCCTGGCTGGCGATCATGCTGGTCTCGTTCTTCCGCTCCCCCGCCAAGCACGCCGACCTCGCCGCCAAGGCGGACTGGGTCGTCCGGATCGGCATCACCGTCGCCCTGCTGGTCGCCGCGGCGTACACGTTCTTCGCCGACGAGCCGTTCGGCGTGGACACCAACCCGAAGTGGCTGGCGGGCAAGGTCGCGGCGTACGCGCTGTGCATCTTCTGCGGCGTGATGATCCGGATCTCGCTCAAGCCGTTCGGCCCCGCCTTCGGCAAGCTGATGAGCAACGGCTCCACCCCCGAGGTCGAGGCTGCCATCGGCGGCTCGATGCGCCGCGCCGTGCCGTGGGTCTACGCGATCTGGGTCCTGGTCCTGATCGCCTCCTTCCTCGGCGTCGTCAAGCCGGGCACGCTCGCCGGCTGAGGTCCGCCGTACGACCGTCCACCGGGTCGTGTGCCTGAGAACGCGCTGGAGCGCGACCTCAGGCACACGACCCGTTTTGGCGTGGGCCCGGTCAGGGTTGGTGGAGGTCGGACGGCGTGCTGTCGGCGACCACCGCGCCGCGCTCGCCCTGCGGCCGCTCGGGACCGGTCGTGGAGTCGCGCAGGGTCTGCCGCTCCGACTCCCCGTTGACGGCTGCCCCGAACAGGACGAGCAGGACGGTGAGCCAGAGCCAGAACATGCTGATCGCCACGCCGGCCAGGGAGCCGTAGGTGGTCCCGTAGGTGCCGAGGTTCTGGACGTACGCGAACAGCGCTGCGGAGGTGGCCGCCCACAGCACGGTGGCACCCGTGGCTCCCCACGTCGTCCACCGCCACTGCGGGTTCCTGCGGTCCGGGGCGAACCGGTAGAGGACTGCCAGCATCGTGCTCATCAGCACTGCCAGCACCGGCCAGGCGACCACCGCCACCACGGCTCGCACGTAGCCCGGAGCGTCGTCGGTGGCTCGGGAGATCACCCCGGCGAGGGCGATCACCGCGCCCAGCAGGAGCGCGCCGCCGAAGACGAACAGCAGGCCCAGGAGGGTACGCCGGAGGAAGCCCCTGGTCTCCGTCTCGTGGTAGGCCACCGTCAACGCGTCGATGAGAGCCACCACGGCAGTCGTGGCGGTCCACAGCGCGAGCACGAGCCCGACCAGGCCGCGCACCGTGAGCACCTCGGTCGAGGCGGTCGTGATGCTGGTCAGCTGGTCGGTGACGAGCGCGTGCACCTGCGGTGGCAGCACCTGTGCCATCTGCGACAGCTGCCGGCGCGCCTGGCCCGGGGTGTTGAGGGCCCCGTAGACCGAGAGCGCGGTCACCAGCACCGGTGCCACCGACAGGACCGCGAAGAACGCGACCCCGGCACTGAGGTAGGGAAGACGCGCGTCCATCAGATGACCCGCGGCACGACGTAGGAGCTGTCGCCAGTCCCGCGCCGACAGCTGCGCCGGGGCGACCGCATCGTCGGCCCCGGTGCCCGTGCGTTGCTCCGAGCTCCGCGTCACCGGTCTCATCATTCGCCGCCGCGGGGCGGGTGTCGATGTCGAAGAACCGGCTGGCCGTTCGACGTCTGTGCGAGAAGCATCTCCCAGCAACCAGTAGGAGTGATCAAGATGCCGCGTTTCATGGGATTCGTGAGGATGGCCGAGGGCATCGGCATGCCGCCGCAGGCGCTGTTCGACGCCATGGGCGCCTACATCGGCGAACGGGCCGCCAACGGCGTGTTCCTCGACGGCGGCGGCCTGTACGGCACCGAGGACGCCGTGAACTTCGTGGTCCGCCAGGGCGACGTCAGCCGGGTCGACGGACCGTACGCCGAGGCCAAGGAGGTCGTCGGCGGCTGGTCCCTCCTGCAGTACGACAGCCTCGAGGAAGCCGTGGCCGACCAACGGGAGTTCGCCGAGCTGCACGCGAAGCACTGGCCCGAGGTCACCGTGGTCTCGACCCTGCGCCAGATCTCGGAGGCTCCGGACGCGCCGGGCGAGTGAACGCCGGCCTCCTGACGACCGGGACTCACTACGCTGGCATCGTGCCGGCAGCGACCAGCTCAGAGGACCCCGGCGAGGCCATCGTCGCCGCGTGGCGGGCCGAGTCGGCCCGCCTCGTCGGCGCTCTGACCCGCATGACGCGGGACGTGGAGCTCGCCGAGGACCTGGCGCAGAACGCCCTCGTCGCCGCGCTCGAGCAGTGGCCCGCGGCCGGCGTACCGGCGAACCCGGGCGCGTGGCTGATGACCACCGCGAAACGGCGCGGCATCGATCACTTCCGGCGCGCCGACGTCCTGCGCCGCAAGGTCGCGGAGCTCGGGCACGCCGGCCAGGGAGGGGAGGCTGCGATGGCCGATCTCGACGCCCAGGTCGACCACATCGAGGACGACGTGCTGCGGCTGATCTTCCTGACCTGCCACCCCGCCCTGAGCGCCGAGACCCGCGCGGCGCTGACGCTTCGACTCGTCGGCGGGCTCACCACCGCCGAGATCGCCCGCGGGTTCCTGGCCTCCGAGACCGCCATGGGCCAGCGGATCTCGCGGGCCAAGAGGACCCTGTCCGAGGCGCGCGCCGAGTTCGAGCTGCCCACCGGGGCGGAGCGGACCAGGCGCCTCGACGACGTCATGGCCGTGATCTACCTGATATTCAACGAGGGCTACACCGCCACCACCGGCACGGACTGGATGCGTCCCGACCTGTCGAACGAGGCGATGCGGCTCGCGCGCATGCTGGCCGCGCTCGCGCCCGACGAGCCCGAGGTGCTCGGGCTCCAGGCGCTGCTGGAGATCCAGGGCTCCCGGATGGCAGCCCGGCTCGACGAGTCCGGTGCACCGGTGCTGCTGGAGGCACAGGACCGGACCCGCTGGGACCCGTTGCTGATCGGGCGCGGGATCGCCGCGCTGCGACGGGCCGAGCAGCTCGCCGCCCGCGGGAAGCCGGTCGGCAAGTACTTCCTGCAGGCCTCGATCGCCGCTCAGCATGCCCGCGCCCGGCGTGCCGAGGACACGGACTGGCGCCGGATCGCGGCGCTGTACGACGTCCTGGCCGGCGCCGCGCCCGGACCGGTCGTCGAGGTGAACCGCGCCGTCGCGCACGGCCGCGCCTTCGGCCCGGACGCAGGGCTGGCCGTGCTCGAGGCGCTGGACGCCGAGGCGCTCGGTGCCTCACCCCTCGTGCCGAGCGTGCGCGGGGACCTGCTCGAGCGGGCGGGGCAGTACGAGCAGGCGAGCCGGTCGTTCACGGAGGCGGCCGCGCGCTCCAGGAACGAGAGCGAGCGTGCGTTGCTGCACCGTCGGGCGCAGCGGAACCTGGATCGGGTGCCGGGGTCGGGGTGAGCCCCGCCCCTGGTGCCGACGTCGTCCTCGGGCAGGCACCGTGGCGGCGCTCCCGTCGCCCAGGGACTGCCCAGTGTCCCGCGCACTGGAAGTCCGTTCCGCGATGGGCGACAAACCCCGCGATTCGGAGTACTTTCGGCGGAACCCCGTTCCGCGTGACGTGGATCACTGTCGAAAGGTCTCCCATGGCTGCACCCAGAGATTGGCGCCTGACCACGACCGCTGCCGTTGCCTGTTTGGCACTCGCCGGCTGCTCCTCAAGTGGAAGCGACGAGGATGGCGCCGGGCCGGGCAACAGCGTCCGCGACCTTGTCATCGACACGTTGAACGCACCTGACTCGCTCGACCCGCTCTACCGCGACACCCCGGAAGCGGAGCAGGTCTATCGGCTCACGCACAGCACCATCCTGCGCTGGAAGGAGGACCAGTCCCTGGCTCCCGACCTTGCCGCGGAGATGCCGGAGGTGAGCGCCGACGGCCTCACCTTCACGGTGCGACTTCGAGAAGGGGTGACCTTCCACGACGGCACAGCGCTGACAGCCGAGGACGTCGTGCACACCTTCGCGGAGGCCGCCGAACCAGAGAACGGGTCGGTCTGGCTCTCCTCCACGACGTTCATCGATTCAGTGGAGGCCGCTGACGAACTGACCGTTGAGATGAAGCTCTCCAAGCCCTACGCATATCTCGATTCGCGTTTGGCAATGATTCCGATCCTCTCCTCCGAGGAGAAGTACGTTCCCAACGAGACGTGGGCGCGACGGAGTAACGGATCCGGCCCTTACCGGTTGGAGTCCACCGAGCGCGGCGAATCGATCAGCCTCGCCCGGAACGACGACTACTACTCCGAGCTCCCTCCGTACGAGACCATCAAGCTCGCCGTGGTCCCCGAGAACGCCTCCCGCATCGCCCGCCTTGTCAATGGCGAGACGCATATCGTCCCGGACCTGCCGGCGGACCAGATCGATCTCGTCACCAGTCGAGGTCAGCGCGCCGAAACGGTCGAGGGCAACACCTCACGGTTGTTCGCCTGGCCGTCGCAGCAGGCGGGGCGCCCAACGGTCAACCCAGCCTTCCGCCTCGCTCTGGCCTGGGCCATCGATCGCACAGCGATCGTCGACCAGGTCTTCCACGGCGCCGGACGCCCAAACAGCACCTATTTGACCTTCGGCACGCAATATCACAATGAGGAACTCGGAACGCACTTCGGGGAGCGACCCAACATTGAGAAGGCGAAGCAGCACCTGGCCGCCTCTGGCGTCGACCTGGACCGCAAGTTCAATATCATCGCCTACAACCAGCCGGCCATCGTCCAAGCCGCAACGATCATCCAGGCGAACCTCGCCGAGCTCGGCATAGAGGCGACGGTCGACGCCGAGGAGGTCGCGGCATTCTTCCCGAAAATGGTGTCCGGTGACTACGACCTGATTCTGTACAACAGCCCGTCCTCGATCTCGACGGGCTTCGCCCCGGACTATGTCAACGGCGGCCTCAACAGCACGTCGTCCAGTAACTTCAACGCGTTCGCGGACGAGAGTCTGGACCAACTGCTCAACGCCGCGATGGTGGCCGGCCCGGCGGAGCAGGAAGCGGCATGGCACGCGGTGCAGAACCGGGACCTCGAGATCCAGGGCAACATCCAGATCGTCGTCTCACAGAACAGCCAGGCATGGTCGAAGGAGCTCGGCGACTATCGACCTTCTAACCTGGCGTGGTTCAACACGCTCTTGCCCGGCTACTAAACGCGAAAAGGGACGGGACCACCGCAGCCGCTGGCTGCGGTGGTCCCGTTTAGCACGCCTGTGGACGTCAGTCGTCCCACGACCATCGAGAGCGGCCATGGTAGGAGTGCGCGAGCCCGGTCTCGACGTTCATACGCTCAGCGGCTGCATCACCGCCACGGACGACTTCCTCGTGATCCCACATTGTCAGCCGCCCTTCATCGACGAGCACCTCTCCCTCGACCAGCACCGTGCGCACGGCGTCCGGGTTTCCCGAGTAGACGAGGTTCGACGGCCAGGTGCTCCGCGGCACGAGATGCGGACGAAGCAGATCAACCACCACGAGGTCGGCGCGTTTCCCCACCTCGAGCGACCCGATCTGCTCATCCAGGCCGATCGCTCGTGCGCCGCCGATCGTCGCGAGTTCCAACGCCAGCTCCGCGGAGCCCCATGCCGCGCCGAACCGCGACTTCTGGAGGAAGATCGCGCTCTTCATCACCTCCCACATGTTCTGACCGTTATTCGTCGACGCCCCGTCCGTTCCGAGCCCTACCCGGACGCCCGCGTCGATCATCTCGGCGAGCGGGGCCAGGCCGGAGGCGTACATCAGATTGGCCACCGGGTTGTGGGAGACGCCCGTGAGCGACTCCGCGAGCAACTTCCTCTCGTTCTCGTTCGGCCACACGCAGTGGGCGATGAGGAGGTGGGGTCCAAGCGCATCCAAGTCAGCAAGGCGCTCGATGGAGCCCTTCCCGAACCGCCGCAGAGCCTCGTCGCGCTCATCTGGTGAACTCGCCACGTGCATGGTCATCCGGGTGCCCTCAGCACGGGCGAACGCCGTGAACTCCCGGACCATCTGCGGAGTGCAGCGAAGCACTCCGAGCGCCTCGGGAACGACCTCAACCAGATCGCTGCCGAAGATGCCGCGGAGCCGACGAACCTCCGACAACGCCTCGTCGATGCTCTCTCTGACGTCCGGCGCGGTGGCCTGGCTCGGGTCGTGGTCGTCGGCCGAATCGACCGAGATGCGTGCAACGACACTGCGTGACCGAGACTCCGTCACGGCGCGGAGCACACCCTCGATACTGTCCTTGTTCGGGCTCCCGAACTCACCGACCACAGTGGTGGTGACCCCGTTGAGAAGGTTCTCCGCGAGCGAGACGCGGGCGCCCTCATAGGCCGTATCCGCCCGACTTGCTCGCAGTGAAGGCCACATGCCGCGCTCCACCCAGTCGGCGAGCGGCAACTCGTCGAAGAGTCCCCGCGAGATGCCGTTGGACAGGTGGGTGTGGCCATTGACCAGGCCAGGCAGCACCGCAGAGTCGGACAGCTGCCGAGTCACGGCGGCTTGGAAGTCGCAGTCACGCGCAGCGCCCACCCCGACCACCCGGCCGTTCGTGATGGCAACGTATCCGTCCTGATAGACGCGCCGCGCTGCATCCATCGTGACCACGGTGCCGCCGGTCAGCACCAGGTCCGCGGGCCTCACGACACCCTCCGTCGGTAGTGGGCGGCTGCGCCGCAGCCGCGCATCCAGGGTGCGTCGAGCATCAGCCAGGCCCCTCCGAATAGCGAGCGCTGAGTGGACTTGGTCATCGTTCGTCTCCCATCCGCACCGAAGTGCGTAGGTGGGCCCCCGCGGCAGGTCCGCTTGGTGCCGGTACGCGGCGCCAGACCGACTGCCCGCGCCTCAGTCCGTGTCGGCCGACACGAAGACATCACTCCAAAGCCGGGACATGCCCGGCGGCAGGGTCCAGCACGCGTCCTCGGGCGTCCCACACAGTGGAATAACGTTCCAATGCGAACCTAGGGCCCATGAGCAGCGGCGTCAACGGACGGGAACCAATCTCTTTCGGGCTCCGGGCTCACGACGACGTACGACTGCCTGGCGGTGAACGAGAAGCCCGGCGGTGGCCGGGTCAGCGGCTGGGCGTTCACCGCCACCATGAACTGGGACGAGGCCAGCGGGAGGCTCGGCAGCTGACGCCGGATCGCTGATGCACGCCAAGATGACTCCGTTCACCAGCGGCCGCCAGAGCGCCTGGCACGGCGTCGACAGTTCTCCACAGGTGGTCTGACCTGCGGGAACAGTCGAACTGAACTGTCGGTGGTCGGTGGTGTAGTAGGTCACATGACGGCAGCGTTCGCACCCCGATCGGGGCATCCGGTGGCCCGGGCGGTGGCGTGCGTGCACGAGGCCCTCGACCAGGTGGTCGATGCGCCGGTGTGGTCGCTGGACGCGACCGAGGCCGGTGCCGCGCTGCTGGAGCTGACGTCCGAGATCGCCCGGCTCCAGGAGCTGCGGATGCGGGTCGCGGCCCACGCCCACACCGTCGACGTGGGTGCGGCGGTCGGGGCGACGAGCACCGCGAACTGGTGGGCTCATGAGGCGCGGTTGACCCGCCAGGAGACGCACCGGTTGATGCGGCTGGCCCGGGCGTTGGACACCCCGCGGCACGACCCCGTCCGGGAGGCCTTGGCCGCGGGCCGGGTTCACCTCGACCAGGCGCAGGTGATCGTGGACGCGGTCGACGACCTTCCTGCGGAGTACGTCGACGAGGACACCCAGCTACGGGCCGAGGAGTTCCTCCTCGGGCAGGCCCGCCACCACGACGCCATCGCGCTACGCAGACTGGGCAAGCGGCTGATCGAGGTCATCGCCCCCGAGCACGCCGACGCCGTCGAGGCCGCCCGGCTCGAGCGCGAGGAGGCCGCCGCCCGGGCCGCAGCGAGGTTGACGATGTCGGATGACGGCCACGGCAAGACCCACGGCCGGTTCACGATCCCCACCCACCATGCAGCCATGCTCCGCACCGCGCTGCTGGCGATCGCTGCCCCGAAGCACCAGCAGGCCGTGAACGGAGCTGGGTCCGGTGAGCGGCGACCGGGTCCGGAGCGGATGGGTCAGGCCTTCTGCGAGTACCTCGAGCGCTACCCGACCGACCGGCTCCCCGACGCCGGCGGCGTCGCCGCCACCATCGTGGTCACGATGGAGATGGAGTCGCTGGTCGGCGGACTCCGCGCCGCGCACCTGAGCACCGGCGAGACCATCTCCGCCAGCGAGGCGAGGCGCCTGGCCTGTCAGGCCGGGATCATCCCCGCCGTCCTCGACGGCGCCGGTCAGCCCCTCGACGTGGGCCGCACCCGGCGGCTGTTCACCAAGGCCCAGCGCATCGCGATGGGCCTACGAGACGGGGGCTGCACCGCCGAGGGCTGCGACTGGCCACCCGGCCTATGTCACGGCCACCACGTCATCCCCTGGCACCTCGCCGGCGACACGAGCCTGACCAACGGCCGCCTGCTCTGCCCGAAACACCACGCCCGAGCCCACGACCCGGCCTACGAGACCCGGCCCCTGCCCGGCGGGAAGATCGCCTTCCACCGAAGGTGCTAGTCCGACCAGCAGACCCGGGCAGACCCGCACCAACCCCTAGCCGGGCACCCGGATCGCAGGCCATCCGGCCACGTCGCACTGACCGTGCTCGTTGCCTCCCGTGGCCAGCACCGACCCATCCGCCCGCAGCCCTAGCGTGTGGGTGGCCCCGGCCACCACCGCGACCACGTCGCGCCAGCGGGCCACGTCGCACTGACCGTGCTCGTTGCTGCCCGCTGCCAGGACGCGGCCGGCGGTGGTGACGGCGACGGTGTGGGAGCTGCCGGCGGACACGGCCACGACGTCGCGCCAGGCACCGACGTCACAGGCTCCGGTCGATCGATCTCCGGCCGCGAGGACCCGTCCGCTCCTCGTCAGGGCGACCGTGTGCAGGTAGCCCGCCGCGATGGCGCTCACGTCACGCCACGCATCGACTGCACACTGTCCACGGCGGCCGTTCCCCACGGCGACGGCGGTCCCGTCCGCCCGGAGGCCCACCGAGTGCCAGTCCCCGCACGCCAGCGCGACGACCTCCCGCCACCCGCTCACGTCGCACGCTCCGTCACCGCGCCGTCCCACCGCGCGCACGGAGCCGTCGGCACCCAGACCCAGGGTGCGGCGCCAGCCCGCGGCGACAGCTGTCACCTCCCGCCATCCGGTGACGTCGCACTGCCCGTCGCCGTTCCAGCCCGTCGCCACCACGGTGCCGTCGCGCCGCAGCCCGACGCTGTGGGAGCGTCCGGTGTTCGGCGCCGCGTGCACGTTGCCCGCCGCCACCGCCACCACACCTGCCCAGTCGGCCCAGTCGGTGACGCGACACTCCCCCGCCGTACCCTTCCCGGCCGCGACGACAGTGCCGTCGCTGCGCAGCCCGAGCGAGTGCCGCCGGCCGGCGGCGATGACGGGACTGCTCACAGACGCGCCGCCGTGCGCACCAGGCCGGCCACGCCGGGCGACGTGCTGTGCGGGGGCCAGGCGATGACTGTCGTCACCTGCGGCGCGTCCACGAGCGGTACGACGGCCAGCCCGTCGCGCAGGTTGGCTCGCACCGACTCGGGCAGCACGATCGCGGTGCGGCCCAGGCGCACCAGCTGCAGGACCTGGGTCAGGTCGCGGAGCTCGGGGCCCGGCCCGTCGGGGTAGCTGCCATCCAGATGCGGCCACCGCGGCAGTGGCAGGTCCGGGATCGAGCCGGCCTCGGCCACGGACATCGAGGTCCGGGTGCTCGCCGGATGACCGGCGGGCAGGATCAGCATCTGGTCCTCGACCATCAGCGGGTCCACGTCGAACCCGCTCGTGTCGTCGAACGGCCGGTGCAGGATCGCGACGTCGGCGCGCCCGTCGCGCAGCATCGGAGCCTGGTGGCGCGGCGGGCTCAGCACGACCTCGATGTCGACCGCATCGGGCTCGGCGGCGTAGGCGTCGAGCAGCTTGGCCATCAGCTCGCTCGACGCGCCCGCCTTGGCGGTGAGCACGACGGGGGCTCGGGCGCCGGCCGCGGCGGTGCGGCGGGTACGCCGCTCCGCCGCCTCGACCGCGGAGAGCGCCGCGCGCCCCTCGCGCACCAGGGTCTCGCCAGCGCTGGTGAGCGTCACCCCGCGCGGCGTACGCACGAACAGGTCGGCGCCGAGGCGCCGCTCGAGCCGGGCGATCGCGCGCGACAGCGGCGGCTGGGCCATCCCGAGGCGCTCGGCGGCCCGGCCGACGTGCGCCTCCTCGGCGACGGCGAGGAAGTAGCGCAGCTCCCGGGTCTCCACCTGGTGGACGTTACCCCGGCCCACCTGGGGCGATACCTGGTCGGTATCGGCCGGCACCCGATCGGTCTTGGACCCGCCCGGCGCGTGGCGCCCAGGATCGAGGCATGCCAGAGAACAGCACCCAGACCACGAACGACACGAAGACCGCGCTGGTCACCGGCGCCAACAAGGGCATCGGCTACGAGATCGCCGCGGGCCTCGCCCGCCTCGGGTTCCGCGTCGGCCTCGGCGCTCGCGACGCGGGCCGACGCGAGGAGGCCGTGGCCAAGCTCCGGGCGGAGGGACTCGACGTGTTCGGCGTCCCGCTCGACGTGACCGACGACGCCAGCGTCGCCGCCGCAGCCGCCCAGCTCGAGGCGGAGGGCGGACTCGACGTGCTCGTCAACAACGCCGGCATCACCGGCGGGATGCCGCAGGAGCCCACCCGGGTCAGCCCCGAGCAGGTGCTCGCGGTCGTCGACACCAACGTCATCGGCGTCATCCGGCTGACCAACGCGGTGCTGCCGATGCTGCGCCGCGCGAGGTCGCCGCGCATCGTCAACGTCTCGAGCACTGTCGGCTCGCTCACGCTGCAGACCGCGCAGGCCGGTGCCGTCGGCCCGATCTCGGCGGCGTACTCGCCGACCAAGTCCTACCTCAACGCGGTCACGATCCAGTACGCCAAGGAGCTCGCCGGCACCGGCATCCTGGTCAACGCGGGCTGCCCCGGCTACGTCGCCACCGACCTCAACGGCTTCCAGGGCCACCGCACGCCCGAGCAGGGCGCCGCGATCTTCCTGGAGCTCGCGACGCTGCCCGACGGCGGACCGACCGGGACGTTCCGCGACGACGAGGGCATCCAGCCCTGGTGAGGTCGGTGAGGCGAGGCGCGGCGCCGCCGCTCAGGCCTGGTACCACCACGGCTGGAGCTTCGGCTCCTCGCGGGTGAGCAGCACCCGCTGGCGCAGGAACCGCCGCACCGAGGCCGGCCCCATCCGGCTCGGGCCGAGGCCGGAGAGCTTGAACGCCTGCTTCTCCCCCTCCGGCACCAGCCCGGTCAGGCACACGTCGTTGATGCTGACGCCGCCCGCCTCCAGGCGGGCGGCGACGGCCTCGGCGACCTCGCGGCTGCCGAAGACCGCGCCGGAGAGCCCGTAGCGGGTGTCGTTGGCGAGCTCGACCGCCTGGTCGAGGTCGTCGACGGCCATCACCGGGATCACCGGGCCGAAGGTCTCCTCGGTCATCACGGTCATCGTGTGGTCGACACCCGAGAGCACGGTCGGGCGCAGGTAGGGCCGCCCGCCGTGCTCCTCGACCTCCCCGCCGTGGCGCACGACCGCACCGCGCTCCACCGCGTCGCGGACGTGCTCCGCGACGACCGCTGCCTGTCGGGCGTCGATGAACGGGCCCATCTCGCCGTCGGCGGGCGTCGGCACGGCCAGCCGGACCGCGGCGGCCTTGCGGACGATCAGCTCGACGAGCTCCTCGGCGACCGAGCGCTCGGCGTACACCCGCTCCAGCGACATGCACGACTGACCGGTGTTCGCGGTCGAGCCCCACAGGATCGCGGAGCTGGCGATGTCGAGGTCGGCGTCCGCGGCGACGATCGCGGCGTCCTTGCCGCCCAGCTCGAGGAACGACGGCACGAACGCCTCCGCGGCGGCGACCGCCACAGCCTGGCCGGTGCGCACGCTGCCGGTGAAGCAGACCGCGTCGACCTGCGAGACCAGCTCGCGGCCGGCCTCGGGCCCGCCCTCCACGACCACCAGCACCTCGGCGAGCGCCGGGACCGCGGCGATGCTCGCCTGCAGCGCGGGCACGAAGCCCGGGGTGACCTCGCTGGGCTTGACCACGACCGGGCAGCCGGCGAGCAGGGCCGGGACCGCGTCGATGAGGGCCAGCTGGAGCGGGAAGTTCCACGGCGAGATCACCCCGACCACGCCGAGCGGCACCGGGGCGTCGGTGATCAGCACGCTGCCGTCGGTGCTGGGCCGGCTCGCCGGTCCGCCGAGCAGGTCGCGGGCCCATCCCGACTGGCGCTCGATCGAGGCCAGGACCGAGTCGATCTCCATGTCCGAGAGCGCGATCCGGCCGGTGTCCGCCACCAGGCCCGCCCGCAGCTCCGACCGACGGGCCCGCAGCTCCTCGGCCCACTGCGCGAGGACCTCGATGCGCCCCTCGATCCCGCGCGCCACCCAGTCGGCGACCCGCGCGCGTACGTCGCTCACCGCGGTGACGATCTCGTGCTCCACTGTCCTGCTCCTCTTCGCGTTTCGCGTTCTCTGCTGGGGCGGGCACCCGGTCGGGCCCCGCCGACGGGTCAGGCCCGACCGACCCGCTCCGGGGCGGGCTCGGGCTCGGGCTCCGGGGCGGGCTCCGGCTCGAGCTGGGTGAGGTCGACGCGGCTGATCGTCGCCGCTCCCGGCATGGCCAGGACGTCGGCGACCACCCGGGCCACGGCGTCCGCCGGGAGCCGGCGCAGGTCGGTCCGCCCGGACAGCACGCTCTCGACAGCGGTGGCCACCACGACGTCGGTGACCTTGACCAAGGACGGGCCGACCTCCTGGCGCAGCGCGTCGGAGAGCCCGAGCAGCCCGAACTTCGACGCGGAGTACGCCGCGCCCTGCTCGTAGCCGCGCAGTCCGGCCCCGGAGTTGATGTTGAGCACCTGCCCCCGGCACCCGTCCTGCGGCGACTGCCGGCACATCTGCCGCACCGCCGCCTGGGCCGCGTGCAGGGCACCGGTGAGGTTGACGCCCAGGGTCTGGTCCCAGTCCTCGGCGGTCACCGTCGTGGCGGTGCCGCGCCGGAAGACGCCGGCGTTGTTGACCAGCACGTCGAGCCGCCCGGAGCCGGCCACCACGTCCGCGACCACCTGCGCGCACGCCTCCGCGTCGCGGACGTCGAGCAGGTGGGCGTGGGCGCGGCCGCCCGCGCCGACCACGCCCGCGACGACCGTCTCCAGCGTCGCGGCGGTGCGGCCGGCCACGTGCACGTCGTACCCGCGGGAGGCGAGCAGCCGGGCGGTGGCGGCGCCGAGGCCGGTGCCGCCGCCGGTGACCAGGACCGTAGGTGCCACCGGACTCAGACCGGGTTCTGCTCGGGGTCCCAGCGGACCGCCTCGGCGCCGGGGACGCGGCGCTCCTCGATGATCGTCAGCTTCGCCAGCTCGCCGCCGACGAAGTGCTGCCAGACCCGGGTCCGGTAGTCGCCATCGGGGCGGGTGACCTCGATGATCCGCTCCTCGGGCCGGTCCTTCCAGCCGAACGAGAAGATCACCGCCTCCGCGCCGACCCGGCTGGTCTCACCCCACATGTTGGAGTTGTGGAAGTTCACCGAGTCGCCGTCGACGGTCGCGTGGTAGTAGTGCTCGTAGGGCTCCTGCCCCTCGCGCAGGTAGGTGACCCGCTCGGTCCAGGTGGTGCCCTCCATCCGGCCCTCCTGGCGGCTGTCGAACCGCTCGAGGAGCGTGCCGTCGGGCTGGAGCACCGTGTAGGTCCCGGCCCAGACCCCGGCGACCTTCTCGCGCAGGATCTCGTTGATCGTCGTGCTCATGTGCGGACTCCTCGTGGGCTCAGATGATGCCGCGGGCCTCGAGGCCGCGGATGACGCTCTCCTGGGTGCTGCGGAAGTGCGCGCGGTCCGGGACCCCGTCGACGGTGTTGGCCGGGTGCACGCTGGTGCCGGCGTACGTCGGGGCGTAGAGCTCGAAGCGCTGGCGGGCCAGCACGTTCTCCATCGCCACCCGGCGCCGGAACGCGCGCAGCGAGGCGAGGTCGATCTCCGCGTTCGCGGCCATCGAGGGGCCCTGGGCCGCCTCGGCCAGCACCAGGCCGCGGTGGTCGACGATCTTGCTGCTGCCGTCGCCGGACTGCGGAGGCAGCGCGGTGCCGTAGAGCCCGGCGGTGTTGGCGGACACGACGTACGCGCTGTTCTCGAGCGCGCGGGCCAGCTTCGCCACGTTCTTCGGCGTCATCAGCGCGCTGGCGACCTCCGAGGAGCTGTGCACGAAGACCTCCGCGCCCCGCATCGCGAAGCAGCGCGCGATCTCGGGGTAGAGGATCTCCTCGGAGGCGATCGGCGCCAGCCGGCCGATCTCGGTGTCGGCCACCGGGAACAGCGCGTCCTCGCCGTAGATCTCCAGGTAGCGGTCCAGGACGTCGTGCGGGGTGACCGCCCACATCGAGTTCAGCCGCCGGTAGCGCAGCAGCACCTGGCCGGTGGGCCCGAAGATCACGCAGGCCTGGAAGTACACGCCCGGGAAGTGCTCGTCGGACTCGTAGTTGTTGACCGCGAGGAAGACGCCCGCGTCCTGGGCGATCTCCGCCAGCCGCCGGTACTCCGGGCCGTCGGGGTCCAGCGCGGCGCGCTCGGCCCAGACCGGGAGGGGCTCCCCCGCCGGCGGGCCGGACAGGACGTACTCGGGCAGCACCACGAGCTTCACGTCCTGGCCGGCGGTGGCGCGCGAGGTCAGCACCTCCGCGTGGATCCGGTCCACGGCCGCGAGCATCGCCGAGCGCGCCGAGGCGGTGTCGGGGCAGCCGTTGATCGCGTGGCAGGCGGTCTGCAGGGCCAGGGCGCGGTAGCGCGGCGGGGCCACCGGGCTCACAGGAGGGCCTTGGCCTCGGCGAGGAGGTCGGGGTAGACGACCTGGGAGAGGTCGGCCTCCTTGGTGATCAGCTTCGCGCCAAGCAGCGCGGTCTGCATCTGCTCCCACTCCTGGGGGTGCAGCTGCATCAGCTGGTCCTCGCCGCGGGCGAGGTACAGCGGACGGACCAGGTCGAGCTGCACCTGGGCGTCCTCGGGGGTGATCTCGCGGTTGTACTTGCGCACCCACTCGATCGTCTGCTTGTCGTTGGACTCGTCGCAGACGTACTCCAGGGCCTGATGGAACCCGGCCAGCACCTTGACCACGACGTCGCGGTGCTTCTCGAGCTCCTCGCGGCTGGTGAGGTAGGTGTCGGCCGGGACCGGCATCACGTCGTCGAAGTTCCAGGCGTGCACGCTGCTGCCGGCCTCCTCGAGCGCCTCGCGCTCGGCGGCGCTGCCCACCCAGGCAGCGACGTCGCCCTTCTCGGCGAACTGGTAGGCGGACGTGCCCAGGCCGGTGACCTTGCGCTCGATCGACTTCGGGTCGACCCCCGCCTGCACGGCCATCAGGTCGATGAGCTGGTCGGTGGTGCCGCCGGCCGAGACCACGCCGACGGCCTTGCCCTCGAGGTCGCCGATCTCCTTGACCGGGGACTCGGCCATGGACTGCAGCTCGAACGCCGTGCGCTGGACCGGCATGCCGATCGCGACGAACGGCGCGTCCTCGTTAGCGATCGTGATCAGCGCGCTGATCGACTGGAACCGGGTGTAGGCGGTCGACCCGGCGATCAGGCCGGACATCGCCTGCGGCGTACCGGTCGAGGAGATCACCTCGCAGTCGACCCCGAGGTCCTTGAAGAACCCCGCCTCCCGGGCCACCATCTCCGGGCAGTTCCCGACGTTGTAGCCGAGCGCGGTCTGGTACGTGCGCCGCACGCCCGAGCCGCCGCTGCCGTCGTCGCCGCCGCAGGCGCTCAGCAGCGAGGCGGCGGGGACCGCGATCCCGAGGCCGGCGGCCCACGAGAGGACGCTGCGGCGGCTCAGTCCGTTCTGGTTCATCGGGTTCTCCTGTGCTCGGGTGGTCACTGGGTGGGCCTGGTGAGCCGGACCGACTCGTGCCAGGGGATGAGGAAGCGCTTGAGGGAGGCCACTGCCAGGTAGAGGACGAGCCCGTAGAGCGCCATCAGCACGATCGCGCCGAAGAGCAGGTCGATCTGCAGGTTGTTCTGGAGGTTCAGCGCGTAGCGCCCCAGGCCCTTGTCGCCGCCGAGGTACTCCCCGACGATGGCGCCGATCGTGGCCAGCACGACCGCCTGCTCGAGGCCGGCCAGGATGAAGGCCATCGTGTGCGGCACCTCGACGCGCAGGAACCGGAACGTGCGCCCGGCCCCGATCGAGGCGGCCATGTCCTGGTGGCCCTGCGGGAGCGACTGGATGCCGAACGCGGTGTTGACCATCAGCGGGAAGAAGCAGACCAGCGCCGCGAGCGCGATCTTGGACTCCTCGCCGAAGCCGAACCAGAGCACGAAGAGCGGCGCGAGGGCGACCTTCGGGGTCACCTGGAGGAGCACCAGGAACGGCTTGAGCACCAGTGCCAGGATCCGCGACTTGCCGATCGCGAAGCCCGACCCGATGCCGATGGCGGCGCCGATCAGCAGCCCCAGGACCGTCTCGACGAAGGTCGTCCAGACGTGCTCCTTCCAGATGAAGGGGTCGGTGACCTGGCCGCGCAGCGCGGTCCACACGTCCGCCGGAGCGGGCACGATGAACGGCGAGACGTCGCTGAGCTCGATGTAGAGCTGCCATCCGCCGATCAGCGCGATCGCGAGCAGCGGCGTGGTGACGAAGACGAGGTAGCGGTCGACGAACCGACCGGCGGCGCTGCTCCTCATGCTGCGGCTCCGTTCCCGCCGGCGGGCTTCTCGTGGTTGAGGGCGTCGCGCAGCACGCCGGTGTAGCGGGCGAACTCCGGGGTGGCCAGCACGTCGATCCCGCGTGGCCGCTCGAGGTCGATGGTCACGTCGGCCACGACCCGCCCCGGGCCGGCCTGCATCACGACGACCCGGTCGGCGAGGAAGACCGCCTCCTGGATCGAGTGGGTCACGAAGACGACAGTCTTCTTCTTCTCCAGCCAGATCTGCTGGAGCTCGAGGTTCAGGTTGTCCCGGGTCTGGGCGTCCAGGGCACCGAAGGGCTCGTCCATCAGCAGCACCGCCGGGTCGTAGGAGAGCGCCCGGGCGATCGCCACCCGCTGCCGCATCCCGCCGCTGAGCTGGTGCGGGAGCTTGCCGCTCGCGGCGCCGAGCCCGACCAGCTCGAGCATCCGCTCCCCCGTGGCCCGGCGCTCGGCGCGGGAGATCCCGCGCGACTCCAGCGGCAGCAGCACGTTGGCCAGGGCCGAGCGCCAGGGCAGCAGGTTGTGCTCCTGGAAGACGAAGCCCACGTCGCCGAGGGCCCGGCGCCGCGACGCCGCGGTGTTGCCGAGGTCCTTGCCGGCCACGCTGACCCGGCCGCTGGTGGCGGTCTCGAGCCCGCCGACGATGCGCAGCAACGTGGTCTTGCCGCACCCCGAGGAGCCCAGCAGGGCGACGAACTGGCCCTCGGGGATCTCCAGCTCGATGTCGCCGAGCACGGGCGCGGAGCCGGGGGGTCCGAACGTCTTGGACACGTGGGCGATCGAGATGGCAGTCACTGCGCAGCCTTTCGGGGTCGAGGCGTGCTGGGTCCGGGTGCGGGAGCAGGCCCGACCGGACGCGGACGCAGGCCTCAGTGCATTCCGAAGTGCGGAACGGCATTTCGGTACGGTGATGGAATCCTCCCGAGATCACCGCGGCTTGGGAAGGCCCTGGGCATTTGTCGGATTAATCCCGACCGGGCCGAGCGGGCCGGCCGGCCGGGTCGAGCCGAGCCGGGTCTGGGCGGCTCAGGCCCAGGTGCGCACGTGCAGCGGCCCGGTGCCGGCCGGCAGCGGGGTGCCGGCCGGCACCCACGCCCAGGCGCGCGCCGCCGGGTCCAGCACGTCGGCGTCCACCGGCAGGGGGTCACGGCCTGCGGCGTCGCGCAGGACGGCGTACTCCCCCGCGACCTCCGGGGCGTCGGCGCGCAGCACGCCGGCGACGTCCGCCGCTGACACCGTCACCGGCGCGGTGGCCGGCTCGGCCGCGGCCGCACCCGGCACCCATTCCGGGAACCCGGAGAACCAGGCGATCACCAGCGCACCGCTCGTCGAGACGCTGTCGGTGCGGTCCGTGCGTGGCGGCAGGTAGACGTAGTCGCCCGGGCCGTGGCTGCCGACGACATCGATCGACCCCTCCAGCACCACGAACTCCTCGGCGGGCAGGTAGTGCCCGGAGCCGGGCCGGCGCCAGCCCGGAGGGAACCGGACCAGGGAGACGCTCGCCCTCGTCGTCGGGTCCGAGCCGAGCCGGGCCAGCCGGACCGCCGGGCTGGACCCCGCGATGCTGAGGTCCAGCCACTGCGTCTCGGGAAGGTCCAGCGACGCCAGGTCGGTCACCGGGCCTCGGCCAGCCTGGTGCCGAGCAGCCGGCCGAAGGTCAGCGCGGGGGTGACCAGCATCCCGCCGCAGAAGCTGTTGCCGCAGGTCGCGCCGGCGCCGATGACCTCGCCGACCGCGTACAGGCCGGGGATCGCGGTCCCCTGCTCGTCGCGGACCGCGAAGTCCGCGTCGATGTCGAGGCCCTGGAAGGTGACCAGCGTGATCGCGTGGTTGCGGATCGCGTAGAACGGGCCCTCGGCGATCGGGGCGGGCAGATGCTGGCGCCCGAACTCCGGGTCGACACCCGCGGCGACGGCGTCGTTGTACGCCGCCACCGTGGCCTCGAGGCCGGCGGCATCGATCCCGGCGAGCGCCGCGACCTCGGCGAGCGTGGCGGCGGAGTGCACGCCGGGGCGGGTGTTGGCCATCGCCCGCACCTGGTCGGGGTCCTTGCCGACGACCATCTCGTTGAGGGTCCCCGTCGAGAGGGACAGGGCGGCGTCGTCGAAGATCGTCCAGAACGTCTGGTCCTGGATCTTCGTGAGCGCCCGCTCCTTCTGATCGATCGACTCCTCGTCCTCGGCGACCCAGCGCTTGCCGTGCACGTCGACGTAGATCTCGCGCGGCGGCCGCTCGCTGGTCAGCCGCTGCCGGTCGTTCCAGTTGGCGCGGGTCGGGCTCTGCGGGTCCGGCAGGCCTCCGAAGGTGGGCAGGTAGGTGCCCTGGCCCTGCAGCCGCGCGCCGACCGAGAGACCGAGGTGGATGCCGTCGCCGGTGGAGGTCTTGTTGGCGGCCGAGACCAGCGGGGCGCCCTCGAGCTCCTGGAACAGCTCGGCGTCCGCGCCGTAGCCGCCGGTGGCGAGCACGACGGAGCGGGCGTCGACCTCGACCTCGTCGCCGCCGCGCAGCACGGAGACGCCGATGATCCGGCCCTCGTCGTCCTGGCGCAGCTCGGTGACGGGCGCCTGGGTCCACACGGTGAGGTCGTACGCCGCGACGGCGCGGTCCAGCTCGGGGCGCAGGACCTCGAGCAGGGACATGCCCTCGTCCTTGCCGTAGACGGTCCGGGCCACGCCGTACGGCTCGTGGCCGTAGACGATCCGCGGGGTCTCCGGCGCGAACGGGAAGTCGCGGTCGTGCAGCCAGTCGACGGTGGCGGGGGCGTGCTCGGCGACGATCGTGATCAGGTCGTCGCGGGCCGTGCCGGCGCTGATCCGGCGGATGTCGGCCAGGTGGGCCTCGACGGAGTCCTCGATGCCCTTCTCGGCCTGGCGCTTGGTCCCCGCGGCGGCCAGGTGGCCGCCGGTGATGTAGAGCGTGCCGCCGATGCGCGACTCCTTGTCGACGAGCAGCACCCGGGCACCGCCCTCGGCGGCGTGGATGGCGCACGGGATGCCGGCCGTGCCGGCTCCCACGACGACGACGTCGTAGCTGGTCTCGCTGGCGATCGCTCTTCACTCCTCAGGGGGCCTCGCGCGAGGCGAGGAAAAACGGGCGCCCCCGGGGATCCGGGGGCGGGGGGTGGTGCACTCCCGCCGGAGGCGGGCGTGGTGCGCCCCACGCCACAGGGACGTGGGGCGCACCAGGGGATCACATCCCGTCGCCGTCCCAACGGCCGCGCGAGCGGCTGCGGACCGGCAGGGAGGAGATGATCGGGGCGGGGACGGGGTCCCCGTCCTTCCAGTCCACCCGGGTGCCCCAGTTGTGCGCGTGCTTGTTGGTGCGCTCGTCGGGGTGCTCGGTGTCGCGACCCGACCAGCCCCAGTCGAGGTTGATCGACTCGCGAGCCGGGGTCTCCTCGGCGTCGTGGCTGTGACCGGCCTCGTCGTGCGAGTGGTCGTGGTCGTGGTCGTGGCTGTGGCCAGCGTCGCCGTGACCGCCCTGCAGGTTCGCCGCGTCCATCGCCTTCATGAACGCGAGGATCGACGGGTCGGAGCCCGTGCCGTGGTGCTTGACCGGGGTGTTGTTCTGGCCCTGGTCGATCTGGAACTGCCAGGCGTTGGTGAGCTGGCGCATGTCCTCGTCGGTACGCCACGGCTCGGCCATGTCGTGCGTCGAGTGCGAGTGGCGGGCCGGGGTGTGCGGCTCCTCCACGACACCCTGCGGGGTGTAGTTGACCCCGTCGCCGCCCCAGCGCACCCACTCGTTCTGGGTGTACCAGTTCTTCAGCTCACCGTCCGAGCGCAGCAGCCAGGTGGCGCCACCCTCCATGGTGGTGAAGTGGCCGTGCTTGACCCGCGCCGGGCGGAAGAAGTACGTGCCGAGGTCCAGGGTGCCGAAGTTGTACTCCATGTGGCCCTGGGTCGTGTACGCCTCCTCGTAGCACGGGTGGTGCGCGAGGCGGTGGTCCGACCAGCCCTGCTGGGCGTGCACCAGGCGGGTGTAGAAGCCGGTGACCGGGTCCACGTGCAGGTACTTGATGAACAGACCCGGCATCGGGCCCGGGTTCGGGACCGCGTCCCAGTTCATCGCCTCGGAGTCGATGACGATGACCTCCTCGCGGGCGTCGTCCCAGGCCTTGGCACCGGCGAGGGAGTCGACCGCGTCGAAGCCGGCGTCGCCGTACTCGCGGTAGTGCAGGATCTTGGTGCCCTCGGCGACCTTGAGGTAGTCGACCGGCACGCCCTTGGGCGCGTAGACGTAGCCGCCCTTGCCGATCTTCCGGCCGCCGTAGTCGATCTCGCCCTCGAGGACGTAGTACTCGGTGTTGGCGTGGTGGATGCCGGCGCTGCGGCCCCACCCGGTGTGGAAGTCGACGCGCAGCGAGGACGAGCCGTCCTCCTCGTCGACCGAGAGGCGCCGCTCGCTCGCGCGGCCCTCGGCGCCCGGCAGCTCAGCGGCGTGCCAGACGTAGTCGTCTTCCTGGATCAGTTCCACGTGCGGTCGCAAGTCGCGCCTCTTCTCTTCTCGGTTGGTCTGTTGAATCGGGCTCGGTGACGGGGTGCCGCCGAACCGGACAGGTAGGTCTAGTCGGACACCTCGACGAAGGTGACGGGGAGTCCGTTGGGGGTCTCGACGAACGCCACCGGGCACCCGGCGAAGAGGGCCGGTGCGCCAGCGCGGGGCCCGGATCGGACGGTACCCCCCAATTGCTCAGTGCGGAACAATGTTTCAGAAAGGTCCCGAACCTTGAACAGCCAGCCGGTGTGGCCCAGGTGCCGACCGGTGCGCTGCTGGTCGCGCCGGTCCGTGCCGAGGGTGCGGTTCTCCAGCCGGGTCACCTCCAGGCGGGCCGTCGTGGGACCCGCGAGGAAGCTCAGGCGCATCACCGAGCCGGCAGGGAGCAGCGCCATCTCGTCGAGGCCAGGGTGGGTGAAGGACACGTCGTACCAGCTCTGCAGGCCCAGCCCCTCGGCACCCCAGAAGGCCGTCTCCGCCTCGAAGTCGGGGACGTGGCACACGACCGAGGTGAGCTCGGTGTAGTGCCGGTCGGGCTCGGCGTCCCACGCGGCGGTGCCGCGTGCCTCGGCCGGCTGCACGAAGACGATGTCGGTGGCCTCCGGGGCCAGCAGGAAGCCCTGCGTCACCGAGACCAGCTTCTCCCCCAGCGGCACCGCCCACGTGGCCGGCGGGGTGCGCCAGCGCTGCCCGGCGTCGGCCAGCGTGGTGTGGCTGACCTCGATGTCGCGGGTGTACATGTTGATCGCGACCAGGCCGGTGTCGGCCTGCAGCGGGTGCTCCGGGACCTCCTGGGTCGGGACCTGGAGGAGGATCAGCCGGCCGTGCGGCGACCCGGCGGCGGTGAGCACGGTGACCGGCAGGTCGCCGATCCCGTCGCCCCACAGCGCCGAGGCCTCGGCGGCGGGGATCACGCCCTGCTCGGCGACCTCCCAGCCGAGCTGGCCGACGTACAGCTCCAGCTGCGCGTCGAGGTCGTTGACCCCGAGAAAGGCGGCGTCGACGCCACCGACCAGACAGGGCTCGCTCATCGGCTCTCCTTCACGGGGTGGGACTCGGCCTGCGTCTCGGGCTGGGCGGCGGCGAGCCGGCTGCCGAGCAGCCGGCCCAGGGTCATGGCCGGGGTGATGCTCATGCCGCCGACGTAGTTGTCGCCGGCGAACTTGTTGTTGCCCAGGACCTCGCCGACGGCGTGCAGCCCGGAGATGGGCTGCCCGTCGGTGTCGAGGACCCGCATCCCGGTGTCCACGGCCAGGCCGTCGCGGGACAGGATCGAGGCGGCCACGGTCGTGATCGCGTAGTACGGCGCCTGGTCCAGGCGGCGCGGCAACGTGGTGCGGCCGAGCTCGTCCTGCCCGCTCTCGACCCCCGCGTTGTACGCCGCGACGCTCCGGCCCAGCGCCTCGGCGTCGACACCGAGCCGCTCGGCGAGCTCCTCGAGGGAGTCGCCGCGAGTCACCCAGGGACTGGTCTCGCAGGCCGCGGCGAACCGCTCGGGCGTCCACTCGTCGGCAGGGTTGCGGATCAGGCTGACCGGGGCGTGCTCGACGACGCCGGCGTCGAAGACCACGTGCATGGTGTTGTCCGGCTGGCGCAGCAGCTCGCGCTCGCGGCGCTCGGGGCTGGTGGTGTCCTCGGCGACGAACCGGCGGCCGTCCTTGTTGACCCAGATCTCGTGGGGGGTCCGGTAGGCCGGGGCCATCTCGACGAACGCCTCGCGGTAGTCGACCGCGTGCCGGGGCCGCTCGGGGTCCGGGATCAGGCCCATCACCGGCAGGAAGATGCCGTCGGCGGAGACCGCGGCGCCCAGCTGCTCGGCGAGGACCAGGCCGTCGCCGGTCGCGTGGTCCAGGCAGCCGACCAGGACCGAGTGGCAGTGC
The DNA here is from genome assembly GCF_003710085.1 of Nocardioides pantholopis. Lineage (NCBI taxonomy): Bacteria > Bacillati > Actinomycetota > Actinomycetes > Propionibacteriales > Nocardioidaceae > Nocardioides > Nocardioides pantholopis. The sequence continues at coordinate 1,089,981 of NZ_CP033324.1, read as the reverse complement.
TCGGGCAGGAACCGGTTGCGCAGCTCGAGGTTGGCGTCGTAGCCGCCGGTCGCGAGCACGACGGCGTCGCCGCCGATCACGCCCGCCTCCCCGTCCCGCTCCACCTCGACGCCGACGACCCGGTCGCCGTCGCGGCGCAGGCCGGTCATGGTCGTGGACAGGTGCATCCGGATCCGGCCGGCGCGCACCTGGTCCAGGAGCAGCCGCTCCAGGACCGTGATCACCGAGCGGCCGTGCTCGACGCCCCAGTAGGTGCGCGGCACGTCGTACACCTCGTGGCCGTGGATCAGCCCGGGGCAGTCGGGGTGGAACTCGAAGCCCAGGTCGTCGAGCCAGTCGACGAGCTCGCCCTGGTGGCGCACGGAGAGCTCGGCGAGGTCGGCGTCGACCCGGCCGTGGGAGATCCGCTGGACCTCCGCGAGGTGCCGCTGGGGGCTGTCCTCGATGCCGCGCTCGGCCTGGCGGCGGCTGCCGGCACCGGAGAACTCCCCGTTCGCGATGTGCAGCATCCCGCCGATGGCCGCCTGCTTGTCGACGAGCTCGACGCGCGCCCCGCCCTCGGCCGCGGCGATCGCGGTGGCCAGCCCGGCGCCGCCGGTGCCGACGACCACGACGGTGCGGGTCACGCCGGAACCTCGGCGACGACCTCGATCTCGACGCCCACCGGCCCGCGCACGACGCCCTCGGCGACCGGCTGGGCGCCGGCACCGGTCAGGGTCTCGAGGGTGCCGGCGGGATCGTCGGAGACGAAGACCAGGCGCCGGATCCCGACGGCGTCAGCGCTGCGGTCCACGGTCGGGACGCCGGTGAAGGACATGATCTCCAGGCGCGCCGGCAGGTGCCGGGGGCCGACCATGAAGGCCAGGCGCAGCGAGGCGTCCAGGGGCATGCCGACCAGCTGGTCGAACGGGTCTCCGGTCATGGCGCCGTCGAAGAGCGTCGTCAGCCCGGCCGCCTCGAAGAACGCGACGGCCGCGTCGTGGTCCTCGACCACCAGGACTGCCGTGTGCAGCTCGGAGTGCAGCCGCTCGGCGTCCGCGTCGTACGCCGCGCTCGGCCGGTGGGCGCCGGGGACCGCCAGCGGGACCGTCCACCAGGTGCCGTCGACGCCGCGGCCGACGAGCTCGGAGAGGCTGGCGGCGCCGTACGGGTAGGTCACCGGCGGCCGGGGGGCGCCCCCGGCGCGAGCCATCGCGGCGTGGGTGGCGTCCAGGTCGTGGGAGTAGATGCCCAGCAGTCGGGCGCCGAGGTCCCAGACCGCGGGCGGCTCGGCCATGGTCTGCGTCGCGGCGTCGGTCGAGGCGGGCACCAGACGCAGGTGCCCGGCGGGGGCGCCCGCGACGCCGAGCAGCACGCCGCCCTGCTCGTCGCGGTCCAGGACCTCCAGGCCGAAGGCCTCCTGGTGGAAGCGCACGGAGGCCGCCACGTCGGCACTGGCGACCACGACCTCGCGGAGGTACTGCAGGCTCATCCGGGTCTCCCTCAGGGCGGCGCCGCACGGGCGCATCGAGTGATCGTCCAGCTGGTTCGGCAGTGGAGACCGCTCTGTTCCACTGTGCGAAACGCTGTTCCAGAGACATTACTGACGTTCCCCGAGGCCGTCAATGGTCTGCCCACGCCTGTCCACACTGCGCGGCCGAGCGGGGCCGAGCGGGGCCGAGCAGCACGGAGCGGACCAGTCCGTCGGGGCGTCGGTGCCCACTTCCGACGCCTGTTACGCGTAGCGTAACGCTGTTCCAACAGTCTCAGGAGGATCTGCGTGGCTTCGAGCGCCCCCCGCGACGCCGCCCCGGCGACGTCCCCCGCCGGGCGCTCGCCCGTGGTCGTCGCCCTGATGTGCGCCATCGGCGTCGGTTGCGTGATGTTCGACCAGACATCCCTGGTCGTGGCCGCCCCCACGATCGGCGCCGACCTGGGCGCCGGCCTGAGCGGCCTGCAGTGGCTGACCGCGATGTTCCCGCTGGTCGCGGCGAGCGCCATGCCGGTGAGCGGCATGCTCGGCGAGCGCTGGGGCGCGCGCACCACCCTCCAGGTCGGCCTGGCGGTCTTCGCGCTCGGCGGCGTCGCGGCCGCCCTGTCCGCGAACCTCGGCATGCTGCTCGGGGCGCGCATCGTCCAGGGCATCGGCGCGGCGCTGGTGCTGCCCAACGGCGCCACGCTGCTCGGCGCCAACCTCGCCCACGGTCCGGTCCGGGCCCGCGCGGTCGGCTACTGGATGATGACCAGCTCGACCGGGCTGCTGCTGGGGCCCATCCTGAGCGGCGCGCTGGCCGAGCACTACGGCTGGCGCTCGACGTTCCTCGTCGTGGTCCCGGTCGCCCTGCTCGCCATCGCGGTCACCTCGCGGCTGGGGACCACGCCGCGGCGCAGCCCGGGCCCGCTCGACCTCGCCGGCCTGGTGACGGCCTGCACGACGCTGGCCCTGCTGTCCTGGTCGCTGATCGCCACCGGCCGCGGCTCCGCCCCGGTCCCGCTGGTCGTCGCCGGGTACGTCGCAGCGCTGCTGCTCGCGCGGGTGTTCCTCGCCATCGAGCGCCGCGCCACGCGACCGCTGCTCGACCTGGAGCTGTTCGCGTCGCGCCGGCTGCGCACGGTGCTGCTCGCCTGCCTGGCCTACAACGCCGCCATCAACGGCACCGCGTTCCTGATCTCGGTGCACTTCCAGGACGGCCGGGGGTTCAGCTCGACCAGCACCGGCTGGCTGCTGGTGATCGCGAACGCCGGGATGCCGCTGGCCGGGATGCTGGTCAACGCGCTGCGCCCGTTCCTGGCCCCGGCGACGCTGATGGTGCTCAGCCTGCTGACGCTGGCCGCGGCGTACCTGTGGCTGGGGCTGGGCAGCGAGCTGCCGGTCGCCGCCCTGCTGGTGCCGCTGGTGCTGGTGGGCGTGGGCGCGGGGGTGCTGTACTCCGTGGACACCGGGACCGTGCTGGACTCCGCGGACGGGCACCAGTCCGCCCCCGCGATGGCCTCGCTGGCGCTGATGCGCCAGATCGGCTCGGTGCTCGGCATCGCGACCCTGGCCTCGGCCGGTCAGGTCGCGGTCGCTGTCGACCTGACCCCGCGGGGCGAGGCACCCGCGTTCGTGCTGGCCGCGGTGGCGCTCGCCGTCCTCGGCCTGGTGGTCCGCCGGCAGCTCGCCCGCTCCTGAGGACCGGCTGGGCGCCGGCCCGGGCCCAGCGGTGAGCCTGCCACCGTTTCCGGCCGGGCTTCGGTGGCTGACTCACCGCTGCTCCGGCGGACCCGGGACTGGCGGTGAGCCTGCCACCGTTTCCGGCCGGGCTTCGGTGGCTGACTCACCGCTAACCCGAAGCCGCCGGCGGCCGGGCGCAGCGGTGAGCCTGCCACCGTTCGAGCGACTCATTCGGTGGCCAGCTCACCGCTAACCGGAGCCGCCAGCCCCGGAGGGCCCGGGATCACGACGCGTCGGAGTGCTCCCGCACCAGCGCCGCGACCTCGGCGGTCCGGGTCACCATCATCTGGTGGCCCCACTCGGGCAGGTGCAGGAACCGGCCGGTGGCGATCAGGTCCCGGGCGCGCAGCGTCGGCTCCTCGAGGTCGTCGCCCGGGCAGAGCAGGAGCACCGGCTGCCGGACCCGAGGCAGGTGGTCGGCGTGCCGGTAGGCGAACGCCGCCAGGTAGCCCCAGTGCGCCTGCTCCCCCGCCCGCTGCTGCTCGGCGAACTCGCGCTGGAGCAGCTCCAGCGGGGTGCCCGCCGGCGCCCACCGGACCAGCTCGGTGAACTGGCGCACCAGGTGCGACCCGTCCGGCTCGGGCCGCCGGGGCACCGCGAGCTGGCGCTCCTGGGCGGCGAGCTCCTCGTCGGTGTAGTGCGGCGCCGAGACCAGGATCAGCGAGCGCACCCGGTCGGGGGCGGCCAGCGCCAGCTCCACGGCGATCTTGCTGCCGGTGTGGTAGCCGAGCACGTCCACCTCGGGCAGCCCGTAGTGGTCCAGCAGCGCGAGCATCGTGCGGGCGTACGTCGCGATGGCGGGGCCGTCACGCGGCGGGTCGGAGGCTCCGAACCCGGGAGTGTCGGGGGCCAGCGCGAAGCGGCCGGCACCCAGCTCGGCGAGCAGCTCCTCGTACATCCGTCCCGAGCCGGGACTCAGGTGCAGGCACAGCAGCGGCCGGCCACCCTCGCCCGGCCGACCGGCCCGGCGGACGTGGACCTGCCCCTCGGGGCCGTCGACGTACTCCCTGCGGACCTCGTCCATGCAGTTCCTCCTCGAGATCGCGCCCGGCACGCACGACGGCGCCGGCCCGGATGTCCGGACCGGCGCCGCCGTGGGAAGACGCGGTGGTGAGTGCCGCTCGACTACTTGACGTCGCGCAGCGTGTTGAGCCAGAGCGTCGCGGACGGCTGGTAGCCGGCCAGCTGGTTCGACCACGCCTCGCTGATCTGCGAGACCGCGATCTGGATGTTGCCCTGCGTCTGCACGTCGCGCTCCTGCACGGCGCGCCAGGCCTCGGCCTGGGCCTCCTCGCCCTGCGCGGTCATCGCGGTGTCGAGCAGCGCGTCCATCTGCTCGTCCTTGAACTTGGCGAAGTTGTTGGCCGCCTTGCTGTTCAGGCCGCCGTTGACGTAGTCGGGCGCGAAGCCCGTCGAGGTCGAGGCCGGGCTGTCGAACAGGATCAGGTCGTAGTCGCCGGAGACCAGGTTGGCGTAGAACCCCGCCACGTCCTGGGAGTCCACGGTCGCCTCGATGCCGAGCTCCTTGAGGTTGGCCTGGACGATCGTCGCCGCGCTGACCACGTTGGGGTCCTTGACCGCGATGATGTTCAGCTTGCGGTCCAGGTCGACGCCGGACGCGGCGAGGTGCTCCTTGGCCTTGTCGAGGTCGGGCTTCTCGCCGAACGACTCGCCGAGCTCCTCGTCGTGGTGGAGCGTGCCGTAGGTCAGGTAGGTGCTGTTGGGGCGACCAGCCCCGCCGTAGACCTGGTCCACGATCCGCTGCCGGTCGATCGCGTTGGCGATCGCCAGCCGGAAGTCGACGTTGGAGGTCGGCCGGTCGGCGTTCATCGACGGGTAGGCGAACAGCCGCGAGACGTTGTTCTCGACCGTCTCCGCCTTCGCGCCGCGCTTGCTGACCAGCTCGACCTGGTCGGTCGGCAGGTCCGGGACGATGTGGGACTCGCCGTTGGTCAGGCGCGCGATGCGGGAGGCGTCCTCGGGGATCACCTTGAAGGTGACCGTCTCGAACTTGTAGGCGTCGCCGTAGTAGTCCTCGTTGCGGACCAGCTTCAGCGCGTCACCCCGCTTGAGGGACTCGAAGCGGTACGGGCCGCTGCCGTTGCCCGTGGTGGCGTAGGTCTTGTTCGGCGCGTACTCGTCCTCGTCGGAGATGATCGGGATCATCGCGAGCTTGCTGTCCAGGTAGGCGTAGGGCTCGGTGAGCTCGATGACGACCGTGTCGTCGCCCTGGGCCTTCGCCGACTTCACGTAGGCGACGCCGGAGAGCCAGACCGCGCCGTTCTCGGGGTCCTGGGCCTCCTCGATCGTGTGCACGACGTCGGCGGCCGTCAGCGCGCTGCCGTCGTGGAACGTCACGTCCGGGCGCAGCTTGATCGTCCAGGTGAGCCCGTCCTCGCTGACCGAGGGGAGCTCGGCGGCCAGATCGGGAGCCAGGGTCCCGTCCTCGTTCCACTGCAGCACGCTGCTGTAGACGAGGCGGTAGTAGCGCTGGGCCTCCGCGGTGTTGCGGTAGAACGGGTCCAGGGAGTCGGGCTCCGCGAGGACGTCGACGACCAGGTCCTTGATCGTCGTGCTCTCCGGAGCGTCGTCCGAGGAGCCGGATCCTCCGCCGCAGGCGGTCAGGACACCGAGGCTGAGGGCCGTGACGGCAGCCAGTCCCAGGCGGTGGCGCCCGGTCCCCGTGCCACGCCGAGTGAACAACATGTGTGCTCCATTCTGCTCCCGGCACCGGAAGAGAAGCACCCGTCGAGACGGGGTCAATTCCGTCACGCGGAACGCTGTAACTAATTGCGGATCAAGGTAGGTCGTCCGCGAATCCAGCGTCAAGGGACCTCCGCCCCTCGGACCATTCTTTGCTCAGGCCGTTCCCCGGGGGGCTCACCGATTCTGTGCTCGCGGTCACCCTAGGGAGGTGCCCGCGGAGCCGATCAGCCGGCCTCGACGACCAGCAGCCCCACGCCGGTCGGCAGCTCGACCCGGCAGGCCCGGGTGGAGCCGAACGCGGCCAGGTCCAGGGTCACGGCGGGGCCGGCCGCCGCCTGCGCGCGCCGGCGTACGCCGTCGAGGTCCGTGGTGGCGACGACGGCACCGAGCAGCCCGCGCCGCGGCGCGACCGCGCGCCCGGCCAGCGAGCCCCCGGCGTCGGCAGGCAGGCCGTAGTCGACGAGGTTGAGGTAGGGCTGGTTGCGCGCCGGCCCGACCATCCGGGCAGTGACCCTCAGCTGCTCCCCCGCCCCGAGGAGCTCGCTGAACGAGGGGTCGTCGAAGGTCAGCTCGTAGACGACCGACCAGCCCAGGACCTGCTCCAGGAACGCGACCGTCGCCGCGCCCTCGGTCAGCGGCAGCGAGATGCTGACGACCTCGCTGGCCAGCCGGTCGCGGACCTGCACGAAGTCGGCGAAGAAGTCCGCGGGAGCCCCGAGGAACGCGGCCACGACGTGGTCCGGGAGCCGCAGGTGGGCCTCGCGGAACCCGGCGTCCTCGCCCTCGTACTCCGCCTCGGAGCCCTCGATCTCGCACCCCAGGGCCCGGGCGTGGGCCACCGCCGCGGCGAAGTCGGCTGCATAGAAGTCGACGACCCGCAGCACGTCGCGGTGGATCCAGGTGCTCTCGTCGCGCACGGTCTCGGCCGACCCGGGCCGGAAGTCGGCGAGCAGCACCCCGGCGTCCACCCCGGGGGTCCGCAGGGCGACCAGCTCGGCCCCGTCGACCGCGGGCCCGAACAGCGCCCGGGCGGCGGCGGCGTCGAGCCGGGTGCGGCCCTCCTCGACCAGGCCGAAGACCTCGGTGAACGTGCCGAGGTGGGCCGACAGGTCGTCGGTGGAGATCAGGGGCCCGAACAGCCGGGAGCCGGCCCCAGTGGGTCCAGTGGGTCCGGTGGGTCCGATGGGAGAGTGTGCCTTCGCTCCAGCGCTCACGGCGGCGACTGTAGATCATATACGCTGCGCCCGTTCGTTCGCCCCACCCCAGCCCCCATCCCAGCCCGAAATCCCAGGAGGTCCCGTGGCCACCACGCGTGCCGTCGTGCTCGCCCGCATCCCCGAGGGCGCGCCGCGCCCGGAGGACTTCGCCCTGGCGACGCTGCCCGTCGCCGAGCCCGCGGAGGGCCAGGTCACCGTGCAGGTCCAGGCGCTCTCGCTCGACCCCTACATCCGCTCGACGCTGGGTGGGCGCCACCTCGGCGACGCCCCCGTCGGGGTCGGCGACCTGATCCCCGGCCGGGCCATCGCGACAGTCGTGGACTCCCCCGACGGCGCCCTGCCCGCGGGCACCCTGGTGCTGGCCGAGACCGGCTGGCGCGAGTGCGCCGTCGTGCCGGTCTCCGGCGCCACGGTCGTGACCGTCCCGGACGGCGTCCCGGCCACGGCCGCCCTCGGCGCGCTCGGCATGCCCGGCCTGACGGCGTACGCCGCGCACGAGCGGCACCTGCGCCCCCGTCTCGGGGACACCGTCGTGATCTCCTCGGCCACCGGCGGCGTCGGCGCGGTCGCGGGCCAGCTCGCCCGGCTCGCCGGGGCGCGCGCCGTCGCGATCGTCGGCAGCGAGGCCAAGGCCGCGATGGCCGTGGAGCACCTCGGGTACGCCGCGGCAGTGGTCCGCGGCGCGGACGGCTGGGCGGAGCGGCTGCGGGAGGCCTGCCCGGACCGCATCGACGGCTACCTGCACATGGGCGACCAGACCACCCTCGACGTCGTCGCCGAGCAGCTCGCCGTCGGCGCGCGGGTCTCGCTGTGCGGCCTGATGGACCAGTACAACAACGGCGCGCCCACCACGATGCGCGCCGGCGCGATCATGGCCGCCCGCGCCGAGGTGCACGGCATGGTCGTCTACGACCACCACGACCTCGCCGCCAAGCACGCTGCGCGGGTCGGCGTCCTGATCGCCTCCGGCGACCTCACCCTGCACGAGGACCGCTACGTCGGCCTCGACCGCGCGCCCGAGGCCTTCGCGCGGCTGATGAGCGGCCAGAACAACGGCAAGGTGGTCGTCCAGGTCGGCGACTGATCCCGGGGGATCGCCGGGCTCACCTCACAGGTAGAGCCCGGTGTCTTCGCCCCCGCTGACCCGCTCGGCGGCGACGGCGTGGACGTCGCGCTCGCGCATCACGACGTAGACCTCGCCGTGCACCTCGACCTCGGCCTTGTCCTCGGGGTCGAAGAGCACGCGGTCGCCGATCTCGACGGCGCGGGCGTTCGGGCCGACCCCGACCACCTTCGACCAGGCCAGCCGACGGGCGCCCATGGCGGCGGTCGCGGGGATCACGATGCCGCCGGAGGAGCGCCGCTCCCCCTCGTCCCGGTCGACCTCCACGAGAATGCGGTCGTGCAGCATCTTGATGGGGGTCTTGTCGCTCACGGGACTAGTTGACGACCTTGCGGAGCACGACCAGGGCCGCGACGACGCCGACGACGATGCCCGCGGCCTTGAGGATGTTGTCGGTGCGCGGCTGACCGGTCACCGGGTCCACGAAGTGGGCCTTGATCGTCGTGACCTGCCGGTTGGCGATCGTCTTGGGGCTCGATCGGTACAGGAGCTGGTCGATGGTGCCGGCGAGACGCTCGCGGGTCTCCTCGATCTCGCGCTCGAGGGCCGTGGTGTCGTTGGCCTTGCTCACTGGCCTTGTCTCCTGAGTCGTGGGCGGGTGACCCGGTGGATGCTGCGTGGAGGCTATCAACCCGCGCCCGGCGCGGCCCTCGTGGTGCGCGGGTCGAAACCGAACGGCAGCTCCAGGCGGTGCGAGCGCATCAGCTCCTCGTCGGTCAGCAGGTCGTACGTCGCACCGTCCGCCACCACCACCCCATCGGCCAGCACGACCGAGCGCGAGCAGAGCTCCAGCGCGTACGGCAGGTCGTGGGTGACCATCAGCACCGTCACGTCGAGGCTGCGCAGGATGTCGGCCAGCTCGCGGCGCGAGGCCGGGTCCAGGTTCGACGACGGCTCGTCGAGCACCAGGATCTCCGGCTCCATCACGAGCACCGTCGCGACCGCCACCCGCCGGCGCTGGCCGAAGGAGAGGTGGTGCGGTGGCAGGTCGGCGTGCTCGGCCATCCCCACCTGCTCCAGGGCCGCCAGCACCCGGTGCTCCAGCTCGGCGCCCCGGATCCCCTGGTTGGCCGGCCCGAAGGCGACGTCCTGGCGCACGGTGGCCATGAACAGCTGGTCGTCGGGGTCCTGGAAGACGATGCCGACCCGCTGCCGGATCTCGCGGAGGTTCTCCCGGACGACCGGCAGCCCGCCGACGCTCACCGTGCCGGCTCCCGCGGCGAGGATGCCGTTGAGGTGCAGCACCAGCGTGGTCTTGCCGGCCCCGTTGGGTCCGAGCAGCGCGACCCGCTCCCCGCGGCGCACCTGCAGGTCCACGCCGTAGAGGGCCTGGCGGCCGTCGGGGTAGGCGTACGCCAGGCCGCGGACGTCGAGGGTCGGGTCGCGGTCGGCCGCGGTCATCGGCGGTGCTCGGGGGGCTCGGGGTGCTCGCGAGCCGGGGCTGGGTGGACCGGCGCGGCGAGATCGGGCAGCACCCCGGTGTAGCCGCGCGAGACCATCGCCAGGTGCACCCGCTCGCCGCGCTCGTAGGAGCGGATGAACAGCGACCCGAGCGAGCGCGCCAGCGCCGGCCAGTGCCGCGGCGAGCGCGGGTCGCAGCCCCGTGAGCGCATCGCGGTCAGCATCCGCCCGAGCTCCGCGGTGACGACGTCGAGGTAGCGGATCATGAAGCCCATGATCTGCACGATCAGCTCGGGCATCCGCAGCCGCTGCAGCCCGGCGAGCACGTCGGTCGCCTCGGTGGTGGCGGCGAGGGTGAGCGAGGCGAGCACGCCGAGCGTGCCCTTGGCCAGCAGCCCGAACGCCGCGACCAGGCCGGGCTCGGAGAGCTCCACCCCGAGCACCTCGACCCGCGGGCCGGTCGCGACGAACGGCACCAGCACCGCGAACACCACGAACGGGACCTCGACGACCAGCCGCCGCAGCAGGTAGCGCAGCGGGACGCCGGAGACCGCGACGACGCCGAGCAGCACCAGCAGCCAGCCCGCGTAGGCGGCGTACCACTCCCGCGGCGTCGCCACGACGAGCAGCACGAAGGCCAGCAGCGCGAGCAGCTTCAGGTGCGCCGGGGCCCGGTGGACCGGGCTGTGGCCGTGGAAGTGCAGCCGGTGGCCGTGGCCGGAGCCCATCAGCCAGGGCCCGTCGTCCGGGCGCTCACCGGTGGGCGGGCTCGTCGGAGGCGGGCTCGTCGGAGGCAGGCTCGTCGGAGGCGGGCCCGGACCCGCGGCGCCGGACCAGCCAGGCCAGGCCCCCGGCCAGGACCAGCACGAGCAGCACGCCGAGGACGCCGGCCAGGCCGCCGCTCACGCGGGCGTCGTCGACCCCGGTGGTCTGGTAGTCGGCCAGCGGGCTGTCCGCGACCGGGGACTCCTCCGCGGTGTCGATGAAGCCGGTCTTCTCGGCGACGTGCTCCAGGCCGTCGGGGTGCGCGCTGGCGTAGTAGCTGGCCACCCCGGCCACGAGGAGCGCGACGACGAGGGCGGTGACGAAGAAGGTGCGGTTCCTCATGCGCCGGCCTTCCGGATCTCCAGCGGCCGCTGGGAGACCAGGTCCCGGGCTCCGTGCACCAGGTCCGGGCGCACGGCGATCACCGCACCGAGGACCAAGCCGGTGATGGCCGCCTCGCCGATGCCGATCGCGACGTGCCAGCCCAGCATGGCCACGAGCACGTCGCCGGTCTCGACCGGGGCGGTGCCGCCCACGGCGAAGAGCAGCGTGAAGACGGCCGCGGCCGCGGGGACCGAGACCAGGGCGGCGACCACGGCGGCCGGCGCGACCACCGCTGTACGCCGGGGCAGCACCGCCCGCAGCCCGCGGAAGACCGCCCAGCCGACGACTGTCGTCACGATCGCGATCAGCGTGATGTTCGTGCCGAGCGCGGTGACGCCGCCGTCGGCCATGAACAGGCCCTGGACGAGCAGGACGACCGAGAGGCAGAGGATCGCGGTCCACGGGCCGACCAGCACCGCCGCGAGGACGCCGCCCATCAGGTGTCCGCTGGTGCCGGCGCCCACCGGGAAGTTGATCATCTGGGCGGCGAAGACGAAGGCGGCGACCAGCCCGGCCATCGGCGCGGTGCGGTCGTCGAGCTCGGCGCGCGCCTTGCGCAGCGAGATCCCCACGGCGGCCGCGGCCACCACGCCGGTGGCCACGGAGGTCGGCGCGTCGAGGAAGCCGTCGGGGACGTGCATGGAGTCGCTCCTGCCCGTGCGGGGTGCCGGCGCTACCTTGTGGGCACCACGTGGTGCGGCCAGCCGGCCGCCATCAGCCCACCGTACGCTGTTGCGTCCTCATGGCAATAGAGCCGCAGAGCGGCGCACCAGAGCTGCACCCCCACCGAGGAGACCGAACCTTGAGCGAGCCCACCCGCCTCGTCCCCGGCGACACCGCCCCCGAGTTCACGCTGCCCGACGACACCGGCACGCCGGTCGCGCTCTCGGACTACCTGGGCCGCAAGGTGATCGTGTACTTCTACCCCGCCGCGATGACCCCCGGCTGCACCAAGCAGGCCTGCGACTTCAGCGACTCGCTGGAGGCGCTGCGCTCCGCCGGCTACGACGTGCTGGGCATCTCCCCCGACGCGCCCGAGAAGCTCGGGAAGTTCCGGGAGCGGGACGGGCTCACGATCACGCTGCTCTCCGACCCCGACAAGCAGGTCCTGCGCGACTACGGCGCCTACGGCGAGAAGAAGCTCTACGGCAAGGTCGTCGAGGGCGTCATCCGCTCGACAGTGGTCGTCGACGAGGACGGCAAGGTGTTCCTCGCCCAGTACAACGTCAAGGCGACCGGCCACGTCGCCAAGCTGCAGCGCGACCTCGAGCTCAACAGCGCCGGGCCCGAGTCGCCGCACGCCGGGAAGAACTGAGCGCACGCCTACACTGCTGGGCGTCCACGCGCCCGTAGCCCAACGGCAGAGGCACCAGGTTTAGGTCCTGGCCAGTGAGAGTTCGAATCTCTCCGGGCGCACCAGGGGCGGCTCAGCCGGCCGAGCGGTCCTCCTCCTCGCGCAGGCGGGGCGGGGTGGCGTCGTCGGGCCGGAAGCCGCGCTTGTCGGCGTAGAACTCCCGGACCCGGTCCATGTCCGCGCGCACGTCGCCGGACGGGTGGAAGGTCGGGCCCCAGCCGACCCGGCGGGAGGGCACGTCGAGGAACGCCAGCGTGATCGGGAGGCCGGTCTGCTGGCTGATCCGGTAGAAGCCGGACTTCCAGCGCTCGGCCCGGCCCCGGGTGCCCTCGGCCGCGATGCCGAGCAGGAACGGCTCGTCCGAGGCGCCGGCCTGCTCGACGAGGGCCCGGACGGTCTCCCCCGGGTTCTCCCGGTCCAGGCGCACCGCGCCCGAGGCGCGCAGCACCCAGGCCAGCGGGCCGCGGAAGAGCTCCTTCTTCACGAGCAGGTGGATGGTCACGTTGCTGTCCCACGCGAGCAGCATCGTCAGCACCCAGTCCCAGTTCGAGGTGTGCGGCGCCCCCACGAGCACGCCCCGCTCCGGGACGGTCCCCTCGGTGCGCCAGCCAGCGACCCGCAGCAGCAGGCGGGCGAGGGTGCGGCGGACCAGGAAGTGGCGTGCGGGCAACGAGTGCATCTGAGGAAACTACCGCCGTCGGCATGGCGCCCCCGCCGCCGGGTACCCGCGCGCATGAGCCCCACCGCACCAGCCGGCCTCGCCCTGGTCACCGGCGCGTCCTCCGGGATCGGCCGCGCCCTGGCCCGCGAGCTCGTCGACCACGGCTACGACCTCGTCGTCAGCGCCGAGGACCAGCGCATCCACGAGGTGGCCCCCGAGCTCGGGTCCGGCGGCCGGCTGGTGGTGCCGGTCCAGGCCGACCTCACCGTGCCCCGGGAGATCGAGCACCTGTGGGACCAGGCCACCGGGCTGGACCGCCCTGTGGACGTCGCGGTGCTCAACGCCGGGGTCGGCGTCGGCGGGCCGTTCGCCAGCACCGAGCTCGCCGACCACCTCCGGCTGGTCGACCTCAACGTCCGCTCCACGGTGCACCTGGCCAAGCGCGTCGTCGACGCCATGGTCGCCCGCCGTCAGGGCCGGATCCTGCTGACGTCCTCGATCGCCGCGGTGATGCCGGGCCCGTTCCACGCGACGTACGCCGCGTCGAAGGCGTTCGTGCACTCCTTCGCCGAGAGCATCCGGCACGAGCTCCAGGACGACGGCGTCACGGTCACCTCGCTGATGCCGGGGCCCACCGACACCGAGTTCTTCGCGCGCGCCGGGATGCTCGACACCGCCCTGGGCCGCTCGCGGAGCAAGGACGACGCCGCCACTGTCGCCCGGGCCGGGTACGCCGCGCTGATGGCCGGCAAGCCGCACGTCGTGCCGGGCTCCTGGAGGAACCGGATGATGGCCGAGCTGGGCACCCACCTGCCGGACCGCCTGGCGGCCCCGGCGATGGCGCAGCAGACCAAGCCACGCCGGAGCACGGGGTCCCAGGGCCCCGAGGGCGGGGCCTGACCCGGCCGATCAGCCGGTCAGCCGGCCGCGAGCAGCCGCGCCACCTGGGGCGCGATCTCGCGCAGCGCCCGGCCCCGGTGGGACACCGAGTCCTTCTCCTCGCGGCTGAGCTCGGCGGTGGTGCGGCCGGGCAGGTCGTCGGCGACGAACACCACGTCGTAGCCGAAACCGCCGCTGCCGCGCACCTCCCGGATCACCGAGCCGTCCATGCGGCCCTCGACGACCAGCTCGCCGCCGTCGTGGACGAACGCCACGGCGCAGCTGAAGTGGGCGCCCCGGCGCTCGTCGGGCACGTCGGCGAGCTGGGCGAGCAGGAGCTCGTTGTTGCGCTCGTCGGACTTCGGGGGGCCCGACCAGCGCGCGGAGAGGACCCCGGGCATCCCGTTGAGCGCGTCGACGCACAGTCCGCTGTCGTCGGCGATCGAGGGCAGACCGGTGACGGCGTGCCCGGCGCGCGCCTTGAGCAGCGCGTTGCCGGCGAACGTGGGCTGGTCCTCGACCGGCTCGTCGTAGGACGCGACGTCGTCGAGGCCGAGCACGCTCACGCCGGGCAGGTGCTCGGCGAGGATCCGCTCCATCTCCTGGAGCTTCTTGGCGTTGCGCGAGGCCAGGAAGACCCGGGGGGCGGTCACCGGGCCAGCGCCTCGGCCTGCAGCCGGGTCAGGTCGACGCAGCCCTTCTCGGCCAGGGCGAGCAGCGCGTCGAGCTCGGCGCGGTCGAAGGCGGCGCCCTCGGCGGTGCCCTGGACCTCGACGAACTTGCCCTGGCCGGTCATCACGACGTTCATGTCGGTCTCGGCGCGCACGTCCTCCTCGTAGGGCAGGTCCAGGCGCGGCACCCCGTCGATGATGCCGACGCTGATCGCGGCCACGGAGCCGGTCAGCGGCTCGCCCTTGAGCGCGCCGGAGGAGCGCAGGGAGGCGATCGCGTCGGCGAGCGCGACGTAGGCGCCGGTGATCGCGGCGGTGCGGGTGCCGCCGTCGGCCTGGAGCACGTCGCAGTCGAGCTGGATGGTGTTCTCGCCGAGGGCCTGGTAGTCGATCACCGCGCGCAGCGAGCGGCCGATCAGCCGGCTGATCTCGTGGGTGCGGCCGCCGATGCGGCCCTTGACCGACTCGCGGTCCGAGCGGGTGTTGGTGGCGGCGGGGAGCATGGCGTACTCCGCGGTGACCCAGCCCAGGCCGGAGCCCTTGCGCCAGCGCGGGACGCCCTCGGAGGCCGAGGCCGCGCAGAGCACCTTGGTGCGTCCGAACTCGACGAGGACCGAGCCGGCGGCGTGGTCGAGCCAGTGGCGGGTCAGGGTGATGGGGCGCAGCTCGTCGTCGGCGCGACCGTCGGCACGTGTCATGGCCCGAAGGCTACGACCCGCCGCCGACGGCCGCCCCGGTGGTCCTACTTGGGCTCGGAGGCCAGCACCCGGCGGATGCCGAGCACCGTCGGCAGCACGACCCAGATCGTCACCGCGACGACCAGCCGGGCCCAGTCGACCCCGACGAGGTCGTTGCTGGTCTCCAGGAACGGCATGAACGCGAAGCTCAGGTCGATCCACGGGATCAGGTCCCGGGCCCACTCGAAGAACCCGTAGAGGATCGAATAGACCATGAACGGCAGCATGATCGCGACGACGTAGAAGACAGCGATCGCGGTGGGGCTGCTCAGCAGCAGCATCGCCAGGCCGAACGCCATCAGGAAGTACACCAGCTGGCTGACCACCGTGAGCGCGAGCGTGCTGACGTCGAGGTCCCACCGGACGTCGTACCCGCCGAGGGCGGCACCGACCGGGTTGGTGATCGCGCCGAGCACGACCGCGAAGGCGATCGTCGCCACGGCGAAGAGGATCACGGCGCAGAGCTTGGCCAGCAGCACCCGGAGCCGGTGCGGCTCGAGGCTGAACGTGACCAGGCCGGTGCGCTGGCTCCACTCGCTGGTGACCGCGAGGATCGGGAAGACCGGCAGCAGCAGCGAGAGCGGGATGATCAGGATCTGCGAGATGTCGTTGGCGCTGATCGAGGCGTTCTCGTCGAGGGCCACGACGAGCAGCACGAGCCCGATGGTGAGCGCGAGCAGCAGGCCGGTGATCAGCATCAGCCAGAAGCCGCCCCGGGTGTCGAGCATCTTGCGCCACTCGACCGAGACCAGGCGCCCGAAGGGCACCCGGGCGGTGCCGGAGATGTCCAGGGTGCGTCGGGGCGCGGCGGGGGCGCCGACGTGGTCGGTGGTGCTCATGCGGTGGCTCCTTGCTGGGTCGGCTGGGTCGCCGCAGCGGGGTGGCCCTCGCGCTGGGTGTCGGCGGTGAGGTCGAGGAAGAGGTCCTCCAGCCCGGCGCTGCCGGTGCGGAGGTCGGTGAGGACGATGCCTGCGTCGAGCGCGGCGCGGCCCACGTCCTCGGGCGAGGCCGAGACCCGCAGGCCGGTGCCGGCGGGCTTGGACTCCACGCCGCGGGCGCGCAGCGCGGCCGCCAGGCCGTCGTTGTCGAGCGAGGTCACCAGCGCGGACGCCGGGCCGGTGTTCGCCAGGAGCGACTCGCGGTCGCCGCGGGCGACGATCTTCCCGCGGCCGATCAGGATCATCTCGTCGGCGATCTGCTCGACCTCGTGGAGCAGGTGGCTGGAGAGCAGCACGGTGCCGCCGCGCGCGGCGTACCCCTTGAGCAGGCCGCGCATCCAGCGGATGCCGGCCGGGTCGAGGCCGTTGGCGGGCTCGTCGAGGATCAGCACGGAGGGGTCGCCGAGCAGGGCGTGGGCGATCCCGAGGCGCTGCTTCATGCCGAGGGAGTAGTCGCGCAGCCGGCGCTTGGACTCCGCCTCGCTCAGCGAGACCAGCGCGAGCATCTCCTCGACCCGCGACATCGGCAGGCCCATCGTCTTCGCGCCGATGGTGAGGATCTCGCGGCCGGTGCGCCCGCCGTGCTGGGCGTGGGCGTCGAGGAGGACCCCGACGTGCCGGCCCGGGTTCGGGATGTCGCGGTAGAGGTGTCCGCCGATCGTGGCGCGCCCCCGGGTGGGCGGGGTCAGGTCCACCATCGCCCGCATGGTCGTCGTCTTGCCAGCTCCGTTGGGACCGAGGAAGCCGGTGACCCGCCCTGGCTGGCACTCGAAGCTGACGTCGTCGACGGCTGTGAAGCCGCCGTAGGTCTTGGTGAGGCCCTCGACTGTGATCATGCCCCTACCCTGCCGCATCCCGGCCCGCCGCGCATCGGACGCGCGGCGCCGTCGCGCTGACGAAAGTAGGGGGTACGCCGCGACCGGCGCCGCTGCCGGCGAGGACGGGCCCGGCCCTAGCCTGGGGCGGTGGACCAGGCCAGCCCCGAGGAGTTCCAGCCGCCGGTGACGTGGTGGGGACGGACCTGGCGGCTGGTGGCGATGCTGGGCATCAGCGCCGCGGTGTGGCTGCCGGTCGCCGAGGTCCAGCTCCGGAGCGCGCCGTGGCTGTTCTGGCTCGATCTCGCCCTGGGCCTGTGCTGCTACGTCCTGATCCACCTCCGGCGGCGGTGGCCGCTGCCGGTCGCCCTGGCCACCAGCGTGCTGGCGGCCGTCTCGGGCACCGCCGCGGGCCCGGCAACCCTGGCCGCGGCCTCGCTCGCGACCCACCGACGCTGGCGGCAGCTGGTGCCGCTCTTCGTGGTCGGCTTCGCGGGGGCGCAGGTCTACACGGTCACCCAGCCCGCCGAGGCCGAGGAGCCGCTGTGGCTGCTCAGCGCCCTCAACGCGATCGTGCTCGCCGCCTGCATCGGGTGGGGCATGTACCTCGGCTCGCGCCGCGAGCTGGTCTGGACGCTGCGGCGGCGCGCCGAGCGGGCCGAGGCCGAGCAGCAGCTGCTGGCCGAGCGGGCCCGGGACAACGAGCGCTCGCGCATTGCCCGCGAGATGCACGACGTGCTCGCCCACCGGATCTCGCAGATCTCCCTGCACGCCGGCGCGCTCAGCTTCCGCGATGACCTGACGGCCACGCAGATGCGGGAGAGCGCCGCCGTCATCCGCGAGAAGGCCCACGAGGCGCTGGTGGACCTGCGCGGGGTCCTCGGGGTGCTGCGCGACGGTGCCGGCGAGGCCCTGGTCGCCCCGCAGCCGACGTACGCCGACCTGCCCGCCCTGGTCGCCGAGGCCCGTTCCTCCGGCGTCCAGGTCGAGTACGACGACCAGGTGGCCGCCACCGAGCCGGTGCCGGACGCGGTCGGCCGCACGATCTACCGGATCGTCCAGGAGGGGCTCACCAACGTGCGCAAGCATGCGCCCGGGGCGCGGCTCTCGATCCGGGTCTGCGGCTCCCCGGCGGACGGCATCGAGGTCCGGCTGCGCAACCCCCTCGGCTTCGGGACCACGGAGCTGCCCGGGTCCGGGCTGGGACTGGTGGGGCTGGCCGAGCGCGCCGAGCTGCGCGGCGGGCGCCTGGAGCACCGGCGAGACGGCGCGGACTTCCTCCTGCGCGGCTGGCTACCGTGGGCGGCATGAGCGGCTCCCCGGTCCGGCCGATCCGGCTCCTGGTCGTCGACGACGACCCGCTGGTGCGCTCGGCGCTCGCGCTGATGCTGGGCGGCCAGCCGGACCTGGAGCTCGCCGGCGAGGCCGCGCACGGCCGCGAGGCCCTGGACCTGACAGCGACGCTGCGCCCCGACGTGGTGCTGATGGACATCCGGATGCCCGTGCTCAACGGCCTGGACGCCACCCGCGAGCTGCACGCCCGCCCGGACCCTCCGCACGTGATCGTCCTGACCACCTTCGACGCCGACGAGCACGTGCTGGCGGCGCTGGCCGCCGGCGCCGACGGGTTCCTGCTCAAGGACACCGCGCCGGCGCAGATCCTGGCCGCGATCCGCGCCGTCGCCGCCGGCGACCCGATGCTCTCGCCCTCGGTGACGCGCACGCTCATGGAGCGGTTCCGCACCGGCGCCACCACCGACCGGGCCACGCACGCGCGCCGGCGCCTGGACCTGCTGACACCACGCGAGCGCGAGGTCGCGATGGCCGTCGGCGCCGGCCTCAGCAACGCGGAGATCGCCCGCTCCCTGTACCTGTCGGTGCCGACGGTGAAGGCCCACGTGTCCCGGCTCTTCGAGAAGCTCGGGACCACTAACCGGGTCCAGATCGCGATCTGCGTGCACGACGCCCGCGCGCTCTGAGCCGACCGGGGCGGCGCCTCAGCCGCGCAGGTCGTACGTCGCGCCCGCGCGGGCCAGCTCCAGCGGCCCGTCGTAGGCAGCCCGCGCCTCGCCGAGCGCGATCTGCGGGTCGTGCCACGGCGGCACGTGGGTGAGCACGAGGCGGCGGACGCCGGTGCGGGCCGCCATCTCGCCGCAGTCGGCGCCGGTCAGGTGCAGGCGCGGCGGGTTCGGGTCGCCGACGCGGAACGACGCCTCGGCCAGCATCAGGTCGGTGCCGGCGGCCACCCGGTCCAGCCCCTCGCAGGGCCCGGTGTCCCCGCTGTAGCCGAGCACCGCCCCGTCGGCGGCGATCCGCAGCCCGTAGGCCAGCACCGGGTGGTCGACCTCGATGGGCTCGACCGCGAACGGACCGATCCGGACCGGGCCGGACCACTCCCGGAAGTCGAACTCCTCGGTCATGCCCGGCTCGGTCGGCAGGTCGTAGGCCCGGGCCATCCGGTCGGCCGTGCCGGCGGGGCCGAGCACCGGGATCCGCGGCTGGTGGCCGAGCGGGTGGTACTTGCGCATCACGTAGTAGCCGCACAGGTCCAGGCAGTGGTCGGCGTGCAGGTGGCTGAGCAGCACCGCGTCGACCGTGAGCGGGTCGACGTAGCGGTGCAGCGCGCCCAGCGCCCCGCTGCCGAGGTCGAGCAGCACCCGCCAGGTGCGCTCGCCGGTGCCGTCGTCGTGGGTCGCCTCGAGGAGGTAGCAGCTCGCCGGGGAGTCCGGACCCGGGTAGGAGCCCGAGCAGCCCACGACCGTCAGTCGCACGGCGCAGCCCGGTGCGGCCGCCGCGGGGCGGACGGGGCGGAGCGGCGCAGGACGGACACGATCGGACACGTTAGATGCTCAGGCCCCGCTGCGCACCCAGTCGCGACACACGTCACGCTCGACCCTCGTCACCGTCCCGCGGCGTACGCTGCGGGCATGCGTCCCGGGGCCCGGTCTCGTCCCCTGCCCGCCCCGGTCCTGGCGGTGGCAGTGGCAGGACTCGCGATCGCGCTGGTCCTCGTCCTGGCCCTGACCCTGGCCCTGGTGGCCGCGCCCCCCGCTACCACGCCGGTCGCCAGCCCGCTGGCCGCCTCGGCGCCGGCCGGCGGGACCCGGGTCCTGGCGATCTCGGTGGACGGGCTGAACCCGACCGCGCTGCGACGCCTCGGCGTCGAGCGGGCGCCGACCCTGCACCGGCTGGTCGCCGAGGGCCGCAGCACCCTCAACGCCCGCACGGCGCGGGAGCTCACCCAGACCCTGCCGAACCACACCTCGATGGTCACCGGCCGGCGCATCGACAGTCGTCGCGGCGGGCACGGCGTCGACTGGAACGACCACCGGCGCGGCACCACCGTGCGCCGTGCCGCCGGCCGACCGGTCGCGTCGGTGTTCACGGTCGTGGACCGGGCGGGCGGGTCGAGCGCCGTGTTCGCCGGCAAGGAGAAGTTCACGCTGTTCCGGCGCTCCTGGCCGCGCGCGATCGACCGGTTCCGGTTCACCGAGGACGACGCCGCACTGGTGCGGGCCGCCCAGCGCGACCTGGTCAACCACGACCGCGCGCTGACCTTCCTGCACCTGCGCACCCCGGACACCGCCGGGCACGCCGACGGCTTCGGGTCCGCCACCTATCTCGACGCGGTCGCCCGTGTCGACAGGCTGGTGGGCACCCTGGTGGCCACGATCGAGCGCGACGAGCAGCTGCGCCAGCGCACGGTGGTCGTGCTGACCTCCGACCACGGCGGGTCCGGTCCCAGCCACCTCCCCCGGGCCAGGCTGGGCAACTACCGGATCCCGTTCCTGGTCTGGGGCGCTTCGATCACGGGCGGCGACCTCTACGCCCTCAACCCGCAGCGCCGCGATCCCGGCCGCGGGCGCCCGACGTACGGCGCGCGGCGCCAGCCGGTCCGCAACGGCGACCTGGCGAACGTCGTCACCGCGCTGCTCGGGCTGCGGCCGGTGCCGGGAAGCCGGCTCAACCCCCGGCAGGACCTGCGGGTGCGCTAGCTCAGCGGGTGCTGCGCAGCTCCGCGGCCGTCGGCCACGGGTTGAAGCGGCAGCCGTCGCGGCCCTTGGACTGCTGCATCATCACCGGGGCCGGGCGGCCGCGCCCCGGGCAGCTCGCGTGGCCGTGGCCCAGCCAGTGGCCGGTCTCGTGGTTGAGGACCATGTGCCGGTAGTCGCGCAGCGACCGGCCGGCCCGGTTCCAGGCCGGCGAGGCATGCTGCCAGCGGGTCTGGTTGAGCACGACGTAGCGGCCGACCCGGCAGCTCCACTGGACGCTGCACACCGGGCTGAACGACGGCATCGTGGCGGCGTTCGCGAGCACGACGCTGAACGAGCCGCCGCGGCGCACCGGCCGGAACCGGACGCCGGCGCCGCGCCAGCCGCGCGGGTCGTCATAGGTCTGCTGGACCAGGCGGCGCAGCGCGCGCAGGTCGGCGCTCACCCGGCCCCGGGTCTCGACCCGGTAGGTCACCGTGCGCCGGACCCCGACCCGGTGGTCGACGGGCCCTGACCGCTCGGAGACCGCGGCGGTCGGGGCGTGGCCCTCGGCCCGGGCGGTGACCCGGACCCGCAGCCGGTGCCCGACGTCGGCCGGCCGGATCCGGTGGCTGCGCCCCCGCGCGACCGGCTCGCCGTCGCGCAGCCACTCGTAGCGGACGCGGCTCGGCGCGGGCGACCAGCGGCCCGGCGTGGCCCGCAGGGTGCGCCCGTAGCGCGCGGTGCCGCGGACGACGGGCGGCCGCTTCGCGACCAGGGCGGGCGCGGCGGCCGACTCCTCGCCCACCGCCACCGCCACCGCCACCGGCTCGGCGCTCGCGGCGGCCGCAGGGCCGCCGACGGGAAGCAGGCCCGCCCCGAGCAGGCAGGCGAGGAGGAGGGCGACGAGGGCCCTCAGGCCCACAGCTGTCCCTCCAGCCGGTCCTCGGCCTGGTCGACGGTGCCCTCGTAGGCGCCGGTGGAGAGGTACTTCCAGCCGGCGTCGGGCACGACGAACGCGATGTCGGCGCTCTCCCCCGCCTTGACCGCCTTGACCGCCTGGCCGAGCGCGGCGTGCAGGATCGCGCCGGTGGAGACCCCGGCGAAGATCCCCTCCAGCTCCAGCAGCTCGCGGACCCGGCGGACGGCGTCCCGGGGGCCGACCGAGAACCGGGCGTCGATCAGCTCGGCGTCGTACAGCTCGGGCACGAAGCCCTCGTCGAGGTTGCGCAGGCCGTAGACCAGCTCGCCGTAGCGCGGCTCGGCGGCGACGATGCGCACGTCCGGCTTGGCCCGGCGGAAGTAGCGGGAGACGCCCATCAGCGTCCCGGTGGTGCCGAGCCCGCCCACGAAGTGGGTCACGCTGGGCAGGTCGGCGAGGATCTCCGGGCCGGTGCCCTCCTCGTGCGCGAGGGCGTTCGCGGCGTTGCCGTACTGGTAGAGCATCACCCAGTCGGGGTGCTCCGCGGCGACCCGCTTCGCGACCCGGACGGCCTCGTTGGAGCCACCGGCGGCGGGCGAGGAGACGATCTCGGCACCCCACATCCGCAGCAGCTGGCGGCGCTCCTCGGAGGTGTTCTCCGGCATCACGCACACGATCCGGTAGCCCTTGAGCTTCGCGGCCATCGCCAGCGAGATGCCGGTGTTGCCGGAGGTCGGCTCGAGGATCGTGCAGCCCGGGCGCAGCACGCCGGCCTTCTCGGCCTCCTCGACCATCTTCAGGGCGGGGCGGTCCTTGATCGAGCCGGTGGGGTTGCGGTCCTCGAGCTTGGCCCACAGCCGGACCTCGGGCGACGGGGACAACCGCGGCAGCCCGACGAGCGGAGTGTTGCCGACCGAGGCGAGCAGGTTGTCATAACGCATGGGTCCAGCATGACATCCACCGATCGGCCGACCCGAGCGGCCGCCGGTTGCCCGATGTGCGAGACGTCGCCGCCGGCCAGGCTCGAGCCGTGCCCACACCCGCCCCCGAGCCCCCCGCCGACCCTCCTGCCGACCCTCCTGCCGAGCCGGCCGTGCAGGTCGACGGCCTCCGCAAGACCTACGGCGCGAAGGTCGCGGTCGACGGCGTCGGCTTCACCGTGGCGCGCGGCGAGGTCTTCGGCATCCTCGGCCCGAACGGCGCGGGGAAGACCACGACTGTCGAGGCGGTCGCCGGCCTCCGGGTCGGCGACGCCGGCCGGGTCCGGGTGCTCGGGATCGACCCCTGGACCGAGCGGGAGGCGCTGACCCGTGTGCTGTCGATCCAGCTCCAGGAGAGCCGGCTGCAGGCGAAGATCACCGTCCAGGAGGCGCTGGAGCTCTGGTCGGCGCTGTACGACGACCCCGTGCCGTGGCGCCAGGTCGCCGGGCGGCTCGGTCTGGGCGAGCACCTCCGGCGCCGGTTCGGCGACCTCAGCGGCGGCCAGCAGCAGCGGCTCTCGATCGCGCTCGCCCTCGTCGCGCGCCCGCAGGTGGTGATCCTCGACGAGCTGAGCACCGGGCTGGACCCCCGCGCCCGCCGCGACGTGTGGCAGGTGGTGCGCGACCTGCGCGACTCGGGCGTGACAGTGCTGCTGGTCACCCACTCGATGGAGGAGGCCCAGGCGCTGTGCGACCGGGTCGCGATCATCGACGGCGGGCGGATCCGCGCCCTGGACACCCCCGCGGGGCTGATCCGCACCGCTGGCGAGGCGACGACGATGACGTTCGTGCCGTCGGCGCCGGTCGACCTCGCGGCGCTGCGCTCGCTGCCCGGCGTGCGCGCGGCGTACGCCGAGGCGGGCGCCGTGGTCGTGACCGGCGACGAGGAGGTCGCCGTCACCGTGGTGACGACGCTCGTCGCCCAGGGCGTCGTGCCGAGGCAGCTGGACGTGACGTCCGGGTCCCTGGACACGGCCTACCTGGACCTGACCGCCACCGACCGGGCGGAGGAGCCCGCATGAGCGCCCTCGTCGCCCCCGGCGCCCGGGTCGTGCTGCGCACCGAGGCGAGGCTCTTCGGCCGCGAGCTCACCTCCCTGTTCTGGATCCTGGTCTTCCCCACCGCGCTGCTGTGCATCCTCGGGGCGATCCCGAGCTTCCGGGACCCGGACCCGGAGCTGGGCGGGCTGCGCGACGTCGATCTCTATCTCCCGGTCGCGATCCTGCTCTCGATGATCATGGCCGCGGTGATGTCGATGCCTCCCGTCGTCCTCGCCTACCGCGAGAGCGGGGTGCTGCGCCGGCTGAGCACGACGCCGGTCGGCCCGGGTGCCCTGCTCGGGGCCCAGGTGCTGCTGCACGCCGCCGCCGTCGTCACCTCCTCGCTGCTCGCGCTCGCGGTGGGCCGGCTGGTCTTCGCCGTCCCGTTCCCCGGCTCGCTGCCCGGCTACGGGCTGGCGTACCTGCTCGCCCTGGCCGCGGCGTTCTCGATCGGCGCCGTCCTCACCTCGGTCTCCCCCGATGCCCGGACCGGCAACGTGGTCGGCATGCTGGTGTTCTTCCCGGCGATGTTCACCGCCGGCGTCTACCTGCCGGTGCAGGCGATGCCGGACCCGCTGCGCGACGTCCTCGGCTTCACGCCGCTGACCGCGGCGGCGGAGGCGATGACCGAGGCGCTGGCGGGCGGGTTCCCCGCGGGCCAGCACCTGCTCGTGGTCGCCGTGTGGGCGGTGGTGCTCTCGCTGCTGGCGGTGCGCACCTTCCGCTGGGAGTGAGAGGGTACGACGCATGAGCGCGACCGTCCCCGGTGAGCAGGCCTGGGAGCGCTCGTACCGGCACCTCCCCCTGGCGCTCCTCGTCGTGGCCACGGTCGCGGCTCTCGCGACCGGGCCGGCGACCGACGGGACCTCGCCGGCCTGGCGCCTGGCCGCCCAGCTCGCGCTCGTTGCGGCGACCGCTGCATGCCTGGCCTGGTGGGCCTACGGCCGGCCGCTCCCGACGGCCGCGGCCAGCACCCCGTTCCGCTACGTGCTGCGGACCCTCCTGGCCTTCGCGCTGACACTGCTCAACCCGCTGTTCTGCGTCTTCGGCTGGATCGGGTTCGCCGACGCGACTGACACCTTCCGCGGACGCGGGGTGTGGCTGGCGTTCGGCGCGACAGCGGTGGTGATGGCCACCGGCCAGTCGGGCGGCCTGCCCGTCGGCTCCACCGGGCACGTGGTGCTCTTCCTGGCGCTGTTCGCGCTGAACTTCGGCCTGGCGGCCGCGATGGGCCGGTACGCGATCCACGTCGAGCGGACCAGCGAGGACCGCGCGAGCGCGATCACCGAGCTCGAGCGGGTCAACGCCAGCCTGGAGGAGGCCATCGCCCGCAACGACTCGCTACAGCAGACCGTCGTGGCCCAGGCCCGCGTCGCCGGGGTGCAGGAGGAGCGCCAGCGGCTCTCGCGCGAGATCCACGACACGATCGCCCAGTCCCTCGCCGCGGTCCTGGCCCAGCTCCAGGCGGCTGCCCAGGACCCCGACCCCCGGCCCCGGATCGCGCGGGCCACCGAGCTGGCCCGCGCGGCGCTGGCCGAGGCCCGGCGCTCGGTGATGGACCTGGCGCCGGTGCCACTGACCGAGGCAGCGCTGCCGGAGGCGCTGGACGGCATCGTCCGCGGCTGGGCGGCCGACCACGCGGCGCGCACCGACCTCGTCGTCACCGGCGACGTCCGGCCGCTCCATCCCGAGGTCGAGGCGACAGTCCTGCGGGTGACGCAGGAGGCGCTCGCCAACGTCGCCCGGCACTCCGGCGCGGCCCGGGTCGGGGTGACCCTGTCCTACGACGGCGAGGAGGTCCTGCTCGACGTCCGCGACGACGGCGTCGGCTTCGACCCCGAGCAGCCGGCCGGCGGGAGCTCGTTCGGCCTGCGGGGCATGCGGGCCCGGGCCGAGCGGCTCGCGGGCACGCTGGGCGTCGAGTCGCGGCCCGGGACCGGGACCGCCGTCTCGGTGCGGCTGCCCGCGCTGGCCCGGGAGGCGGCGTGATCCGGATCGTGGTCGCCGACGACCACCCGGTCGTCCGCGACGGGATCCGCAGCATGCTCGGCGCCGTCGCCGACTTCGAGGTGGTGGGCGAGGCGGCCAGCGGCCCCGAGGCCGTCGCCCGGGTCCGGGAGACCGACCCCGACGTCGTGGTGATGGACCTGCGGATGCCCGGCGGCGGTGGCGTCGACGCGGTGCGCGCCCTGCGGGCCCAGGGGTCCCGGGCGGCGGTGCTGGTGCTGACCACCTACGACACCGACGCCGACACGGTCGCGGCGATCGAGGCGGGCGCGACCGGCTACCTGCTCAAGGACACCCCGGCGGAGCGGATCTTCGAGGCGGTGCGCGCCACGGCCGCCGGCGAGACAGTGCTCTCCCCCGCGGTCGTCGCCCGGCTCACCTCGCACGTGCGTCGGCCCCCGCCCGGGGCCGCACTGACCGTCCGCGAGCGGGAGGTGCTCGCGCTGGTCGCCCGCGGCACGACGAACCGGGCCATCGCGCAGCAGCTCTTCGTCAGCGAGGCGACCGTCAAGACCCACCTCACGCACGTCTACGAGAAGCTCGGGGTCGGCGACCGAGCGGCCGCCGTCGCGACGGCGTACGAGCGCGGGATCCTCGGCGGCTGAGCGGGGCTCAGCGCAGGAAGGCCTCGGGGTCGAAGTCCTCGAGCGCGATGATGCGGACCCGCGGCAGCGGGACGTTGAACGCGCGGACGTCGTCCTCGAGGTCGTGCAGCTCGATGCCGAGGTTGTCGTACTGGATGCTGGCGTACTCGCGCAGCGCCAGCACGCCGACCCGGCGGTGGCCGTCGAGCAGCGGCCGCAGGTGGTCGACGAAGTCGGCGTCGTGGCTGCACAGCAGCACGTCGGCGTCGCGCTCGGCCAACGCGTCCAGCGTGCGCTGGATGCCGATGTCGACGACCTTCTCGTCGCTGCGCCCGGCCAGCGGCACCGGCCGATAGTCCATGGCCAGCAGGGCCTGGACGAAGCTCGCGGGCAGCTGGCCGTGGGAGGCGTTGAGGAAGAACAGGCCGGTGACCGGCTGGTCCCACAGCTCCTCGGCGTACGCCGTCACGCGCTCCCAGCGCGGCCGCTCCTCGGGCTGGGGACGCCGCCCGAGCAGGGAGTTGCCGAGCGTGGCGTCGATGTTCTCGCCGTCGACGAGGACGAACGTGCGCCGGCCCGGCTCGGGGCTCCCTGACCCTGGGTGCATCGCGCTCAGCAGCCGCCGGCCACGGCGGGCAGCACGACGACCTGGTCGCCGTCGGACAGCGGCGCCTCGAGGCCGCCGATGAACCGGACGTCCTCGTCGTTGATGTAGACGTTGACGAACCGGCGCAGGTCGACCTTGCCGTCCTTGGTGTCGATGAGGCGGTCCTTGATGCCCGGGTGGTTGGCCTCGAGGTCGTCGATCAGCGCGCTGAGGCTGGCGCCGTCGGCGTTCACGGCCTTCTCGCCGCCGGTGTAGGTGCGCAGGATGGTGGGGATTCGGACCTCGATGGCCATGGCGGGACTACTCCTCGGGTTGGGCTGCGTCGCCGTGCGAGTCGGTCGGGCGACGGGGTCGAGCGGGTCTGGTGCGAGCCGGCCGGTCAGGCCGGAGGGGGCAGCGTCGCGACGACGGCGACCTCTTCCTCGGTCACCTCGCCGTCGACGATGCGATACGACCTGAACTCCACCGGGCCGTCGTTATTCCCGTGCTCGCGGGTGCTGACCAGCACGTAGTGGGCGTTCGGCTCGCTGGCCAGCCCGATGTCGGTGCGGCTCGGGTAGGCCTCGGTGGCGGTGTGGGAGTGGTAGACGACGACCGGCTCCTCGTCGGCGGCGTCCATCTCCTTGTAGAGCGCGAACAGGTCCATCGAGTCGAACTCGTAGAACGTCGGGCTCCCGGCGGCGTTGACCATCTCGACCAGCCGCTCCGGGCGGTCGCTGCCCGCGGGGCCGGCGACGATGCCGCAGGCCTCGTCGGGGTGGTCCCGCTTGGCGTGCGCGACGATGGCGTCGTGGGTCGCCTGATCGATGGTCAGCACGCCTCCAGCCTAGGCCGTGGCCTCGCGGCCCCCGGCACCCGCCCGGCCCGCGGACCCGGGACGGCGGCCGGGCACGGCGGCACCCGGGTGTGGTGGGGCGCACGGACCGACCTAGGGTTCTGCCATGAACGAGCTGTCCTCCGACCTGGAGCCGCACTACGCCACGGTCCTCGCCCGCAACCCCGGTGAGACCGAGTTCCACCAGGCCGTCGCCGAGGTTCTGGAGTCGCTGGCGCCGGTGGTGCGCAAGCACCCCGACTACCTCCACCACGCAGTCATCGAGCGGCTCTGCGAGCCGGAGCGGCAGCTGATCTTCCGGGTCCCGTGGACCGACGACCAGGGCCGGGTGCAGATCAACCGCGCCTTCCGGGTCGAGTTCAACTCCGCCCTCGGCCCGTACAAGGGCGGCCTGCGCTTCCACCCCTCGGTCTACCTCGGCATCGTGAAGTTCCTCGGCTTCGAGCAGATCTTCAAGAACGCGCTGACCGGCCTGCCGATCGGCGGCGGCAAGGGCGGCTCGGACTTCGACCCCAAGGGCCGCAGCGACAACGAGGTCATGCGCTTCTGCCAGTCGCTGATGACCGAGCTCTACCGCCACCTCGGCGAGTACACCGACGTCCCCGCGGGCGACATCGGCGTCGGCGAGCGCGAGATCGGCTACCTGTTCGGGCAGTACAAGCGGATCACCAACCGCTACGAGTCCGGCGTGCTGACCGGCAAGGGCCTGGCGTACGGCGGCTCGCAGGTGCGCCGCGAGGCCACCGGGTACGGCACCGTCTTCTTCACCGAGCAGATGCTCGCCTCCACCGGCAGCTCACTCTCGGGCCGGCGGGTCGTCGTCTCCGGGTCGGGCAACGTCGCGATCTACGCCGCCCAGAAGGCTGCCGAGCTCGGCGCCCAGGTGGTGGCCTGCTCGGACTCCTCCGGCTATGTCGTCGACGAGGCCGGCCTCGACCTGGCACTGCTCAAGCAGGTCAAGGAGGTCGACCGCGCCCGCCTCACGGCGTACGCCGCGGAGCGCGGCAGCGCCCGCTTCGTCGCCGGCGGCAGCGTGTGGGACGTCCCCTGCGAGGTGGCACTCCCCTGCGCGACCCAGAACGAGCTCGACGACGCCGCGGCGCTGAAGCTGGTCGAGAACGGCGTGCTGGCCGTCGCCGAGGGCGCGAACATGCCCTGCACGCCCGACGCCGTGCGGCTCTTCCAGGAGCGCTCGGTCCTGTTCGCGCCCGGCAAGGCCGCTAACGCCGGTGGCGTGGCGACCAGCTCGCTGGAGATGCAGCAGAACGCCTCGCGGGACTCCTGGTCCTTCGAGCACACCGAGCAGCGGTTGCACGAGATCATGGTCGGCGTGCACGAGCGCTGCGCGAGCGCCGCCGACGAGTACGGCTCCCCCGGCAACTACGTCGCGGGCGCGAACATCTCCAGCTTCATCCAGGTCGCCGACGCGATGCTGGCCCTCGGCGTCGTCTGAGCACCCGCCCTACCGGACCAGGGCGTCCCCGACCTCGCGGCCGGGGGCGCCCTGGTCGTCCGCCGGGGGTCCGACCAGGGTCGCGGCGACACCCGCGCCCACCGCGAGCACGCCGGCCGCGGCCAGCAGGCCGGTGCCGAGGGTGGTGGCGCTGGCCAGCGGCACGAGGACCGCGAGCCCGACCGCCCCGCCGAGCTGCTGGGTGGTGGCGACCACGCCGGACGCGGCGCCGCCGTCCGCCTCGCCCGCGACCGCCATCGCCATCCCGATCACCTGCGGCATCGCCAGCCCGAAGCCGGTGCCGAGCAGGAGCATCGGGAAGGCCACGTCCCGCCAGAAGGCGCCGTCCGCGGGGAAGGCGGAGAGCACCACCAGCCCGACGACGAAGAGCACCAGGCCCGCCACCGCCACCCGCTCCGGCCCGATCGAGGCGGCCAGCCGCGCGGAGAGGCCGATCGAGGCCACCGCGATGGCCGCGGTCACCGGCAGGTACGCCAGCCCGGTGCGCATCGGCGACCAGCCCAGCTGCTCCTGCAGGTAGAGGCCGCTGAGGAACTGGAAGGAGAAGCCGGCCACCGTCACGCTCAGCAGCACGGCGTTGGCCAGCGCGAAGCGCCGGTGCGTCAGCAGTCGGCGGGGCACCAGCGGGACCCGGGCCGCGAGTCCCGCCCGCAGGCCGATGCCGGGCTGCTCCGGCACGGCCAGGAGCACGCCGGCGAGGACGGCGAGCGCGAGCGGCACGTTGACCCCGAAGACCCAGCGCCAGGACCCGAGGTCGGTGAGCGCGCCGCCGAGCAGGGCACCGGCCGCGCCGCCCGCGGCACCGACGAAGGCCAGCGCCCCGAAGGCCCGGGCCCGGCCCGCCGGCTCCGGGAAGAGTGCCGCCACCATGCCCAGCACCACGGCGCTGGCCAGCCCGCCGCCGACGCCTTGGAGCGCCCGGGCCGCGAGCAGGGCGGCCGGGCTCTCGGCGAGCCCGCACAGCGCCGTCGCGACCACGAAGACCGTGAGCCCGGCGGTCAGGACCCGCCGTGGTCCCACCAGGTCCCCCAGACGGCCGGCCGGCAGCAGCACCAGCGCGAAGGCGACGAAGAAGGCGTTCACGACCCAGGCCAGGCCGACCTCGGAGAGCCCGAGGTCGGCGCGGACGGCCGGCAGTGCGACGTTCACGATCGTGCCGTCGAGGATCACCATCAGCTGCACCGTGGCGAGCACGATCAGGGCCGGGAGCCGGGCACGGGTCGACGTCATGGAACGACCGTACCGAATTGTTTCGTGCGGGACTATCTTGTTTTGACCTACTACTCGGTCGGGCGTGGTTGCCGGCGGCGTACCGGAGCGGTGTGGGAGGGCGTCGCCCAGGGCCCCTGGGTGAGCACGGTCAGCGCCTCGAGGAAGGTCCGGCGGGTCGGCTCGTCGAGGACGCCGAGGGACGCCTCGACCGCCTCGTCGACCACGTCGTACGCCTGGGCGAGCAGGTCCAGGCCCTGCGCCGTGACCACGACGACGCGGGCCCGCCGGTCCGCGCTCGAGACCCGACGCTCGGCGAGGCCGGCGCGCTCGAGGCCGTCGAGGGTGACCACCATCGTGGTCTTGTCGAGCGAGGCGAGCTCGGCGACCTGGTTCTGGGTCCGCTCCTGCTCCGCGGCCTTCATCAGCACGCAGAACTCGCGCACGCTGATCCCGAGGTCGCTCAGCGCGTCGCCCAGCCGGGCGGCAAAGGCGTACGACGCCTGGTTGAGGAGGAAGGACAGGTCGACCCGGTCGACGCTGGTGCTCATAGGCCAACCGTAGGCGATCGGTCCGTCAGGGATGATCCGGACGCGGACCGAATCCGCCCGCTCAGCGCCCCGAGCGGTAGCGGGCGGCACACTCTCCGGAGAGCGCCGCCTCCAGGCGCGCACGCAGGTGCTCGTCCATCGGCGGCAGCGCGTCGAGCGGCCACCAGCGCGCGTCGGTGTTCTCGTCGTCGGCGGCGTACGGCGTGCCCGCGACCCACGAGCAGGCGAAGGTCAGGTCGAGGTAGCTGGCCCGGTCGCCGTTGGCGTAGGTGACCGGCGGGATCACGCCCACGGAGGCGAGTCGGTCCACGCTGATCTCCACCCCGGTCTCCTCCAGCGCCTCCCGGCGGGCGGCGAGCGCCGGCTCCTCCCCCGGGTCGATGATCCCGGTGACCGGCGCCCACTCGCCGTTGTCCGCGCGCAGGGTCAGCAGCACCGCGCCCTCGTGGACGACGACCGCGGTGACGCCCGGCAGCCAGAGCTCGTGGTCGCCCACCATCCGGCGCAGGTCGGTGACGAAGGGCGGGATCGGCACGGGGGCTCCTAGCGGGTGAGGGCGTTGACGAGGGTCTCCTGCAGGTAGCCGATCCACTCGTAGATGTCGTGGGTCTGCGCGCGGGGGTCCTCCTCGGGCAGCGACTCCCAGAACTCCTCGTCGTCGTCCTCGACGGCGAGCCGCGAGGCCAGCGCCAGGCGCAGGTCGTTGAAGCAGCGCAGCCAGCTCTCGGCCGCGGCCTCGTCGAGCTCGACGTCGATCATCAGGCGCTCGTCGGGCTCCGCCGGCAGGCCGGCCTCGGTGAGCGTGTCGATCACCGTGGCCGCCGAGCGGGCCTTGCCGTCGCGCAGCGCGCCCTCGGTGAAGCGCCGGAACTCCGCGGCCGCCTCCGGATCGTCGGGGTACGCCGTGGGGAACAGCCGGGCCAGCACCGGGTCCTCCGGCTCGGTGGTCGGACCGGAGAAGTCCAGGAGCACCTCGAGCGGGTCGCGCCCCGTGGTCGGGACGGCCTCCTCGTTGCGCAGCAGCTCGACCAGCTGCTGGGCCAGCGAGCGGATCAGGTCGGCCTGGAAGCCGGTGAAGTTCGCGATGATCCGCCGGCTGCGCCGGTGCCGGGCGAAGCCGCTCACTGCTTCTCCATCGTCGCCCACAGGCCGTACTCGTGCATCGCCTGCACGTCGCGCTCCATCTCCTCGCGGGTGCCGGTGCTGACCACGGAGCGGCCGTCCTCGTGGACCTCCATCATCAGCTTCTCCGACTTCTGCTTGGAGTAGCCGAAGTACTTCTGGAAGACGTAGGTCACGTAGGACATCAGGTTCACGGGGTCGTTCCACACGATCGTCACCCACGGCGTCGCCGGGAGGGTGACCTCGTCAGGGGTGAGGATGGGCTCGACCTCGGCCGGGGCGGACACGTCCCCCATGTTGGCACACCGACTTGGCACACTGACGCCGTGGCTCCCCCGACGGCACCCTCGACGGCCCTGCTCACCGACCACTACGAGCTGACGATGCTCCAGGCCGCCCTGGCGGCCGGCACCGCCGAGCGGCACTCGGTCTTCGAGCTGTTCCCCAGACGGCTCCCCGAGGGCCGCCGCTACGGGGTCGTGGCCGGCGTGGGGCGGGCGCTGGACGCGATCGAGGCGTTCCGGTTCGACGAGCCGGTCCTCGAGGCGATCAGCGAGATCGTCGACGCCCGGACCCTCGACTGGCTGGCGTCCTACCGGTTCTCCGGCGACATCTGGGGCTATCCGGAGGGCGAGATCTACTTCCCGCACTCGCCGCTGGTGGTGGTCGAGGCGCCGTTCGCCGAGGCAGTGCTCCTGGAGACCGTGCTGCTCTCGATCTACAACCACGACAGCGCGGTCGCCTCGGCCGCCTCGCGGATGACCCAGACGGCGCACGGGCGGCCCTGCATCGAGATGGGCTCGCGGCGCACCCACGAGGAGGCCGCCGTGGCGGCCGCGCGCGCGGCGTACGTCGCCGGCTTCGCCGGCTCCTCCAACCTCGCGGCCCGGCACCGCTACGGCGTACCGAGCAGCGGCACCAGCGCGCACAGCTTCACGCTGCTCCACGACAGCGAGCAGGACGCCTTCCGCGCCCAGGTCACCTCGCTGGGCCGCGGGACCACCCTGCTCGTCGACACCTACGACGTCGCCGAGGCCGTCCGGCTCGGGGTCGAGGTCGCCGGCCCGGAGCTGGGCGCCGTACGCCTGGACTCCGGCGACCTGGGCGCGCTCGCGCACGAGGTCCGCGCCCAGCTGGACCGGCTCGGGGCGCACGACACCCGGATCATCGTGACCAGCGACCTCGACGAGTACGCGATCGCCGCGCTCGCGGCGGCGCCGGTGGACGGCTACGGCGTGGGCACCCAGCTCGTCACCGGCTCGGGCCACCCGACGTCGGGCTTCGTCTACAAGCTGGTAGCCCGCGCCGACGACGCCGGCGAGATGGTGGCGGTGGCGAAGCGCAGCAAGGACAAGGTCTCGGTCGGGGGCCGCAAGTACGCCCTGCGCCGTCGCCGGGCCAACGGGGTCGCCGAGGCCGAGGTCGTCGGCGTCGGGGCGACCCCGACCGACGACGGCAACGACCGGCCGCTGCTGGTCCCGCTCGTGCGCGACGGGAAGGTCGTGGGCCGCGAGCCGCTGGAGGCGGCCCGCGAGCGGCACCTGCGCGCCCGCGCCGAGCTGCCCCGCGCGGCCCAGCAGATGTCGCGCGGCGAGCCGGTGATTCCCACGCTGTCGGTCTGAGGGGCCCGGCTTCCGGCTGGCCGGTTCGAAAAAACAGGTGGGGTGAGCCGACTCGGGCTGCTCACTTCGAAAAACAGGTGGGGTGGGCCGGCCCTTCTGGAACAACTGGTGGGGTCGGGGCGATTTCGAGCCCCGAAATCGCCCCGACCCCACCAGTTGTTCGTCGTGCGCCGGCGAGAGGCTGGCCCGGGGTCAGCCGGAGCCGGCCGCCCGCCCCAGCCGAGCCCGGAACCGGGCGGTCCCGGCCGGGGTGAACAGCGACTCGCGCAGCAGGTCGTGCCAGCGGGTGATCGTCCCCGGGTCGTGCGGCCGCCCGACCGCGGCATCGGCGTCGCGGAGGATGAGCACGCCCTGGTGCAGGACGTCCTCGCGGGTGTAGCCGTGCCGGCGGCATCCGGCCCGCTCCAGCCGCCGGTCCCGCTCCAGGTCGCGGCGCTGCTCGGCCCGCTCCAGATGGTGAGCGCCGTCGTACTCGTGGAGGACCCGGGAGCCGGTCAGCAGCAGGTCGGCCCGCGCCACGAACGCGCCGTCCTCGTCGCGCAGCACCCGCTGCGGCTCGACCCGGATGCCGCTCACCACGTGCAGAAGCCGCAGCAGCGTCTCCCAGGGCGACTCGGCCCGGCCGTCGGCGAGCGCCAGCGCCTCGCGCAGCCGGGGCGCCCCGCGCCGGTGCTGCCGGGCCACCCGCGCCAGCTCGGCGTACGACGCCTCGCGCCGCTGCAGCACGCAGTCGACGAGCACCACCAGGTCGACCAGCCCCAGGTCTCGGGCACAGGCCAGCAGCGTCTCGCCGGGCAGAGCCAGCCGGATGCCGTCGACCAGCTCGCTCTCGGGGATCGCCCGGTGCCGGCTCACGATGAGCCCGGCCCGCTCGGAGGCGTTCTGCGAGGTGATCTGCGCCGCCCAGAACGGCAGCGGCTCGGGCAGCGGCGGCAGCCACCAGCCGCGCGCCCGCGCGCTGGTGAGGTGCGTGAACGCCGCGAGCCTCGGCAGCAGCTCCGCGCAGGCCGCGAGGTCGGCCGACGGCGACGGACCGCCGCGGCGGTGCAGCCCCCACGCGACGCGCGACCAGCCCGCGCCCGGGCTGCGGCCGCGCACCACCTCCCGGGTTTCTCTCATCCCGCCACGGTCGCGGCGGGCGCCGACCCCCGCACCGGCCGGGCCCGCGCCTGGGGAGAAGCCCGGCCCCGAGGGCGCCGGTGGACGGCCGGCGGCCCGCTTCCGTGCCGGCACGGGTCCGGTCCGACGAGAAACTGGTGGGGTCCGCCGGCCTCCCCGGAACAACTGGTGGGGTCGGGGCGATTTCGAGCTCCGAATTCGGCTCGACCCCACCAGTTGTTCGCCGTACGCCACCCACCCCACCTGTTTTTCCTCGACGGTCGGCGCACGGACACCAGCCCACTAGGCTCACGCGCATGAAGCGGGCCCTGATCGTCGTCGACGTCCAGAACGACTTCTGCGAGGGCGGCTCGCTGGCCGTCACGGGCGGCGCCCAGGTCGCCCGGGACATCAGCGCGCTGCTGCGCGGCGGTGCCGGATACGACCACGTGGTCGCCACCAAGGACCACCACCACGACCCCGGCGGCCACTGGTCAGCGGAGCCGGACTTCGTCGACTCCTGGCCGGTCCACTGCGCGGTCGGGACGCCCGGCGAGGAGTTCCACCCCGAGCTGGACCAGGGCCCCCTGGAGGCGGTGTTCCGCAAGGGCGAGTACGCCGCGGCGTACTCCGGCTTCGAAGGGGCCGACCCGGACGGCACCGGGCTCGCCGACTGGCTGCGCCGCCACGAGGTGGGCGAGGTCGACGTCTGCGGCATCGCGACCGACCACTGCGTGCGGGCCACGGCGCTGGACGCCGCCGCGAACGGGTTCGGCACCCGGGTGCTCC
Organism: Nocardioides pantholopis; assembly: GCF_003710085.1. Taxonomy (NCBI): domain Bacteria; kingdom Bacillati; phylum Actinomycetota; class Actinomycetes; order Propionibacteriales; family Nocardioidaceae; genus Nocardioides; species Nocardioides pantholopis. Next base: position 1,054,326 of record NZ_CP033324.1, on the reverse strand, counting down.
TCGACCTGTGCGCCGGGGTGGCGCCCGCGACCACAACCGCGGCCCTGGAGGAGATGCGCGGCGCCGGGATCGACGTTGGCTGACCTCGAGGTCCGCCTCGAGGACGGCGCGCTCTGGCTGACCCTGAACCGCCCGGAGGTATTCAACGCCCTCAGCGCGTCGATGGCCGCCGACCTGGCCGCTGAGCTGGAGGGCGCCCGGGCCCGCGACGACGTGCGGGTCGTGGTGCTCACCGGGACCGGGCCGGCGTTCAGCACCGGGGCCGACCTGTCCGGGGAGGACGCCCCCGAGCGCTTCGACGTCCGCGCGCTCGACGCCGCCAACCGGATCATCCGGGCGATCGTGAACCTCGACAAGCCGGTGGTCGCCGCTGTCAACGGCGTCGCCGCCGGCGTGGGCTGCTCGGCCGCGCTGGCCGCGGACCTGGTGATCGCCGCCGAGTCGGCCTCGTTCCTCCTCGCGTTCGCCCGGGTCGGCCTGATGCCCGACGGCGGGGCCACGGCCACCGTCGCGGCCGCGGTCGGGCGGGCCCGGGCGATGCGGATGGCGCTGCTGGCCGAGCCGCTCTCAGGGCGGGAGGCGCACGAGGCCGGGCTCGCCACCCACGTGGTCGCCGACGACGGCTTCGCCGACCTGGTCGCGACCGTCGTACGCCGGCTGGCCGCCGGCCCGCCGCTGGCCCTCGCCGCCGCCAAGAAGGCAGTCAACGCGGCCACCCTCGACCAGCTCGAGGCGGCGCTGGAGCGCGAGCGCACCGGCCAGGCCGTCCTGCTGCGCACCGCCGACGCCGCCGAGGGCATCCGCGCCTTCGCCGAGCGGCGGCGGCCGGGGTTCCGCGGGGCCTAAGGGTCACCACCCTCCCCAACACTTGCTTGTCAGTGTGGCCGGACACCCGGCAGGCTCGCCAACAGCCCTGGGGAGGTACGCCGTGGACGAGCCCACCCGATCGCTGCGGGCCACCGCGCACCCGCTGCGGCTGCGGATCCTGTCCCTGCTGACCGGCGCAGACCTGAGCGCCGCCGAGGTGGCCCGGGAGCTGGGGGTCACCCATGCCAACGCCTCCTACCACCTGCGGCTGCTGGCGCGGGCCGGGGAGGTGATGGTCTCCGGGGAGGAGAAGGTCCGCGGCGGGGTGGCGAAGCGGTACCGCCACCGCTGGCGCGAGGTGGCCGCGCAGGAGGCCGAGCTGCCCGGGACGCGCAGCCTCGACGTCCGGGCCCTGGCCCAGGAGCTGGTACGCCGCCACGCCCTGCGCACCCCGGAGCACGGCCGGGGGTACTACTGCGACGCCGAGCTCTGGGTGGACGACGAGGTCTGGTCGCAGGCCCTGGCCCTGGTGGAGCAGGCCGGCGCGCTCGTGCACGACGCGGCGCGCCCGCCGCGCACCGAGGGGACGCGGCGGGTGAACCTGAGCATCGCGGCGTTCGGGATGCAGCCGTGAGCGAGCGCGGCCGGGCGCTGGCCCCGCTGCGCGAGCGCGGCTTCCGCTACTACTTCCTCAGCCGGGGCGTGAACATGCTCGGCTCGACGATGGCCGGTGTCGCCACCGCGTTCGCGGTGCTCGAGGTCAGCGACTCCCCCGGCGCGCTCGGCACCGTGCTGGCCGCGCACTCGATCCCGCTGGTGGTGTTCCTGCTCGCCGGCGGGGTGATCGCCGACCGGTTCGGCCGCACCCGGGTGATCCAGACGAGCAACGTGATGGCCGGTCTGTCCCAGCTCGTGATCGCCGGCCTGGTCGTCACCGGGACCGCCGAGATCTGGCAGCTGGTGGTCCTGACCGCGGTGAACGGCACCGCCGCGGCGATCAGCCTGCCCGCCCTCGGCAGCGTGGTCCCGGCCCTGGTCCCGCGCGAGGAGCTCCAGGCCGCCAACGTGCTGCTCTCGCTGATGCGCAGCAGCCTGACCGTCCTGGGCCCGTCCGCCGCCGGGGTCCTCGTGGTCACCCTCGGCCCCGGCTGGGCGCTCGCGATCGACGGGACCACCTACCTGCTCGCCGCGCTGCTCCTGCTCGGCGTGCGGATCCCCGCCCGCGAGCGCACCGGCGCGGAGGAGTCGATGCTCGTCGAGCTGCGCGACGGCTGGCGGCTCTTCGTCAGCACCACCTGGCTGTGGGCGGTGGTGCTCGGCTTCGCGCTCATCAACGCGCTGGAGAGCGGCGCCTTCTACACGCTCGGCCCGGTGCTGGCGAAGGCCGGCGACATCGGCGAGCGCGGCTGGGGCCTGATTCTCTCCGCGGAGGCCGTCGGGTTCCTGGTGATGGGGCTGGTGCTGGCCCGGGTCCGCCTGGAGCGGCCGCTGCTGTGGGGCATGCTCGGGATGCTCTGCGGGGCGCTGCCGCTGGTCGCGCTCGGCGCGACCGGCCACGTCGCGCCGGTGATCGTCGCCGCCTTCCTCGCCGGCATGGGGGTCGAGGCCTTCTCGCTGGGCTGGAACCTGGCCATGCAGGAGAACGTCCCCGAGGAGATGCTCTCCCGCGCCTACTCCTACGACGCCCTGGGCTCCTTCGCCGCGATCCCGGTCGGCCAGCTCGCCGCCGGCCCGATCGCCGCGGCGTACGGCGTGCAGCGCACGATCCTCGCGGCCGGGATCGCGTACGCCGTCGTGGTCGCCCTGGTGCTGACCTCCCGGGCGGTGCGGACCCTCCCCCGGGTCAGCTCGCCCACTTCGCCACGATCGCCCGCAGCACCGTGAGGTTGCGGTTCGTCGAGGGCCCCAGGGCCCTCTCAACGGTGGCGTTGGTCAGCCTCGCCTGGTGGTAGTTCTCGCCGAGCATCAGGTGCACGGCCCGGCCGCCCACCTTCGCGACCTCCTCGGCGGTGCTCCCCGCCTCGAGCTGCGCGACCAGGTCGGCCGACGGCTCGGCCTTGAGGAACGAGACGTAGTGCCGCCCGCCGTGCCCGAAGGCCTCCGCCTCGGCGAGCACCGCGCGCAGCTCGGCAGGGGTGAACACCATCGTCGGCACCTCGAACCCGGCCGCCTCGCGGAACGCGTCCTCGAGCGTGGTCTCGATCCGTGCCCGCGAGCGCATCGCTGTCTCGAAGCGGACGTTGCCGGTGTTGATGTGGGTGGCCACCCCGGTGAACCCGGCGCCCTCGGCCGCCGCCACGATCGCCTCCTTGGGGAACTTCCGGGTGGCACCCAGGTTGATCGCGCGCAGGAACCCGATGTACGTCGCCATGCCAGGCATTCAACCGCAGCGGGACCGCCGGCTCAGCCCCGACGCACCCGCTCCTCGTACGCCGCCCGGGCCGCCGGGTCGGCACCGGAGAGCGCAGCGTCGGCCCGGAACGCGTGGGCGAGCACGGACTGCACCCGCCGGGGCAGCAGCTGGGAGCCCTTCGCGACCGCCTGCGCGTAGCGCGGCACCCACACCTCGGCGCGCGGGCGACGCACGGTCGCCTCGATCACCCGGGCGACGTCGTCGGCGCTCACCGGCCGCACCCCGCGGGTGGCCGGGACCCCGGCGGCGAGCTCGGTGCGCACGATCGTCGGCAGCACCACGCTCACCTCCACGCCGTACGGCGCCAGCTCGGCGCGGGTGGCCTCGCTGAACCCGACCGCTGCGAACTTCGAGGCCGAGTACGTCGCGCCGTCGGCGAGCGCGACCCGGCCGACCGCCGAGGCGACGTTGACGACGTGGCCCCGGCCCCGCTCGACCATCCCCGGGACGACGAGCTTGGTGCCGAGGACCAACCCGTGCAGGTTCACGTCGACGATCCGGCGGGCCAGCTCGTCGGGCTCGGCCAGCACCGGGCCGAGCGGCATGATGCCTGCATTGTTGATCAGCACGTCGACCGGCCCGACCGCGGCCGTCGACGCCAGGAACGCCTCCCAGGAGCCACGCTCGGTGACGTCGAGCCCGGCGGCCACCACCCGCGGGCCGAGGGGCGCGGCGACCTCACGGGCCAGGTCCGCGTCGAGGTCGCCGACCGCGACCCGGGCGCCACGGCGGGCGAGCCGCTCGACGGTGGCCCGGCCGATGCCCCGGGCGCCCCCGGTGACGACGAAGGACAGGGTGCTGAGGTCCCGCTCACGCTGGCTCATGCGGCGCGAGCCTAGGGCACCGGGGCGCCCCGGGGGCCGCTCAGAGGTTGCCGCGTGCCGCCTGCTCGCGCTCGATCGCCTCGAAGAGCGCCTTGAAGTTGCCCTTGCCGAAGCCGAGCGAGCCATGCCGCTCGATGAGCTCGAAGAAGACAGTGGGCCGGTCGCCCAGCGGCTTGGTGAAGATCTGGAGCAGGTAGCCGTCCTCGTCGCGGTCCACGAGGATGCTGCGCCGCTTGAGCTCCTCGATCGGGACCCGGACCTCGCCGATCCGGCGCCGCAGCTCGGGGTCCTCGTAGTAGGAGTCCGGGGTGGCCAGGAACTCCACGCCGTTGGCGCGCAGCGCGTCGACGGTGGCGAGGATGTCGTTGGTCGCCAGCGCGAGGTGCTGGGCTCCGGGGCCGCGGTAGAAGTCGAGGTACTCGTCGATCTGGGAGCGCTTCTTGGCCACCGCCGGCTCGTTGAGCGGGAACTTCACCCGGTGGTTGCCGTTGGCGACCACCTTGCTCATCAGGGCCGAGTAGTCGGTGGCGATGTCGTCGCCGATGAACTCGGCCATGTTCGTGAAGCCCATGACCCGGCGGTAGAAGTCGACCCACTCCTCCATCCGGCCCAGCTCGACGTTGCCGACGATGTGGTCCAGCGCCGAGAAGAGCCGCCGCGGCTGGCCCGGCCGGGGCTGCCAGCGGCCGCGCCGGGCGACGTACCCGGGCAGGTAGGGGCCGTCGTAGCGGGACCGGTCCACCAGCGTGTGCCGGGTCTCGCCGTACGTCGCGATCGCGGCGGTCCGCACGGTGCCGTGCTCGTCGGTGCGGTCCTCGGGCTCGCTCAGGATCGTGGCGCCGGCGCGGCGGGCCTGGGCGATGCACCGGTCCACGTCGGGGACCTCCAGCGCGATGTCGACGACCCCGTCGCCGTGCCGGCGGTGGTGCTCGACGAGGTCGCTGTCGGGGTCCACCGCCCCGTTGAGGACGAAGCGGATCGAGCCGGAGCGCAGCACGAACGAGACGTGGTCGCGGTTGCCGTTCTCGGGGCCGGAGTACGCCTCGAGCTGCATCCCCCACGCGGACTGGTAGTAGTGCGCGGCCTGGGTGGCGTTGCCGACGACGAAGACGATCGCATCCCACCCGGTGACCGGGAAGACGTCGGCATCGGCGTCGTACTCCACGAGTCCGACGAGCTGGCGCAGCTGGTCGAGGGTCAGGTCGGCCTTGAGCTCGGCAGGGGTCAGCGACATGCTCGCAGGATGTGATCCGGGCGACATGCTGTGCAAGTGTGAGCTCCGACGCTGGGCAACCTGTCCAGTTCCGGCCGACAAGGGGAGCCCCGGGATGGACGATCTGGACGCCAGGCTGATCGAGCTGTTCGCCACCGAGCCGCGGGTGGGGGTGCTCGAGGCGTCCCGCCGGCTCGGCGTCGCCCGCGGCACCGTCCAGGCGCGGCTGGACCGGCTCGCCGGCAGCGGGGTGGTCACCGGCTGGGGGCCCGAGCTCTCCCCCGCCGCGCTGGGCCATCCCGTGACCGGGTTCCTGACCCTGGAGATCCGCCAGGAGCCGCGCGCCGGCGGGCACCAGGCGGTCGCAGACCATCTCGCCGCGATCCCGGAGGTCCTCGAGGCGCACACGATCACCGGCGCCGGCGACCTGTGGGTGCGCGTGGTCGCCCGGTCGAACACCGACCTGCAACGGGTCATCGACGCCGTGCTGGCCGAGCCGAGGATCGTGCGCTCCTCGACCGTGATCGCGCTGGCGACCCAGGTGCCCTACCGGGTGCTGCCGCTGGCCCGCGCCGCCGCGGCCGACTGACCGGCGCCCGAGCCGGCCGCCTGGCCCCTCAGGAGGTACGCCGGGCCGCCCACTCGCGGACCCGGTCGATCCGCGCCCGCAGCTGCTCGGCGTTGGCCACCGCGGCCGCGGGGCCGCCGCACTCCTTGCGCAGCGTCGCATGGGTCATCCCGTGCGGCTGGCCGGTGCGGTGGTGCCAGGCGCCGACCAGCCCGTTGAGCTCGCGGCGCAGCACTGCCAGCTGCTCGTGGGTGGTCACCTCGGCGACCGAGTCCGCGGACTGGCGCGCCTCCTCGCCGCGCGCGGTCAGCGCGGACTGCTGCTTCTGCGCGCGGTCGCTCTGCCGGCGGCGCAGCAGGTCGCGCATCTGGTCGGGCTCCAGGAGCCCGGGGATGCCGAGGAAGTCCATCTCCTCCTCCGAGCCCACGTGCACCTCGCCGGCGTGGCCGAACTCGCCGCCGTCGAAGAGCACCCGGTCGAAGCGGGCCTCGGAGCCGAGCGCCTCGAAGGACAGCCCCTCCAGGTCCGAGGACGCGGCCTCGCCCTGGTTGGCCTGGCGCAGCAGGTCGTCCTCGGGTGCGAACAGGTCGCCGTCCTCGCTGACCTTCTTGCCCAGGACGTGGTCGCGCTCGACCTCCATCTCCGCGGCGAACGTGAGCAGTCCGGGGACGCTGGGCAGGAACACCGAGGCGGTCTCGCCGCGGGCCCGGGCCCGCACGAAGCGGCCCACCGCCTGGGCGAAGAACAGCGGCGTGGAGGTGGTGGTCGCGTAGACGCCCACCGAGAGCCGCGGCACGTCGACGCCCTCGGAGACCATCCGGACCGCGACCATCCAGCGACTCTCGCCGGCGGAGAACTCCGAGATCTTCTTCGAGGCCAGCTTCTCGTCGGAGAGCACCACGGTCGCCGCCTCGCCGGTGATCTGGCGCAGCGTCTTGGCGTACGCGCGCGCCGAGTCCTGGTCGGTGGCGATCACCAGTCCCCCGGCGTCCGGCACGTGCCGGCGTACCTCCGAGAGCCGGGTGTCGGCAGCGGCCAGCACCGACGGGATCCAGGAGCCGTGCGGGTCCAGGGCGGTGCGCAGCGCCTGGTTGGTCAGGTCCTTGGTCAGCGGCTCGCCCAGCCGGGCGACCACCTCGTCGCCGGCGCGGGTGCGCCAGGTCATGTCGCCGGAGTAGGCCATGAACAGCACCGGCCGCACCACGTGGTCTGCCAGCGCCTGCCCGTAGCCGTAGGTGAAGTCCGCGACCGAGCGCGGCACGCCGTCGTGCCCCGGGGCGTAGGTGACGAACGGGATCGGGTTGATGTCGGAGCGGAACGGCGTGCCGGTCAGCGCCAGGCGCCGCGACGCCGGCTCGAAGGCCTCCCGCACGCCCTCGCCCCACGACAGCGCGTCGCCGGCGTGGTGCACCTCGTCGAGGATCACCAGGGTCTTGAAGCGCTCGGTGCGGATCCGCATCGCCAGCGGGTTCACCGCGACGCCCGCGTAGGTGACAGCGATCCCCACGTAGTCCCCGGAGGTGCGGCCCTTCCCGGCGGCGTACGTCGGGTCGATCGGGATCCCGGCGCGGGCCGCGGCCTGGGCCCACTGGAGCTTGAGGTGCTCGGTGGGCGCCACGATCGTGATCCGGTCCACGATCCGGCGCCCGAGCAGCTCGGCGGCCACCGAGAGCGCGAACGTGGTCTTGCCGGCCCCGGGCGTGGCGACCGCGAGGAAGTCGCGCGGGTGATCGGTGAAGTACTTCTGCATCGCGGCGGTCTGCCACGCACGCAGGGACGTGGCCGTGCCCCAGGCAGCACGCTCCGGCCAGGCCGGAGTCAGTGCGTTGGGCTCGGGGAGCGGCTCGTCGGCCGCAGTCACTCCTCGCCCTCGGGGCCGTTCAGGCTCTCCCAGACTTCCTTGCAATCCGGGCAGACCGGGAACTTCTCCGGCGCCCGGCTGGGCACCCAGACCTTCCCGCACAGCGCCACGACCGGGGTGCCCATCACCATCGCCTCGGTGAGCTTCTCCTTCTCGACGTAGTGCGAGAACCGCTCGTGGTCACCGTCGTCGGTGGGGACGGTGCGCTGGTCCTCGCGCACTCGCTCGTCGAGGGACGTGCCGGTGCCGAATCCGATGCTGCTCACGTCGTCAAGGGTACGCGAGGCCGTCCCGATCGGGTGAGCCGAGAGGAGGTGCGCCGCGATCAGTTGAGGTCCGGGTCCACCGGACGGGTGGCGTGCCAGGCCAGCTCGCCCGGCTGGCGGCGCAGCACCTCGCGCCACAGGTCGGTCGGGTCGGCGCGGAAGACGTCGGCGGCGGTGCCGGGCACGACGTACCAGCTGCCCTCCTCGATCTCGGCCTCCACCTGGCCGGCGCCCCAGCCGGCGTACCCGGCGAAGATCCGCAGGCCGTCGAGGCCGCCCGCGACCAGCTCGACGGGGGTGTCCAGGTCCAGGACGCCGAGGGCGGCGTGCACGGGCCGGAAGCCGACCGGGGGCTCGATGCCGGCCTTGAGCAGGCCCACCGCGAGTGCCCCCTCCGGCCCGACCGGGCCGCCCTGGAAGAGCACCTCCGGCTCGGCCACGACCTCGCCCCAGCCGGCCAGCACCTCGGCGACCGGGACCGGCGAGGGCCGGTTCAGCACGACGCCGACGGCACCGTCGGAATCGGCGTCGAGGACCAGCACGACGGCGTCGGCGAAGTTCGGGTCGAGCAGCGCCGGGGACGCGACCAGCAGCATCCCCGCCGCCGGTTCCGGGGCCGTGCCCGGCCGTGGTCCCACCGATGCCATGGCGCCATCCTGACACCCGCCCCGGGCCGGCCGCACGATGCCCGATCGCACCCGCCCATACCGACGGTCGGTCCTATGCTGTCGGAATGTCGACCTCGCGCGTGCCGCAGCCGGCTCCGGCGGGCCCGGGCCGCGCCGGGCCGAGCCGGCGCCAGCAGTACTCCGCCTCGACCAAGCGGGCCCTCGTGGACGTGGCCGAGGACCTCTTCACCCAGCACGGGTACGCCGCCACGTCGCTGGACACGATCGTGGCCGGCGCCCGGGTGACCAAGGGCGCGCTCTACCACCACTTCACCGGCAAGCAGGCGCTCTTCGAGGCGGTCTTCGAGCGGGTCGAGTCCGACGCCTCCCGGACCATCCAGCGCGCCGTGCGCGGCAAGGCCGACCCGTGGGAGAAGGCGGTCGCCGGCCTGCGGGCGTTCCTGGCCGTCGTGCAGGAGCCGCGCTACCGGCGCATCGTCGTCCAGGAGGGACCCGCCGTCCTCGGCCACGAGCGCTACCGGGAGCAGGAGGAGCGCTCCACCTTCGCGAACGTGGTGGAGATCGTGCGCTCGGTGACCACGGCCGGCACCTGGGAGGTCGAGGAGGAGATGCTGCAGACCTTCTCGCGGATCTTCTTCGGCGCGATGTCCTCGGCCGGCGAGTGCGTCGCGACCGCCACGGACCCGCTCGCCGCGGCCCAGCGCGTCGAGACCGCTATCACGTTCATCCTCCAGGGCTTCCAGGTCCTCGCCGACACCGGCGTGGACGTGCCGACGCCCGGGTCGGTCCCGCAGGACCGCCCGGGCGTCGGATAGCTCGCTGCTACTTGCCGAACGTGACGTTGCCGCCGGAGTTCGGGACCAGCTCGACCCAGGTGTGGCCGGCCGGGACCGTGAGGTCCCCGGCCTTGGTGGCCAGCCGGATCGGGGCGTCCAGCCCGTTCTTGGTCCAGGTGCCGCGCACCAGGCGCCCGCCGTGGAAGAGCAGCGCCTGGCCCTTGCCGTCGAGCTTGGTCTCCGGCACCGGGTTGCCGGCCGGGTCGGTGTAGCCCGCGTCGCCGACCGGGACCCGCAGCACCAGGACGGTGTCGGCCTGGAACTGGTCGCCCTCGGCGGCGTGGGTGTTGACGTTGCTGTAGGTCTTGCCGTCGTAGGACCACTCGGTGGTGTGGCCGCCGGAGAAGCTGGCGGTGATCCGCTTGGCGGGCTGGCCCTTCGGCAGGTCCTCGGCAGTCCCCCACTCCAGGTAGTCGTCGGGGCGGGACTCCTCGACCTTCGCGAGCGTCGCGGTCTGGGGCAGGTTCGAGAACAGGTTGTACGGCGCGCTGCGCGAGCTGTCGCGGCTGATGCCCTTGGCGCCCTCGGCGAAGAACTCGATCCCGGCCTTCTTGATCCGGTCGATGGTGACCCCGGCGGCGCCGCTGGTCACCATGGCGCCCTCGGAGGGGGCGACGATGCCGATGTCGCTGGCGCGCATCGAGCGCACCGGCCCGACCTTGCCCGGCAGCTCGGAGTAGAAGAACGCCGCGAGCCGGGTCATCCCGCCCTCGACGAGCTCCTCGACGACCAGGTCCGCCTTGCCGAGGCCGACCTGCGGCGCGCTGGAGGCGGTGTTGTCGATCTTGACGACCATCACCGGGTGCTCCTGGGAGGCGCTGTCGTCGCCGGTGACCGGCAGCCCGGTCAGGGGCCAGGTGGAGTCGAGCACCGAGCCCTCGGCGACGTCCTGGGACGCCGGCTTCTTCGGGTCCTCCTCGCCGCCACAGGCGGTGAGGACGAGGCACGCAGCCAGGGCGGTGGCGGTGAACAGGCGGGTGCGGCGCACGAGGCGGGCTCCGTTTCGAGATCGGGACATGGTGCAGTGAACTGGTCGACTTCAGTGTGGGGCGCGCGCGGCCCGGAGGCCGGGAGGCGCGCCAGGAGCGGCCGGGCCGCGATGGGCGGGTCCCGATGAGCGGGTCACCGCACCGGCGGCCGCCGGTGGCGCTCTCAGACCAGGGTAGCGCCGCCGTCGACGTACAGGGTCTGGCCGGTGATGTAGGAGGCCTCGTCGCTGCAGAGGAACGCCGCGGCCGCGGCGATGTCCTCGGGGAAGCCGACCCGCTTGACCGGGTTGGCCTCGGCGTTGAGCTTGCGGAAGTCCTCGACGTCCATCTTGAGCCGGGCGGCGGTGGCGTCGGTCATCTCGGTGGCGATGAAGCCCGGCGCGATCGCGTTGGCGTTGATGCCGAAGGGGCCCAGCTCGATGCCGAGCGTGCGGGTGAACCCCTGGATGCCCATCTTGGCGGCGGAGTAGTTGGCCTGGCCCCGGTTGCCGAGCGCGGAGACGCTGGAGAGGTTGAGGACCTTGCCGTACTTCTGCTCCACGAAGTGCTTCTGGGCGGCCTTGGTCATCAGGAAGGCGCCCTTGAGGTGCACGTTCATGACCAGGTCCCAGTCCTGCTCGGACATCTTGAACAGCAGGTTGTCGCGGGTGATGCCGGCGTTGTTGACGAGCACGTGCAGCCCGCCGAGCTCCGCGACGACCCGCGCGATCGCGGCGTCGACCGAGGCGGCGTCGCTGACGTCGGCCCCGATCCCGATCGCCCGGGCGCCCTCGACGACGGGCAGCTTGGCGGCGGCCTCGGCGGCAGCTGTCTCGTCGAGGTCGACGATCGCGATCGAGGCGCCCTCCTCGGCGAACCGGGTGGCGGTCCCGAAGCCGATGCCTCGTGCGGCGCCGGTGATGACGGCGACGCGCCCGTCGAATCGACCCATGTTCCTGTCTCCTCTGCTCGGTGGGACGCTGCCCTCAGCATCCGGCGATCACTGTAGGGCCGCGCGCAACCGCGCGGCGTACTCGCCACGCTCGGCGTCGTCGGCGTAGCCGGTGCGCGGCCAGAAGAACCCGCGCAGCCCGTCGCCCTTGGTCCGGGGCACGACGTGCAGGTGCAGGTGCGGCACCGACTGGCTGACCACGTTGTTCAGCGCCACGAAGCTGCCCTGGGCTCCCAGCCCGGTCACGACAGCGGTGGCGAGCCGCTGCGCGGCGGCCAGGAAGCCGTCGCGCAGCCCGGCGGGCAGGTCCGGGAGCGTGACCACGTGCTCGCGCGGCACCAGCAGCACGTGCCCCTTGAAGACCGGCCGCCGGTCCAGGAAGGCCACCAGGTCGTCGTCCTCGAGCACCAGGTCGGCCGCGGCCGTCCCGGCCACGATCGAGCAGAAGGCGCAGTCGGGCACGGACGGCACGCTACTCGCAGATGAACCCGGTGCACTGCGGGTGCAGGTGGGCGACGGACCGGCCCGCACCGGCCGTGCCCGCGGGGCCGACGTAGTCGAAGTGCTGGGTGTCGCCGAGCCCGTAGGTCCAGCGCAGCCCGTGGCGCGCCATGATCCGCACCACCGCGTGGTTGCGCGAGCGCCAGGCGACGTTCGGGTGCGAGCGGGCCTGCCAGAACCGGTTCGGCACGATGCCGCGCGCGGAGCGGTAGGGGTTCTCCCAGGTGTTCACGTCCAGGGCGGTGCCGTAGGAGTGCGGCGAGCGGACCCCCGGCCGGCCGACGACGTGGCGGCAGTTGAACGCCGAGGTGTTGCCGGCCGCCATCGAGCGGTAGTCGTCGGCGCCCCTGAGCCGCTTGGACCAGCCGAACCGGTCGACCCGGTACATGGAGCGGACGGCGTGCCCCGCGGCGTACATCTCGGCCAGCGCGCCGCCCATGGCCCGGGCCGCGCGGGCATTGGCGACCAGCTCCCCGCGGTAGCGGTAGCCGTCGTAGCCCCAGTAGTTGACGCGGACCAGCCGCAGGCCGGCGCGGCCGACCGGGCAGCCCCGGCGCCAGCTGCGCCCGGTCATCTGCCGCCAGACCCCCGCGGGGATCCGGGTGACTGCCAGGTTGGCGCCCTCGTCGACCGCGCGCCGCTGCCGCGGCAGCCGGACCCGGGGCCGCGGCGCCCGCTTCGGCAGCCGGACCCGGTCGCCCGGCGGGCGGTTGTCCAGGCTGCGGATGCCGCTGCGCGCCGCCTCGACCCAGGCCAGCGCCGCGGCCCGGGCACGCCAGGCGGTGTCCACCCGCGGGCGGACCCGGAGCCGGGCCGTGCCGTCGGGCCCGGTGCGCAGGGTGGTGACGGTGCGCCACTTCCCGCCCGCGTTGCGCCGCTGGAGCCGCACCGGGCCCGCGACCGGCTGGCCGTCGACGGTCCGCCAGGTCACCTGGAGGTCAACGCTCGCGCCGTCGGTCACGCTGCCCGGGCCGGTGACGGCCAGGCTGCTGCCCAGCCGGGTGAGGCGGACCTGGGTGGCGGCGGCCGCCCCGGCGTACGTCGTGTCGCCGGCCCAGCTCGCCCGGAAGGCGTTCCGGGCGGGGACCCGGTCGATCGTGGCCGGCAGGGTGGCCCGGCCCGCGGCGTCGGTGCCGACCGTGCCCACCGGCGCCCATCCCCCGCCGCCCGACGCCCGCTCGACCAGGACCGTCGCGCCGGCCACCGGCCGACCGTCGGTGGTGCGCAGCTCCAGCGCGAGCGTCGTGGTGGCACCGGCCGTGCCGCCGGTGCCGCTCAGCACGAGGGTCGTCGCGGCCGGCGCCGCGTGGGCGGGCAGAGCGACCATCGCGACCGTCCCGGCCACGCCCAGGATCAGGGCCAGGACCACAGTCAGCACCCGGCCGGCGCCCCCTCCTTGCGGTCGGTGCGCGGCGGCGCGGCGGACGGGGACGGAGTAGGGCGACCCGAGAGGCATGGGCGTCAGTGTGCCCGGCCGGGACCGGCCCCGGCGACCCAGGTGAGGCCGGTCACCCGGCCGGTCGCGGATGCCCACGGCACCCCGGAGGGCGGCTAGCATCCTCGGCGCACAGGGTTCGGCGCGTTCTTGGTGGTGGGTACGGCGCGCGGTCCGCGCCTACCCTGAAGGAACCCACCTGTGTCACCCCTCGCCTCGTACGCCCGACTGCTCGACCTGGTCGGACCGATGTACGTCGCCGTCGCCTTCGTCGGGCGACTGCCGCTGAGCATGAGCCAGATCGGCACGATGCTGCTGGTCTCCAGCGCCACCGACAGCTACGGGACCGGCGGCCTCGCCGCCGGCGCCCTCGCGGTCGCGAACGCCGTGGGCTCGCCGTTCGCCGGCGCCCTCGCGGACCGGATCGGCCAGCGCTCGGTGGTCCTGGTCCAGTCCCTCGCCGGTGCCGCCGGGCTGGCCGCCCTGGTCGCGCTCACGTCCTCCGGGGCGCCGGGCGGCGCGCTCGTCGCCACCGCCGCCGCGGCCGGGCTGGTGCTGCCCACGGTGGGTCCCCTGGCGCGGGTCCGCTGGCGGCCGATCACCGCGCCCGCCGGGGCCCAGCAGGGCCGGCTGATGGGCGCCGCCTTCTCCTACGAGGGCGCCGCCGACGAGGCGTCGTTCGTCCTCGGCCCGGCCGTGGTCGGCGCGCTGGTGGCCCTGGTCTCCCCCAGCGCGGCGATCCTGTTCGCCGCCGGCCTGCTGGCCGTCTTCGGGTGCGCCTTCGCCCTGCACCCCACCGCGCTGCTGACCGGCGGCGGCGGCCGCGCTGCGGGTGGCGGCCGGGTGGTCACCGGGCTGTTCGTCGCGCTGTTCGGCGCCCAGCTCTGCGTGGGCCTGCTGTTCGGCTCGATCCAGACCGGCACGACCGCGCTCACCACCGACGCCGGTCAGCCCGGGCTCGCGGGCCTCGTGCACGCGCTGCTCGGGATCGGCAGCGTGGTCGCCGGGCTCGCCACTGTCGCGCTGCCGGAGCGGTTCGGCCACGAGCGCCGGGTCCTGGTCTCGGCCGCGTTCCTGCTGGTGCTCTCGGTGCCGTTCCTGCTGGTCGACTCGGTCCCCACGCTGGTGCTGGCGGTCCTGCTGATCGGCTTCGGCGTCGCGCCGTACATGATCGCGAACTTCTCGATCGCCGAGCGCGCGGTGCCGCTGGCCCGGGTCGGGCTGGCGATGACGCTGCTGGCCGGCGCCACCGGGATCGGGTACGCCATCGGCTCGACCACCGCGGGCCGGCTCGCCGACCTGCACGGGTACGGCGCCGCGTTCATGGTCACGGTGGGCGCGACCGTGCTCGCGCTGGCCCTGGCGGTGGTGCTGCAGCGGCCCGCACGGCAGGCCCTGCGGGAGGCCGACGAGCGGTCCGCGGCGGCGGGCGCCGGCGACCCGGTCATCGCCTGACCCTCGCCCGGCCCCGTCCGGCCGCTCAGGCCGGGCCGGGGCGGGCCAGCCGGCAGCGGGACAGGAACGCCTCCGGGCTGCGGCTCTCCAGCAGCTCGACGAGCACCCCGTCGGCGGTGGTGCCGTAGCAGACGGCGGCGATGCCGCCGCTGGACTCGGTGACGTCGTGGTGCCAGCGCACCCCGTCGAGGTGGGCGCGGACCGCGGCGATCCCGGCGACGTCGAGGCAGACGTGGTTGACCCCGAGGTCGACCGGTCGGGCGGGCGGCGCGTCGGCGCCGCCGACCACCTCGTGGGCGACCGGTCCCAGCACCTCCCGGACGACGTGCGCCGCCGGGTCCGGCACCCGCACCGTCACGCCGACCAGCCCGGTCGGGCCCTCGGGAGCGGCGACCAGCCGGACCGGCGTGCCGTCCGGGCAGCGCAGGGCGGCCGGGTCGCGCGGGTCCGCTGCCCCTCCCGCTGCGAGCCCCCGCTCCCGGGCCGCGGCGACGTCGGGCACTGCCCAAGCCAGCGCGGCCACGCCCGGCGCGCGGTCGGACCGGGGCTCGGGCCGTGGTGCGGAGAACGCGAACAGCTCCAGGAACGCGGTGTCGGTGCGCAGCAGTGCCACGTCGGCAGCGGTGCCCGGTGTCGCCAGGGACTCGTCAGCGGGCGCCGTCCCCACCGGCCAGCTCCAGCCGCCGTGCTCCAGCGCGCCGAGCCCTCCGACCCAGAAGGCCCGGGCCCGGTCGAGGTCGGCGACGCTGACGCCGACGTGGTTGAGCGCGACGATCCGGGGCTGGTCCACGGTCGGTCAACCTAGCGGTCGGCCGGCCCGGGCGGGCCCGAACTCGGCACCCCGGCGACAGCGCCGGGCCCGAAGGCTTCGGACCGTCAGCGCACCCGGATGGTGCTCCTGCACGCGGGGGCCCCGCCGATCCGCTTGACCCGGAGCTTGAAGGTGTCGCGCCCCCGGGTGTTGGGCCGGTTGCGGTCGACCTCGACGTCTCCCTCGCGGTCGGCGACCCGGACCCGGTGGTAGAACCGCTTCCCGTTCTGGCGCAGCGTGACCCGCCACCGGCTGCCGGCCGGAGCCCGGTCGATGTCGACGGCCACCTCGTACCTGCCGTCGTCGCGCTCGACGTCGAAGTCGACCCGGGCGCCGCTGCACCGGAAGTTCCGGTCCGCGGCCTGGGCGGGCGTCGCGCTGAGCGCGACGAGCGGGGTGGCCAGGAGCACGGCGGCTCCGACCGTGGCGGTGGTCCTGCGCAGGTTCAACATGGTGGTACCTCTCGTGGGTCGGATCCAGTTTGCGAACCCAGACCGGTATCCATCCCCCCACCGAGAAACCCGGCGGCGAGCCGGAGCCCCCGCCTACCCCCGAGCGTCGACGGCCTCCGCCTCGCGGCCCTTCGGGACCTTGGTGAGGAACGTCAGCGCGACGGCGGCCACGGCGACCACGCCGATGACCGTGTACGCCGTGGTGTAGGCCTCGTCCTCGCCGATCAGGGCCGAGGCGAGCAGCGGCCCCGCGACGCCGCCGATGCTCCAGCCGATCAGCATCAGCCCGTAGATCGCGCCCGCGTGGCGCACCCCGAAGTAGTCGCCGGCGGTGGCGGGCATGGTGCCGAAGGCGCCGCCGTAGCAGAGGTAGATGACCGCGGCGAGCAGGGCGAACAGCACGGCGCTCTCCGCGTGCGGGATCGCGATCAGGCACAGACCGGACAGCGCGAGCATCGCGGCGAAGGCCCGCATCCGCCCGATCTTGTCCGAGGCCGCAGCCCACACGATCCGCCCGGCGCCGTTGAAGATCGCCAGGGCGCCGACCAGCGTGGCCGCCCCGGCAGCGGAGTACCCGGCGATGTCGGTGGCGCTGGCCGCGGCCTGGGAGATCAGCGAGATGCCGGCCGCGACGTTGAGGGTGAGGATCGCGGTGAGCAGGTACCACTGCGGGGTGCGCAGGGCCTCGCCCTGGGTGTAGTCGCGGGTGGCGGCGTCCGCGCCGGAGCCGCCGACCGCCTCGTGGCCGGCCACGGTGTAGCCCTCGGGCGGGTTCTTGAACAGCGAGGCGCCGATCAGCGACATCACCAGGTAGGCGATGCCGAGCGGGATGAACGCCTTGGTCGGGATGTCCGGGTCACGGTCGATCAGCCAGTTCGCCACCGGCGAGGTGAGCACCGCACCGAAGCCGAAGCCACCGACCGCCAGCCCGGTGATCAGGCCGCGCTTGTCGGGGAACCACTTCTGCAGCATCGCGATCGGCACGATGTAGGCCACGCCGAGCCCGAAGCCGCTGATCACGCCGTACCCGAGCACGACCAGCCAGAAGTCGTCCTTGCTCTCCGCGAAGCCGGCCAGCAGCACGCCCAGGCCGTAGATCACGCCGCCGGCCATCGCCACCACCCGCGGCCCGCGCCGGTCCTGGATCCGGCCGCCGATGTAGGTGCCGATGAAGATCATCCCGATCGTGACCTCGAACGGGATGGCCGCCTCGACCGAGCTCAGCTCGAACGCCGAGGCGTCCTGGAGGGCCTTGGAGAAGACGCTCCACGCGTACACGGCGCCGATCGAGAACTGCAGGAGCAGCGCCGCGGCCACGAGCAGCCAGCGGTTCGTCCCGGTCTCGCCCCCGGCCTCCGCGCTGGCGGCCCCACTGTTCGTCCCGGTGTTGCTCATGCCGACACCTCACTCCTCGTAGCGAACGGGGCCCTCGCGCGCCAGGCGCTCGCGCTGCGGTACGACGATGTACTTCGGGTCCAGGGCCGACGCCTGCCCCGCCTCGAAGATCCCGAAACGGGTGCACGCCGAGCCGGCCATCAGCGCGGCGCCCGAGAGCGCCGAGAGGGCGCGGCTGCGACCGGAGACCGCCGCCCCGATCGCGCCGACGACGGTGAGGGCCTTCGCGGCCCGCATCAGCCGCCCGGCCTTGCCCTCGTGCAGCGGCTCGGCGGTGATGCCCATCGACCGCTCCATCTGCTGCTCCGCGGCCAGCTCCAGCACCGCGCCGCCCACCGCCAGCCGGCGCGCGGGTCCGGTCTCCGCGACCGGAGCCCCGACCAGGCCCAGGCCGGCGGAGGCGGCGGCGGCCGACCCGACGAAGACGAACGGGAGCTCCTTGAAGGCCGCGTGCCACGACGGCGTCGCGGTGTCGGCGAGCAACACCGCGGTGTACGCCGCGACCGGGGGCGCGGCCAGCCCGGCCATCAGCCCGGCCGGCCGGTGCAGGAGCGGAAGCAGCCGCAGCGGGCCGACCCGGCGTCCCGGCGGCAGCATCGCGACCGCCTCCGCAGCCGCCGCCGCGCCGGCGAACGGGCCGTAGATCGACAGGATCCAGGTGCCGACCGACATCGGGGAGGTCAGCTTCGCCACCCGCAGCATGTTGAGGAACCGGGAGGGCTTGCCGAGGTCGTGGACCAGCGCGACCATCGAGACGCTCAGGGCGGCCAGCGCGCCGAACCGGCCGGTACGCCGCAGGGCGGGCCGCCCGGTGAGGTCCGCGCCGGCGGCCAGCAGCGAGGAGCCGGCGGCCAGACCGCCGGCGAACAGGTAGATCGGGATGTCCTTCTCCCACGGCGACGGCTTGACGATCGGCCGCCCGTAGTAGGAGGTGAACTCCGCCTCGGGGACCATCTGCTGCTCTGCTCCCGGGCCGTGCTTGCGTCGCCCGCCGGGCCGCCGTCCGCCCCGGCGGCCGCCGCCGATCCGTCGGCCACCGGCGGACCCGATGACGGCGGTGGTCTGCCGCTCGTCGCGGGCCGCGGCCGGGCCGGTCCCGTTGCGGTCGGTGGTCTCGCTCATCGCCGCCTCCCCACAAACGCCAGCGCGGCACCGGCCAGCAGCGTGAACGCGGCGGTCGAGGCGCGGTTGAACATCTGCGGCAGGTCCTTGGTGGTCACCACCGGGTCCGGCGGCAGCCCGTAGACCTCGGGCTCGTCGAGGAGCAGGAAGAACGCGCCGGCGCCACCGACGCCGTCCTCGGGGTCGTTGCCGTAGAGCCGAGCGTCCATGATGCCGGCCTCGTGCAGCTGCGCGACCCGGGTGCTGGCCCGCTCCCGCAGCTCCTCCACGTCGCCGAACTGGATGGACTCGGTGGGGCACGCCTGGGCGCAGGCCGGGGTCTGCCCGGCGCCGAGCCGGTCGTAGCACAGCGTGCACTTCTGGGCGATCCCGACGTTCTTCGCCCCGTCCGGCGCGCGGCGGCGCTCGATCACGCCGTACGGGCAGGCGGCCACGCAGTAGCCGCAGCCGTTGCAGATGTCGTCCTGGACCACGACCGTGCCGAACTCCGAGCGGAACAGCGACCCGGTCGGGCACACGTCCAGGCACGCGGCGTGGGTGCAGTGCTTGCACACGTCGGAGGACATCAGCCACCGGAAGTCCGGCTTCGTGTCATCCGTCTGCTCGCCCTCCTCGACGGTCAGGGTGTCGGACGGGCGGGCGGTCGGCATCCCCAGGTCCGTGACCTGCGGCGCCCGGAGCCCGGGGTCCTGGGCGCCGAGCCGCTTGGGCTGCTCGATGAAAGCCACGTGGCGCCACTGGTTGGCGTTCAGCGAGTGGCTGTTGTCGTAGGAGCTGGCGGTCATGTCGAAGTGGTCGGCAGGGACGTCGTTCCACTCCTTGCACGCCACCTCGCAGGCCTTGCAGCCGATGCAGATGCTGGTGTCGGTGAAGAACCCCTTCCGCGGCGGATGGTCGTCGCCGTACCCGGAGTTGGCGGTCGCGTCGACCGGGCCGAAGAGGCTGTTCTTGCCACCGATCATCAGGATGCTCCGCTTCCCTGGTCGTGGTCGGGCTCGCCCTCGGGGTTGGGCGTCTCGTCGCCGGCGTCGGCGGTGAAGGCACCCGCCCCCGTGGTCACGATCGGCCGCTCCAGGTCGTGGTCCACCCCGGCGCGGTGCTGGTACCCCGCGACCAGGGCGGTCAGCGCCACACCGGTCGGGCGCCGCCCCGGCCGGACGTCGCAGGTGCCGACCTTGGACTCCTGGATCAGCACGTTGGGGTCCAGCGAGATGCCGAGGAGGTCGTTGGCGGAGTCGCCGGTGACGATCCCGCCCTGTCCCCAGTGGTAGGGCAGCCAGACCTGGTGCACGGTCCGGTTCTCGACCCGCAGCGGCGAGAGCCGGTCGGTGACCATCACCCGGGCCTCGATCGCGGCGCGCGCGGTGACGATCGTGGCCCAGCCGCCGTTCTCCAGCCCGCGCTCGCCGGCCAGCTCCGGGGAGACCTCGACGAACATCTCCGGCTGGAGCTCGGCCAGCCGCGCGACGTAGCGGCTCATCCCGCCGGCCGTGTGGTGCTCGGTGAGCCGACTGGTGGTGAAGACGAACGGGAAGACCTCGCTGTGGTCCTCCGGCGGGCTGGGGTTCATCCGGTTCTCGGCCCGGGTGTACTCCTTGCGGATGGGGTTGGCCTGCTGGCCGTACATCGGGTTCGGGAACGGCGACTCCACCGGCTCGTAGTGCGTGGGCATCGGGCCGTCGAGCAGCCCTTGGGGCACGTAGAGCGCGCCCTTCCCGTCGCCCTGCATGATGAACGGGTCGTTGCCGGCGATGCCGGCCACGCCGTCGTCCTCGGGACCGGGGCGGTACGACGGCGGCTTGGTCTTCTCGAAGTCCGGCACGTCGTGCCCGGTCCACTCCTGGGCCGCCTCGTCCCACCACACGTAGGCCTTGCGCTCGCTCCACGGCCGGCCCTCGGGGTCGGCCGAGGCGCGGTTGTACAGCGTGCGGCGGTTCGCCGGCCACGCCCAGCCCCACTCGGGCGCCACCCAGGACTGCTCCTTGCCGGGCTTGCGCCGGGCCGCCTGGTTGACGCCGTCGGCGAAGACGCCCGTGTAGATCCAGCAGCCGCCCACGGTGCTGCCGTCGTTGCGCATCTGGGTGAACGACGACAGCGGACGCCGGGTGGCGATCTCGTAGCCGTTGATCTCCATCAGCACGTCCTCCGCGCTGGGCTCGGCGTGCAGCCCGTGCGTGGAGTAGTCCCACGCGAGGTCCAGCAGCGGCCGGTCCCGCTCGTCGGTGGAGTCGGCCAGCCGCTCGCGCAGCATCCGGCCCAGGTGGTAGAAGAACCACAGCTCCGAGCGGCAGTCCCCGGGCGCCTCCACGGCCTTCTCCCGCCACTGGAGCATCCGCTGGGTCTGGGTGAAGGTGCCCTCCTTCTCGACGTGCGAGGCCGCGGGCATCAAGAACACCTCGGTGGCGCACTCCTCCGGCACGATCTCGCCGGTCTCCACCTCCGGGGAGTCCTTCCAGAAGCTGGCGCTCTCGATCTCGAACAGGTCGCGCACCACCAGCCAGTCCAGGTTGGCCATGCCGAGCCGCTGGGCGCGCCCGTGGGCGGACCCGACGGCCGGGTTCTGGCCGAGCAGGAAGTAGCCCTTCACCTTGCCGTCGATCATGTCCAGCACCGTGCGGTAGGTGCCGTGGTCGCCGGTGATCCGGGGCAGGTAGTCGTAGCAGTAGTCGTTCTCCGCCGTCGCCTTCTCCCCCCAGTAGGCCTTGAGCAGGCTGACCCCGTAGGCGTCGGCGTTCGACCAGAACCCCTTCGCCCCGGGCTGGCGGACCGCGTCGAGCCACTCCTCCAGGGAGGTGTGCTCCGCGGCGTTCGGCATCGGCAGGTAGCCGGGCAGCAGGTTGAACAGCGTCGGGATGTCGGTCGACCCCTGGATGCTGGCGTGCCCGCGCAGCGCCATGATCCCGCCGCCGGGCCGGCCGGTGTTGCCGAGCAGCAGCTGGAGGATCGCGCCGGTGCGGATGTACTGCACGCCGACGCTGTGCTGGGTCCAGCCCACGCTGTAGACCAGCGCGGTGGTGCGGTCCCGCCCGGAGTTCTCGGTCCAGGCCCGGCACACCTCGAGGAACGCCTCCTCGCTGACCCCGCAGGTGCGCGCGACCATCTCCGGGGTGTAGCGGGAGTAGTGCCGCTTGAGGACCTGGTAGACGCAGCGCGGGTCCTGGAGCGTCTCGTCGCGCGGCGGCTCGCCCTTCACCTGGACGCCGTGCGTCTCGTGCTGCATGGCGCTGGCGGTCTCGCGCTGCATCGGCTCGTTGTCGTCGGCCGCGTCCCCCTCCTGGGTGGCGTACTGCCAGCTCTGGGTGTCGTAGGTGCGGGTCTCGGGGTCGAACCCGGAGAACAGCCCGTCGAGGTCCTCGGTGTCCTCGAAGTCCTCGCTGAGGATCGTGGCGGCGTTGGTGTACGCCACGACGTACTCACGGAAGTCCAGCTCGTTGCTGAGCACGTAGTTGACGATGCCGCCGAGGAACGCGATGTCGGACCCGACCCGCAGCGGCACGAACGTGTCGGCCAGCGCGCTGGTGCGCGTGAACCGGGGGTCGACGTGGATCACCTTGGCGCCGCGCGCCTTGGCCTCCACCACCCACTGGAAGCCCACCGGGTGGGCCTCGGCCATGTTCGACCCCTGGATGATGATGCAGTCAGCGTTGGCGAGGTCCTGCAGGAACCCGGTGGCGCCGCCACGCCCGAAGCTGGTCCCCAGACCGGGGACGGTGGCGGAGTGTCATATCCGGGCCTGGTTCTCGATCTGGATAGCGCCCATCGCCGTGAAGAGCTTCTTGATGAGGTAGTTCTCCTCGTTGTCCAGCGTGGCGCCGCCGAGGCTGGCGATGCCCATCGTGCGCCGGACCCGGCGGCCCTTCTCGTCGAGCTCCTGCCAGAAGTCGCGGCGGGTCTTCACGACCCGGTCCGCGATCATCTCCATCGCCGTGGAGAGCTCGAGGTCCTCCCACTCGGTGCCGTAGGGGCGGCGGTAGCGGACCTTGGTCTGGCGCAGCGAGCTGGTGACGAGGTTCTTGCTGGCCGAGCCCTTGGGGCACAGCCGGCCGCGGGAGACGGGACTGTCGGGGTCACCCTCGATCTGGGTCACCTCGCCGTCCTTGACGAAGACCTTCTGACCGCAGCCCACCGCGCAGTAGGGGCACACGCTGCGGGCGACGTGGTCGGCCGTCGTGGTGCGGGCGGTGAGCTCCTCGGTCTGCTGCGAGCGGGCAGCGACGCCACGGGCGAGGACGTCGTCCCCGCGGAACTGGCGCAGCACCGGCCAGTCCAAGAACGCCTTGGCCATGGGCTCTCCTCCGTACTGACGCGCTTACCTCAGGACCGGGCTGTACCCGGGTGTGGGGCCTTCATGCCCGGACCACCACCGCCGTGTCTCCGGCGGCGACGAACTCGCCCACCACGGGGTGCCCGGGCAGCTCGCCGGCCACCAGCAGTCCCCCGGAGGTCTGGGCGTCGGCGAGCAGCACCAGCTCGTCCTCGCCGACGTCCGCGGCGAGGTGCGGGCGCACCCAGTCCAGGTTGCGCCGGCTTCCGCCGGGCACGTAGCCCGCGGCGTACGACGCGCGCACGCCGTCGAGGTAGGGCACCGCGGCGCTGTCCACCACCGCGGTGACGCCGCTGGCCCGGGCCATCTTGAACAGGTGGCCGAGCAGCCCGAACCCGGTCACGTCGGTCGCGGCCGTGTGTCCCGCCGCGAGCGCGGCGCGGGAGGCGTCCCGGTTGAGCATGGTCATCGTCGCCACCGCCTCCTCGAACCGCTCCCCCGTCGCCTTGTGCCGGTTGTTCAGCACGCCCAGGCCGAGCGGCTTGGTCAGGGTGATCGGGGTCCCGGGGCGGGCCGCGTCGTTGCGCAGCAGCCGGTCGGCGTCGCCCAGCCCGCTCACCGCCAGGCCGTACTTGGGCTCGGGGTCGTCGATGCTGTGCCCGCCCGCGAGGTGGCAGCCGGCCTCGACGCACACGTCCGCGCCGCCGCGCAGCACCTCGCGGGCCAGCTCGAACGGGATCCGGTCCCGCGGCCACGCCAGCAGGTTGACGGCCAGCACCGGCTCCCCGCCCATCGCGTAGACGTCGGAGAGCGCGTTCGCCGCCGCGATCCGGCCCCAGTCGTACGGGTCGTCGACGACCGGGGTGAAGAAGTCGGCGGTCGCGATCAGAGCCCGGCCGCCCTCGATCCGCACCGCCGCGCCGTCGTCGCCGTTCTCCAGGCCGACGACGAGGTCACCCGCCGCGTCGGTCCCGGCGCCGGCCCGGCCGCCGGGCAGACCGGCCAGGACCCGCTCCAGCTCGCCCGGCGGAACCTTGCACGCGCACCCGCCGCCCGCGGCGAACTGGGTGAGCCGGATCTGCGCGGTCGCGGTCATGAACCGACACTAGCCACGCCCCGCTCGGGCGTCGATGCCTCTACAGTGGTCGCGACGTTGCGGGGAGGCGTTCCTCGTCTGGTGACGGGCGCGGTCCTCAAAACCGTTGTGGCCGAGCATCTCGGTCAGGCGGGTTCGATTCCCGTCCGCCTCCGCCAACGTCGCCAGCACCGCTTGGAATCAACCGCTTGGAATCAACCGCCTCGAAGTCCACGGTCGGGAGGACCTGCGTGCCGGACCAGGACACCGAGGCGGACCGGCGCCGCGCCACGCCCCGCACCGACGCCGTGCTGGCCGACCCCGCACTGCGGGAGGCCGCCGAACGGGTGGGCGACCGGCTGGTGAAGCTGGCCGTCACCGCGGCCCTGGACCGGTGCCGGGCCGGGGAGCTCGAGCCCGCGGACGTGGTCGCCGCGGCCCGCGCTGCGGTGCCGGCCCACGCCACCGGCCTGCGCCGGGTCCTCAACGCCACCGGCGTCGTGGTGCACACCAACCTCGGCCGCGCGCCCCTCTCCGCGGCGGCCGCCGACGCCCTGGCGGTCGCGGCCGGGGCCACCGACGTGGAGCTGGAGCTGGCCACCGGCCGTCGGGCCCGCCGTGGCCGCTCGGCGCTGGCGGCCCTGGCGGCGGCCGTCCCGGACGCCGGCGGGGTGCACGTGGTCAACAACGGCGCCGCCGCACTCGCGCTGGCCGCCTGCGCGCTGACGTCGCCGGACGGCGGCCGCGAGGTCGTGATCGCCCGCGGCGAGCTGGTCGAGATCGGCGACGGCTTCCGGATCCCCGAGCTGCTGGAGTCGCTCGGCGTGGCCCTGCGCGAGGTCGGCACGACGAACCGGGTCCGGCTCGAGGACTACCGGGCCGCCGTCGGCGACCGGACGGCGTTCGTGCTCAAGGTGCACCCGTCCAACTTCGTGGTCTCCGGCTTCACCTCCTCGGTCGGCGTGGCCGAGCTCGCCGGGCTCGGGGTCCCGGTCGTCGCCGACATCGGCTCGGGACTGCTCGCGCCGCACCCCCGGCTGCCCGGCGAGCCCGACGCCGCGAGCGCCCTGCGCGCCGGCGCGGACCTGGTCACGGCCTCCGGCGACAAGCTCCTCGGCGGACCGCAGTGCGGGCTGATGCTCGGCGCCGCCGAGCTGGTCGACGGGCTGCGCCGGCACCCGTTCGCGCGGGCGCTGCGGGTCGACAAGCTCACGCTCGCGGCGCTCGAGGCGACGCTGACCGGCCCCCGGACCCCGGTCGCCGCCGCGCTGGCGACCACCCCGGCCGCCCTGGCCGCCCGGGCCGCGCGGATCTGCGCCGACCTCGGCCCGGAGGTCGGGGCCGAGGTCGCCGAGAGCGTGGCGGCGGTCGGCGGCGGCGGGGCACCGGAGGTCCCGCTGCCCAGCGCGGCGGTCGCCCTGCCGGCCGGTCTCGCCGAGCCGCTGCGCCGGGACGCCGAGCTGCCGGTCGTCGGCCGGGTCGAGCGGGGCCGGCTGCTGCTGGACCTGATCGCGGTGGACCCCGAGGACGACGCCGCTCTGGCGCACGCCGTACGCCGGGCGGCGGCCCGGGCGCGGGACTGAGCATGCACGTCATCGCCACCGCCGGCCACGTCGACCACGGCAAGTCCACGCTCGTCGACGCCCTGACCGGCATGCACTCCGACCGGCTCGAGGAGGAGCGGCGGCGGGGGCTGTCCATCGAGCTCGGCTACGTGTGGACGACACTGGCCGGCCACGGCGAGGTCGCATTCGTCGACGTGCCGGGCCACGAGCGGTTCGTGACCACGATGCTGGCCGGCGTCGGGCCGGTGCCGGCGGCGCTGCTGGTCGTCGCCGCCGACGATCCCTGGATGCCGCAGGCCGCCGAGCACCTGGCGGCGCTGGACGCGCTCGGGGTGCGTCACGGCGTCGTGGCCGTGACCCGCTGCGACCTCGCCGACCCGGGGCCGGCGCTGCGCCGGGCCACCGAGGAGGTGGCGCGCACCTCGCTGCGCGGGGCGCCGGTGGTGGCGGTCTCCGCCCGCACCGGCGAGGGTCTGGACGCGCTGCGCGACCACCTCGGCGCGATGGTCGCAGCCCTGCCGGAGCCCGACCCCCGGGCCGACGTCCGGCTCTGGGTGGACCGGCGGTTCAGCGTGAAGGGCGCCGGGACCGTGGTCACCGGCACCCTGCCGGCCGGCCGGGTCGCCCGCGGCGACGAGCTCGCCTCCACGGGCGGGCTGCTGCGGGTGCGCGGCGTGCAGGTGCTCGGGCGTCCCGCGGACGCCGCCACCGGAGTGGCCCGGGTCGCCCTCAACGTGACCGGCGACGGGGTCGACGGCCTGGACCGCGGCGGCGTGCTGGTCACCCCCGAGGCCTGGCACCACACCGCGATCGTCGACGTCCGGGCAGTTCCCGGCCGCGAGGGCCCGGGACACCCGGATAACTCGGACAGCTCTGGCAACTCGGGCGGTGCCGTCAGTGGTCCAGCGTCGCTGCCGGCCCACCTCCAGCTGCACGTCGGCGCCACCTCGCTCACCGCGCGCACCCGGCCCCTCGGCCCCGACCTGGTCCGACTCACCCTCGAGCGGCCGCTGCCGCTGCGGGTCGGCGACCGGGCCCTGCTCCGCGACCCCGGCAGCCGCGCCGTGTGGGGAGCCCGGGTGCTCGACCCCGACCCGCCGCCGCTGCGCCGCCGCGGTGCCGGCGCCGCCCGGGCCCGGGCGCTCGGCGCGGTCTCCGGGGACCCCGACCTCGCCTCCGAGCTCGCCCGCCGCGGCCTCGCGGACTCCGCGCAGCTGCGCCGGATCGGGGTCCCGACCGCGGAGCCGCCACCGGGCGCCGTCCGCGCCGGCCGGTGGCTGCTCGACGCCGAGCGCGCCGAGCGGCTCGGCACCGAGGTCGCCCGACTGGTCTCCGAGCACGACGCCGCCGACCCGCTCGACCCCGGGCTGCCGCTGACCGCGCTGGCCGATCGGCTCGGGCTTCCCGCCGCCGAGGTGGTGGCCGCCGTCGTACGAGCGCCGCTGCAGGTGGCCCGTGGCCGGGTCCGGGCTCCGGCGGCGACGGCCGCCCTGCCGGCGGAGGTGGAGCGCGCGGTGGCGGCGCTGGAGGCCGACCTCGCCGGGGCGCCGTTCGCGGCCCCCACCGCGGACCGGCTCGCGGAGCTCGGCCTCGACGTACGCCGGGTGGGCGCGGCCGCGAAGGCCGGTCGGCTGCTGCGAGTCGCCCCGGGCATCGTGCTGCTCCCCGGGGCGGACCGGACCGCCGCAGCCTGGCTGGCCGAGCTGCCGCAGCCGTTCACGACCAGCGAGGCCCGGCAGCGGCTCGGCACCACCCGGCGGGTGGTGCTGCCGCTGCTCGACCTGCTCGACCGGGCCGGGCTGACCCGCCGGCTCCCCGACGACCGGCGCGAGGTCCGCTGAGCCCGGTGGTCGAGCCAGGAGCCCGGTGGTCGAGCCAGGAGCCCGGTGGTCGAGCCGCGAGCCCGGTGGTCGAGCCGCGAGCGCAGCGAGCGTGTCGAGACCCCGCGGCCATCAGCGCAGCGAGCTCCGGACCGCGAGGCTGAGCAGGTCCACGAGCAGGCACACCGCGATCAGGGCGAGCACGGTGCCGGCCATGGCCGGGTAGTCGAAGCCGGCCCGCTGCTCCTCCAGCAGCCGGCCCAGGCCCCCCGCGCCGACAACGCCGACCACCACGGTCTCGCGGGCCGTCACCTCCCAGCGGTAGAGGGTGAACGAGACGAGCTGGCCCAGCGCGGCCGGCAGCGAGGCGTACGCGAACGACGCGGTGCCGGGGGCGCCGAGCTGGGTCAGTGCCTGCCGCGGCCGCGGGTCCAGCTCCTCGACGGCCTCGGCGAAGAGCCGTCCGAGGATCCCGAACGTGTAGATGCCGAGCGCGATCGCGCCCGGCAGCGGACCCGGGAACACCACGAACAGCACCAGCAGCGCCCACACCGGCGGCGGCACCGCGCGGGTGACCAGGAGCAGCTGGCGGGCCGCCCAGGCGGCGACCCGCCGGGCCGGGGAGGTCGCGCCCCGGGCCGCGACCAGCGCGACCACGACTCCGAGCGTGGCCGCGATCGAGATCGCGAGCACCGACATCTGCAGCGTCTCCACCGACCGGGAGACCAGCTCGGGAAGCCCGCCCGCCGGCAGCGCCGGCGGCACCAGGTCGTCGACCAGCCGGCCGAGCCGGTCCACGGTGTCCGCGGAGAACCACGCCGCCGGGTCCGGCCGCAGATGCCCGACCGCTGCCACTGCCAGGACCAGGCCCAGCACCCCCGAGATGCCCCACCGGCGCGGGTTCGCCCCGCGCCGCAGCCAGGCGCCCCAGCGGTCGATCACGGCACCGAGCACGATCAGCGCGTAGATCGAGGTCCACATCTGGCCGTACTGCAGGCCCGCGAAGGCCAGGCTCAGCTGCAGGCCGAGTCCCCCGGCGCCGATCATCCCGAGGATCACCGCCGAGCGCAGCGAGCACTCGAAGCGGTAGAACGCGTACGACGTCGCGGCCGGCACCAGCCCCGGCAGCAGCCCGTACGCCGCAGCGGAGACCCGACCCGCCCCGGAGCGGCGCAGCATCTCGTACGGCGCGTGGTCGGCCTCGTCGAGCAGCTCGGAGTAGACCTTGGCAGTGATCGCGCCGAACGGGATCGCGATCGCCAGCACCCCCACCAGCGGGTCGCGGCCCAGGACGCCGATCAGCAGCAGCCCCCACACCGCCTCGTGCACGCCCCGCGGCAGCGCGACCGTGACCCGGGTGAGCAGCAGCCCCGCCCCGCGCAGTGCCCGGGCCACCGGGGAGCCGGTGGCCGGCGCCCACCAGGTCTGGCTCATCACCGGCGCCAGCACCAGGCCGATCACCACCGAGGCGAGGGTGCCGAGCACGCCGAAGGCGACAGTGGTCAGCGTGGCGTCCAGGGTGTCTGCCAGGAAGTCCGCCGAGAGCTCCGGGCGGGCGGCGTGCGCCCAGAAGTCGGCGAAGAAGGACCAGCCGCCCGGGTTGACGACCTCGCCCTCGGGCAGCAGCCCCAGCACCGACCAGACCAGGACGACCAGCCACAGCACGGCCCAGGTCCGCCCCGTGGGCCGGCGGCCCGGCCTCGGGCGGCGGCCGCGTCCGGGCGCCGCGCGCTGGGGCGGTGCGGCACGCGGCCCGCTCCCCTCCAGGGAGGTGATGCCGGCCAGGTCCGTCATCGGCCGGAGAGGGAGTAGAGCTCCTCGCGCAGCCCGGCGTCGACGCGGGCGGCGGGCAGGTCGAAGAGCACCCGGCCGGCCCGCAGCCCGACCACCCGATCGCACCAGCGGACCGCCAGCTCGAAGTCGTGCAGGCTCACCAGCAGCGTCCGTGCCGGCGTCGCGACCGTCTCGCACAGCAGCCGCATCACCTCCTCGGCCCGGCCCGGGTCGAGGCTGGAGACCGGCTCGTCGGCGAGCACCAGGTCCGGGTCCTGCACCAGCACCCGGGCCAGCGCGACCCGCTGCTGCTCCCCGCCGGAGAGGTCGCCGGTGCGCTGGTGCAGCCGGTCCGCGATCCCGACCCGCGCCAGGGCGGCCCGGGCGGCCTCCGGCTCGCGCGGTCGGACCAGGGAGCCGAGCGCCCGCCAGGTGCCCCATGAGCCCAGGTGGCCGGCGTTCACGTTGTGCACGACCCGCAGCCGGTCGACCAGGTGCAGGCGCTGGTGCACGGTCCCGATCCGCCGGCGTACGCCGGCCAGGTCCCCGGCACCCAGGCCGGCCAGCGAGCGGCCGAAGACCTCGACGTCGCCCCGGTCCGCCCGGACGCCGGCCGAGCACAGCCCCAGCAGTGTCGACTTCCCGGCTCCGCTGGGGCCCACCAGCGCCACCCGCTCACCGGAGCGGACCGCGAGGTCGACGCCGTCGATCGCGGTGCCGCCGGGGTAGCTGACGCCGACGCCGCGCAGGCGCACGACCTCGCCGGACGTGCCGGGCATCAGGAGACGAGCCCCAGTTGCCGCGCGATCTCCTCGACCTGGTCGTAGTTCTCCGGCTCGGTGGGCACCACCGCGGCCGCGCCGTACCCCTCGAGCACGGTGCGCTCCTCGTCCGTGGAGCCGTCGAGGGCGATCAGCGCCGCACGGAGCTCCTCGGTGAACCCGGCACCGAACCGGTCGTCGGTGCTCGGGCCGGCGATCCAGTGGTAGTCGTGGTAGCTGGGGGTGCGGAAGATCTCGACGACCTTCTTCTGGTCGACGGTGCCGGCCGCGAGCCGGTCGTCCCAGACCTGGGTGTTGAGGACGCCGGCCTCGTAGGAGCCGGCCTGCACCAGGTCGATGGTCTTGTCGTGGGACCCCGAGAAGCCCGGCTCGCCGGCGAAGTCGCCCGCGGGGTCGACCCCGGCCTGGTCCAGGAAGTACGCCGGCATCATCCGTCCCGAGGTCGAGGACTCGCTGCCGAACGTGAACCGGGTGCCCGCGAGCGAGTCCAGGCCGTCCACGTCGGCGATCGGCTCGATCCCGGCGTCCGCGTTGGCGATGAATACGGAGTGGAACTCCGCGTCGATGTCGCGCTGGGCCAGCACTGTCGCGCCGGGGGTCTGCAGCCGCGCCTGGACCCCGGTGAGCCCGCCGTAGAAGACCAGGTCGAGGTCGCCGGAGCCGAACAGGGTGACCGAGGCGGCGTAGTCGGTGACCGGGACGTACTCCACCTCGACGTCGAGGGTCCCGCCCAGGTAGTCGGCCAGCGCCTCCTCGCGTGCGGTCAGCTCGGCGGGGTCCTGGTCGGGGATCGCGCTGATCGTCAGCACCGGGCGGTCGCCGTCGCCTTCGGCGCCCGCGTCGTCGCCGCCGCAGGCCGCGAGGGTGCAGGACACGAGGCCGGCCACCAGCAGGCTGCCCAGGCCGGACCGGGCCCGGTGGTCGGAACGCATCGGGTGGCCTCCCGGTGGACGAAGGTACGTCTCGGGGCCTGGTGCGTGACCAGGCCCCGGGACGTGACGGGGGACCCGTACCCCGAAAGCGCCGCTCATATGCGCGGCGCCGTTGACGCGCTCTGGACCAGCCAGGCGCGCAGGCTCTCGATCTCGGCGTCGACGGCGTCGCGCGTCGCCGCGTCGAACGGCTCGTCGCGGTGCACGGCGTGCACCAGCAGCTCCCCCTCGTCCCGGTCGAAGCGGGCGTCGAGCTTCCCGACCAGGCGGTCGCCGTACAGGATCGGCAGCGCGTAGTAGCCCCAGCGGCGCTGCACGGCCGGCTTGTACATCTCCAGGATGTAGTCGAACTCGAAGAGCTCCGCGACCCGCTTGCGGTCATAGAGCAGCCGGTCGAACGGCGAGAGCAGCACGGCCCGGCCCGCGAGGGGCTCCGCGACCCGGTCCAGCTGGCCCGGCTCGACCCACCACCGGCCCCGGACACCCTCGACGACCGCCGGCTCGCCGATCGGGCCCACGTCGACCGGCTCCCCCGGCATCTCTGCGGCCGCCGCGCGCGCCAGTCCGAGCGCCGCCAGCCGGCGCTCCGCGCGCAGCCGACGGGCGGTGGCCAGGTCCGGCACCGGGTCGTCGGGATAGACCCGGTCGGCGAGGTCCCAGAGCTTGTCGCGCCCGTTCCGCCCGGCGACAGCGACCTCGCCGTTCTCGACCAGCAGCCCGAGGAGCATGACCAGGTTGCGCTGGTTGTTCCAGCCCGAGGAGCGCCACGGCTGCACGCACGTGTCGGGGAGCTCGCTGGTGGGCAGCGGACCGTCGGCGCGCAGCCGGCCCAGCACGTCGCGACGGCACTCGTCGTTCGTGAGCAGCCAGTCGCGCCGGCGCTCCTGCCAGTCCCGGAGCGGCTCCTCCCCCGGCCAGATCGCCATCTCGGCACGGTGGGCGGCGAGGTCGTCGGGGTGGCGCACGGTGCCGCGGAGCTCGACCAGCCGCTGCTCGTCCAGGGCGTCGCGCAGGTCCTGGGGGTCGTACGCCGCCCCGATCCGGCTCCACAGCACCAGGTCCGCGCTGGGCGCGATCGCGCTGGTGGGCTCGAGCCGCACCAGCCACAGCCGGCGGACGGTCTCGGCCAGGTCGGTGGACCGCTCCTGGGTCAGCAGCTGCGCGCGGACGGCGATCCGGCGGGCTTCCGCGCGGCTCAGCCGGTGGATGGTGACCATGCCTGACCCTAGGGCGGCGGCGCCGCTCCTGCGACCGGCGCGGGTCAGCGCCCGGACGGCTCCGGTCCGGGACCGCCGTGCTCGAGCACCAGCTCCCGGGCCCAGGCGAGATCGTCGGCGTGGCCGCCGGATGCCGAGGCCGCCCGGCGGCAGGACAGGCAGGCCGCCCGGTCGCCACCCGCGTCGACGTGCAGCAGCCCGGCCGCCCAGCCCGCGAGCCCGTCGAGCAGGGCGCCCGCGTCGGCGACCTGCTCGGCGATCAGCATCTCGATGGCGTCCAGCGCCGCGAGCAGCTCCTCCTCCCGCGACAGCAGCCCGTCGCGGTCGCCGTGGGCGCCCGTGGCGGCCAGGCTGCGGGAGAGTCCGAGCCAGCGGGCGACCAGGTGCGCCTGGCGCTCCAGGTCACCGGAGCGCGCGCCGCGGACCCGGACCTGGGTCGGCTCGGCGGCCGGCTCCCCCGACGCGGCGGCCGGCCACGGACCGCGCAGGACCACGCCGGGGCGGTCCGGGACGGCGCGTGGTCCGGGGAGCGGTCTCGGCGGTCTGCGCGAGGACCTCTTCGTGCCGACCTGCCTCCTGAGGAAGTCCGGCGAGATCAGTGTCGCCACGAGCGCCCGCCGGCGCTGGCTGCTCACCTCGTGCGAGCGCCGGGTCCGCTGGGTCGGGCAAGCGTGCACCGTACGGCGGCAGTCGGGGTCGGGTTCGGGCTCAGGTCCGGCATGGTCGTACCTCTCGTCGGGGAAGCGCCCTCCCCGTCGCGAACCCCGTCCGAGGGGATCCGCGAGGGTGCCGGGAAGCGCGGAGTTGAGGAACTCTCGAACGAACCGGTCCCCCCTAAAGGGTGAAAACACGCGGGTCCGCTCGGCGCTTTTCGAGGACGCCGGCCCCGCACGGGATCCGATCAGTGCGGGCCCACCCGGAAGACCGGCCAGCCGATCTCGGTGCGCCAGGCGGTCGGATCGGCGGTGTCGCGGGGGCCGACCAGGTAGCCCGGACCGGTCCGGCCACCGGATGATCGACGAGGCCGCCCGCGAGACCACCACGTCCTGAGGAGGCCGGTGACGCCTCTGGACCACCCATGATCACCAGGGGTTCTCGCGGCGGGCGGAGGCGGGGCTCAGGACGAGCCGGTGTGGTCCGACCCGCCCGAGGACCAGGTGTCCGTCCAGCTGTAGGCGTCGTCCTGCGACGAATGGAACCGCGATTCGGAGCGTGGGCTGCGAGCCTGGAGCTCGCCGCGGCGGAACTTGAGGATCACCCACACGAACAGCCCCAGGACGCAGCCGACCACGACAGCGGCGAGGAAGCCGACGAGGGCGAGCAACGGCATCACCTCCCCCATGATCAGGCCCTCTCGGCCGGGTGACCGGCACTCGCAGTAGCCATCAGGTGCTCCCGGGGCTCGAGGGGATGGGCCTGGCTGGGTGCGCCGCCGGCGGCTTCCCGGCAGCACCCTCGCTCACACCATGCCCCGTGGGACGCGCCCTGAACCTGCGCCGGCTCAGGCCGGAGCGCGCCACGAGATGCACTCGCCCTCGCCTGCGGGCGTGGCGCGTCGGTCAGCGCCGGTTGCGAGGATGCTGGCGAGCCACCCGCTCGTTGCCGTGCCGGTAGTTCCCGGTCCAGCGGGCCATGGCCAGCTGGGGATCGTCCTCGACCTCGGCGAGGAACTCGGCGGCCCGGCCGCCCCGCAGCTTCGCGGCCGTCCGGCCGTGGTGGGTGATGAGCACGCTGCCGTCGGCGCGAACGACGTACGCGAATCCCTCCGGCCGACCACCCACCCGCCGGATGCTACGACACTTCCCCGGGCTCGCACCGCGACCAGATGGCGCCCACCGGGTCTGGACACCCGACCGCATCCGGCCGCGATGATCGGGCGCAGCTTCCGGCCGCGCTCGGCCAGTCCCGGGCGACGATCAGGACGGGCTCTGGCGGCGGGCGTAGGCGCGCTTCATCTTTACGTGGTTGCCGCACCCGGCCATCGAGCACCAGCGCCGCACCTTGTTGCGCGAGGCGTCGACGAAGGCCCACCGGCAGGTCTCCCGGACGCAGACCTTGAGCCGGTCCCAGGTCTGGTCCTCGTGGCAGCGCCGGACCGCGTCGAGCAGACCGCGCATGGCCTGGTCGAAGGGGTCCCGGGCAGCCGCGTCGAGCGCGTAGCCCTCGGCGTCGAAGCGCAGCACGACCGGGAGGTCGGCGAGCGTCCGGTTGAGCTGCTCGATCGCGGCGGTGTCGACGGGGTCGACGGCATCGACGTCGGCTCCACCGCGGGCCTGCAGCACCGCGCGCAGGCCCTCGCGGACCTCGACGGCACGCCGGAGGTCGGAGTCGCGCAGGTCGGCGTCCACCGGGAGCAGGCCCCGGTCGACCAGCCAGGTCCGCAGGGCCGCGGCGCTCGTCAACTGGTCGGTGCCCTGCTGGGGCTCCCGGGTGTTGACGAAGTCCCGCAGCAGGCCCAGCGCCGGGGGCGGCTCAATCTCCAACGAGGTCATGACGCCTCCCTTCTTCACACCAACATAGGCACTTGACCGGTGTGAGTCCAGGAGTGCACGCTGACAACACCGGCAAACCACTTTGACCGGTGTAGGCGGGAAGGGTGGTGGCGTCATGCCTGACGCGCTGAAGGACCCGGACCCCGAGGAGCAGCGCAGCCTGCTGGACCGGCTGAGCGAGCTGCTGGTCGCGATCGGCTGGGCGCGGCTCTTCGGGTAGCGGTCGGGTGCCCGCTCGCGGGCCCGCACCGGTCCGGACACACGCGACCGCATCGAGCCGCAATGATCGGGCGCAGCGCGCCTCGAACCCCGCAGGCTGGAGCGCGGAAGGAGGGACTCCAGATGATCGCCGATCTCAACCTCGTCGTCGATGACATCGAGGCACAGCTCGCAGCCGACCCCTCGACCCCCGTGGATGTCGCCGGCCTCGCCGCGCGGACGGGCACGACCGAGCACCATCTGCGCCGGATGTTCGCGTCGCTGGCAGGCATGCCGCTCTCGGAGTACGTCCGGCGGCGCCGGATGGCTGCGGCGGCCGCCGACCTGGTGGGCGCGGACGACAGCGTGCTCACCGTCGCCGTCCGGTACGGCTACGGCTCGACCGAGGCATTCGGGCGCGCGTTCCGTGCCGTCCACGGTGGCGGCCCCGGCGACGTACGGCGTGACGGAGGCCCGCTACGCACACAACCGCGGATCAGGTTCCACCTGACCGTCGAAAGGGAGTGTCCCCATGGACACCCGGATCGCCACCCTGCCCGCCGTGCGCCTCATCGGGCACGCGGTCCGCGTCCCGCTGATCCACACCGGCGAGAATCCCCACATCGCCGCGCACGTCGCCGCGATCCCGGCTGAGGAGACTCGGCGACTCAAGGACCTGAACGACACCGAGCCATCCGGGGTGCTCGCCGTCAGCGACGACCTCGACCCGGACCGGGCCGAGGGCAGCGAGCTGACCTACCTGCACGGCGTGGCGACCACGGCCGACCCGCCAGCGGGGCTCGACGTGATCGAGGTCCCGGCGGGCACCTGGGCGGTGTTCCGCACCGAGGGCCCGCACCCGGCCGCACTGCAGGAGGCCTGGGCGGCGACGGCGACGACCTGGTTCCCCTCCCAGCCCTGGCGGCTGCGCCCCGGGCCGGAGATCGTGGCGATGCTCGCCTTCGACGCCGCTGCAGGGACGGCGACCTGCGAGCTGTGGCTGCCGGTGGAGCCCGCGTAGGGATTCTGCACGCGCAGACAGAACACGAGAGCCGGCCTGACGATGTCAGGCCGGCTCTCGTTCAAGAGGGCTGGCTCTCGATGGGGTTTCGAGACGATCGCTGCGCGACCTCCTCAACCACCGTCACCGGGACCGGCAATTCTGCGAAGATCTCCGCTGAATTCTGCGAAGACCTCGAGGTGGAGCTGGCGGGAATCGAACCCGCGTCCTCGAGCGTCGAACCAGGTCTTCTCCGGGTGCAGTTCGTGATATCGCTTTTCTCGGCCCCAGGGCTCGCACGAACACGTCCCCGACAGGCTCAGTCACGGAATAGTCCCGCTCACCCTCCGCGACGCGGGATGAGCAGCAAGTCTCCTAGATGACGCCAGGGTCCGGGACGGAGACGGATGCCCGGTCTGACGCTTCGATCACCGCTCAGGCGGCGAGAGCGAAGGAACTGCGCTTAGCGTTGGCAGTTATAGGTTTCCAGCGAGCGTTTACGAGATGACGCTGGCTCCTCGACCCGCTTCCCCTGGAACTAACGTCCCAAGTCGAAACCGATCAGCCCCTCTTGAGTTGTACGACGACCGAGGCCGCCTGCGCCTCAGTCTAGGGGGTCCAACCAGCCCGACGCACCAGGCATTCCCCCGGACCCCGTCCGGTCCCTCACCTCGCGGACTCCCGCGGGGCCTCCTGACCGGCCTCCGGCTCGGCGGGGGGAGCCGCCGTCGACCAGACCGCGACCCGGGTGATCCGGTGGTCCACGACCTCGGCGACCTCCAGAACCACCCCGTCGACCGCGACCCGGTCGCCCTGGGCCGCCATCCGCTCCAGGCGCTCCAGCAGGTAGCCGGCGACGGTCTCGTACGGGCCGTCCTCCAGCTCGATGCCGGTGCGGTCGGCGAAGTCCTCGAGGCTCAGGCTGCCCTCGACCGTGAGCTCCTCCCCCGGCCCCAGCGACGGCGGCGGCGCCGACTCGTCGTACTCGTCGCGGATGTCGCCGACCAGCTCCTCCACCAGGTCCTCGAGGGTGACGATGCCGTCGGTGCCGCCGTACTCGTCGACGACGACGGCCAGGTGTACGCCGTCGCGGCGCATCCGGTTCAGCGACGGCAGCACCCGGTTCGTCGCCGGCAGCAGCAGCACCTCGCGGCGCAGGTCGGCCACCGTGTGCTCCTGGTCCTCCCCGTGGCCCAGCACGTCGCGCAGGTGCAGGTAGCCGAGGATGTCGTCGAAGTCGCGCCCGGTGATCGGGAAGCGCGTGTACGGCTGCCGGGCGAGCACCCGGGCCGCCTCGGCCAGCGTCATCGCGCCCTCCAGGAAGACCACGTCGCCGCGCGGGCGCATCACCTCCTTCACCGAGCGGTCGCCGGCGGCGAAGACGTCCTCGACGATCTCCCGCTCCTCGGCGGGGATGCCCTGGTGCCCGGAGATGAGGCCGCGCAGCTCCTCCTCGTCGATCTCCTCGTTGGTCGCGTCCGGGTTCCCGCCCAGCAGCCGGACCAGCGCGTTCGTGGAGATCGAGAGCAGCCAGATGACCGGGGTCATCACGGTCGCGAACCTGCCCAGCGGCGGGGCCAGGATCCGCGCGAAGCCCACGGACCGCTGCAGCGCCAGTCGCTTGGGGACCAGCTCGCCCAGCACCAGCGACAGGTAGGACACGACCAGCGTCGTGACCACCAGCGAGACCGTCTCGGCGGCCGGCAGGCCGAGGCTCTCGAACGTCGGCGCGAACTGGGGCGCCAGCGTCGAGGCGCCGAACGCCGCCGAGAAGAAGCCGGCCACGGTCACGCCGATCTGCACGGCGGAGAGGAACCGGTTCGGGTCCCGGGCCAGCCGGGCCACGGCCGCGCCACGGCCGCCCTCCGAGTCGAGCCGGTCCACCTGGCCGACCCGCAGCGACACCAGGGCGATCTCGGTGGCCGCGAAGACCCCGCCCATCAGGATGAAGGCGATGACCAGCAGGATGTCCACAGCGGTTCCGGAATCCATGCCGCCACCGTAGCCAGGAGCCGTCGAGAGCGAGTACGCCGTGCCCCCGGCGCCGAGGCGGTCAGGCCGTCGCCCAGTCCCGCATCGCGGGGACGCCCGGGCCGGTCAGCTCGTCGACCAGCGCGGCCCGCCCGGCGAGGGCCGGGCCCAGCGCCCCGGCCGGGCCGGCCACCTCCGGGCCCGCCCCGTGCTGCCACCCGACGTCGGTGGCCCGGTAGGTCGCCGCCGGGAAGCCGCGGCGCAGCACGCCGAGCATCGGGGTGTGCCCGACGAGGAAGTCCAGCACTGGGACCCAGGAGCGCGGCGGCCGGTCCAGGGCGATCCCCAGCGGCACCGCGATGTCGACCCGATGCACCATGACGTCGGTCAGCGGCGCCCGGGGCCCCATCCCCGGTGGGGCGAACCGGCTGTCGACGTGGGCGCGCACCCACGCGACCAGCTCCCCGGGCGACCGGTCGGCGTACTGCTCGGCGAGCAGCTCGGTGGTGCGGGCCGGCGAACCGCCGGCGCGCACCGCTGCGAGGAGCTTCTGCCGGACCCCGCTGTCCTGCGCGCTGACGAGGTGCGCGAGGACCCCGTGCACCGTCCACGCCGGGCACAGGCTCGCCACGTCCCACTGCTCGGGGCCCAGTCCCTCGAGCAGTGCGACGAACGCGAGCCGCTCGTCGGCGACGGTCCGCCACAGGTCGGTCATGGCCCAGTGTGCGCCTACTCGCCGAGCAGCCGCACCCCGTTCTCCCAGCACACCGCCCGCAGCCAGTCGTCGCCCAAATCGAGGCGGGCCAGCGACTCCAACTGGTGGGCGTAGGGGTAGGGGATCGTCGGGAAGTCGGTGCCGAGCAGGACCCGCTCCTGCAGGTCGAGCAGCCGCGGGCGGAGCTCGCGCGGGTACGGCGCGTCCGCCTCGAAGAAGTCGGTGAACACCATCGTCGTGTCCAGGTGCACCCGGTCGTGGCGCTCCGCCAGCGCCAGGAACTCGGCGTACTCCGGGGCACCGAGGTGGGCGATCACCAGCGTCAGCCGCGGGAACCGGGCCAGCAGCCGCCGCACCGACGCGGGGCCGGTGAAGTCGTTGCCGACCGGGCCGGAGCCGGCGTGCAGGACGACCGGGGTCCCGGCGTCCTCGAGCACGCCCCAGACCGGGTCCAGCAGCGGGTCGTTGGCCAGGAACTCCCCCACCTGCAGGTGCACCTTGAACACCTCGACCCCGCCGGCGACCAGGTCGGCGACGTCGGCACCCGCTCCGGGCTCGGGGTAGAACGTCGCCGACCACAGCGCCTCGGGCACCGTCACGGCGAAGTCGCGGGCCCAGTCGTTGAGGTACGCCGCGACGCCGGGCTTGTGGGCGTAGGGCAGCGTCGGGAACCGGCGTACCCCCATCGCGCGCAGCGTCGCGACCCGCTCCTCGTGGGAGCCGCGGTAGCGGATCGGCCAGTCCCGCCCGATCTTCGGGCCGGCCGCGTCGAAGACCGCCCACACCGCCCGCTGGATGGGCGGCGGCAGGAAGTGGACGTGCAGGTCGATCAGGCCGGGCAGCCCGAGCTCGTTCCAGAACGCCCGGACCGGCTCGACGTCCCCGTCGGGGGCGCCGGCCGGATCAGTCACGCATGCCCTTCAGGTGCCGGCCCAGGGCCTGCTCCTTCTCCCGGTTGGCGGTGCGCTCGGCGATGCTCTGCCGCTTGTCCCACGACTTCTTGCCCTTGGCCAGGCCGATCTCGATCTTCGCGCGGCCGTCCTTGAAGTACAGCGCGAGCGGCACGACGGTCAGGCCCTTCTCGTTGACCCGGCGCTCGATCTTGTCGATCTCGACGCGGTTGAGCAGCAGCTTGCGCTTGCGCCGGGCGGCGTGGTTGGTCCAGGTGCCCTGGGAGTACTCCGGGATGTGGACGCCGTGCAGCCAGGCCTCGCCGCGGTCGATGTCGACGAACCCGTCCACCAGGGACGCCCGGCCCTGGCGCAGCGACTTCACCTCGGTGCCCTGGAGCACCAGCCCGGCCTCGAAGGTGTCCTCGATGGCGTAGTCGTGACGCGCCTTCCTGTTCTGGGCGATCAGCTTGCTGCCCTGCTCCTTGGCCATGGCGTCATTCTCGCAGCCGCGCGCAATTCGAAAACACCTGCCGACGGCACGGGCCGCGACCGGGTGCGGTCACAGGTAGTTCATCGGGTTGGTCGTGTCGCCGTTGGCCAGCGTGGTGAAGTGCAGGTGGCAGCCGGTGGACCAGCCGGTCGAGCCGACGTACCCGATCACCTGGCCGCGGCGCACCCGGTCGCCGGGGCCCACTGTGTAGTGGGTGGCGTGGTTGTAGACCGCGGTGATGAAGCGGCCGTTGACGTTGCCGACGTTGAGGTGCAGCCGGTTGCCGTAGACGGCCGAGAAGTACTTCGAGGCCACGGTGCCGGTCGCGACCGCGTGCAGCGGGGTGCCGCACGCGGCGCCGAAGTCGGTGCCGTCGTGCAGGCCCCAGTAGCCGTAGATCGGGTGCTTGCGGTAGCCGTAGGGCGAGGTGACCGAGCCCGCGACCGGGTGGTCGAAGAACCCGCCGGACTTGCCCCGGTAGCCGGCGCCGGCACGGCGCGCCTGGGCGAGGATCTTCGCCCGGATCGTCTGCTCCTGGCGCTCGAGGCGAGCCAGCACCGCCTGGTCGCGCTCCCGGGCCCGGTCGGCGACCTCCCGGACCGACTTCGCCTGGACCACGTAGGTGCGCACCTCGGCCCGGGCCTGGGCCGCGGCGTCGCGCAGCTGGGCCATCTCGCGCAGGTGGGCGGCGGCGGCGGCGCGCTGCTCGGCGACGGCCACCTTGGCCTTCTCGACCCGGTCCTCGCGGACCCGCAGCAGCACCTCGGTGGCGCGCAGCTTGTCCAGGTCGGCGGCCTCGCGGTTCACGAGCACGTCACCGACCTCGGTACGCCGGATCAGGTCGGTGGAGTCGGCGGAGTCCAGGATCGAGGACAGCGCCATCATCCGCGGGTCGCCGTCCTGGTAGATCGTGGTGACGGTGTCGACGACGGACCTGCGCTGCTCCGCCACGGCCTTCTGGCCGGCGACGACAGCGGCGCTCGCCTCCACCAGCGCCTGCTCGGCGGCGGCGAGCTTCTCGCGCATCGAGATGTCGACCGCGCGGGCGGCCTGCACCTGGGCCCGGGCGGAGGCGAGCCCGGCCCGGCGCTCGCGCAGCTTGCCGAGCGCGACCTCCAGACGGCGGGTGGCGCGGCGGGCCTGCGCGCTGGAGTGCTCCAGCTCGTCGTGGGCCGCCTCCACCTGCTTCTCCACCTGGTGCTGGCGTTTCTTGAGGTCGTCGTCGGCGTGGGCCAGGGGAACTGCCGCGGAACCCGTGGCGAGCGCGCAGGCAAGTGTGACTGCGGCCAGCCGAGGGCGCGAGGCGCTGGGGAAGAAGCGCACCGGGTCAACCTTCGGTGTTCGGGGGTGGTGAACTCTTCAACCGTAGGTGCCGCGGATCAGACTTTGAGGTATTTGCGCGTCAGCAGGAGTGTCGGAATCAGCGTGAGCAGCGGACCGAGGACCGCGACCACGAGCACGGCGGTCGTCAGCTCGCTCCAGCCGATCCAGGGCAGGAACTGCAGGGACTCCTGGAGCTTGTCGCGTACGCCGAACTTCATCAGCGCGACCAGGGCCCCGCCGGCCAGCACCACGCTCACCAGGGCAGTGACCAGCGCCTCGAGCAGGAACGGCAGCGTGATGTAGAGCGTGGAGGCGCCGACCAGCCGCATGATGCCGATCTCCTTGCGCCGGGCGAAGGCGGTGAGCCGGATCGTGTTGGCGACCAGCATCAGCGCGGCGAGCACCAGGAACGCCGCCACGACCAGCGCACCGGTCTGCAGCACGTCCAGGGTGTCGTAGATCTGGCTGACGTACTCCCGGTTGTCGACCACCTTCGAGACGCCGTCCAGGCCCGCGACCGCGCTGGTGATGCCCTCGAACTCGTCGGGGTCCTTCAGCGTGATCCAGATGGCCTCGGGCATGTCCTCGGGGGTCAGCACCGGGTCGGAGCCCTCGAAGTAGTCCTCGGGGAACCCGTAGAGCTCCTTGACCTTGTCGAAGGCCTCGGCGCTGCTCTCGAACCGGGAGGACTCGACCTCGGGGTTGTCGTCGACGGTCTGCTGCACGAGCTCGCGCTGGGCGTCGGTGACCGCCGAGGTGCAGGCCGCCTCCGGGTCGTCGTCGCGGCACAGGTAGACCACCACCTGCAGCGCGTTGCCGTACCGCTCCGCGGCGCGGTCGGCCTGCTGGTTGAGCAGCACCCCGAGCCCGACCAGGGTCAGGGACACGAACAGCGTGAGCACCACGGCCAGATGCATGGACAGGTTGCGGCGCAGCCCCTGGCGGAGCTCGGAGAAGACATAGCGCAGCTGCATGGAAGTGAGGTTCTCCTGGGATCGGGAAGCGTCGAGGTCCGGCGGTGGGTCAGTGCTGGAAGCCGTAGCTGCCCTGGGCCTGGTCGCGCACCACGCGACCGTGGTCCAGCTCGATGACCCGCTTGCGCATCTGGTCGACGATGCCGTGGTCGTGGGTGGCCATCAGCACGGTGGTGCCGGTCCGGTTGATCCGGTCGAGGAGCTTCATGATGCCGACCGAGGTGGTCGGGTCGAGGTTGCCGGTGGGCTCGTCGGCGATCAGGATCATCGGCCGGTTGACGAAGGCCCGCGCGACCGCGACCCGCTGCTGCTCGCCACCGGAGAGCTCGTCGGGGAGCCGGTCCCCCTTGCCCTCCAGGCCGACCAGCTCGAGGGTCTCGGGCACCAGCCGCCGGATCTCGGCGCGCGGCTTGCCGATCACCTGGAGCGCGAACGCGACGTTCTCGGTGACCGTCTTGTTCTGCAGCAGTCGGAAGTCCTGGAAGACCGTGCCGATCTGGCGGCGCAGCCGCGGCACCTTCCAGCCGGCCAGCCGGTTGATCTCCTTGCCCGCGACGTAGACCCGCCCGCTGGTGGGTCGGGTCTCGCGCAGCACGAGGCGGAGGGCCGTCGACTTGCCGGAGCCCGAGGTGCCCACCAGGAAGACGAACTCGCCCTTGTCGACGTCCACCGAGACCTGGTCGAGGGCTGGGCTGCCGGTCCCGGGATAGCTCTTGGTGACCTTCTCGAAGCGAATCACCCGAGCGACGGTACGCGAGGCGCCTGAGAGCGCGCGGACGCGCTCCGTATCTTGTGCTCATGCCCACGCTGCGTCTGCTCCTCGCCGCGTCCGCGGTGACGGTCGTGGCGGTCGCCGTCGGCGTCGCCGTTCTGGTCGACCCCGGCGAGGACGAGGGCCCGGTCGCGGTCCCGAGCATCCCGCTGGCCGAGTTCGACACCACCGGCCTGGCAGTACGCCGAGACGGCTTCTGCGACCGGGTGGATCCGGACCGGGTGGTCGAGGCGGTCGGCGGCGACCCGGTCGACGAGCTGTCCTGGACCCCGGGCGACCAGGGGCCGCCCGGCGTCGACGACATCGTCCACGAGTACGGCTGCTCCTGGACCGGTCCGAACGCCCGCACCGCCACCGCCTGGGTCTTCGCTCCCCCGGTCACCGCGAAGCGCGCGGCGCAGCTGAGCCGCAGCGCCGCCCGGGCGCGGGGCTGCACGCCGGTCGCGGGCGCCCCGGCGTACGGCGCGGAGTCGAGCGCCCTGGTCTGCACCAGCGAGGCGCAGTCGGTGGTCTCCTTCCGCGGCCTGTTCGGCGACGCGTGGCTGGTCTGCAGCCTCGGCGAGCCGCCCACCGCCGACCCGGTCGCGGTCGCCGACCTGGAGGACCGGGCCGGCCGGTGGTGCGTCGCCGTCGCCAGCGCCGCCGCCGCGGACTAGGCGGGAGCTAGGCGACCCGGCGGTCGGCGAGCAGCTCCTGGAGCGCCTCGGCGTCGTGCGGGGCGAAGCCCTTGGCGTCGTTGTCGAAGTAGACGACCACGTCGCCCGAGCGCGCCCAGTCACGGCACTTGGCGGCCCACTCCTCCAGCGCGGCGCGGGAGTAGCCGCTGGTGTAGAGCTCGGTGTCGCCGTGCAGGCGCACGTAGACCAGGTCGCTGGTGACGACCTCGGCCTTCGGGAACCGCCCGGCGGTGTCGGCGACCACGCAGCCCACGTCGTGGGCGCGCAGCAGGTCGAAGGCCTCCTCGGTGCAGAACGACTCGCTGCGGAACTCCAGCGCGTGCCGTACCCGCCGGTCCCCCAGCCCCGGCTCGACAGTGGTCAGCGCCCGGTCCTGGGCGAGTTTGCCGTCGTGGCGGGTGGCCAGCTCGGCGACCTGGTCGTGGGTCCGCGGCAGCCGGGCCAGGAAGTCGGCGAGCACCGCGGCGTCGAAGGCGAGGTTCTCCGGCAGCTGCCAGAGCACCGGCCCCAGCTTGGGCCCGAGCGCCAGCACGCCGCTGGCGAAGAAGTTCGCCAGCGCGGTCTCGACGTTGCGCAGCCGCAGCATGTGGGTGACGAACCGGCCGCCCTTGACCGCGAAGACGAAGTCGTCGGGGGTCTCCGCGCGCCAGCGGGCGTACGACGTGGGGCGCTGGAGGGAGTAGAAGGAGCCGTTGATCTCGATGCTGCCCAGCCGCCCGGCGGCGTACTCGAGCTCGCGGCGCTGCACCAGCCCGGCGGGGTAGAAGTCGCCGCGCCACCCGGCGTAGGTCCAGCCGGAGATGCCGACCCGGATCTCACCCATGGGCAGGCAGTAGCCCGGCCCGGGTGCGGGGAAACGCCCCGCCCGGGACCGGCGCTAGTTCTGCTCGGCCTTCTCGGCGCCGCGGCGCCAGCGGATGCCGGCCTCGAGGAACCCGTCCAGGTCGCCGTCGAAGACCGAGCTCGGGTTGCCGACCTCGTAGCCGGTGCGCAGGTCCTTGACGACCTGGTAGGGGTTCAGCACGTAGTTGCGCATCTGGTCGCCCCAGCTGGCCTGCACGTCGCCCTTGAGGTCGTCGAGGTGCGCCTTCTCCTCGGCCTTCTTGCGGGCCAGCAGCTTGGCCTTGAGCACCACCATGGCGCTGGCCTTGTTCTGCAGCTGGCTCTTCTCGTTCTGGCAGGAGACGACGGTGCCGGTGGGGATGTGGGTCAGCCGGACCGCGGAGTCGGTGGTGTTGACCGACTGACCGCCGGGGCCGCCGGAGCGGTAGACGTCGACGCGGATCTCCTCGTCGGGCACGTCGATCTCGTCGGTCTGCTCGAGCACCGGGACGACCTCGACGGCGGCGAACGACGTCTGGCGGCGGCCCTGGTTGTCGAAGGGGCTGATCCGGACCAGCCGGTGGGTGCCGGCCTCGACGCTGAGGTGGCCGTAGGCGTACGGCGCGTGGATCGCGAAGGTGGCGGACTTCAGGCCCGCCTCCTCGGCGTAGGAGGTGTCGAAGACCTCCACG
The DNA here is from genome assembly GCF_003710085.1 of Nocardioides pantholopis. Lineage (NCBI taxonomy): Bacteria > Bacillati > Actinomycetota > Actinomycetes > Propionibacteriales > Nocardioidaceae > Nocardioides > Nocardioides pantholopis. The sequence continues at coordinate 1,009,371 of NZ_CP033324.1, read as the reverse complement.
GGGTACTTGTGCTGCTCGGCCCAGCGCGTGTACATCCGCATCAGCATCTCGGCGAAGTCGGCGGCGTCCACGCCCCCGGCGCCGGCGCGGATGGTCACCAGCGCCTCGCGCGCGTCGTACTCACCGGAGAGCAGGGTGCGGACCTCGAGGCCCTCGACGGCCTTCTTGATCTTGCCGAGCTCGCGCTCGGCGTCGGCGAGGGTCTCCGCGTCGCCCTCCTCCTGGCCGAGCTCGACCATCAGGCCGAGGTCCTCGATCCGGGTGGAGAGCTCGGTGAACCGGTCCACCTGACCCTGGAGGTCCGAGAGCCGCCCGGTCACCCGGGTGGCGTTGGCCTGGTCGTCCCACAGGTCCGGCGCGGCCACCTGCTCCGCGAGGTCGGCGATCTCCACGCGCATCGCGTCCACGTCCAGCACCTGCTCGATGGTGCGCATGGTCGCTTGGAGCTGCTTGATCTCTACGTCGTAGTCAGGGCCCGCCACAAGGAACAAGGTTACGGCGGTCGTACAGGCCTGTCGAAAGGGCGCCGCGGAGCGGGCTCAGCGGCGGGCCAGGACCTGCGAGGCGTACCGGGCACCGTCGGCGCCGCGGTGCGACCCGATCGCCTGGATCCGGTACTCCCCGCGCAGGATGTTCGCCCGGTGTCCCGGCGACCTCATCCAGCCCTGGTTCACGACCGCGCGGCCGGTGGGATAGCCCATCGCGACGTTCTCGCCGACAGCCCGGAGACCGCAGCGGCTCAGGATCGGGCCGAGGTCCTGGTGGTAGATCCGCTGCTGGCGGGCCATCCGCCGGGCGTGCCGGTCGGCGAACCGCTGCAGGCAGCCGTCGCGACGCACCTTGACCAGCCCGCGCTTGGCGCGCTGCTTGTTGGTGGCGCGGTGGGTCTGCTTCTCGTAGGCATTGGGCGCGGCCCGGGAGTCGCCGGGCGCGGTCGCGGCAGGCTCGTTGGGCTCGTGGGGCGCGGCGGCGCTCGGCGTACCGGCGAGGACTGTCAGCGGGAGGGCAAGGGTCAGGAGCGCGGTCATCAGCCTGGCGAAGGGGGTCATCCGAGAGATCCTCCGGTTCCGGGGGGGGAAGGACCGGGCCACGGTATGCGGGGCGGTCCCCCGGGTCGTAAGCGACCCGTGACGCAGGCCACTGCGCGGGTCTACCGTGCCGGCATGGCCATCGCACGCTTCCCGAGCTTCGTCATCGACTGCCCCGATCCCATGGCGCTCGCCGGGTTCTACGGCGAGCTGCTCGGCTGGTCGGCCCAGCCCGAGCCGGACTGGGTCGACCTCCGCTCCGAGGACGGCCAGCAGTGCATCTCCTTCCAGCAGGTGGAGGACTACCGGGCCCCGGCCTGGCCCAGCCAGGACGTCCCCCAGCAGGTCCACCTCGACGTGGTCGTCGAGGACCTCGACGCCGCCGAGCAGGCCGTCCTGGCCCTCGGCGCCACCCGTCACGAGCACCAGCCGGGCGAGACCTTCCGGGTCTTCCTCGACCCGGCGGGGCACCCGTTCTGTCTGTGCGTGGACTGAGGCCCCTCCCCTCCCCTCCCGGGCCTGCCCCGCCCGGCCTGTCTGCAGGGGCGTCCGCAGGCCCGACCTCTCCTGCGGGGTCTGCGCTCACTCGACGGTGGAGACGGCCGAGCCGGTGGCGCCGATGCTCGCGGTGTCGGGGCCGCCGGGGACCCGGAGCGGCAGGTCGAGGGGTGCGGACAGCTCGACGGTGACGCCCTGGTCGGCGCTGACGCCGACGGTGAAGGTCAGGCCCGGGTACTTCTGGTGCGCGCCGGTCGAGCGCAGGTAGGCCGCCACCGAGGCGTGCACCTGGGCGCTGGTCAGCCGCAGCCGCTCGGCCGGCACGCCCTCGGTGTAGACGTCGCGGCCGGTGGCGCCGAGGTCGGCGCCGTGCAGCGCGGCGCCGTCGGCGAGGCTGTCGAGCCCGGAGCGCTGCAGGTACGCCGCGGAGGCGTCCACCACCACGGCGACGCCGATCGCGAGCACCAGCGCGAACCCGATGATCAGCACCGAGACCTGGCCGCGCTCGTGCGGCGCCCGCGACGCGGGTCGGGCCGGCCTCATCGGACCTCCTGGTACTGGCCGATCGGCACCGTGTGGGTCGCGTCGAGCGCGAAGCGCGGCTCCCCGGCGCCCAGCACGTCCGGCAGCACCCACAACCACGGGTCCTCGATGAAGGACGACCTCCACGGCCTGACCGTCGGCTACGGGGTCCTGGCCCGGCAGGTCGACGACATCGAGGACCGGCTCACCACCCACCTCAACGAACGGAGAGACCCGTGAACGTCCCTACTCGCCTCGTCATCGGCTTCGTCGGCACCGCGACCCTCGTGGCCCTCGTGCTCGTCGGGATCCTCGCCATCCGCGGTGCCTCCGTGCCCTCCGAGCTCGGCGCGATTGCGCCGGCCGGGATCACCGGGTTGCTGGGGCTGCTGGTGAACACCAGGGGTGTGGAGACCAGCTAGATCCGTTCGCCAAGACGTGCTCGTGGGCCCAGCCCAGCGCCACGGGAGCGGCCTACATCGCCATCAACCGCTCCTAGGTCCTGGACTAAAAGCATCCTGTCACGAGCGCAATCCTTCGCCGAGGCCCGGCGCCACTGGATACTCTCCGCAGGTGACGTCGTCGGAAGCGGCATACTGGACCGCTATTGCCCAAGTGTTGCCAGTCCTAGGCGTGGGCCTTGTGCTGGAAGTCCGAACGCTCGCCTCGACATTCGCCTTCCAATATTCCAAGGCGTTTCGAGTGTTCAGTTCCTTTTTCTGGACACTCGCAGCGATCGGACTCGCGACCGGGACTTCAACCGCTCTCGGCGCCCTGCTGTACGACCGTCCGCCAGGACGCGCTTGGGCCCATGTGACGCAGATTTCGGCAACATACGCCGCAGTAATCATCATTTTCGGGCCCATCTCCGCCCTCGCCATCTCCCGCAATCCAGGTCTTCTGGCCAACGCTTTGGCCTGGTCGCCCCGGCGCTGGTGGGAGTATCGGACACTCATACGCCTCCTAAACCGAACGCAACGAGCGATTGAAATTCAGCGCTCCCTACGGTTCGAGCAGTATGCGTTAGTTACCGGAATGGTCAGGGAGCTCGACGACGCCTTCTCGCTCGCCTCTGAGGTGCGCTCGGCTTCTGCGGAACTGGATCGCAAGGTCGCACAACTGCGTGTCCGAGCTCTCGACCTTGAGGAACGACTGCCGGCGGCGGTCGCAGGTTACCGCCGCGCTATTCGAAACGAACTGAACTACCGAACCTACAAGGCGCACGCTATCACCCGCCTAAGGGAACTCCGTGCGGCGAGTTCAGCCGAATCTAGAGCCGTCAACCGCGCCGCTCTGGCTGCTCTTGATTCGACGCGAGCGGCAGCCCCGGTCCTCTCGGGCATTGGTCCGGATGACGGTGGGTTCTTTCCTGACCCTGAGCCCGGACCCCCGTTTCCGAGGTATCGCGAGTATCCCTTCATCGTTACGAATCCGTCCCTTTTTGAGTCGCCCCTCGAGCCCCTGCCCCCAACTGATCGCGACTCCCGCACCACCTAGGATGGCCAACCGGCACAGGCGCTCTCTCACCGTCGGCCCGAGAATCCGCGCGATGTCCGCAGCTTGTTCTTGGGTCATTTCCGGCCGGCCTTCGTCGTCCCGTGCGGCCAAGTACTTGATGCGGGCGGTTCCAAACTGACCAGGAGGGGCAGCAGGTCCCGGATCTAACTGGGGGTCACGAGACGGCGACTTTCTCATCTGTCCGTTCACGTGGGCGTCGAGCTTGCAACGAAGTGGTTGCGCACGTCGGCGGCGGACGGCGTGGTTCAGCCATGCCCTCGATAACGAGGGCGGCCCCGCCCGGTGCGCCAACACCGAACGGGGCCTAGGAACCGACGCTGTCAGAAGCGCCAGACCATGAACGCATCTTCGCGTACCCGCACGACCCCGGCCACCACCCAGACGGACTACTCGGCGAGGTGGTCCAACAGGCTCGATATTGCCCGCATCGCGCCGCTCTCCGCCGAGCCATGGGACGGACCGGAGTTCACCCTGGCGCAGGCGACCGCTGTCGTCCGCATCTTCGGCGGTGAAAACACACGCCTCCTCGACTAGTTGAGGAGGCGTGGTCTTCCCGGTCTGGGTGCCGCCGGCGACGAGGATGTTCAGCCCGGCGCGCACTGACGCCTCCAGGAAGGCTGCCGCCCGCGCCGACATGCTGCCGAGCTCGACCAGGTCGGAGGCCCGGCTGGCGCGCAGCACGAACTTGCGGATGTTGGCCGCCGAGAAGCCACGGCTGATGCCCTCCAGCACCACGTGCAGCCGGTGGCCCTCGGGCAGCATCGCGTCCAGGAAGGGCTGGCTCAGGTCGACCCGCCGCCCGCTCGACTTCAGCACTCGCTCAACCAGCTCGGTCACCTGCGCCGAGGTGAGCATCAGGTTGGTCAGCTCGTGGCAACCGTTACGGGCGACCAACTCCCCCACGAGAGCGGACTCGGTCAGGGGATTGAACCGCGTTGGGGTCACTCGACGGTGGAGACGGCAGAGCCGGTGGCGCCGATGCTCGCGGTGGACGGGCCGCCGGGGACGTGGAGGGGCAGCTCGAGGGGTGCGGAGAGCTCGACCGTGACCCGCTGGTCGGCGCTGACGCTGACGGTGAAGGTGAGGCCGGGGTACTTCTCGTGCGCCCCGGTGGCGCGCAGGTACTCCGCCACCGAGGACCGCACCTCGGCGCTGGTCAGCCGCAGCCGCTCGGTCGGCAGCCCCTCGGTGTAGACGTCGCGGCCGGTGGCGCCCAGGTCGGCGCCGTGCAGGGCCGCGCCGTCGGCGAGGCTGTTGAGCCCGGAGCGTTGCAGGTACGCCGCGGACGCGTCCACCACCACGGCCAGCCCGATCGTGAGCACCAGCGCGAACCCGATGATCAGCACCGAGACCTGGCCGCGCTCGTCGCGGCGTACCCGCTCCCCCGAGCGCGGCGGCCTCACCGGACCTCCTGGTACTGCCCGATCGGCACCGTGTGCGTCGCGTCCAGCGCGAACCGCGGCTCCCCCGCGCCGAGCACGTCGGGCAGCAGCGGCAGCCGCACCGAGGAGTCGATGCTGACCGTGATCACCGAGGTCCCCTGGTGGCAGTCGGCGGGGTACGGCGTACAGGTGACCCGCAGCGTGAGCGGTACCTCCGCGATCCCCTGGTCCGCGAACGCCTGCCGGGCCGCGGCCAGCGCCCGGCGCTGGCCCTCGGCGTCATCCGGCGCCAGCGCGTAGGCGCGTCCGGCGGCCCGAGCCGCCGAAGTCGTGGCGTAGGCCCCGCGCTGGACCTCGAAGACCGACAGCACGATCCACAGCAGCGGCACCAGCAGCAGGATCCCCAGCCAGACCACCTCGACCAGGGCACTGCCGTCCTCCCCGCGCCGACGGGGGCGCGCGATCACGGCGGCTCCTCCACGGCCCGGCCGGCCACCTCCAGGTCGACCCCCGGTCCGCCGAGTCCCAGAGCCGGGACCGTGGCCCGCACCGTGACGACCACGACCTGCTGCCCGCCGACGCCCTCCTGGCGGGCGGTGACGTCGCCGGCGAACCGGCCCGAGACCGCGTCGTCGATCTGCCGTCGGGTCAGGGCGGCCCCCTCCTCTGGGCCACGGTCGGCCGTGGCGGCGTACCGGGCCCCCTCGGAGGCCGCCGCGGCCAGCGTGTTGCGGACCAGCAGCACCAGCGCGACCTGCAGGATCCCCAGGAACAGCGGCACCAGGATGACCAGCACCAGCACGAAGTCGACGACGGCCGCGCCGCCCTCGCCCCGGCGGCGCCGCGGCACTACTTCACCGAGTTCAGCGCGCTGGTGAGCATCTGCTGCAGCGCCGGGCCTGCCACCGCGGTCAGCACCGCGACGAGACCCGCGGTCATCACGGTCACCATGACCCAGCCCGGCACGTCGCCGCGGTCGTCGCGGGGCCGGTGCCGCATTCCGGTGACTGCGGCGTGGAGACGGAGGAGGGAGTGGAGGAGGGAGTGGAGGAGGTGTTCCATGGAGTGCTCCGTTCGGGTGTCCGGATCTGAGTGGATCGGGGGGTCAGGGGGTGGTCAGGGACAGGCCGACGACGCCTGGCCAGAACGCGAAGAGCACAGTGATGGGAAGCACCAGGAACACCACCGGCACCATCATCACGACCTCCTTGCGGGCGGCGACCTCGATCAGCTCGCGGCGTCCCGCCTCGCGCACGTCGGCGGCCTGGGCGTGCAGCACGTCGGCGAGCGGGGTGCCGCGCTCCACCGCGACGGCGATGCCCTGGGCGAACCTGGCCACCAGCGGCAGCCCAGTGGTGGCCGCGAGCGACTCGAACGCGGACGCCACCGGCTCGCCGGTGCGTACGGCGGCCAGCACCCGCGCCAGGTCGGCCGACAGCTCGCCGCCGCTGCGGCGTACGACGCGGTCCAGCGCCGCGACCGGGCTCTCCCCCGCCGCGACCGCGAGCGCGAGCAGCTCGGCGACGGTGGGGAACTCGGCCAGAATCCGCCGCTCGCGGGCCCGGACCTGGCCGGTCAGGTGCTGGTCGCGGGCCAGCACCCCGACCGCGAACGCGATCGCGCAGACCACGAGCGCGGCACCGAGCTGGCCGGGGTCGGTGACCGCGCGGAGCAGGGCGTACGCCGCGGCGAGGGCGAACGCCGCCAGCCCCCACACCACCTGCTCGACCCGGAACTCCTGGACGGTCCGGTCCAGGTTGGCGCGGACCAGCCGGCGGCGTACCGACGCGGAGCCGCCCAGCACCCGCTCCACCGACTCCGCGGCCGAGCGCAGGACCGGCCCGAAGACGCCGGCCACGGCCGAGGTCGGCCGCGGGTCCACGCCCAAGCGCGGGGCCGCGCCTCCGGCCGGCGGCAGGTCCCGGACGTAGGGCAGCACCCGGTCGGCAAGCGGCGTACGCCGCAGCGCGAGCACGCGAACCCCGGCCAGGAGCAGCCCGGCGCCGGCGGCGGCGCCGAGGACCGCTCCCCACATCGCGAGCGTCACGACAGGATCCGCTGCTCGACCGGGAGCCGCCCCAGGCGCATCATCAGCCGGTAGGCGGCCACGCAGGCGACAGCGCCGACCGCCAGGACCAGCACCCCGGCCGGCGAGGAGTAGCGCCGGATCACCTCGGTCTGGAACGACATCATCAGCAGCACCAGCCAGGGCGCGGCGACGGCGAGGCGGGCGCCGTTGACGGTCCAGGACTGGCGCGACTCGAGCTCGGAGCGGGTCCGGGCCTCCTCGCGCAGGTAGCCCGACAGGTTGCGCAGCAGCCGGCCGAGGTCGCCGCCGCCGACCTCGCGGGCCACCCGCAGCCCCTCGACCACCCGGTCCCCGACGGGGTCGGCCAGCCGGTCCTTGAGCCGGTCCAGGGACTCCCCGAACCGGCCGGTCACCTGGTGGTCCAGCGCGAACGCCGCGAACGCCGGCCGCAGCGGCTCCGGGCCGCGGGTGCCGAGCGCGGACAGGGCATCGGGCAGGGACATGCCGGCGCGCACCGCCGAGGCCAGGTTGTCGACCGCCTCGGGCCACACCTCGGCGAGCTCGCGCTGCCGGCGCCGCGCCCGCCCGGCGACCAGCGCCACCGGGAGGTAGGCGCCCATCAGCCCGAACGCCACCGCCACCGGCGGCGTGCGGGAGACGACCTGGAGCACCGCGCCCGCCACGGCGCCGGTCGCCAGGCACAGGGCGACGAAGCCCGGCAGGGACACCTCCGCCATCCCGGCCCGGGCCAGAAGCACTGCCGTGCGGCCCTCGCCCCGCGGTCGCGCCGGCGGACGGGGCAGCGCGAACGCCGACCACACCAGGAGCAGCCCGACCCCCACGCCGAGCCCGACCAGGGCGCCCATCAGACGGCCTCCCGCGGTCCGGGCGCGGGGTCGCTGAGCAGGCCGTGCACGTCGATCCCGATCCGCTCGTACCGCTCCACCCGTGGCGGCACCCCCGGCGTACGCCGCAGCTCCCCGCCGTGGCGCTCGAAGAGCGGCTGGGTCTCGATGACGTCGCTCTCCACCCGGCCCGGGACGCCGACGATCTCGTTGACCCGGCGTACGCCGTGCTCGTCGATGCCGAGGTGGACGACCAGGTCCAGGGACGCCGCGACGGTGGGCACCACGAACCGGGCCGAGATGTTCTCGCCTGCCAGCAGCGGCAGCGTGCAGACCTTGACCAGCGCCTCGCGGGCGCTGTTCGCGTGGATCGTGCACATCCCGGGCAAGCCCGCGTTGAGGGCCAGCAGCAGGTCCAGGCACTCCTCGGCGCGGACCTCGCCGACGATCAGGCGGCTGGGCCGCATCCGCAGGCTCTCCTTGACCAGGTCGCGCAGCCGGATCTCGCCGGTGCCCTCCAGCCCGGCCTGCCGGGTCTGCAGCGGCACCCAGTCGGGGTGCGGGAAGCGCAGCTCGTAGACCTCCTCCGCGGAGACCACCCGCTCGCCGCCAGGGATCGCGGCGGCGAGGCAGTTGAGCATCGTGGTCTTGCCGGTCTGGGTGCCGCCGGCGACGAGGATGTTCAGGCCCGCGCGCACCGAGGCCTCCAGGAACGCCGCGGCTCGCGCCGAGAGGCTGCCGAGCTCAACCAGGTCGGTGACCCGGCTGGCGCGGAGCACGAACTTGCGGATGTTCACGGCCGAGAACCCCCGACTGATGCCCTCCAGCACCACGTGCAACCGGTGCCCCTCGGGCAGCATCGCGTCCACGAACGGCCGGCTCAGGTCCACCCGCCGCCCGCTCGACTTCAGCATCCGCTCCACCAGCTCGGTCACCTGCGCCGCGGTGAGCATCAGGTTGGTCAGCTCGTGGCGCCCGTTGCGGGCGATGAAGACCCGGGACGGATCGTTGATCCAGATCTCCTCGACCTCCGGGTCCTCGAGGAACGGCTGCAGCGGCCCGAACCCCGAGATCCGGGCCACCAGCTCCCCGACCACTGCCTCCGGCTCGGCCACCGGCGCCACCTGGCCGGTCAGGCTCCGCTCGTCGTGGGCGCGCACCTCCGCGGTCGCGATCCGGCGTACGACGCCCGGCTCGCGCTGCGGGTCGACCCCCTCGCGGCGGATCGCGTCGCGGACCCGCTCGGCCAGCTCGTCGACGAGCGCGTCACGGCTCGCCGCGTGATGGTGGCGGGTCAGCGTCATGTGGTCCCAGTCCCGGGTCGAGTCCTGCCTCAACGTAAAGGAATCTCCGGACGCCGGGCAGGCCCCGCAGCGAATCTGTGGACAACCTGTGAGCAGTGGGACGACTGAGCCGGATGGGGCATTCCTGAGCGGGAAAGTCCCCCTGGGGACAGGCGCGACCGGCCGTCAGCGGCCCGGCTCGGCGCCGGCCACCTCGGCCCGGAGGCCGATATCCTGCGGCCGTGGCGGGCGAGGTCGGAGTCGAGCTGGGCGCGATGCTGTCGACGCTGCTGCGGCGCGTGGCCGCTGCCGAGCAGGCGGTGCTCGACGAGCACGACCTCGGCATGTGGGACCACGCGGTGCTCTACGCCCTGCGCGCCGGGGCCGCCGCGTCGCAGGCCGAGCTGGCCGAGGCGACGGGGCGTGACAAGACCCGGCTCATCCGGCACCTGGACGCCCTCGAGGCCCGCGGCCTGATCACCCGGACGCCCAACCCGCAGGACCGCCGCCTGCACGTGGTCACGCTCACCGAGGCCGGGCGCGCCGTCCTGGGCCGCTGCCACGAGCGGATCACGGAGGCCGAGGACACGGTCCTCGGCGGCCTCTCGACCGATGACGCGCAGCAGTTCCGGCGGCTGCTCACCAGCCTCACCCGGGACTGAGCCGGAGCAGCCGCCGCCCCAAGCCGTCGATTCACGGTTGCCATTTCGTCTACATATGTAGACGATCTACGGATGGCTACGAATCGCGGCACCGCTCCCATGTTTTCCGCCCGGCCCTGGACGGCGCGAGCCCTCGGGTACGGCGAACGGCTCGCGCCGGACCTGGCCGCCCGGGTCGCGGAGCGGCTGTGGTGGCGGATCCCGACGCCCCCGCCCCCCGCGCGCCGGAACCGGCACGTCCACCAGCGCGGGCAGCCCCTCCGGGTGCGGCCCGAGGGGCTCGACCTCGCCGTCCACGTCTTCGGCGCCCCGGACGCGCCGACCGCCTACCTCGTGCACGGCTGGGGCGGCTGGTGGCAGCAGTTCGCGTCCGTCGTACCCGTGCTCGTCGACGCCGGCTACCGCGTCGTGGCGTACGACGCGCCCAGCCACGGCGACTCCGGGCCGGGGCGCTACGGCGCCAGCACCCGGGTGATGGAGATGGCCCGGGCGCACGAGCTGATCGTGGAGCGGTTCGGCCCCAGCCACCTCACCCTCGCGCACTCCGTCGGCGCGATGGCGGTGATGTGGGCGCACGAGTCCGGGACCCCGGCCCGGGCCTTCCTCCTGTACTCCCCCGCGGTGCGGACCGAGCCGATGATCGAGTTCCTGGGGCGAGCGGTCGGCGCGGGTCCGCGCACCATCCAGCGCCTGGGAGCCCGGATCGAGCGCACCCTGGGTCGCTCGCTGCGGGACTTCGATGTCACGGACATGCTGGGCCGCCTCGACCCCCGCGATCCCCCGCCGATGCTCGCCGTCCACGACCGCGGGGACGTCCAGACGCTGGCCCGGGACACCGACGAGCTCGTCCGCGGGTGGCCGGGCTCGCGGCTGATGCTGCGGGACGGCTCCGGGCACGCCGGCGTGCTGCGGGACGGGGAGGTCCTCGCCGCGACCCGGCGGTTCGCCGAGGCAGTCCATCCGGCCGGATCGCCCCGGCGTACGACGGACCGCGTCACGATGCCGCCAAGTCCGCGACAACTGGCGGAAATGGGGGTGTCCTCCTCCGGGCTCCGGCGACAGGATGCCTGGGAGACCCCGGGCCCCAGCGAACGGAGCGCACGATGAACAGGGACCACCGCTACGCCGTCGCCCTCGCCTGGACCGGCAACCTCGGCACCGGCACCCAGGGCCACGGGTCCTACAGCCGCGACCACGAGGTCACCGTCGAGGGAGTCGCCCCGATCGCCGGGTCCTCCGACGTCTCCTTCCGCGGCGACCCGGCGCGCTGGAACCCCGAGCAGCTGCTGCTCGCGTCGGTCGCCCAGTGCCACATGCTCTGGTACCTCAGCCTGGCCGTCTCGGCGGGGATCACCGTCGTCGAGTACGCCGACCAGGCCACCGGCCTGATGACCGAGCACGCCGACGGCGCGGGTCAGTTCGTGTCGGTCACGCTGCGCCCCGAGGTCACGATCACCGACGCGGAGGACTCCACCCGGGCCCACGAGCTCCACGACCAGGTGGGCTCGTACTGCTTCGTCGCCCGGTCGGTGAACTTCCCCATCCGCCACGAGGTCACGATCCGCGCAGCCGGGGACGGGAGCTGACCGGCTCGCGCTCGGCCTCGGCGTCGGTCCGAAAGGCGGGTGGGGCCGCACCACCCCACCAGTTTTTCGGCGGACAGTCGCGGCTACTCCACCGGCTGCCGCAGGATCGTCCGCAGCCTCGAGGCCTCCACCTTCCGCGGGTCGCTGAGGTAGATCTCGTGGTGCCGGCCGGTCATCCGCAGGCCGGCGCCGGGGAGGAACTCGTCGTGCAGCTCGGCGAGCACGCTGGCCTCGTCGTCGTAGGACCCGATGTGCAGCGTCTGCACGCAGCGCCCCTCGTGGAGCGTCTCCAGGCGCACCCGGTCGAGCCCGGGCGGGCGCTTCTTCTCGGCCACGGTGGCGAGCGCACCGTCGACCATTTCCGCGGAGATCCAGTCGGGCACCAGGAGCATCACGGTCCAGTCCCACTGGGACTTGTCCCGCGCCGACGTGAACGCCGCCATGCTCGCCGCCCACCACAGCGCCTCCAGCGGCGGCACTACGTAGTCCCGGCCGAGGTCCCGCTTGCTGGCGAACTTCAGCGTGTAGGCGACCGGGTAGAGGGCCGCGACCGCCTCGGCGTACTCCGGCGCCGAGTTCGGGTCGCCGTGCCCGTCGACCATCAGGTACTGCTGCGGCGGGACATCGAGGACCCGGAACTCGCCCGGGCGCGCCCGGTAGCCGTCCAGGGTCTTCTTGAGGTCGACCTTCACCGCGCCACTCTCGCACGCACGCGGGGCCGGTGACGGCGTCCGCGGACGCCGTCACCGGCCCTTGCCGGACTCAGCGGCGCACCCGCAGGCGCACGACCGCGCGGTCGCCCTCGAGGTTGTCGTTGCCGCGGAACACCACCCGCAGCACCTTCAGACCGGGGCTGGCGAAACGCGGCAGCCGGAACGTGATCCGGCCCCGCGGGTTGACGGTCCCCGCGGCCAGCACCCGGTTGCCCTGCTGCACCAGCACCTGGCCGCGCACCGGTACGCCGGAAGCGCGCACCGCCGCGACCAGGCGGGCCCGGGTCCGCGCGGGCGGACCGCTGGTGCGGACCGGGTTCGGCCGGACCGAGATCACCCGGACGGTGGCCGCGGCCTTGGTGACCCGCAGCCCGACCGGCGTCGACGTGCTCGGCGCCAGCGCCGCGTCACCGCCGTACGCCGCGGTGATCAGCCGGGTGCCAGCTGTCTTGAACGCGTCGAGCCGGACCGTCGCCCGCCCGGACCCGTCGAGCCGAGCCGAGCCGACCCGGACGCCGTCGGCGCGCACGTCCACGACCCCGGTCGGGACCGGCTGGTCGCCGGCGCCCGTCGCGGTCACCTGCACCTGGGCGCGCACCCCCGCCTTGCCGGCGGTGACGCGCTTGCGGTCGAGCTTCAGCGTCACCGCGGAGCCGGCGAGCGGCGGCTCCCACCCGACCTGGGCGATCCAGGTCCGGTAGTTGCCCTCCCGGCCCGGGACGAAGTTCCGCTCCACGTTGCCGGCGCTGTCGACAGTGATCCAGCGGATCTCGGTGCCGATCGGCACCCGGATCCGCTCGCCGCCCTCGCGCACGCCGGCCGCGGCGTACATGGTCGAGCTCAGGTTCGGGACCGTGCCGTCGAGTGTGTAGAACACCGCCGCCGGCTCGTTGGTCTCGAACTCGACGTTGACCTTGCCGGCCTCGGAGCTCTCGGTGACCTTCACCGTGCTGAACGGGTCGACCCGGTCGGTGTCGAGGTCCCGGGCGACCCGGAGCATCTCCACCAGGCCGTTGGCGTACTCCATCGTCTCCTCGTGGGCCGAGGCGCCGTTGGGGTCCGGGCTCTCGAACGGCGGCTGGAACTGGGTGCCGACCTCGAAGTTCCAGGCGTAGATGCCGTGCTTGTACCAGTTCATGTCACCGGAGTTTCCGGCCGCGGAGTAGAGCACGTCCGCGACCGGACCGGTGCGGGCCGGGGTCACCGACATGCCCCGGTGCCGCTTGATAGCGGTGAGGATCCGCGACGAGGCGCCCCAGAAGAACTCCTCCTCCTCCAGCGTCGGGCGCGGTGCCGTGACCCGGCCCTCCTGGCGGTAGGCACCCGGGGACCACATGAAGTAGTTGCCCGAGCTGTGCACGTTCATCGAGAACGTCATGTTCGGCCGCGCGGCGACCCAGTCGACGTTGCGCGACTCCGACTCGGAGAGCTCGCCCGGGCCCGCGAAGGTGCCGCTGGTGCAGAGCGGGGAGGCTCCGGCGTACCCGTCGAAGAGGCTGTACTGGTCGTAGTTCCGGTTGACGTCGACACCCCACGAGGTGCGGGCGTTCGCGTCGTTGGCCTGCCCCTCGCCGCAGTAGCGCACCAGGTTCTTGCGCTGGGAGGCGAAGTCGTAGAAGGAGTAGTGCCCACCGTCGGGGTTGACCGACGGCATGATCCAGACCTCGAGGTTGTCCAGCAGCTCGCGGGTGGGCTCGTGGGTCGCGTAGTTGCGCAGCAGCCGCTCGGCGGTCTCGATGCTGACCAGCGGCGGCACCCACTCCCGGGCGTGCTCCTGGGCGTAGAAGAACACCCCCGGCTTGGAGCCGTCCCGGACCTTGCCGAGCTTCAGGGCGTAGACCGGGTGCGGGTCGCGGGAGACCGTGGCCGGCGCGTTCAGCCCGTCGCTGAGCTGCACCGCACCCGCCGGCACAATGCCGGTCCCGGTCGAGCCGCGGTAGGTGTAGGCGTTCACCAGGGCGGCGGCCGCCGGGTTCGCGTCGATGGCCGCGACCACCTGCGCCGCGGTGCTGGTCGCGGCACCGGCGGCGTCGGTCGCCGAGGAGACCGTGATCTCCGAGCCGCTCACGGTCACGGTGAGCGGCGCGTCGGGCGTTCCGGGGTGTACGACGGTCACGCGCACGTCGTTCCCGCCCTGGTGCCCCCAGGCCACCGAGTCCAGGCCGACCCGGTCGGCGTCGGTGGTCCCGAGCAGCCCCTGGGCCTGCCGCCGGTAGCCGTTGGTCTGGTGAGGCAGCGTGACGCGCTCGGCGAGCTGCGGGAAGTCCGCGGCGAGCTGCCCGATCCGGTCGTAGAGCTCGGTCGGGGTGAGGTAGGAGCGGACGAAGTCCTGTTGGTAGCCGGGCCCCTTGAACGGGTCGTCGCCCGGCGCGGGCAGCCACTCCTCGACCTTGGCGATGGCCACGTCGCCGCTGGGGCTGGTGATCCGCACCCGGTCGGGCCTGGTCGTCACCGGGCTCGCGCCGCGGTGGTAGAGGTAGACCCCGGCGTCGACGAACCGGTCGATGGTCTGGGTGCCGCCACTGCCGAGCTCGGTGCCCGGCCCGCTGTCGCGCTCGACGGTCAGGGGCGCGGCGTCGGTCTGACCGGAGGCCCACTTCGCCTCGACCGAGAGCATCGGGGTGCCGAAGCTCGTGTAGTAGTCCGCGCGGATGATCCGGACGTCGGAGACGTCGGGGTTGGTCGCGTCGGCGGCGAAGGCCCGGTTCTCGGCGCGGTTCGCCTGGATCGTCGCCCGCCGCTCGGCGAGCGCGTCCTGGGTGTCCTGCTCGGTGTGGAGCACCTTGCCGATGTCGAACCCGAGGCCCTCGAGGGTCGCGACCTCGCTCGGGGTGACGACCGCGCGCACCTGGAGGCCGTCCGCGTCCTGGCGCACGCCGTGGTCGAGGTCGACGCCCGTTGCGACCAGCCGGTCGAGCTCCGCGGTGCCGGAGAGCCGGACCTCGACGACGTCGGGGGTCTCACCGGCGTCGCGCTGCAGGACCGGCGGGTCCTGGGCCGAGGAGGAGCTGCCGGGGGCCGCCGCGGAGACCTGGCCCGGGACGCCGGCGGCCGCGAGGCCGGCGAGCGCCATCGCGGTCACGGCGAGTCCGAGGCGGGACCGGCGGGCGGGTCGGTGCGGGGAACGGTGAGGGAGGGAGGAAGGAGACATGCCGAGCCTCTCGCTTCGATGAGTGTGACCCGGATCACACTCGCTAAGCGCACCGAACCCCATCGGGGCCGCGCACGTCAAGGCCGAGATATCAGCATTGCTGATACCTCCCCCGGCCGGGGTGCTCTACCGCCGTCCTGCGAAGCATGGTTCCCTCGACCCTCGTCACGGCCGCCGACGGGGCCGCCAGGTGATCGAGAAGGAGCCTCATGACCATCCTGCACGCCTGCATCGCCATCGCCGCGGTGCTGGTCCTCATCATCTGGGTCAAGGTCGAGCCCGTCATCGCGCTGGTGGTCGGCTCGCTCTACCTCGGCCTCGCGGCCGGTGTCGGCCTGACCGGGACCCTGGACGCGATCGCCCTCGGGTTCGGCGAGATCATGGCCGAGGTCGGGCTGCTGATCGGCTTCGGCGTCCTGGTCGGGTCGCTGCTCTTCGCGCTCGGCGCGCTGCAGAACCTCGTCGGCCTGCTGCTGCGCCTGCTCGGCGCGCGCCGGCTGCCGTACGCGATCAGCGCGGCGCTCACCACGCTGTTCCCCTCGATCTACGTCGACGTCCAGCTGGTCCTGGCCGCGCCGCTGGCCCGGTCCGCCGCGCCGCAGCTGGGCAAGAACGGCCTGCCGCTCCTGGCCGGCTCGCTCACCGCCGGCATCCTGGTCGGCTACGTCTTCATGATCCCCGGCCTCGGGACCCTCTCGATCGCGGGTCTGCTCGACATCCCGCTCGGCGAGATGCTGCTCTTCGGCCTGATCGTGGCGCCGCTGACCGCGGTCCTCACGACGTTCGCCTTCAAGCTGATCCTCGACGCCGGCTTCTGGAAGCCCGAGCGTGACGAGCACGCGAGCGCCGCGCTCCTGGAGGAGGAGCAGGTGCAGGCCGAGCAGGAGGAGACCCGCGCCTCCACCCCGCCGCTGGCCGTGTCGCTGCTGCCGATCCTGGTGCCGCTGCTGATGATCGCCTTCGGCGCGATCGCCGAGACCGCCGGCTTCGACAACGAGGTCACCGCGTTCGTCGGCAACGCGGTCTTCGCGCTCTTCGTCGGCCTGGTCGGGGCCTACGTCCTGTCCCGCACCAGCCTGGGCCGCGAGCGGACCGACGACGCGATCGGCCGTGGCCTCAACACCACCGGCCAGATCCTGCTGATCACCGGCGTCGGCGGCTCGCTGGGCGCGGTGATCGGCGAGACCGACCTGGCCGACGTGCTCGGCGACCTGTTCTCGGCCGAGGCGGGCGCCCCCGTGGTGCTCACGATCCTGCTGGCCTGGCTGATCGCGGCCCTGCTGCACTTCGCGATCGGCTCGATCTCGGTCGCCGCGATCGCTGCCGCCGGCATCATCACGCCGGTCCTGGGCTCGCTCGACGTGGCCCCGGTCGTCGTCGCCCTGGCCATCGGCGCCGGCGCCCTGTTCGCCCTGCAGGTGAACAGCAACTTCTTCTGGATGTTCCAGAGCCTGCTGGGCGTCTCGACCCAGGGAGCGCTCAAGGCCCTGACGCTGGTCACCGGCCTCGCGTCGCTGATCGCGCTGCCGATCATCATCGTGCTGGGGTTCCTGGTGCCCGCATGACGCGGCGCCGGTACGCCGCCGGAGGCCGGGCATGGACATCGGCCCGCTGAGGGACTTCATCCGGGTCGTCGACGCCGGCAGCCTGTCCCGCGCCGCGGTCGGGGCCGGGGTCTCCCAGCCGGCGATGAGCCAGCGGATGGCGCAGCTGGAGAAGGAGGTCGGCCGCCGGCTCCTCGAGCGCGGGCCGCGCGGGGTGGAGCCGACCGCCGCCGGGCTCGAGCTCTACCGCGGCGCCCAGCAGATCGTGCGTCAGGTCGACCGCCTCGGCGAGTCCCTCGGGGGCGGCACCCGCGACCTGCGCGGCAGCGTCTCGGTCGGGCTGCCGGCGACGGTGGCCGCCGGCCTGGTCCCCGAGCTGGTCCCGCTGGTGCGCGAGCGGCACCCCGGCGTCCGCCTGGAGCTGTTCGAGTCGATGAGCGGCTACATCCAGGAGCTGCTCGGCCGGGGCCGCCTGGACCTCGCGGTGCTCTTCCGCGACGACGACCGCGAGCGACCCGGCGAGGTAGCCCTCTACGAGGAGGAGCTGTTCTGGGTCAGCGCCGCCGCGGCCGACCCCTCGCTCGAGCCGGCGCACCCGCGGGACCTGGCCGGGCGGCCGCTGGTCGCCCCCGGGGAGCGCAGCAACCTGCGCGACCTGGTCGAGCGGTCCTTCGCCGCTGCCGGGGTGGTGCCGAACGTCGTGGCCGACGTCGAGTCGCTGGCCGCCATGGTGCGGATCGCCCAGCGCGGCGAGGCCAGCGCCGTCCTGCCGCGCTCGGCCGCATCGGCGTACGCCGGTCCGCCGCTGGCCTTCCGGCCGCTGGAGCCCGCCGTACGCCGCACCGTCGCGGCCTGCGTGGCCCCCGAGTTCTACGAGCCCCGCCTGGCCGTGCTGGCCGTGCGGGACGCCGTGGTCGACGCCGTCCACCGGATGGCCGACCGTGGCGACTGGGCCGGCATCACCCCGGTCCGCCGCTGACGCCCCCGACCCCTGAATCACTGCAGCACTGAAGAGAGGAACCACTCCCCCATGAACGACTCGTCCCGGGCGCCGCTGGCCGGCCTGCGGGTGCTCGACCTGTCCACGATGATCGCGGCTCCGCTGGCGGCGACGCTGCTCGCCGACTACGGCGCCGAGGTCGTCAAGGTCGAGATGCCCGGTCCCGGCGACCACGTGCGGCGCTTCGGCGCCCAGAAGGACGGCCACGGCCTGTACTGGAAGGCGCTGAGCCGCGGAAAGAGGAGCGTCTCGCTCGACCTGCGCCGCCCCGAGGGCAAGGACCTGCTGCGCCGGTGGATCGAGCGGTTCGACGTGGTGGTGGAGAACTTCCGGCCGGGCACCCTCGAGCGGTGGGGCCTGGCCCCGGACGACCTGCGGGCGATCAACCCGCGGCTGATCGTGCTGCGGGTGACCGCCTACGGCCAGGACGGGCCGTACGCCGCGCAGCCCGGCTTCGGCACCCTGGCCGAGGCGCTGGCCGGCCTCGCGTCGGTCTCCGGCTACGAGGACCGTCCGCCGCTGCTGCCGGCCTATCCGCTCGCCGACATCATGGCCGGGAACCTCGGCGCCACCTCGGTGCTCGCGGCGGTGCAGCGGCGCCATGCCACCGGCACCGGTGACGTCATCGACCTGGCGATCTACGAGGCGGCACTCAAGCTCGTCGAGATCAACATCCTGGAGTACCAGCAGCTCGGCACCGAGCACGGCCGCACCGGCAACCGGTACGGGCCGGCCGCGCCGCGGGGCAGCTACCAGTGCCGCGACGGGCTGTGGATCGCGCTGTCCGGCAGCACCCAGGCGATGGCCGTGAACGTGCTGCGCACGATCGGCGGCGAGGAGCTGGTCGCCGACCCGCGCTTCGCCACGAACGCCGAGCGGCGCGAGCACGTGGAGGCCCTGGACACGCTGATCTCGGACTGGTGCGCCCAGCGGGACCGCGAGACCGCACTGAGCGAGCTGACCGCCGGCGGCTGCGCGGTGGGGCCGCTGGAGTCGGTCGCGACGATGCTGGACAACCCCCAGGTCGTGCACCGCGGCTCGATCGCCACCGTCGAGGACCCCGACCTCGGCCCGATGGCGATGACCGGGATCTACCCCCGCTTCCAGGAGGCGGAGACCAGCATCGGCCGCCTCGGGCCGGCCGACGTCGGCGCCGACACCGACGAGGTGCTCGGCCGTGACCTGGGCCTGGACGCCGCCGAGCTCGCCGAGCTCCGCGCCGCCGGCGTCACCGACGGCCCGGCCGGCCCCGCCGCCCCGATCCCGGGCGCCCCGTGAGCCCCGCGAGCCCGGCGGGCCCTGCGAGCCCCGCGAGCCCTGCGGGCACCGAGGCCGCGCTGACGCGGCGGACCCAGCTCTTCGTGCCGGCCAACCGGCCCGAGCGGGCCGCCAAGGCCGCGCTGGCCGGGGCGGACGCGGTGATCGTGGACCTCGAGGACAGCGTGGCACCGGCGGCCCGCCCCGCCGCCCGGGCGGGCCTCGCGGACGCGGTCGCCGCGATCCGGGCGGCCCGCGCCGGCCTGCACGTGCTGGTCCGGGTGAACGCGGACGCCGACCTCGCGGTCGACGTCGACGCCGCCGTGGCGGCCGGCGCGGACGGCGTGCTGGTGCCGAAGGTCGAGTCTGCCGACCGGGTGGGCGAGGTCGACGCGCTGCTCGACCGGGCCGAGGACGACCACGGCGTACCGCCGGGCCGCACCGAGGTGCAGCTGCTGGTGGAGACCCCCCGCGGCCTGCTCGCGGTCGCCGACATCGCCGCCGCTGGAGCCCGGACGGTCGCGCTGATGCTCGGCACCGAGGACCTCTCGGCGGAGCTGGAGATCGATCCGGCCGCGCCCGACTTCGACCTGCGCTGGGCGCACGGGCTGGTGCTGTGCGCGGCGCGCGCCCACGGCCTGGCGCCGTACGGGCTGCTCGGCACCCTGGCCAACTTCCGCGACCTGCCGGCGCTGGAGCGCGACGCGCAGCGCTCGCGCGCGTTCGGGTACGTCGGCGCCCTGTGCATCCACCCCGCCCAGGTCCCGGTGCTCAGCGAGGCGTTCGGGCCCACCCCCGCGGAGGTCGAGCACGCCCGCGCGGTGCTCGCCGCGCTGGCCGAGGCCG
This sequence comes from Nocardioides pantholopis, assembly GCF_003710085.1. Classification (NCBI taxonomy): domain Bacteria; kingdom Bacillati; phylum Actinomycetota; class Actinomycetes; order Propionibacteriales; family Nocardioidaceae; genus Nocardioides; species Nocardioides pantholopis. The sequence continues at coordinate 989,507 of NZ_CP033324.1, read as the reverse complement.
AGCGGGCCGGGACCGCCGCCGTGCAGCTGGACGGCCGGATGGTGGACACCCCGATGGCGCACCGCGCCCGCCGGCTGCTGGCGCGGGCCGAGCGGGCGTAGCGCCCGGCCGCGTCGGCCTTACTTGAAGCGCAGCGTCCCGGGGAACCAGGAGTTCGTCCAGATCGGGGCGCGCTGCACCCGCTGGTTGCCGTACGGCGCGTGCACGATCATCCGGCGGCCGCGCTCCCAGCCGGTGAACACGCCGACGTGGTAGACGCCGCCGCTGCCGGTGAAGAACACCATGTCGCCCTTGCGCATGCTCTTGCGCGCGATCCGCTTGGCGAAGCCGGCCTGGGCCGAGGAGGTCCGCGGGATGCCGCGGAAGCCGGCCCGGCGGAACGAGTAGTACATCAGTCCGGAGCAGTCGAACGCGTTCGGCCCGGAGGCGCCGTACTGGTAGCGGTCGCCCTTCTGGCGACGCGCGGTGTTGACCGCGTTGCTGATCTTGCGGGCCACCTGGCGGCGGTGGGTCTGGCGGGCCGCGGCCCGGCGCTGGGCCTTGGCGCGCTGGGCCTTGGCGCGCTGGGTCTTGGTGCGCTGGGCCTGGGTGCGCTGGTCGGCCGCGGCGGGAGCGACCGCCGGGTTGGCCGAGGCGGCGGTGGCGGTGGCGGTGGGAGCCGGGGCTGCGGTCATCAGACCGGCGGCGAGGGCGCCGGCGCCGACGACGCGGACGCCGGCGCGCAGGCAGGAGGACAGGTACGTGGACATGAGAATCCCTTCCCACGCCTGTGAGGTGAGCTGTCGGGTTCGGGCGAGGAAGGTGCCCGGCCGCCTCTCGGCGGCTTCACCCCGAGCGGTCCGTGGACCGCGTGGAACCGGTGGGTCCCCCACTCCTGCCCGTGAAGTGCTTCTGGTGGCCGGGGGCGGTCGGGCAGGACTCGGCGTACCCGCCCCCGGGGTGCTGGTTGCAAACGAAGCGTCGACGGTAATCCCGAACCCGGGACCCTGCCAAGTCCCGACCGGGTGAGACGACGCTCACGCGCCGACCAGGTCCACCAGGTCCGCGATCGAGTCGACCACCCGGGTCGGCCGGTACGGGAACGTCTCGACCTGCTCGGGGCGCGTGGAGCCGGTCGTCACCAGCACCGTGCGCAGCCCCGCCTCGAGGCCGCTGATGATGTCGGTGTCCATCCGGTCCCCGACCATCACCGTGGTCTCCGAGTGCGCCTCCAGCCGGTTCAGCGCACTGCGCATCATCAGCGGGTTCGGCTTGCCGATGAAGTACGGCGTGCGCCCGGTCGCGGTGCTGATCAGGGCCGCCACCGACCCGGTCGCGGGCAGGGTTCCGTGCTGGCTGGGCCCGCTGGGGTCGGGGTTCGTCGCCAGGAACCGCGCCCCGCCCTCGATCAGCCGGATCGCCCGGGTGATGGCCTCGAAGGAGTAGGTGCGGGTCTCCCCCAGCACCACGTAGTCGGGGTCCCGGTCGGTCATCACGTAGCCGATGTCGTGCAGCGCGGTGGTCAGCCCCGCCTCCCCGACGACGTACGCCGTGCCGTAGGGCCGCTGCTCGGCGAGGAACTGGGCGGTGGCCAGCGCCGAGGTCCAGATCGACTCCTCCGGGACGTCGATGCCGCTGCCGAGCAGCCGGGCGCGCAGGTCGCGGGGCGTGTAGATCGAGTTGTTGGTGAGCACCAGGAAGCGCAGCCCGGACTCCTTGAGCGCCTCCACGAACTCCTTGGCGCCCGGGATCGGGACGTCCTCGTGAACGAGCACCCCGTCCATGTCGGTCAGCCAGGTCTGCACGCGTGCGGTGTCCAGGTGCGGGCTCATAGGGCCATCATCGCGCCCCGGGCACACCGCAGGGGCGGGTCTCCCGGGACCCGCCCCTGCCTGTGGTGCCTGCGACCGGCGGCCGCGCTCAGCGGGCCCCGAGCTCGGTGCCCGCCACGTGGTGCCGGCCGTGGCCGGACCCCGCGGCGAACTGCTGCACGCCGGCCGACTTGTCGTGCTTGGCCCCGTGCTTCTTGCCGTGCTTGTGCCCGTGCTTGTGCCCGTGCTTCTTGCCGTGCTGGTGGCTGCGCACCCCGTTGACCGCCTCGGTGCTGCGGGCGAAGGTGACCACCGCGGTGGCGATCGCGTCGGAGTTCACCGACAGCGCGCCCATGTTGATGTTGCCGCGCAGCCAGTAGTCCTCGTCCAGCTGGTCGTAGAGCTCCTCGTCCTGGCCCTCACCGGTGAAGTTGTCGCAGGGCTGGTGGTAGCACGGGTCGTACGCCGCGCCCGCCACGCCGCCGTACCGCGCGGCCTCCTCCTCGGTCTTCACGCCCTCGGCACCGGTGAACAGCCCACCGGCCGGGATGCCGACCGCGATGAACGGCCCGTAGTCGGAGCGGCCGGAGAACTCGCTGTCCTGGAACGGCTCCCCGCGGCGGGTGTAGAACCGCTCGAAGACGTCCTCGATCTCCGCGGACCCCTCCGGGATGAACCCGTCGGGCGCCGTGCCCCCGGAGTTGTCACCGTCGTAGACGCCGAAGATGTAGTTGGGCGAGGCCACCATGTCGAAGTTCAGGTAGAGCGCGATGTCCTCGGCCTGGTCCTCGGACAGCTGGCTGACGTAGTACTCCGAGCCGAGCAGCCCGTTCTCCTCCGCACCCCACCAGGCGAACCGGACCTTGTTGGCGGGGCGGATCTTGAGCTTGGCCATCTTGCGGGCCACCTCGAGCAGCGCGGCGCTGCCCGAGCCGTTGTCGTTGATGCCGGCGCCCTCCTGGACGCTGTCGAGGTGCGCGCCGGCCATGACCACGTTGTCGGAGCGGCCCCGCCGGGTCTCGGCCGTGACGTTCCAGGTGCTCCGCTCCTCGGTGGTGTAGTCGACGGTCACCGACACCGTCGCCCCCGGCAGCGAGGCCAGGTCCACGCCGGTGTCGTAGGTCGCGAAGACCGCCGGGATGGTCAGGCCGGTGGCGTCGCCGATCATGCCGACCAGCCCGGTGCGGCCCGGCTGTCCCTCGTTCATCACGATCACTCCGGCCGCCCCCGCCGCCTGCGCGTTGAGGATCTTGATCGTGAAGTCGCAGGTCCCGCGCTGCACCAGGGCGATGCCGCCGGCCGGGAAGCCGGCGAAGTCGGTGGTCTCGCAGCCGCTGCTGCTGGAGTTCGGCGGACCCGCCGGGTTCAGCACCAGGTCGACCGGGGTGATCGGCCCGCTCGCGGTGCCCTCCGGCACGCCGGTGTCGAAGTTCCCGCGCAGGAAGTCCTGCTCGTCGACCCAGGTGGTCGGCTCCCCGGTGGTCCGCTCGAGCGCGGAGTTCTCCTCGAAGTAGTCGAAGGTGAACTCCTGCACCCGCGGGCGGTAGCCGGCGCGGCGTAGCTGGTGGGCGACGTACCCGACCGAGGCCCGGTAGCCGGGCCGGCCCGCCGCCCGGTCGCCGTACCGGTCGGTGATGCGCTGGAACGCGCTCAGGTGCCGGGCCACGCCCTGCGCGGTGACGGCCCTGGTGATCTGGTGCACGGAGTTCTTCGGCGGGCCGTGGTGGCCCCGGTCCGCCTCGGCCGGGACCGCGGTGGCGGTCCCGAGGAGCGCCAGCGTGGCACCCGAGGCGACGACCGCGCGGAGGGATCTGGACATCGTTGTCACTCCTTCGTCGGACCCGGAGGAGGGTCGCACCGGGTCCCGCGAATCTAGGACGGGGCCGGGGTGTTGAACAGGCCTCCGCGGCCCCGCGCCCGCCGACTCGCCCGACTCCGGGCGAAGATCCCCAATGTTGCGGATCCGGGGCACGAGAGGATGGCCCGATGCCCGCCGAGATCGTGCCCGCCGACCACCCGAACGCCTATGTGCTTCGCCTCGACGGCCACGACCAGTCCCACGTCGATCTCGCCGACCCCACCCGCCTGGCCTTCGACTACGTGCGCCGGATGGGCGACGTCCTGGACGCCTGGGGCCGACCCGGTGAGCCGGTCCGGGTGGTGCACGTCGGCGGCGCCGCGATGACCCTGCCCCGCTACGTCGCCGCGACCCGCCCGCGCTCGGCGCAGGTGGTGCTGGAGCCGGCCGCCGACGTCACCGAGCTGGTCCGCGAGGAGCTCCCGCTCCCCCGGCGCAGCGGGATCAAGGTCCGGCCCGTCGACGGGCGCACCGGGCTGGCGGCCTTCCGCGCGGAGTCCCTCGACGTCGTGCTCGTCGACGCGTACGCCGGGGGCCGGGTGCCCGGCGACCTGGTCACGGCCGAGCACGCCGCCCTCGCCGCCCGGGTGCTCGCCCCGGGCGGCCTGCTGCTGCTCAACCTCGTCGACCGGGCGCCGTTCGCCTGGACCCGGCGGGTGGTCGCCGCGGTCCGCACCGCGTTCCCCGAGACCATGATCAGCGCGGAGCCCGCAACCCTGCGCGGACGCCGGGCCGGCAACCTGCTGCTGGTCGCCGGCCGCGACGGCGTCCCGCTCGCCGACCTGCGGGCCCGCGCGGCGAGCTCCCCCGCGCCGTACCGGGTCCTGGACGACCGCCAGGTCAGCGACTCGATGGGGGCGGGGAGCCGTTCACCGACTCCGACACCGCGCCGTCCCCGGCCCCATGACACCGCGCCGTCCCCGGCGCCATGACACCGCGCCGTCCCCGGCGCCATGACATCCGCGCCGTGACATCCGCGCCTGAGCCCCAGGCGTCCGGTCACCGGCGCGGCAGCAGCAGGACCATCCCGTCGGCCGGGGAGGCCGCGACCAGCCGGCCGCCGAACGACTCGCAGGTCTCCCGCACCCGACCCCACCGGTCGTCGCGCTCCCGGAGCCGCCGCGAGCGCCGCGCCTCGGCGGGCGCCGCGGCGGTGACGGTGATCCGCAGGGTCCCGTCGTCGTTGCCGTCGAGGACCAGCCGCACCTCGCCCCGAGTGTCGCGCACGACCGCCTCGAGCAGCAGGTCGAGCACCTGCTCGACCGGCCCGGGCGTGTAGGGCTGCTCCAGGGCGCCCTCGACCGCAGCGGTGACCAGCCGGTCGCGGCGGACCAGCACGTCGGCCCAGCGCTGGGCGGACTGGCTGGCCAGCTCGTGCAGCGGCACCACGGCATCCTCGATCAGGGTCCCGCGGTGCAGGGCGACCAGGTCGCCGGCGACGCCCTCGACCTGGTCGACACCGGCGACGCAGCGGGTCACCGCGTCCCGGGCGTCGGCCGGCAGGTCCCCGCGCTGCGCCAGGTCCTCGAGCTCCAGGCGTACGCCGGTCAGCGGCGAGCGCAGCTCGTGCGAGGCGTACGCCGCGAACTGCCGGTCCCGGGCCACCCGGTCGCGCAGCTGCGCCGCGCTGGCGCCCAGGGCCTGGCCGATCGCCCGCGCCTCGGGGACCCGGGTCCGCGGCAGGTCCAGGTCGAAGCGGCCCCGGCCGAGCGCGGCCGCGGCCACCGCGAGCCGGCGGAACGGCGCGGCCAGCAGCCGGGACACCACGAGCCCGAGCACGACCGCGCACAGGACGCCGACGACCAGCATCGCCAGCACCGACCACCACTCGTCACGGACCAGGGCGACCATGCTGCGGTCGGCCCGGGCCACGCTCACCTGGCCGCGGCCCGCCAGGCCGGTGGCGCTGAGCTCGCCGGTGGCGTCGTTGTCGTACTCGGGGCCCGTGGCGACCACCTCGGGGCCGGCGGCCGGCGCCCAGCGGATCTGCTCCTCGGGACGGACGAGGCCCTCGAGGAAGTCCGCGTCGACCCGCCGGCCGGCCTCGAGCCGGTCCTCGACGAGCAGCCGTGCCACGTCCGCGTCGTGGCGCAGCAGCCGGCTGTCCTGCTCGCGGAGGTTCTCGGTGACTGTCCAGCACTGGACCAGCCCCACCCCGGCCAGCAGCACGACGGCCAGCAGCGCGAAGGCGAGCGAGAGCCGCTCACGCATCGGGGGGACCCTCGAGGCGGAATCCCACGCCCCGAACGGCCACCACCTTCTCGGTCACTCCGACGCTCTCGAGCTTCTGGCGCAGCCTGCCGATGGTGACGTCGAGGGTCTTGGTCGAGCCGTACCAGTTCTCGTCCCAGACGTCGGCCATCAGGCGACCGCGGGAGACCACCTTGTCGCGGTTGGCCGCGAGGATCGCCAGCACGTCGAACTCCTTGCCGGTCAGCGGCACCTCGGCGTCCCCGGCGTACACGCGGCGGGCCCCGACGTCGATGCGCAGCCCGCCCGGGGCCACGTCCTCCTGGCCGTACCCGCCTCCGGGGAGGGTCCGGCGCAGCAGCGCCCGCACCCGGGCCTGGAGCTCGGCCAGCCCGAACGGCTTGGCCAGGTAGTCGTCGGCGCCGTAGTCGAGCCCGACCACCCGGTCGAGCTCACCGGCCCGGGCCGTCACGATCATGATCGCGCCGGCGAACCCGTTGTCGCGCGCCTTGCGGCAGACCTCGAGGCCGTCCATGTCGGGCAGGCCCAGGTCGAGGATCACGACGTCGGCCGGCGCGGTGGCGAGCTCGACGAGGGCCTTCTGGCCGGAGTCGACCCACGAGACGGCGTAGCCCTCGCGCTCCAGGGTCCGGACGAGTGGGAACGCGATGTCCTCCTCGTCCTCGACGACCAGGACTCTCTGCGCCATGGCCGAAGCATAAGGCTCGGGGGTGCGACCCACGGCCGCTTTGGTCCGTTGTGACACGGCCCGCACCGGTCCCGCGCGGCCGGTCATGCGCGGGTCCGACCGGCGGGGGTCGTACGCCGCAGCGCCGCCGGCCCGCTGCGGTCGCGGCGGGGTCGGCGCGACAGGCCGGCGGCCGCCAGCACCAGGCCCCCGGCGGCGCCCCACGCCAGCAGGTGCCCCGCACTCAGGAACGGGTGCCCGACGTACGGCACGGCGAGCACCATCCGGCTGGCGGTGGCCCCGTCCAGCGGCACCACCCAGGGGTCGGCCCCGACGTTCGCGTCGCCGCGGGTGCGGGCGCTGTCCAGGCCCAGCTCCACGATCCGGTGCCCGATCGGCCGGGAGTCCGCCGCCGCGCCGGGCGGACGGGTCACGAGGACGTCGCCGACCTCGAGGGCGCTGACCGGCACCTCCCGGGCGAGCAGCACGCTGCCGCGGCCGAACGCCCCGGTCATGGAGTCGTCGGCGACCAAGTGGCGCTGCAGACCGAGCACCGTGGGCAGCAGCGCCAGCACCACGAGGGTGCCCAGCGTCGCGCCGAGGACGACGAGGCGGCCGGTGGTCAGCAACGGCCGGGGCCGCGGGACGGGCGCGAGCTCCACGGCCTTCTCGTTCTCTGTCGGGCCCGGGCAGTCGGTCCGGGCGGGGGTGGGTTGGACGAGGGGCCGGCCGGCCGTCCCCCCCGGAACTACCGGGCGGCCCCTCATCCAGCCCCGGGGAGACGAGCTCCCCGGTCGACCGGTCACCGGACGCCCCCCGGCATCCGGCAGCCGGCCGAACTGGCTGCGCGCTCACGCTAGGCCGCCCGGCGCCACGCTCGGCCCACGCGTGCTCCACGCCGGGGCCACGGCTCGGTAACGCCGGCGAGCACCCGGCTCCGGGCGGGGCGTCAGGCGAACAGGTCGCCCTGGTCCGCGACCCGCTCGAGGACCTCCTCGAAGCGGAACTGGTCCAGGCCGAGCTCGTCCTCGGCGCCCGCCTCGACCTCCGCCCAGGTCACCGGCGTGGCCACGAACGGGCGCTCCTTCCCGCGCAGCGAGTACGGCGAGATCGTGGTCTTCGAGCCGGAGTTCTGCGACCAGTCCAGGAACACCTTGCCGCCGCGGCGGGCCTTGGTCATCGTCGCCGTCACCAGGGTCGGGTGCTCGCGCTGGAGCTCCTCGGCCAGCTCCTTGGCCAGCGCCGTGGACCCCTCCGGCGGCAGCCGCCGCGGCAGCTCGGCGTACAGGTGCAGGCCCTTGCTGCCGCTGGTGACGGGACGGCCCTCGAGGCCGCGCTCGGCCAGCTTGTCCTGAACCATCAGCGCGACCCGGCAGCACTCGTGCAGCCCGGCCGGCTCCCCGGGGTCGAGGTCGATCACCAGCCGGTCCGCGTCGGCGGGACGGCCGTCCGCGTCGACAGTCCACTGGTGGACGTGCAGCTCGAGAGCCGCGAGGTTGACCAGCCAGGTGAGCGTCGCCAGGTCCTCGACGACCGGGAAGACCAGGGTGTCCCCGTTGCGCGAGGTCCCGCGCGACCCGGTCGTCGGGACGGTGACCGTGCGCACCCACGACGGGGTGCGCGGCGGGACGTTCTTCTCGAAGAAGCTCTGGTCCTGCACGCCGTGCGGCCAGCGGATCCGGGTCACCGCCCGGTCGGCGAGGTGCGGCAGCAGCGTGGGCGCGATCTGGGCGTAGTAGTTGAGCACCTCCCCCTTGGTGGTGCCGGTCGCCGGATAGAGGACCTTGTGGAGGTTGGAGATCGTCAGGGTCCGGCCCTCGACCTCGACCCGCACCTCCTCGCGCTGCGGGCTCATCGCGCTCTCACAGGTCCTCCGGGGCGAGATCGGTGCGGACTCCCTGGTACGACGGCTGGCGCAGCCGCTGGGCCCGCGAGGTGTGGTGGGTGTCGACGTCCACGACGACGACCGGGTCGACCCAGCGGGTACCCAGCGCGTCGACCCGGGGCACCTCGTCGGCGAACGGGCTGTCCGTGCGCTCGTGCGGCGCCAGCAGCTGCGCCAGCTGGGCGCCCACCTTCGGCCCGATCCCGCTGCCGACCCGGCCGCGGTAGAGCAGCCCGTCCGCGGTCGGCTCGCCGACCAGCAGCGCCGCCAGCCGGTCGCCGGTGCCCTCCTGGGGGCGCCAGCCGCCGACGACGTAGGAGAGCCGGTGCCGGTGGGCGAACTTCAGCCAGTGCGGGGTGCGCGTGTCGAAGGCGTAGCGCGAGGTGCGGCGCTTGCTGACGATGCCCTCCAGGCCCTGCTGGAGGGTCGCGTCGAAGAGCATCGGGCCGTCGTCGTACGACGCGGGCACCTGCCAGGCGCCGAGCGCCCCGTCGGCGGCGAGGCCGGTGAGCAGCTCGCGGCGCCGCTCCAGCGGCTCGTCGGTGAGGTCGCGGCCGTCGAGGCGCAGCAGGTCGAAGACCATGAACGTCGCGGGGACGGTGCGCGCCAGCCGGGCGGCGGCCGGGCCCTTGCGCACGTGCATCCGGTCCTGGAGCACCCGGAAGTCCGGCAGGCCGTCGTCGTTGAGCGCGATGATCTCGCCGTCGACGAGCAGGTCACGGCCGGGGATGCCCGGCCCCGCGACGTCCGGGCCCGCGACGTCGGGCCAGGCGATCGTGACGTCGTTGTCGTTGCGGCTGGTCAACCGGATGCGGTCGCCGCCGCAGTCCGCAAGGATGCGGACGCCGTCCCACTTCACCTCGTGGGCCCACTCCGCGCCGATCGGCACGGAGGTGCCCTTGGTGGCCAGCATGGGACGCATCCGCACATCCTGTCCCACCCGCACCAGGAGCACACGTGGAGAAGACGTACGCCGTGATCGGCGCGGGACCCTCGGGGCTCGCCGCCGCGCGGAACCTGCAGCGCTACGGCCTGCCCTGGCAGGGCTACGAGCTCGGGGCCGGGGTGGGCGGGCTGTGGGACATCGGCGGGCCGCGGTCGACGGTCTACGAGTCCGCGCACCTGATCTCCTCCAAGCGCACGACGGAGTTCGCCGAGTTCCCGATGCGCGAGGAGGTCGCCGACTACCCCTCGCACCGGGACCTGCTCGGCTACTTCCGCGACTTCGCCGACGCCTTCGACCTCACCTCCGGCTACTCCTTCGGCACCGAGGTCACCTCCGTCCAGCCGCGCCCCGACGGCGGGTTCACGGTGCGCACCGACTCCCCCGACGGCCCCCGCGAGGCCCACCACGCCGGCGTCCTGGTCGCCAACGGCACGCTCAGCGAGCCGGCCGTGCCCGACCTGGCGGGCCGCTTCGACGGCGAGCTGCTGCACACCAGCGCCTACAAGAGCCCGACGATCTTCGCCGGCAAGCGGGTGCTGATCGTGGGCGCCGGCAACTCCGGCTGCGACATCGCCGTCGACGCAGTCCACCACGCCGCGTCGGTGGACATCTCGGTGCGCCGCGGCTACTACTTCGTGCCGAAGTACATCCTCGGCCGGCCCGCCGACACCCTCAACCAGGGCCGGCCGCTGCCGCCGCGGATCAAGCAGGCCATCGACTCCCGTCTGCTCAAGCTGTTCACCGGCGACCCGGTCCGGTTCGGCTTCCCGAAGCCGGACTACCGGATCTACGAGTCCCACCCGGTGGTGAACTCGCTGGTCCTGCACCACGTCGGGCACGGCGACCTCACGGTCCGGCCCGACGTCGAGCGGCTCGACGGGGACGGGGTGGTCTTCCGCGACGGCGGGCGCGCGGCGTACGACGTCGTGGTGCTGGCGACCGGCTACCACCTGCACTACCCGTTCCTCGACCCCCGGCTGCTGCGCTGGGCCGGACGCGGCTCGGCGCCGGACCTCTACCTCAACATCTTCACCCAGGAGCACCGGGACCTGTTCGTGCTCGGGATGATCGAGGCCTCGGGGATCGGCTGGCAGGGCCGCTACGAGCAGGCCGAGCTGGTCGCGGCGTACCTGCGCGCGCGGTCCGCGAACCCCGCCGCCGCGACGGCGCTGGAGGACCGGGCCCGGGGACCGCGGCCCGACCTCTCCGGCGGCTACCGCTACCTCGGGCTGGAGCGGATGTCCTACTACGTCAACAAGGACGCCTACCGGTCAGCGGTGCGCTCCGAGACCGAGTCCCTGGGAGTGCGCCCGTGAACCCGCTGCTGACCGTGCTGGCTACCGACGTCGACGGGATCCGGATCGCGTTCGAGGAGGGGTCGCTGACGACCCTGAAGATCGTGATCGGGGCGATCCTGTTCGGGGTCGCGCTGGACACCCGGCTGGAGGACTTCGCCGCGGCGGTGCGGCGGCCGGTGGTGATCACGATCGGCGTGGTCGCGCAGTTCCTGCTGCTGCCGGCCCTGACCTTCGCGCTCACGCTGCTGCTCGACGTGCGCGGGTCGGTGGCGCTCGGGATGATCCTGGTCGCCTGCTGCCCGCCCGGGAACGTCTCCAACATCCTCACCCACCGGGCCGGGGGCGACGTCGCGCTGTCGGTGTCGATGACCGCGATCAGCAACGTGCTGGCGATCTTCCTGATGCCGCTGAACATGGCGTTCTGGGGATCCCTGCACCCCACCGGGGACGCCCTGCTGCGCGAGATCGATCTCTCGGCGGTCGACATGCTCGCCGAGATCGCCTTCGTGATCGGGGTGCCGTTCGTCCTCGGCATCACGATCGCGCGGCTCTGGCCGCGGGTCGCCGCGGTCGGCCACCGGGTGGTCGGCCCGCTGTCGTTCCTCGCGCTCGGCGCCGTGATCGCGATCGGCGTCGCGAACAACTGGAGCATCTTCGTCGACCACATCGGCGTCGTCCTGCTCGCGGTGCTGCTGCACGATGCGCTGGCGCTGCTGCTCGGCTACGTGATCGCCCGCGGGACCCGGCTGCCGGAGGCGAGCACCAAGGCGATGACCTTCGAGGTCGGGATCCGCAACGCCGGGCTCGGGCTGCTGCTCGTGTTCACCTACTTCGACGGCCTCGGCGGGATGGCCCTGGTCGCCGCGTGGTGGGGCATCTGGGACATCGTCGCCGGGCTCGCCGTCGCGCAGTGGTGGCGCCAGCGCGCCGGCCGCGGCGTCCGCGCCGAGCCGGAGCCGGTCGCGTGAGCGCCGCACCCATCCGGGTGCTGGTCACCGGCGGCAGCGGGTTCCTCGGCTCCTCGGTCGTCCGCGGCCTGGCCGCGGCGGGCCACGACGTGGTGAGCGCCGACCTGCGGGCGCCGGCGGCGCCGGCGGACGGCGTGCGGCACGTCGTCATGGACGTGACCGACCGCGCCGGGGTGCTGGCCGGGGTCGCGGAGGCCGCGCCCGACGTGGTGGTGCACCTGGCCTCGATCGTCACCCCCGGGCCCGGCTCCACCCGGGAGAGGGAGCGGGCCGTCGACGTCGACGGGTCCCGGCACGTCCTCAAGGCGTGCCTGGCCTCCGGCGTACGCCGGGTGGTCGTGTCCTCGAGCGGGGCGGCGTACGGCTACCACCCCGACAACGGGGCGGCCCACGGCGGCTGGCTGACCGAGGGCGACCCGGTCCGCGGCAACGTGGAGTTCGCCTACAGCGACCACAAGCGCCAGGTCGAGGAGCTGCTGGCCGAGCTGGGGGCCACCCACCCCGAGCTGGAGCAGGTGGTGCTGCGGATCGGCACCATCCTGGGCGAGACGGTCGACAACCAGATCACCGCGCTCTTCGAGCGGCCCCGGCTGCTGAAGATCCGGGGATCGGACTCGCCGTTCGTGTTCATCTGGGACACCGACGTGGTGGCGATCATCGAGCGGGCCGTGACCGGCCCGGTGACCGGGATCTTCAACGTCGCCGGGGACGGGGCGCTCACGGTCGACGAGATCGCGGGCATCCTGGGCAAGCCGGTGCTGACCGTCCCGGAGCCGGTCCTGCGGGCCGCGCTGGCAGTGGCGCGCCGGCTGCGGCTCACGGCGTACGGACCCGAGCAGACCCGGTTCCTGCGGTACCGGCCGGTGCTGGCCAACGACCGGCTCAAGACGGTCTTCGGCTACACGCCCTCGCGCAGCTCGCGGCAGGCCTTTGACGATTGGCGGATGCGTGAGCGTCGCTGAGGTCGGATACTGACGGTCATGCGAGCGATCTGGAAGGGCGCGGTCTCCTTCGGGCTGGTCAGCGTGCCCGTGAAGCTGTACGCCGCCACGGAGTCCCACGACGTCTCCTTCCGGCAGGTGCACGCCAAGGACGGCGGCCGGATCAAGTACCAGCGGGTCTGCTCGATCGACGGCGAGGAGGTCCCGTACGCCGACATCGCGAAGGGCTTCGAGACCGAGGACGGCGAGATGGTGGTCCTCACCGACGACGACCTCGCGGAGCTGCCGTCGACCTCCTCGCGCGAGATCGCGGTGGAGAAGTTCGTGCCGACCGACCAGATCGACCCGCTGCTGTTCGAGAAGAGCTACTACCTGGAGCCGGAGAAGTCCGGCGCCAAGCCGTACGCCCTGCTGCGCCAGGCGCTCCAGGACGCCGACCGGATGGCGGTCGTGACGGTGGCGCTGCGGCAGCGGACCTCCGTGGCGGTGCTGCGGGTGCGCGACGACGTGATCGTGCTGCAGACGATGATGTGGCCCGACGAGGTCCGCACCCCCGACTTCTCGGTGGAGACGGGCGAGGTCAAGGACGCCGAGGTCAAGATGGCGAACATGCTCGTCGAGACGCTGGCCGGCGACTTCGACGCCTCGGAGTTCGAGGACGACTACGCCGAGGCCGTCGAGTCCATGGTGCGCGCGAAGGTCGAGGGCGGCGAGGTGCGCCGCACCCCCACCTCGACGAAGTCCTCGGGCGAGGTCGTGGACCTGCTCGCGGCGCTCCAGCGCTCGGTCGACGCGGCGAAGAAGGGACGCGGCGAGGAGCCGGACTCGGGGTCGAACGCCGACACGGGTGACCAGGAGTCGGGCGAGAAGTCGGACGGGGAGTCGGGCGAGGAGAAGCCCGCGAAGAAGCCCGCCGCGAAGAAGTCGACAGCCAAGAAGACCCCCGCTGCGAAGAAGTCCGACGCCAAGGCACCGGCGAAGAAGAAGGCCGCGCCGGCGAAGAAGTCGACAGCCAAGAAGACCCCTGCCCGCAAGGCCAGCTGACCCGGGCAGGCGGGGCCCGGGGGGCGCCGAGGATCCCCCGTGCACCGGGGATCCTCGGGGTTCTCGGTGCATTGCAGTGCCGTAGGAGCGCCGGAAGTGCCCAAGGAGTCGACCGCGTCGGCGGTCGAGCCGCGAGTGCAGCGAGCGGGTCGAGGCCGTCCGTTGCGGCCGGGACGGCGGGTGCCTGCGGGGGTCTCGACACTCTCAGGCGCCAGGGCGCCTTCGCGGCTCGACCACCGGGAGGGCCAGGCGCCGGGGCGCCTTCGCGGCTCGACCACCGCCGCAGGTGGTCGAGCCGTGAGCGCAGCGAGCGTGTCGAGACCCCGGTCAGGTGACGATGGTGGTGCCGGTGTGGTCGCGCCGCAGGTGGATGCCGTTCGGGGATCGCCACAGGTAGGTGGTCTCGTCGAGCTTGGTGTAGGTCCAGTTGGTGTGGGTCTTGGCCCGGTGGTGGGTGCGGCACAGGGGTGCGAGGTTGGGGTCGGTGGTCTCGCCGAAGTCCTCGTCGTCGCCCGGTGGTCCTTCGCGTTCGTGGCGGTGGCGGATGACGTGATCGTTGTCCGCGCGGCGGGCCGAGCGGCCGCACCAGGGGAAGACGCAGGTCGGGTTGTTGAGCTGGACGCGCTCGGCCATCCGTTCCGGCACCTCGTAGGCATCAGTCCGGGTGACGTCGGCGAGGTCGATCACCGGCTTCACGATCACCTGGGCATCGGGGCTGGCGCACCAGGTCCTGACCTGGTCGACGGAGACGAACGAGCGGCTGTTCTCGACCCGGGCCAGATGTAGCCCGTCCGCGCCGGCGATGGCCGCCTCGGTGAGGTGGACGTGGACGACGACCTGGCGGGGCTGGCAGCGCTTGGACAGGCCCTCGATCTCGCTCGGGGTGGTGTCCAGGTCGAGGGCCAGCTGGCGGCGGGCGATCTCGCCGACCGCTAGGGAGCGGCGTACGTCGAGGGACTCCGCGCAGCCGAGCTCCCCGAGGATCCGGGCGCCGCGGGCGACCGCGCCTTCGAGGTCGAGGGCGTCGGCCAGGTCGAGCTCGCCGTCGACGATCACGGTGCCTGCGAAGGAGATCCGTCCGGTGTCGAGGTCGAAGTGGCGCCGGTCGGCGGCTGCCTTGCGCTTCTCCTCCGCGCCGGCCGGGTCGAACCGGACCCGGGCCTCCTCGATGAGCCGGTCCAGGGCGGCGTACCCGATCTTTCCGGCCACCGCGTGGACGTGGGTGTCGACGTAGGCCGCGCCGTCGGCGGGCAACGAGAGGGTGTTCGCCGCGACCTTCCGGCCCCGCCAGGCCGGCACCTCTCCGGCCCGCACGGCAGCCCAGGTCTTGGGGAGCCGGTGCGCGAGCTCGACCGCCTCGCCGAGCATCGCCCGGGCCGCGTCCGAGGACATGCCGAGCGCGGCGCCGAGCTCGAGTGGCGCGAACTCGGTGACCAGCGGCGCACCCGGCCCCGCGATCGCGACCTCACCCTCGGCACCCGGGAGGCAGGCCGCGTCGTCCATGCAGTCGACCGAGTGCATCGAGGCCCACGCGACCGCCCCTTCGAGGACCCGCACCTGAGCGGCCTCCGCCGCAGCCTGCTCTGCCCTGACAAACCCCAGTACCGCGGCGGGGCTGTCGCACTCGCCCAGCGGGGAGGGGTTCGGGTCGATGGCCATAGCACATTCTAATCGAACAGACGTTCGAATCGCTAGACGTAGAGCGAACACTGTGGAAAGAAATCCTGATA
The DNA here is from genome assembly GCF_003710085.1 of Nocardioides pantholopis. NCBI lineage: Bacteria > Bacillati > Actinomycetota > Actinomycetes > Propionibacteriales > Nocardioidaceae > Nocardioides > Nocardioides pantholopis. The sequence goes on along the minus strand of NZ_CP033324.1, from coordinate 974,169 downwards.
CCTCGCGGCGGGACCGTCAGCCCAGGCAACGGCAACGCGAGAGCCCCGAGGACCAAGACCCTCAACCCGAGCGGCGCCCAGCCGCCTCGTTCGGTAACCGGGGTCTCGACACGCTCGTCGCTAGCGCTCCTCACGGCTCGACCACCGGACCGGCTCGACCACCGGACCGGCTCGACCACCGGACCGGCTCGACCACCGGATCGGCTCGGCGACCGATGAGTCCGACCGGGCGTGCGAGTCAGCAGGGCTGACCCCGGACCCGAGGAGCCTCCGATGCGCGTCGACCACCACTCCCCCGGCAACCCCTGCTGGATCGAGCTGTTCACGCCCGACCCCGCAGCAGCGCGGACCTTCTACGCCGATCTGTTCGGGTGGGAGGCCGGCGAGGCCAGCGAGGAGTTCGGCGGCTACTTCATGTTCTTCCACGACGGCGCGCCCGTGGCTGGCTGCATGGACAACGACGGCGGCCGGATGGGGCCGGCGGCGTGGTCGGTCTACCTGCACACCGACGACGTCGCAGCGAGCCTCACCCGAGCCGCGAAGAACGGGGCCACCGTCGAGGCGGGACCGATGCAGATCGGGGACGTCGGCCACATGGGCTTCCTGACCGACCCGACGGGAGCCGGGATCGGGCTGTGGCAGCCGCTGGCCCATCCCGGGTTCGTCGCTCGCGCCGAGGACGGCGCGCCCGGGTGGTTCGAGCTGTCGACCGGCGACTACCCGGCCGCCCTGGCCTTCTACCGCGACACGTTCGACTGGGACCTGCACACCCTCAGCGACACCGACGACTTCCGCTACACCACGTACGGCGAGGACGAGGCGGCGTACGCCGGGATCGAGGCCGCCACCGGCCTCGGCGAGCCGGACCAGTGGCGGCTCTACATCCAGGTCGACGACACCGACGAGGCCACGAGGAAGGCGCTCGCCGCTGGCGGCACCCAGACGCTGGCGCCGGAGGACACGCCGTACGGCCGGTGTGCCGGGCTGCGCGACCCCGCAGGGGTCCCGTTCCTGCTGATGGGTCCCAACCGAGAGGGCTGAGCACGGGTCCGACCGGGCCCGACCCTAGGATCTGCCGCATGTCCGGCCTCGAGCAGCTCGCAGTGCTCGCGGCGGGACTGGGCGCCGGAATCCTGACCTCGACGGTGGGGGTCGCCTCGCTGCTCAGCTTCCCGGTCCTGCTGGCGATCGGGCTGCCGCCGGTCACGGCCAACGTCTCCAACACCCTCGGGCTGACCCCGGGCGGGCTCAGCGGCTCCTTCGGCTACCGCGCCGAGCTGCGCCAGCACCCGCGGCTGGCGGCCCTCATCCTCGGGGTCTGCGCGGGCGGGTCAGTGCTCGGCGCGGCGCTGCTGCTCGGCCTCCCGCCGGGGGTCTTCGAGGTGGTCGTGCCGTACCTCATCCTCTTCACCTGCCTGCTCGTCGGCGTCCAGCCGACGATCTCGCGGCTGCTGCGCCGCGGCCGCGAGCCGGGCCCCGACCGGATGTCGCTCTCGCCGGTCGCGACCGGCTTCGCCGCCCTCGTGGGCGTGTACGGCGGCTACTTCGGCGCCGGGGCCGGCGTGATGATGGTGGCCGTCCTCGGGTTCGGCACCGACCTGCCGCTGGCCTCCGTGAACGCGCTGAAGACCCTCGCGCTGATGGCCGGGAACGTCGTGGCGTCGCTGATCTTCGTGTTCGTCGCCGACGTCGACTGGGCGGTCGCCGGGCTGCTGGCCGCCGGCTCCGTCGTCGGGGGGTACGTCGGCGCACGCATCGGCAGGCGCCTGCCGCCGGTGGTCTTCCGGGTGCTGGTCGTGCTCGCCGGCGTCGTCACCGCCGCGACGATGCTGGCCTGACTGGCCTGACTGGCCTGACTGGCCTGACGCTCGCCCGCGCCGCCCTGACGGTGCGGCGGTGCTCGGTGGGTACCGCGAGGCGGTGCGGCGACGCACCACCCCGGACGCGACGAGAGGACGACATGAGCGAGACCCCCGACGGCGCCAGCTCCGAGCGCGACGACGCTGACGCCGACGAGCGCCAGCAGATCGCCGACGTACAGGAGCAGCTCGACGCCCAGGCGGACGGTGACGGACTCGCCGCCGAGGCCGGCGCCGGCGAGGAGACGGGCCTCACGGAGGGCTGACCGCGCCGGCTCGGGGCCCTTGCCCCGGCCGCCCGGGGACGCGGATCATCGACGGATGGACGTCGGCCTCCTGGTGCAGCTCGGGGTCATCGCGGCCGTGCTGGTCGTCTTGTGGGTGCTCCCCGACTGGGAGGTCCACCGCCGCCGAGCGCGGCGCTGGGGACGACGGCTCGGCGTGGTCGCGGCCGAGCCCCCGGGGCAGTCCGGGCCGCCGATCGAGCGACTGGCCGCCGACGCCACGCGGATCCGCTCCGCGATCCGACAGGCTCCGAGTGGAACTCCCGCCGCCCGGATCCGAGGCTGGCTGAAGGCCTACGACGACGTGCTCGTCCAGGCGTGCCGGGCCCTCGACCTCGAGCAGCGGCTGGACCGCCTGCCGCCCGGTGTCGAGCGGGACTTCGAGCGGGAGCGGGTCGAGCGGCTGCTGGTGCGGGCCGGGCTGCTGGGCGACCCGCGGCGCTGAGGGCCCCCGCCCGCGCGGGGACGCTCACGCCTCAGTGCGTCTCCCACCGGAACAGCCGCGCGGCGACGAGCGTGACCACGACCGCGAACGCGGCCAGGATCGCCAGCGGCGCCAGCACCGCGCCCGGCCCCTGGCCCCGGACCAGCACGTCGAGCATGCCCTCGTTGAAGTGCTTGAGCGGCAGCAGGTTCGCGATCCCGTTCAGCCACGCGGGGGCGCCGTCGAGGGAGAAGAACGACCCGGACAGGAACGCCATCGGCAGCACGATGAAGTTCGCGGCGTTGACCGCGCCCTCGGCGGTCTTGGTGATCGCGCCGGCGAGCAGGCCGATCGCCATGAAGCACAGCGTGCCGACGACCAGCAGCGGCACCGACATCCACCAGGACCCGTTCAGCTGCAGCCCGAACGCCACGACCCCCAGGCCCACGAAGATGACCATCTGAACCAGCGCGATCGCGAGCGTGACAGCGACCCGGGCGCTCACCAGGGTCCGGGTCGGGACCGGCGCGAGCTGCAGGCGCCGCAGCAGCTTGGTCTGGCGCCAGCCCTGCAGGGTGGCCGCTGCCCCGAACGCGGCGCTCATCGCGACCGCCCACCCCAGCAGGCCCGGGGTGACGAACTGGATCGTGTCCAGCGAGTCGTCCTCGACCCGCTCGGCGGCCAGCTGGAAGCGCGGCGGCCCGCCGCTGAGCTCCACGTTGGTGCCGTCGACGAACGAGCGCAGCGCGCCCTGGGTGATCGCCGCCCGGGTCTGGTCGGTCATCGTGTAGTGCGCGACCAGCGTGTCGCCCTGCATCTCCACTGCCACGTCCACGTCGCCCTTGCGGACCTCGTCGATCGCCGCGTCGAGGTCGTCGGACTCCTGGACGTCGAAGGTCTCCTCGAACGCCGCCCGGGCGTCGGGCGACATCTCCTCGAGCAGCGCGACGTCGCCGACCTGGACCAGGTCCACCTTGGACTGGCCCTGGTCGGCGAGCAGACCGCCGAAGAGCACCAGGAACATCAGCGGGAAGACCAGCGAGAAGAAGACCGAGGAGCGGTCGCGCAGGAAGCCGAGCAGGATCGCCCGGGAAAGCGCCGGGAACGGGGCGCTCATGCGCGGTACTCCCGCCCCGTGAGGTCGAGGAAGACGTCCTCGAGGGTGCCGGTGCGGACCCGGACGCCGCCGAGCCGGTCGTCAGCTGCCAATCGGCCGACCACCACCGCGGCCTGCCGGGTCATCAGGACCACGCCGTCCGGTGTCTCCTCGACCGCCACGACGCCGGGCAGCGCCCGGCCCTCCTCGACGCTCAGCTGCCCCGGGGCGACCTCGATCCGGGTCGGCGCGTCGAGTCCGCGGACCAGCGCGGCCGGGGTGTCCATCTGCAGCAGCCGGCCGGCGTCCATGATCGCCACCCGGTCGCAGAGCTCCTCGGCCTCGTCCATGTAGTGCGTGGTGAGCACGACTGTGCGGCCCGAGTCGTTCAGGCCGGAGAGGAGGTCCCACAGGTTGCGGCGGGCCTGCGGATCCAGCGCTGCGGTGGGCTCGTCGAGGAAGACCACCTCGGGGTCGTGGACCAGCGCGCACGCGATCGAGAGCCGCTGCGCCTGGCCCCCGGAGAGGTCCTCGACCCGGGTGTCGACCTTGCCGGACAGGCCGACCCGCTCCAGCCACTCGTCGCCGACCCGGGGGCGTACGCCGTACAGCGCGGCGAATGTGTGGATCTGCTCCCGGGCGGTCAGCCGCTCGAAGAACGACGAGGCCTGCAGCTGGACGCCGATGCGCGGCAGCAGGCGGGGGTTGCGCGGCCACACCGGCTCGCCCAGCACGGTGGCGCTGCCGGAGTCGGGCCGGCGCAGGCCCTCGATCATCTCCAGCAGCGTGGTCTTGCCGGCCCCGTTGGGCCCGAGCACGCCCACGAACTCGCCCTCGGCGACGTCGAGGCTGACGTGGTCGACGGCGGTCAGCGTCCCGTAGGTCATGGTGAGGTCGCGGACCTCGATCGCCGCCATGCTCAGCGCCCCAGCACCGGGAACGGGCGGGCCCGCTCCAGCTGGGCCGAGAGCGAGAGCAGCGTCGGCTCGTCGTCGGTGCGCCCGACCAGCTGGACCGCGACCGGCAGCCCGTCGCCCGCGAGGCCGCACGGGACCGAGGCGGCGGGGTTGCCGGCGACGTTCCACAGCGCGGCGTACGCGATCGAGGGCAGCGAGGCCAGCGCGGCGCGCGCGGGGCCGATGCCGTCGAGCGCACCCACCCTCCGGGGCCGGTGCGCGACCGCGGGGGTGAGCAGCACGTCCACGTCCTGGAAAACCCGGTTCGCCTGCTTCGAGACCCGCTCGGTGCGCTCCAGCGCCCACTCCCGCACCCGCGGCGTCACCCACGACCCGAGGCGGTACGTCGCCCGGGTCCGGCGCTCGAGCCGGTCGAAGTGCTCCACCGCGTCGGCCTCCGCCCGGATCCCGGCGAAGAACTGGGGCACGAACGCCGGCGTCGGGTCGGGGTACGCCGGGTCGACCGGCCGGACGTCGTGGCCGAGGTCGGCGAGCAGCCGGGCGGTGTCCTCGACCGCCCGCACGTGGATCGGGTCCGGGCGCACGCCGACGCTCACCGGCTTCGTGGACCACCCGATCCGCAGCCGGCCGGGCTCCCGGCCGGCCGCCTCGACGAACGACTCGGCCGGACCGGCCCGGAACAGGTCACCCTCGACGTCGCCGCGCACCACGTCGTAGACGACCGCAGCGTCCAGGACGGTGCGGGCCAGCGGACCGGCGGTGCCGAGCGCCCACCACAGGTGCGGCTCGGGCGCCGTCGTGACCCGGCCGCGCTGCGGCTTGAGGCCGAACAGCCCGCAGGCAGCGCTCGGGATCCGGATCGAGCCGCCGCCGTCGCCGCCCAGGCCGACCGGGACCATGCCGGCCGCCACCGCGACCGCCGTACCGCCGCTGGAGCCGCCGGGCGTGCGCGTCGGGTCCCACGGGTTGCGGGTCACCCCGCGGGAGACCGACTCCGTGAACGGCCAGGCCCCGAACTCCGACATCGTGGTCTTGCCGACGATCACGGCGCCCGCCGCCCGCAGCCGCCGGACCACCTCGGCGTCGGCCGGGGCCGGGATGGAGTTCCCGTCGCCGCCGAAGGTGGTCACGGCGCCCTCGACCGCGATCTCCTCCTTGATGGCCACCGGAACGCCGTGCAGCGGCCCCGGGGTGCCGCCTCCGGCGAGGTGCCGGTCCCGCTCGTCGGCCTCGGCGCGGGCGCGCTCGGCCAGCACTACCGAGAAGGCGTTGAGGCCCGCATCGAGCTCAGCGATGCGGGCCAGGGAGTCCTCCAGCACCGCCCGGGCCGTGCGCGTGCCGGCCCGGGTGGTCTGGACCGTCTCGACGACGGTGGGCGCGGGCCAATCCGATCCGGCGGGCATGTCCGAACAGTAATCAGAATGCCTGCCACGTGCCCGGGGTACACGCCCTACCTGCGCGGCGGCAGGCCCGACGACAGAGGGGGACGGTTGCCCGAGACGACCGACGACGGAGCCGACCACGACCTCGTGGTCCTCCTCAGCGAGGACGGCCACCCCTGCGGGACCGCGCCCCGGACCGGCGTTCACACCACCGACACCCCGCTGCACCTGGCGTTCTCCTGCTACGTCCGCGACGACGAGGGACGGGTCCTGCTGACCCGGCGCGCCGTCACGAAGCGCACCTGGCCCGGCGTCTGGACCAACTCCTTCTGTGGCCACCCGCGCCCCGGGGAGGACCCGGCCGCCACCGTGCACCGGTACGCCGAGCACGAGCTGGGGCTGACGATCGACGAGCTCCGGCTGGTGCTCCCGGACTTCCGCTACCGGGCCGTCGACCCGGCCGGCATCGTCGAGAACGAGCTGTGCCCGGTCTACGTCGCGCACACCTCGGCCCAGCCGGTCCGCAACCCCGACGAGGTCGAGGAGAGCCGCTGGCTGGAGCCCGACGAGCTGCGGCTGGCGCTGGCGGCCGCCCCGTGGGCGCTCAGCCCGTGGCTGGTGCTCCAGCTCACCGAGCTCGAGCGCGCCGGCGCCTTCGCCGACCTGCCCAGCGGAGCCCGGCCATGACCCGGCGCCCGAGCCCGCTCGGCGGCGCCGCACCCGGGCCCGACGGCGCACCCGGTCCGGCCGGGCCGGGCGGTGCCGACGGTGCGGTCCTGGCGGCCGCCCTCCTGGAGGCCGGTCGCGGCGGCAAGCGCTTCCGCCCGGCGCTGCTGGCGCGCACCCACGAGCTGCTCGGCGGCGACCCGGCCGACCCTGCCGTGGCGATGGTCGCCGAGGCGGTGGAGCTGCTGCACACCGCGTTCGTCGTCCACGACGACGTCATCGACGGCGACGACGTGCGCCGCGGCCGGCCGAGCGTCCCCGGCGCCTTCCGCACCGAGGCCACCGCGCTCGGCGCCCGGCGCGCCGACGCCGCGACGTACGCCGTCGCGGGTGGCGTGCTCGTCGGCGACCTCGCGCTGGTCGGCGCCCTGCGTGCGGTCGCCACGGCCCCCGCTCCCCCGCACGTCGCCCGCCGCCTGCTGGACCTGGTCGACCACGCGCTGCGCATCTCCGCGGCCGGCGAGCTCGCCGACGTGCGGTTCTCGATGGGGGTCGCGGAGCCGTCGCTGGCCGAGGCGCTGAGGATGGCCGAGCACAAGACTGCCGTCTACTCCTTCGGGCTTCCCCTCCAGGCCGGCGCCGTGCTGGCCGGCGCGGACGACGAGCTGGTCGCCGGGCTCGGCGAGGTCGGCCGGCAGCTCGGGCTGGCCTACCAGCTCCACGACGACCTGCAGGGCGTCTTCGGGGACCCCGCCCGCACCGGCAAGAGCGTGCTCTCGGACCTGCGCGAGGGCAAGCGCACCCCGCTGGTCGTGCACGCCCGGGCCACGTCGGCCTGGCCGGTCCTGCGCCGCCACCTCGGCGACCCGGAGCTCACCGCGGCCGGGGCCGCCCGGGTCCGCGACGCGCTGGAGGCCGGCGGCTCGCGGGCCTACGTGGAGGACCTGGCTGCGGGCTACCTCGCCGCGGCCACGGCCGAGGCGACCGACCTCGGGCTTCCCGAGCTGGTCGGCTGGCTGCGCACCCGGCTCCACGCCGGCGGCCCGCACCCGGTCGAAGGAGCAGCATGAGTGCCGAGCAGCCCGGACCCGCCCCGGAGCGCGAGCCGCACCTCGAGCCCGGGGCGGTGACCGGGCCGGCGGGCGCCGGCAGCACCGGGTACCAGGACTACGACCGGGTCGCCGAGGAGAGCGCCGCGCTGGTGATCCGGCGCTACTCCACCTCGTTCGGGATGGCCAGCCGGCTGCTGGCCGAGCCGGTCCGCACGCACGTGCGCAACGTCTACGCGCTGGTGCGGGTCGCCGACGAGGTCGTCGACGCGCCCCGTCCCGGTGGCACCCGCGCCCAGCAGGCAGTCGTCCTCGACGAGCTGGAGGCCGAGGTGCGCCAGGCCCTGATCCGCGGGCACAGCGCCAACCTCGTCGTCCACGCCTTCGCCCGCACGTCCCGGCACTGCGGCATCGGGCACGAGCTGATCGACCCGTTCTTCGCCTCGATGCGCACCGACCTGTTCCGCACCGAGCACGACGAGGAGAGCTTCGCCCGCTACGTCCACGGCTCCGCGGAGGTCGTCGGGCTGATGTGCCTGCGCGCGTTCCTGCGCGACGAGGCCGACCCGGCGGGCTCCTACGCGGCCCTGGGCGACGGCGCCCGACGGCTGGGGGCGGCGTTCCAGAAGATCAACTTCCTGCGCGACCTGGCCACCGACGACCAGCACCTGGGCCGGCACTACTTCCCGGGCCTGGACCCGACCCGCCTCGACGACGTCACCCGCGACCGGCTCCTCGACGACATCGACGCCGACCTCGTCGCGGCCGCCGCGACGCTGCCGTTCCTTCCCCTCGGCAGCAGGCGGGCGGTCCGGGTGGCGCACGGGCTCTTCGCCGAGCTCTCCGCCCGGATGCGGCGCCTGCCCGCCGAGCGGATCGTGACGGAGCGGGTCCGGGTCCCGGGGCCGGTCAAGGCCCGGATCGTCGCACGCTGCCTGGTCCGAGACGCCCGATGAGGCCCCGCACCCGACGCAGCGACGGGCCGGTCCGCGACCAGCGCAGCGGGAGGGAGGACCGGCGGGTCGTGGTCGTGGGCGGCGGCATCACCGGCCTGGCCACCGCCGCCCTGCTCGCCGCCGACGGCTGGTCGGTCGACCTGCTCGAGCAGCGCCCGGAGGTCGGCGGCCGGGCCGGACGCTGGGAGAGCGACGGCTACCGCTTCGACACCGGCCCCTCGTGGTACCTGATGCCCGAGGTCTTCGAGCACTTCTTCGCGCTGCTCGGCACCACCGCCGCCGAGCAGCTCGACCTGGTCGGGCTCGACCCGGGCTATCGGGTCTTCTTCGAGGGCCACGGCGAGCCGCTGGACGTCCGGGCCGGGCGCGAGCGCAACCTCGCGCTGTTCGAGTCCGTCGAGCCGGGCGCCGGCGCGCGCCTCGCGGCGTACCTCGACTCCGCCCGCGAGGTCTACGACCTCGCCGTCCAGCGCTTCCTCTACACCGGCTTCGAGTCGCCGACCTCGCTGCTCAACGGCCCCGTGCTGCGCAGCGGCCCGCGGCTGGCCCGGCTGCTGACCCGCTCGCTGGCCGCGCACGTCGCCGCGAGCTTCGAGGACCACCGGCTGCGCCAGGTGCTGGGCTACCCGGCGGTGTTCCTCGGCACCTCGCCCGACCGGGCCCCGAGCATGTACCACCTGATGAGCTCGATGGACCTCGACGACACGGTGCTCTACCCGCAGGGCGGCTTCACGACGCTGATCGACGCGGTCGCCGGGTTGGCGCAGGCCCGCGGCGTGCGGATCCGCACCCGCTGCACAGTCGAGCAGATCCGCACCACCGCGGCCGCCGGCGGCCGGCGTCCGACCGTCGCCGGCGTCTCCTACCTCGACCCCGACGGCGTACGCCGGGAGCTGGACGCCGACGTGGTCGTCGGCGCCGCCGACCTGCACCACCTCGAGACCCGGCTGCTGCCGCGCCCGCTCCAGACCTATCCCGAGTCGTGGTGGCGCCGCCGCGACGCCGGCCCCGGAGCGGTCCTGGCCCTGCTCGGCGTGGACGGCGAGCTGCCCGGGCTCGCGCACCACTCGCTGTTCTTCACCCGGGACTGGCAGCAGAACTTCGACGACATCTTCGGCTCCTCCACCCGGGTGCCGGACCCGGCGTCGGTCTACGTGTGCCGCCCCTCGGCCACCGACGCCACCGTGGCGCCGGCCGGCAAGGAGAACCTGTTCGTGCTGGTCCCGGTGCCCGCGGACCCCGGCATCGGGCGCGGCGGCGTGGACGGCGCCGGCGACCCGCTGGTGGAGAAGGTCGCGGACGCCGCGATCGCCCAGGTCGCGAGCTGGGCCGGAGTGCCCGACCTCGCCTCCCGGGTCGAGGTGCGCCGCACCATCGGGCCGGCCGACTTCGCCACCGACCTGGGGTCCTGGAGCGGCGGCGCCCTCGGCCCCGGCCACGTGCTGCGGCAGAGCGCGTTCTTCCGGGCCGGCAACGCCTCGCGCAAGGTCGACGGGCTGCTGTACGCCGGCTACGCCACCCGCCCCGGCATCGGCCTGCCGATGTGCCTGATCAGCGCCGAGCTGGTGCTCAAGCGGCTGCGCGGGGACCGATCCTCGGGCCCCTCGCCCGAGCCCGCGGCACCGATCCCGACGGGGACCGCATGAGCCTGGCGTACCTGCTGAGCATCCTGGGATCCACGTTCTGCATGGGCCTGGTCGATCACCGGTGGCGGCTGTTCCTCTTCGGCCGACCCCGCCGGGCGCTGGTCGTGGTCGCCGTCGGCATCGGCTACTTCCTGGTCTGGGACCTGGTCGCCATCGCCCTGGAGATCTACCGGCGCGGCGAGTCCGCGGCGATGACCGGGATCGAGGTGACCCCGGAGCTGCCGCTGGAGGAGCTCTTCTTCATCACGTTCCTGTGCTACGTCACGATGGTGCTGCACGGCCTGTTCAGCATGCTGCTGCGCCGGTCCCCGGCCGAGCGGCCCGAGGTCCAGCACGGGAAGGTGGCGCGGTGACCTATCTCGCCCTGTCGGGGCTGTTCCTGGGAGTCGCGGTGCTCGCGCTGGCCCTGGCCGCGGTCGTCCGCCGGCCGCCGGCCGCGTGGTGGGCGGCCACCGGCCTGACCGCGGTGGCGCTGCTCGTGCTCACGGCGGTCTTCGACAACCTGATGATCGCGGTGGACCTGTTCCGCTACGAGGGCGACCAGATCTCGGGGGTGCTGGTGGGCCGGGCGCCGATCGAGGACTTCGCCTGGCCGCTCGCCGCGGTGGCCGGGCTGCCGGCGCTGTGGCTGCTGCTGGGCCGGTCCCGGTGAGCCCGGCGGAGACCGTGCCGGCGCCGGTGGCCCCGTCCCGGCGCGGCGGGGTGCTGGGTCACGTGCTGGCCTCCTCGCGGCCGCTGAGCTGGGTCAACACCGCCTACCCGTTCGCCGCGGCGTACCTCCTCTCGGTGGGCGGCTCGGACCGGATCGACTGGTGGGTGCTCGCGCTCGGCACTGTGTGGTTCCTGGTGCCCTACAACCTGCTCATGTACGGCGTCAACGACGTCTTCGACTACGAGTCCGACCTGCGCAACCCGCGCAAGGGCGGGGTCGAGGGCGTGGTGCTGGACCGCGCCGTGCACCGCACCACGATCGCGGCCGCCGTGCTCTCGAACCTGCCCTTCGTGGTCGCGCTGGCGCTGCTCGGCGACGCGGTCTCGACGCTGGTGCTCGCGGTGAGCGTCTTCGCGGTGGTCGCCTACTCCGCGCCCGGGCTGCGCTTCAAGGAGCGGCCGTTCCTCGACTCGCTGACCTCCAGCACCCACTTCGTCTCCCCCGCCGTGCTGGGGCTGGCGATGGCCGACGCGCCGCTGACCTGGACCGCGTTCGCGGCGCTCGCGGGGTTCTTCTGCTGGGGCATCGGCTCGCACGCCTTCGGCGCCGTCCAGGACATCGAGGCCGATCGCGCCGGCCAGATCGGATCGGTCGGCACGGTCCTGGGCGCCTCGCGGACCACGGCGTTCGCGCTCGCGGCGTACGTCGTGGCGGGGGTGCTGCTGCTGACCCTGCCCTGGCCGGGGCTGCTGGCGGCGGCGCTGGTGCTGCCCTACGTCGCCAACGTCGCGCCGTACCTGCGGCTCAGCGACGCGGAGTGCGAGCGGGCGCACGCCGGGTGGCGGCGGTTCCTGTGGCTGAACTACCTGACCGGGTTCCTGGTCACGCAGCTCTTCCTCTGGATGACGATCGGCTGGTGACCCGGCCGGCGGCGATCCGGTCGCGCCAGCGCAGCCAGGGCGGCGAGACCGCCCAGTTCACCTCGAGGGTGCGCCAGGCCCGGTCCAGGCGCCGGCGCAGCTGGTCGGCGCCGCGCAGGGAGCGGGCCGAGACCCCGACCCGCAGCGTCCGGTCGTGGCCGATCCGGCGCCCCGGCCCCAGCACGAAGGCCAGGTCGAGGTCGTCGTGCAGCTCGGCGTCGTCGCGGTGCACGCCCCCGCGCACCTCCTCCCAGGCCGTGCGCCGCAGGCCCATCGAGGAGCCCCACAGCGACCGGTGACCCAGCGCCAGGTGGGTGAGCGCGTAGTAGGAGCCGAGGTACGCCGCGGCGACCGGGCGTCGCAGCCCGCGGGGCAGGTCGTAGAAGAAGCCGGTGCCGGTGACCGCCGCGAGGTCGTCGTCGGCGAGCGCCCGGGCGACCCGCTCCACCCAGTCCGGGCCGGGCCGGGAGTCGGCGTCCAGCCGGGCGATCACCTCGCCCCGCGCCGCGTCGTACCCGGTCGCGGCGGCCTGGGGGATGCCCCGCGTCGGCTCGCGCACCACCACGGCGCCGTACCGGTGGGCGACCTGGGCGGTGTCGTCGCTGGAGTCGTTGTCGACGACCACGACCTCCAGCGGCGCCAGCGTCTGGGAGGCGAGCAGGCCGAGACAGTGCTCGAGGGCCCGGGCGTCGTTGCGGGCCGGAATCACTACTGACACGGCCGGCAGGCCGACCGACGGCCTGGTCCCTCTCACCGGCGGGTCCCGGCCATCAGCACGCCGGCACCGAGCGCGACGCCCGCGACCGTCGCCCCGGCGGCCCCCGCCGCCAGGTCGCCGACGGTGTCGGCGTACCCCACCTGGATCCGCTCGTCGACGAACGTGTGCCCGAACCACTCCCCGAGCTCCCACACCACCGCCAGCGTCGTCCCGAGCGCCGCCGTCACGACCGCCGCCCCCGACCGGTGCACGCCCTGCGGGAGCATGCCGACCCGCACCATCGCGACGTACCCCATGGCGGCGACCAGGCCGGTGACCGTCGCGTGCACCACGACGTCGAGCCAGCCGATCCGGAGGTACCAGTCGAGCTCGGCGGCCCAGGCTCCCAGCAGCAGGCCCGAGCAGTACGCCGCGTCCAGCGCGAGCGGCGCTCCCAGCGCCCGCGGCACCATCGTGCCGCCGAGCACGAGCAGGAACAGCGCGAACCCGACGAAGCCCCACCCGAGCGCCCCCAGCACCACGCTGACCAGCGCCACGGCGCGCAGCAGGTCGGTCACCACCAGCGGCCGCGCGGCGGCGAGGCGGAGCGGGGTCGTGGTCACGCCGCGCCGGTATCCATCCTCCCCCGGCCCCACGCCCGCCGGGGGTGGTCTCGACGCGCTCGCTGGGCTCCCGGCTCGACCACCGACCAGGGCCGGACTCTCGGGCAGCTCCCTCAGGCCTCCGCAGCCCATCTCAGGACAGCAGCGAGCGCACCACCCGCAGGCCCACCGACAGCCGGGCGAGGTCGGGCCGGTCGTCGGAGCAGATCTCCTCGAGGGTCCGGGCCGCGCGGCCGATCCGGGTCGCGTCCTGGTCCTCCCAGGCGGCGATCCGGGCGGCGGCGGACTCCTCGCCCGACGTCGCGGCCAGAACCTGCGCGGTCAGCTGCGCGTGGACGCCATGCAGGTCGCTGCCGAGCGCCACCCGCGCCATCGTCTGCCAGCGGTCCTGACGGGGCAGCGCCAGGATCCGCTGCACGAGCACCGGCAGCCCGAGCCGCTCCCCCAGGTCGAAGTGGACCCGCGCCACCTCGACCGGGTCGAGGTCCTCCCGCATCGCGATCTCCACCACGCCCAGCAACATGTACGACGGCGGCAGCGCCGCCACCCGGGACGCCAGCTCCTCGGCGACCCCGGCGGACTCCAGCTCCTCGCGCCGCGCGTGGTAGGCCACCAACTCGCGTCCGCTCATCAGCTCGGGGAGCTGGGCGGCGATCTCCTGGACCGGCCCGCGGAAGTACTCGACCGTCGCGGCGCTGTCCAGCGGCGCCCGCCGGTTCGTGACCAGCCAGCGCGACGCCCGCTCCACCAGCGTGCGCATGTCCAGGCGCATCCGGGTCTGCACGGCCGCGTCGAGCACGTTGTCGAGCGCCGCGACCTCCTGGCGCAGCGACAGCGACCCGAAGATCTCGCGCGCCACGAAGTTGGCGCGGGTCAGGTCCGCCGGCGCGGCGCCGGTCTCCCCCGCCAGCCGCGGCCAGAACGTGGTCCCGGCGCCGTTGACCAGGTCGCCCACGACCTGGGTCACGATGATCTCGCGCCGCAGCGGGTGGTCGGCGATCTGCTCGGCCAGCCGCTCCCGCACCGCCGCCGGGAAGTAGCCGGACAGGTCGGTCTCCAGGTACGGGTCGTCGGGCAGGTCGGTCGCGAGCAGCTCGTCGGCCAGCACGATCTTGGTCCAGGCCATCAGCACCGCCAGCTCCGGCGGCGTCAGCCCCTCGCCCCGCTCCGCGCGGCGGCGCACCTCCTGGCTGCTCGGCAGGCCCTCGACCTCCCGGCTCAGGTGCCCCTCGCGCTCGAGGCGCCGCATCCAGTCCTCGTGCACGTGCAGCATCGAGGAGGCGTGGTCGACGGCGTTCGCGAGCGCCAGGTTCTGCTCGTAGTTGTCGGCCAGCACCAGCGCGGCCACGTCGTCGGTCATCTCCCCGAGCACCGCGTTGCGCTGCTTGCGGGTCAGGTCGCCGGCCGCCACCACCCGGTCGAGCAGGATCTTGAGGTTGACCTCGTGGTCGGAGGTGTCGACCCCTGCGGAGTTGTCGATGAAGTCGGTGTTGATCCGGCCGCCGCCGCGGGCGTACTCGATCCGGCCCGCCTGGGTGAGGCCGAGGTTGCCGCCCTCGCCCACGCAGCGCGCCCGCAGGTCGCGGCCGTCGACCCGCACCGCGTCGTTGGCCTTGTCCCCCGCATCGGCGTGGGTCTCGGCGGAGCCCTTCACGTAGGTCCCGATCCCGCCGTTCCACAGCAGGTCCACCGGCGCCGCCAGGATCGCCCGCATCAGCTCGGCGGGCGTCATCGTGCGCACCTCCGGGTCGATGCCCAGCGCCGTGCGGATCGCGTCGTTGAGCTCGACCTTCTTCAGCGACCGCGAGAACACGCCGCCGCCCTCGGAGATCAGGTCGCGGTCGTAGTCGCGCCAGCTCGAGCGCGGCAGCTCGAAGAGCCGCTTCCGCTCGGCGTACGACGCCGCCGCGTCCGGGGTGGGGTCGAGGAAGATGTCGCGGTGGTCGAACGCCGCGACCAGCCGGATGTGCTCGGAGCAGAGCATCCCGTTGCCGAACACGTCGCCGCTCATGTCGCCCACGCCGACGCAGGTGAAGTCCTCGGCCTGGCAGTCCAGGCCCATCTCGCGGAAGTGCCGGCGCACCGAGACCCAGGCCCCGCGAGCGGTGATCCCCATCGCCTTGTGGTCGTAGCCGACCGAGCCGCCGCTGGCGAACGCGTCGCCGAGCCAGAACCCGTAGTCGTTCGCGACCTCGTTGGCGATGTCGGAGAACGTCGCGGTGCCCTTGTCGGCCGCCACCACCAGGTAGGAGTCGTCCTCGTCGTGGCGCACGACGTACGGCGGCGGCACCGTCCGCCCCTCCACCCGGTTGTCGGTGAGGTCGAGCAGGCCGCTGATGAACGTGCGGTAGCAGCCGATCCCCTCGGCCAGCCAGGCTTCGCGGTCCGAGGCGTCCGGCAGCTGCTTGGCCACGAAGCCGCCCTTCGCGCCGACCGGCACGATCACGGTGTTCTTCACCATCTGCGCCTTGACCAGCCCCAGCACCTCGGTGCGGAAGTCGTCGCGCCGGTCCGACCAGCGCAGACCGCCGCGCGCCACGGAGCCGAAGCGCAGGTGCACGCCCTCGACCCGCGGCGAGTGCACGAAGATCTCGAAGCGCGGCCGGGGCTGCGGCAGGTCCGGGATCGCGGAGGGGTCGAGCTTGAACGCGAGGTACGGGCGCGGGCCACCGTCCGGCCGGTCGTCGACCGGCCGGAAGTAGTTGGTCCGCAGGGTGGCCCGGATCAGCGTCAGGTAGGAGCGCAGCACCCGGTCGTGGTCGAGGCTGACGACGTCCTCCAGCGCCCGCTCGATGCGACGCTCGAGCTCGGCCGCCCGCGCCCCCCGCGCCTCGGCTCCGGTGTCCCGTCCGTCCGGGCCGGGCTGGAACCGGGTCTCGAAGAGCTCGACCAGCAGCCGGGCGATGTCGACGTTGCGGCGCAGCGACGCCTCCATCGTGGCCCGCGAGAACGGCGAGCCGCCCTGGCGCAGGTACTTCGCGTACGCCCGCAGCACGGTGGTCTGGCGCCAGGTCAGCCCGGCCGCCAGCACCAGCGCGTTGAAGCCGTCGCTCTCGTTGTAGCCGTCCCACACCGAGCGCACGGCGTCCTGGAACAGCTCGCGAGCGCCCTCGGCGAGGGTGCCGAGACCGCGCAGGCCGAAGTCGTAGACGAAGACCTGCCGGTCCAGGCCCTCCAGCCGGTAGGGCCGCTCGTCGACGACCTCCACGCCCATCGAGGAGAGCATCGGCAGCACCGTGGACAGCGACAGCGGGGCACCGACGCGGTACACCTTGAGCCGGCCCTCCCCGGGCCCCGCGTCGACCGGCTCCTGCAGCGACAGGTCCAGGCCGTCGTCGGGGATCCGCTCCAGCCGGCCGACGTCGACGGCCGCGGTGCGCGGCGCGAAGTCCTCCTTGTACGCCTCCGGCCAGGCGTCCAGGTAGCGACGGCCCAGCTCGGCGCCCGCCTCCTCGCCGTACTCCGCGTGCACGGCGGCCACGAAGTCGTCGCGCCAGGATCGGGAGGCGTCGGTGAGCCGGCGCTCCAGGTCCGCGGTGTCGACCTCGGGCAGGTCCGCCCCCTGGGCCAGGTGCACGACGAAGTGCACCCGCGCGGTCGTCGACTCGTTGATGCCGACCGTGAACTCCACCGACTCCGCGCCCAGCCGGTCGGTCAGGATCGCGGCGAAGCGCTCACGGACTGTCGTGTTGTAGCGGTCCCGCGGCAGGTAGACGAGCACCGAGACGTAGCGACCGTAGGTGTCCTGCCGGGTCAGCACCCGCACCGCGCGCCGCTCGCGCGCGTGCATGGCCGCCTCGACCATCGGGGCCAGCTCGTCGACCGGGGTGTGGAACAGCTCGTCGCGCGGATAGCTCTCCAGGGTGTCCATCAGGGCCCGGCCGGCGTAGCTGCGGGGGTCGAAGCCGCTGCGGCGCAGCACCGCGGCGGCCCGCTCGCGCAGCAGCGGGATCCGGGTCAGCGACTCGGCGTACGCCGAGCTGGACAGCAGCCCGAGGAACCGCCGCTCGCCGACGACCTCGCCGGCCTCGTCGAAGGTCTTCACGCTGATGTAGTCCAGGTACGCCGGCCGGTGCACGGTCGCGCGCGAGTTGGCCTTGGCCAACACCAGCAGGTTCTTCTGGCGCGCCAGGGCCTGCACCTTCGGCGGCAGCCGGCCCGCCTCCGCGGACATGTCGGGGTCCGCGCGCAGGATGCCCAGGCCGGTGCCCGGGACGGCGCGCAGCAGGTCGTGCTCGCCGGCGCGCTGGAGCTCGTACTCCCGGTAGCCCAGGAACGTGAAGTGGTCGTCGGCCAGCCAGCGCAGCAGCTCGCGGCCCTGGCGGACGTCCTCGGGGTCCAGACCGGCCGGTGGGGCGCTGCCGAGCTCCTCGACGATCTCCAGCATCCGGCCCCGGGTCCGGCCCCAGTCCTCGGTGGCGTCGCGGACGTCGCCGAGGACCTGCTGGACCCGCTCCACGAGCCGGGCCGCGTCCGGGCCCTCGGGGATCCGGCTGACCTCGACGTGCATCCAGGCCTCGCGCACCGCCCCCTCCTCGGACTCCCCCGAGCCGTTGGCGACCGGGGCGATCGAGCGCAGGCCGCCGGTGATGTCGCGCACCACCTCGAACTGCGGGTGCACCACGACGTGCACCTCGCGCAGCTGGCGGGAGAGCTCCATGGTCAGGGAGTCCACGAGGAACGGCATGTCGTCGACGACGACCTCGACCACCGAGTGCCCGGCCGCCGACCAGCCGTGCTCGGCCAGCGTCGGCGTCAGCACCCGGACCGCGGCGGTCCCCTGCGGCCGCTGCCGCGCCAGCCGGTAGTGGCTGGCGAGCGCGCCGTACACGTCGACGGCTGTGCGGCCGACGAGGTCCTCGGGCGCGACGTGGCGGTAGTAGTTCGCCAGCAGCGCGTCGATCTCCTCGTGCGGCGGGCCCCCGCTCCCGCGGCCGCTGCGCGCGAGCTCGGCTGCCTGCTCGATCAGCTCTGACTTCTGGACCATCCGCGTCGTCTTTGACACGCCTCGACCATAGGCGCACCGGTGTGACGCGGCCAACGGGACACCCCCGGGAGCCGGTCTCCGGTCGAGTCAGAGGGTCGGGTCACAGGGTCGAGCGCAACTCCCACAGCAGCGGGTAGTACTGCAGCGGGACCCGCGAGCGCAGGTAGCTCGCGCCGCTGGATCCCCCGGTGCCGGACTTCGCGCCGATCATCCGCTCCACCATCACGACGTGCCGGGCCCGCCAGGCAGCGGCCAGCTCGTCGTGCTGGAGCAGCGCCTCGGCCAGCGCCCACACCTCCGGGAACGCCGAGCGGTCCCGCGCCGCGGTGCGCACCGAGTCCGCGACCTCCTCCTCGCTGCCCGCCGCGAGGCCGTGGCCGCGCAGCACGCCGAGGAACGCGTCCCACAGGGTCGGCTCGGAGAGCCGGCGCTCCAGGCGCGTCCGCTCGTCCGCGGTGAGCCCGCGGAACCGCTCGACGTACGCCGGGTCCTGCGCGCCGGAGAGGAACTCCAGCTCGCGGAACTGCACGGACTGGAAGCCGCTGGCCGGGGCGAGCCGCTGGCGGAACTCCAGGAAGTCCTGCGGGGTCATCGTCTCCAGCACGTCGACCTGCGAGACCAGCAGCCGTTCGATGACGTGGACCCGCGCGAGCAGGTGCTGGGCCCACCACAGCCGGCCGCCCGCCGGGCCGACGACCATCGCGTCGCGCGCCGCCTCCACCTCGTGCAGCAGCTGCTTGAACCACAGCTCGTAGACCTGGTGGATCGTGATGAACAGCAGCTCGTCATGGGCGGGCGGGTCGGACTCGAGGTGCTGGGCGTCGAGGAGCTGCGGCAGCCGCAGGTAGCTGCCGTAGGTGAGCTGGGCGCCCTGCTCGCCGAAGGAGACGAAGGACTCGCGCGACTCGGGCATACCCGGCACGGTACGCCCCGCGCGTCCCCGCGCCTGCGCTCCTCGAGCGGGCACAATGCCGCCCATGGCGACCCGGATCACCCACGACCTGACCTACGACGCGCCCGCCGGCGCGGTCCTCGCGATGCTGAGCGATCCGGCGTTCCGCGAGGAGGTGTGCGAGCGGATGGCGGTGACCCGGGCCACCGTGCGCGTGGAGGAGACCGACGCCGAGACCACTGTCACCGTGGAGCAGGAGCAGCCCTCCGAGGGGCTGCCGTCGTTCGCGACCGCCCTGGTCGGCGAATCCATCCCGATCGTGCGGGTGGAGCGCTGGACCGACCCGACCCGCGCGGACGTCGAGGTCACGATCCCGGGCAAGCCCGGGGAGATGGTCGGCACCGCCACGCTCACCGAGTCCGGCGGCACCACCACCGAGCGCGTCGAGCTCGAGATCCGGGTGCGGATCCCGCTGGTCGCCGGCCGGATCGAGAAGCTCGTGGCCGAGATGCTGCTCAAGGCGCTGCGCACCGAGAACGAGACCGGGCGCGACTACCTGTCGCGCTGAGGGTCGCGCTGAGGGTCGCTCGGCTCGGCGTTCTCCTCGAGGCGCCGGTCCTGGCGCCGGCGGATCATGATCGCGACCCCGAGGAGCAGGAACGGCCCGAACGCCAGCGCGATCGTGATCGCCTGCTCGACCGGGTGCAGCGGTCCGAGGTGCAGGGGCCCGAGGTGCACGGACGCCAGCAGGCCGAGGAGCTGTCCAGTCACCCCACCATTCTCACCCCTGGTAGGGGTAGCGGTAGTCGGTGGGGGGAACGAATGTCTCCTTGATCGACCGGGGCGAGGTCCAGCGCAGCAGGTTCAGCGCGGCCCCGGCCTTGTCGTTGGTGCCGGAGGCCCGGCCACCGCCGAAGGGCTGCTGGCCGACCACGGCCCCGGTCGGCTTGTCGTTGACGTAGAAGTTGCCGGCCGCGAACCGCAGCCGCTCCATCGCCCAGGCGATCGCCCGCCGGTCCCGCGCGATCACCGCGCCGGTGAGGGCGTACGGCGCGAACGACTCCATCTGGTCCACGACCCGCTCGAAGTCGGCGTCCTCGTAGACGTGCACCGCCAGGATCGGGCCGAAGTACTCGGTCCGGAACATCTCGTCGGTCGGGTCGCCGCCGACGACGACCGTGGGGCGGACGAACCAGCCCACCGAGTCGTCGGTCTGGCCGCCGGCGATCACCTCGAGGGTGTCGCTGGCCTGGGCCCGCTCGATCGCCGTACGGTGCTTGGCGAACGCGCGCTCATCGATGACCGCGCCCATGAAGTTCGTCATGTCGGTGACGTCGCCGACCGCTATCGACTCGACCTCGGCGACCAGGTCGTCGCAGATCCGCGCCCACAGCGACCGGGGGACGTAGGCCCGCGACGCCGCCGAGCACTTCTGGCCCTGGAACTCGAAGGAGCCCCGGACCAGCGCGGTGCGCAGCACGTCGGGGTCGGCGGAGGGATGGGCCACGACGAAGTCCTTGCCGCCGGTCTCCCCGACCACCCGCGGATAGGCGCGGTAGGACCCGATCCGGCTGCCGACCTCGCCCCACAGGTGCTGGAAGGTCGGCGTGGACCCGGTGAAGTGGATGCCGGCCAGGTCCGGGCTGGCCAGCGCCACCTCGGAGACCGCGATCCCGTCCCCGGGCAGCATGTTGATCACGCCCGGCGGCAGGCCGGCCTCCTCGAGCAGCTCCAGGGTCAGCGAGGCGGCGAGCTGCTGGGTCGGTGAGGGCTTCCAGACCACCGTGTTCCCCATCAGCGCCGGCGCGGTCGGCAGGTTGCCGGCGATCGCCGTGAAGTTGAACGGCGTGATCGCGTAGACGAAGCCCTCCAGCGGCCGGTGGTCGGTGCGGTTCCACACCCCCGGGCTGTTCGCGAGCGGCTGGTCGGTGAGGATCTGCTTGGCGTAGTGCACGTTGAAGCGCCAGAAGTCGATGAGCTCGCAGGCGCTGTCGATCTCGGCCTGGAACGCGGTCTTGGACTGGCCGAGCATGGTCGCGGCGTTGAGCCGCTGGCGCCACGGCCCGGCCAGCAGGTCCGCCGCCCGGAGCAGCACCGCGGCCCGGTCGTCCATCGACAGCGCCCGCCACTGGGGCCCGGCCGCACGGGCTGCCTCGACCGCGGCGGCCGCGTCGTCCCGGGTGGCGGCGTGGGCGACGCCGAGGACGTGCCCGTGGTCGTGCGGCTGGACGACCTCGAACCCGGACCCGCCGCTGACCCGCTCGCCACCGATCACCGCCGGCAGCTCACGGGTGCCCGCCTCCTGGCGGGCCAGCTCCGCCACCAGCGCGTCGCGCTCCGCGCTGCCGGGGGCGTAGGTCAGGGTGGGCTCATTGACGGGAGTCGGCGGGAACGAGATCGCGTCCATCCCCCGACCTTGTCAGACCGGACGCCCGGGCCCAAGGGTCGGCGGCCCACCCCTTGTAACGCGACGTTCGCACCACTAGGCGCACGTTGCAGCGGGCGCCCAGTGCATCGGACATCGCGTTACAAGCCGCTCAGGAGCCGAACGCGGACCCGTCGAGCAGGTGCGGGATCTCCTGGGTGGCGAACCAGCCGAGGTCGTCGTCGGGGTCGGCGCCCTCGACGGCGTCGACGTGGACGGCGACCACCCGGCGCAGCGGCACCGCCGCGTCGGGGTCGTCGACCTCACCGACCAGGACCACCCGGCGGCCCGGCCCGTCGAGCAGCGCCGCGGACGCCTCGGCCGCTGCCGCGAGGGCGGCGTACTCGCCCTCCTCGGTCTCGTCCGGTGCCTCGAACCGCTCCGCGCTCGCCGGAACCGACCCGGATCCGACGTAGGCCGCCAGGTCGGCGAGCGTGGCCGGGACGTAGACGCGGCTGGTCACGAGCGGCTCTGCTTTCCGCTGCCTGACTTGGCGCTGGCCGACTTCGCACCGGCCGACTTGGCGCCGGCCGACTTGGCACTGGCTGGCTTGGCACCGGCCCGGCGCCCCCGGGGCGCGCGCTGCCGACTGCCGACAGCGCTGTCCAGCAGCTCGTCGAGGGCCTCGGTGAAGCACTCGGCCAGCACGTGGGCGTCCGGCACCAGGTCCCGGTCGGCGGTGAGCCCGTAATAGACCGACCCGTCGTAGGACGTGACGCCGATGGCGATGGCGTGGCCGGGCAGCAGCGCCGGCACCGGGAACGTCGTCACCATCCGGGCGCCGGCGGCGTACAGCGGCGACTGCGGCCCGGGGACGTTGGTGACGGCGAGCTGGAAGCCGCGCCGCTGCTGCTCGGCGAAGGCCACCCGCGCCCCGAGGGCGTGGAAGGTCGTCGGCGCGAAGCCGGCCAGCCCGGCGAGCCGGTCGGCCGCGACGCCGCGCCCGGTCTCGCGGTGGGCGCGGAAGGAGTAGGACACCTGGTGCAGGCGCACCACGGGGCTGGCCTCGCCCACGGGCAGCTCGACGTAGTGGGGGGCCACCTGGCTGCCGAGCGAGGTGGCCTCCAGCTCGTCGTCGATGACCGAGACCGGGGCGAGGGCGCGGACGTGCCGCAACCCGGTCAGCGACTCGCCACGGGTCATCAGCCAGGCCCGCAGCGCGCCGGTCACCGTCGCCAGCACCACGTCGTTGACGGTGCCGCCGTGCGCCGCCCGGATCCGGCGGTGGTCCTCGAGGCTGGTGACCGCGCCGTCGACCCGACGCTGCTGGGACAGGGTGCCGCTGATCGCGTCGCGGCGCTCGGTGTGCCGGCCCGCGAACCCGCTGGTCACCCGGCCGACCCCGCGCAGCACGTCGTCCGCCCCGCGCCAGGTCGAGGCCACCCGGGAGCGGGCGGTGTCCACGACCACGGACGGCTGGGAGGTGAGGTCCCGCAGGGCGTCGCGCACCAGCGCGGTCGAGGACGGACGGCGCCGGGCCTGCCAGGCGTCGTCGCCCAGGGTCTTGACCTCGGGGGTGGTGTCGAGCAGCACCTGGCCCAGGTCGAGGGTGTCCAGCCCGTCCACGAGGACCCCGTGCGCCTTGTGCAGCAGCGCCACCCGACCGTCGGCCAGGCCCTCGATGAAGTAGACCTCCCACAGCGGGCGGGAGCGGTCCAGCGGCCGCGAGACGATCCGCGCGACGAGCTCGCGCAGCTGGCTCATGGAGCCCGGAGCCGGCAGCGCCGAGCGGCGGACGTGGTAGCCGAGGTCGAAGTCGGGGTCGTCGACCCAGACCGGGTTGGCGAGCCGTCCGGGCACCGGCCGGATCCGCTGCCGGTAGCGCGGGACGAACGAGAGCCGCTCGGAGATCAGTGCCACCAGGCGGTCGTGGTCGAAGCCGGAGCCCGACGGCTCGAAGATTTCCACCGTCGCGTTGTGCATCGGCGTCGAGGGGCTCTCGGCCGCCAGCAGGGCCAGGTCACGGGCGCGCAACCGCTGGCTCATCCGCCTGCCTCCTCATGCTTTTCGTGGGTGCGGCGCCCCGGTGCCCCGCGCCGCCTGCAGGGATTCTGGCAGACGCCACGCCCCGTCCGGGCCACCCTCGTCCGTCAGCGCCGCCGGGTACGACGTCGGCGTCCGGTCGCCGGTGCGGCGGTGGCCCCGGGGCCGGCGACGGCGGCCGCCAGCGCGTCCAGCGCGCGGGCCAGCGGGGAGTCCCCCACCTCGGGCAGGGTGCGCCCGGCGACCAGGGCCCGGTCCGCGGCCGCCCGGTCCTCGGGCAGGAAGTGCAGCGGCGCCGCCGGGGCGAATCCCGCGACCATCGCGGCCACCTCCTTCTCCGACCAGCCCAGCGTCGGCCGCATCCGGTTGACCACGACCCGCACCGGTGCGGACCCCGCCCGATCGGCCAGCTCAGCCAGCTCAACCAGGCCCCGGGCCAGCCGTGCGAGCCCGACCGGGTCGGCCGAGCCGACGACGACCAGCTCGTCGGCCACCGCGAGCGCTCCGAGGGTCAGCCGATGCCGACCGGCCCGAGCCCCGAGGTCGCCCGCCGCGTCGTCCTCCAGGGACGCGCCGGTGTCGACGACGACGTGCCCCTGCCCGGCGGCGACCTCCAGCAGATGCTCGACGGCACCGGCCCGCACCTCGGTCCAGCGGTCCGCCCGCGGGAGCCCGGTCACCACCGTCAGCCAGGGGTCGAGACCGCGCTGCACCGAGGCGAAGCGCTCCTCGAGCCGCCCGGACCCGGCTAGGCGGGCCGCGGCGAGCACGCCGGAGACCTCGTCGAGCACCCCGAGCTGCTGCGCGACGCTGGGCGCCTGGGGGTCGGCGTCGACCAGCACGGTGCGCATCCGCCGCCGGGACAGCTCCGCGGCGAGCCCGATCGCGACGGTGGTCCGGCCGGGTGCGCCGGCCGGGCCCCACACGGCGATCACCCGCCCGGCCTCGCCGGCCTGCTCCGCGTCCGGGCCCGGCGGGGCCGTGCCGTCCGGCGCCGCGGGCGGACCGGCGGGCGGCGCGGCGACCACCGAGACGGCCGCGCCCGGCAGCCGGTCCAGGGTCGCCTCGGTGACCAGGGCGCCCACCCCGATCCGGGAGGCGTGCAGCCGGGCGGCCTCGCCGGGCACCGCGGTCGCGGCGACCGCGACCGGCTCCACACCGTGGGCGCGCAGGTGGTCGACGGCCGCGGCGTCGAAGCCCGGGGCGTCGATGCCGACCACCGCCACGTCGGCCTGTCCCGCGGCCGCTGCGGCCATCAGGTCGTCGACGTCGACGCAGCGCTTGAGGACGACCACCCCGGCGGCGTCGGTGAGCAGCTGCATCGCGCGCTGCTCCCACGCGGCGCCGGCGGCGACCACCAGCACCACGACCGGCGAGCCGGGCACCGGTCAGCTCCGCCGGACGACGGTCAGCGCGGCACCCTCGGCGGCGCCGACGAGCTCGAAGAAGTCCGCGGCATCGTCCTCCGGCACCGCGACCACCAGCTGGCGGCGACCGGACGATCCGAGGCCGGCTGCCGGGTCCGGCGCCTCGACCACTGTCACGGCCGCGAGGGCGGGTCCGGGGCCGGCGTCCAGGGGCGGGCGTGCGCCGGCGGCGGGCAGGACGTGCACGTCGACGACCGACCCGGCGGCGACGCTCGGCGGGACCTGCTCGGCCTCGACCGCCAACGGCACCTGCACCGTCCCGGAGTCCGCAGCCGGCCCGAGCGCGGTGCGGGGCAGCAGCTCCCCCGCCCCGACGCCGCGGGTCAGCTGCAGGTCGCCGTCGAGGACCTCGTCGGTGCCGAGGTAGCGGTCCAGCTCGCCCTCGTCGGCGAAGCGCACCCGGGTGGCGACCAGGTCCTCGTCGGTGACGAGGTCGCCCTGACCCATGTCGGCGGCCACGGCCCAGACCGTGACGGTGTCGTCGGCAGCGGCCAGCAGCCGGGCGCCGGCCACGACCGAGGCGGCCACGATCGCGAGCCCGACCCACAGCCGCGGGTCGCGCCATCCCGGCGTACGCGTCCGCGCCGCGGGCGGCACCTGCGGCGGCGGGGACGGGACCGGTGTCCTCGGCACGGCGACATCATGCCCACCAGCGCGGCCGCCACGCACCCGATCGTCCACAGTCGCCGAGTGGCGGCGCCGGGGCGCGCGGCGCGGGTGTCACGATGGCCCCATGTCCGGCACTCCCCGCTTCCTCACCCTCGCCGACGTCGCGGAGGTGCTGAACACCTCCAGCGCCCAGGTCTACGCGCTGGTGCGGCGCGGTGAGCTCCCGGCCATCAAGATCGGCGGGCGCGGCCAGTGGCGGGTCGAGGCGGCCCAGCTGGAGGAGTTCATCCAGCGGATGTACACCGAGACCCGGACCTTCGTCGACCAGCACCCGTTCCTCGATGCAGATTCCGGGGCAGACTCCGGGGACGACGCGCTGCCGAAGCCCTGAGACCGGTCAGCCGACCTCGGAGTCCAGCGTCACCTCGACCGTGCGCTCCTTGCTGCCGCGCCGGACCGTGAACTCGATGGTCTCGCCCGGCTGGTGGGAACGGATCGAGACGATCAGCGCGATGCCGTCGGTGACCCGGCCGCCCTCGACGGCGGTGATCACGTCGCCGCTGCGCAGGCCGCTGTCGTCGGCGGGAGTGCCGGACGCGACCTCCTCGATGCGGGCGCCGCCGCCTCCGCGCTCACCGGTCTGCACCTGGGCGCCGATCACCGGGTAGCGCGCCTCGCCGGTGCGCAGGATCTGGTCGGTGGTGATCCGGACCTGCTCGATCGGGATCGCGAAGCCCACCCCGATGTTGCCGGACTCGCCGCCGAGCGCGCCGCCGCCGGTGGTGGCGATCGCGGAGTTCACGCCGACGACCTGGCCGCGCAGGTTGACCAGCGGCCCCCCGGAGTTGCCGGGGTTGATGGCGGCGTCGGTCTGGACCGCGTTGATGTAGGAGGACTCGTTGGCGGAGTCGCCGGTGCTGACCGGGCGCTGCAGCGCGCTGACGATGCCCGAGGTCACCGTCGAGCTGAGCCCCAGGGGCGATCCGATCGCGATCGCACCGTCGCCGACGCGGAGGGTGGCGGAGGCGCCGAGCGCCGCCGGGCGGGCGTCCTCGAGGTCGGGAGCGAGCAGCACGGCGAGGTCGTAGACCGGGCTGCGGCCCACGACCGTGGCCTCGTGCCGGTTGCCCTCGTGGTCGACGACCTCGATCGCGCCCTCGGACTCCGCGGCCTCGGCCACGACGTGGTTGTTGGTGACGACGTGTCCCTGCTTGTCGAGCACGAAGCCCGACCCGGTCGCGCCACCGTCCTGGCCCTCGAACTCGGCCAGGATCTGGACGGTGCTGGGCAACAGCTCCTGCGCGACCGCCGCCACGCTGCCCTCGTCGACGTCCAGCGGCGGCAGCTCGACGGTGTCGACGCCGCTGAGCCCCTCGCTGACCAGCTCACCGCCCTCGTCGTCGAACCGGTCCCAGGTCAGGGAGCCCGCGACGCCGCCGAGCGCA
This sequence comes from Nocardioides pantholopis, assembly GCF_003710085.1. NCBI lineage: Bacteria > Bacillati > Actinomycetota > Actinomycetes > Propionibacteriales > Nocardioidaceae > Nocardioides > Nocardioides pantholopis. Next base: position 947,230 of record NZ_CP033324.1, on the reverse strand, counting down.
CCGACGACGAGCGCGAGGGCCAGGACGCTGGCCCAGACCCAGCCGCCGACCCGGGCCCGGCCGGGAGTCGGCTGGGGGTACGGCGCGAGCGGCCGGGTGCCGGGCGGCGGATAGCCGGCCCAGGCGCCGGGCGGCGGCCCCGGAGGCAGGCCCTGCTGCGGTCCGGGCCGACCGGCGGGCGGCAGCCAGGCGTCACCGGGGCGCGGTCCGGCCGGTGGGGTGGCCGGCCGAGTCGGCGCGAGCGGCTGGGTCGACTCGGCGTCCGGGTGGGGCGCGTCCTGCTCCTCGTTCACGTGTCCATCATCCCAGTCGCTCCCAGCTCTACACGTTCGCCTCGGTCCCGACCGCTCCGGTCGGTGCTCAGCGCTGGCTCGGGGTGAGCGCCGAGTGCCGCGAGGTCGGCGTGGGCGACGGCGTGGTGGGCGTCGGGGTCGGCGTCACGCGGGTGACCGACGACGGCGGGACGGGGGCACGCCGGTCCAGACCGGGCGCGTCCGCGGGCGCCGTACCGAGGGCGAGCACGCCGACGACGGCCGCGCCGATGGCGCCGCCGCCGATCGCGACCAGCCCGGTGCGCGCCCGGGACCGGGGCCCGACGTCGGCCCGCGCGCCGAGGTCCCCGGGGGGCAGGCCGGACGCCGCCCCGAGGAGTGATCCCTTGAGCCCGGCAGGCGCGGCGTCCGCGCCGAACGAGAGCCCGGCGAGCCGGGTCTTGACCCAGCCCTCGCGCTCCACCTGGTCGCGGCACGCGTGGCACTGGTGGACGTGCGCCCAGGCCCGCTCGGTCTCCTCGGCCCCGAGCTGCCCGTCGAGGAGCGCACTGACCCGAGCGCCGCCGAGGTGTCCGATCACTGAGCGCCCCCGCCGGCGAGCACGGCGCCCTCGGCCCCGGCCGGGCCGGAGTAGCGCAGCCGGCCGGCGCTGGGCGCGCGGTGGGCCAGGGCGGTGCGCAGCATGGTCCGGCCCCGGTGGATCCGGGAGCGGACGGTGCCGAGCTTGGCACCGAGGATCTCGGAGATCTCCTCGTAGGTCAGTCCCTCGACGTCGCACAGGACCACCGCCGCACGGAAGTCCGGGGGCAGGGTGGCCAGTGCCTGCTCGACGTCGTCGTCGAAGCGCTGGTCGGCGTACGCCGCGTCCGGCGCCGGGGAGGCGCTGGTGAGCCGGGCCGCGCGCTCGTCGGAGAGCGCGTCGAAGCGGATCCGCTGCTTGCGGCGTGCCTGGTCGAGGAAGAGGTTGGTCGTGATCCGGTGCAGCCAGCCCTCGAAGGTGCCCGGCGAGTAGGTCGAGAGGGACCGGAAGACCCGGACGAAGACCTCCTGGGTGAGGTCCTCGGCGTCGTGACGGGTGCCGGTGAGGCGGTAGGCCAGGCGGTAGACGCGGTCGGAGTGCTGCTCGACGATCTCGTCCCAGCTCGGCACGTCGGCCGAGACCGCGCGCTCAGGTCCGGCGCCGTTCGCACCTGCATTCATGAGGGTCCCCTTCGAGCGGCGCACCTGGTCGTCCTCTCACCGTAGGCGTGGTTGCTGAAAGAACTCTGAGCCGGCGGCCTCTCGCGGGCTCCCTGCACAGAACGCACGGATCGGCCGTTCCGTTCCCGCCCCTCCCCGCGTCTCCCCCACGGCCCGGCGCCGCCAGGGCCGCGGCCACGGTAGGTTGAGGACGTGACGACGCCGATCAACGCCACGAGCTGGAGCTTCGCCGAGTCCTTCATCCCCGAGGACGAGGTCCTCGCGGCCGCCCGGTCCCGGGCCGAGGAGGTCGGGGTGACCCCGATCGGGCCTGGAGGCGGCGCCGCCCTGCGGTTCCTCGCCTCGGTGCTCGACGCCCGGTCGGTGGTCGAGATCGGCACCGGCACCGGCGTCTCCGGGCTGTGGCTGCTGCGCGGGATGCGCTCCGACGGCGTGCTGACCACCGTCGACATCGAGACCGAGCACCAGCGTCTGGCCCGGCAGTCCTTCACCGACGCCGGCATCCCCACCCAGCGCGCCCGCACCATCGCGGGCGCCGCGCTCGACGTGCTGCCGCGCCTGACCGACGGTCACTACGACCTGGTCTTCTGCGACGGCGACAAGGCCGAGTACTCCGCCTACCTCGCCGAGGCGCTGCGGCTGCTGCGCCCCGGCGGCGTCGTGGCGTTCGACAACGCCCTGTGGCACGACCGGGTCGCCGACCCCTCCCAGCGCGACGAGGACACGGTCGCGATCCGCACCCTCGGGCGCACGATCGCCGAGCACGACGAGCTCGTCTCGGTGCTGCTGCCCGTCGGCGACGGGCTGCTGGCCGCCAAGAAGGAATGGTCCCCCGGCTCCGACTGACGGCTCCGACTGACGGCCAGCGCGGGCCTCAGCCCGCGCTCGCGCCCACCGGCTCTGGCCGCTCCTGGCCGTGCGCCACCGGCCCGACCCGGCTCGGCCACCAGAACCGGTCGCCGAGCAGCAGCGCCAGCGCCGGCACCAGCACGGTGCGGACGACGAGCGTGTCCAGCAGCACGCCGATGCAGATGACCGTGCCGATCTGGGCCAGCACCACCAGCGGCAGCACGCCGAGCACCGCGAAGACCGCGGCGAGCAGGATGCCGGCACTGGTGATCACGCCACCGGTGGCGGTCAGCGCGCGCAGCATCCCGACCCGGGAGCCGTGCTCGCGGGCCTCCTCCCGGGCGCGGCTGACCAGGAAGATGTTGTAGTCGACGCCGAGGGCGACCAGGAACAGGAACGACAGCAGCGGCGTGCCGTTGTCGAGCGCCTCGAAGCCGAGGGGCCCGGTGAACAGCCACCAGGAGGCGCCGAGCGCCGCGGCGTACGTCGCCAGCACGGTGAGCACCAGCAGCACGGCGGCCACGACGGCCCGCAGCAGCAGGAGCAGCGCGCCGAGCACGAGCACCAGGATCAGGGGCAGGATCACCATCCGGTCGCGCTGCGCGGCGGTGTTCTCGTCCAGGGCGTCCGCCTCGGTCCCGCCGACGTGGGTGTCGTCGAGCCCGTCGAGCTCCTCACGGAGGTTCTCGATGGTGTCCCGGGCCTCCTCGCTGCCCGGGTCGGCCTCCAGGATCGCGTCGATCTGCGCGACCCCGTTGCCCTCCTCGCTCACCTGGGCCATCGCGACGCCGGGCGCGTCGCCCACGATCCGGGCGACCTCCTGGGGGTCGTCGCGGGTGACGACGATGGTGGGGTCGACCATGCCGGCCGGGAACGACTCCACCACCCGGTTCAGCGCGGTGATGGCCTCCGGCTCCTCGAGGAACTGGTCATCGGTGTCGAGGCCCGAGCGCAGGCCGAACAGCCCGGTCGAGAGCACCGCCAGGCCGGCGAGGGTGGCGACCACGAAGACCGCCGGACGCCGGGAGACCTGACGGCCGACCCGGGCCCACACCGAGGTGGTGCTCTCGACCAGGGCCGGGTCGCCGACGTGCGGCACCTTCGGCCAGAAGATCCAGCGCCCGAACAGGACCAGTGCGGCCGGGAGCACGACCAGGGCCGCGAACGCCGCCACCACGATGCCGACCGCCGAGGCGAGCCCGAGCCCGCGGGTCGTCGGGGTCAGCGAGAGCAGCAGGGTCAGCACGCCGAGGACGACGGTGGTGGCGCTGGCCAGCACCGCCCGCGACGTACGCCGCAGGGCGATCGCCATCGCCTCGTGCCGCGAGTCGCGGTGGCGCAGCTCGTCGCGGTAGCGCGAGATCAGCAGCAGTGCATAGTCGGTGCCGGCACCGAAGACCAGGACCGAGAGGATGCCGACCGTCGACTCGTCCCACGGCACGTCGACAGCGGCGAGGACCTGGGTCGCGAGGATCGCCGCGACCCGGTCGGCGAGACCGACGACCACGATCGGCACCAGCCACAGGATCGGGCTGCGGTAGGTGATGACGAGCAGCACCGCGACGATCGCGACAGTGGTCAGCAGGAGCCGCACGTCGGCCCCCGCGAAGACCTCGGCGAGGTCGGCGCGGACCGCCGCCGGACCGGTCACCTGCTCCTCGACGCCGTCGGGCACCTCGTCGGCGAGCCGCTCCCGCAGCTCCTCGACGACCTCGGAGTTCTCGTCGGAGGTGGCGGCGTTGACGGGGACGACCGCGATCGCGGCGGTGCCGTCCTCGGCGACCTGGAGGCTGCCGCCGGGGCCGAGCGGCACCGCCTCGAGCTCGTCGGCCAGCCCCTGGAGGTCCTGGACCGCGGCAGGATCCAGCGTGCCGCGCTCGGCGGCGAAGACGACGACGGCAGTCGTGGCGCCCTCGTCGGGAAGCTTGCCCTGGAGCTCGGCGGCCGCGGTGCTGTCCTTGCCGACCGGGACCTGGTCCAGGTCGCTGCGCGCCCGCTCGCCCTCACCGACCAGGCCGAGGAGGAGCACGCCCACCAGGATCGGCAGGAGCGCGACGACCGCGGCCGTGCGCCGGCCCGTGATCAGCCGCACCAGCCGGCCCACGGCGGAGGAACCGCGGTCCTGGGCGTGAGCGCCGTCGGGAGCGGTGTGGGGCATGGTGTACTCCTGCACGATCCGAGTAGTTCGGTAACTTAGATGCTAAGGAGGTTAACAATATGGCCAAGCCACCACCGTCGCCCGCACCGGTACCCGCCCTGCGCGACCTGATCTCGACCGGATCCCAGGTGCGCCACCACCTCGCGCGCACCGCCGGGCTGACCGAGAGCGAGCTGCGGGCCCTGGACCTCCTCTCGACCCAGACCCGCGGTCCGGCGGAGCTGGCGCGGCTGCTGGAGGTCAGCACGCCCGCCTCGACCGGCATCGTCGACCGGCTGGTCACCCGCGGCCACGCCGAGCGCCGTCCGCACGCCGGCGACCGGCGCCGCATCGAGCTGCACCTGACCGAGAGCGGGCGCACCGAGCTGCGCTCCCGGCTGACCCCGATGATCGCCGCGCTGCGGGACCTCGACGCGCGCTTCAGCGAGGACGAGCTCGCGGTGGTCGAGCGCTACCTGCGCGGAGCCACCGAGGCGCTGCGGGTCGTGCTGAGCGACGGCGCCGAGAAGCCGCGGGCCGGGTCAGCCCCGGGCTGAGGCGGCGAAGCCCTCCCAGCCCTCCGCGATCGCGACGACGTCGCAGGCCTCGATGAGGATCGGCGGGCTGCCGATGATCCGCGAGCCGGGCGCGTCCGCGGCCCCGGCGGCGAACGTCGCCTGGAACTCGGCCCGGGCCTCGTCGGTGGCGAAGACGTAGCAGCCCTCGAACCACTCCCCCGGGACCTGCCGCCAGGTCTTGAAGCGGAGCCCGGCCAGGCCGGTGAACCGGGCGTGCGAGGTGCCCTCGACGTACGCCGCGAGCCGCTCCTCGACGCCCGCGGGCGCGTCGGCGAGCGACCAGCGCACGGTCAGGCCCTTCACCCGATCCCGTCCAGGGGCCGGTCCTGCCCGAGCCACTGCAGCAGCGCGCGGGCTCCGAAGCCGGTCGGGCCGGTGGACCACTCATAGCGCTCCTCGGGGGCGTCGCCGACCGACGCGACGTCGAGGTGCGCCCACGGCACGTCGCCGACGAAGTGCTGCAGGAAGAGGGCGGCGGTGATCGCGCCCGGACCGCCCGCGCCGTTGTCGGCGTCGGCGATCTTCGAGGCCAGCTTCTCCTCGTACGCCGCGGCGAGCGGGAGGCGCCACAGCGGCTCCCCGGCCTCCTCGGCGGCGGCGAAGAGCCGCTCGGCGAGCAGCTCGTGGTTGGCGAAGTAGCCGCCCACCTGCTGGCCGAGCGCGACCTTCATCGCCCCGGTCAGCGTCGCGACGTCCACGACGACCGTCGGCTCGAGCTCGGCCACGGCGTACGCGAGGGCGTCGGCGAGCACCAGGCGGCCCTCGGCGTCGGTGTTGGTGACCTCGGTGGTGCGTCCGCCGCGGTGGCGGATCACGTCACCGGGGCGCATGGCGTCGCCGGAGACGGCGTTCTCGGCGGCGGGGACCAGCCCGACCACGCGGACCGGGCAGCCCACCTCGGCCAGCGCCGCGAGCGTGGCGATCACGACGGCGCCGCCGGACATGTCGCGCTTCATCGTGCTCATCGCCTCGCCGGGCTTGATCGAGAGCCCGCCGGAGTCGAAGGTGATGCCCTTCCCGACGAGGACGACCGTCGGGGTGCGGCGGTCGGCCTGCTTCGGGGTGTAGTCCAGGCGGATCAGCCGCGGCGGGGTGGCCGAGGCGCGGCCGACGGCGAGCACGCCGCCGAAGCCCTCGGCGGCCAGCCGGGTCTCGTCCCAGACCGTGCACGCCAACCCGGTGGCGGCGGCGACCTCCTGGGCCTGGCGGGCCAGCCAGTCGGGGTTCTTCAGGTTCGAGGGGACCGTGGCGAGGGTCCGGGCCCGCCAGCCCGCACCGGCGATCGCCACCGCGCGGCGCAATGTGGCCTCGCGGGAGTCGGGGACGCCGGCCAGCACCACGCGGGGCGCCGCCGGGCGCTCCGGCGCGGTGGAGCGCCAGGCGAAGGAGAAGGAGCCGAGCACCACGCCGACGGCGAAGGCCTCCAGGCCGGCGTCGTCGGTCGCGGACGCGATCGAGGTGGCCACGGCCGAGCGGCCCCGGGTGTGGCGGGCCAGCGTGGCGCCGGCACGGCGGAGGTCGGTGCGCCGCTGCGCACCGACCCCCACCATGACGACCGAGCGGAGCGAGGTGTTCCCCGGGACGCCGGCCGGCACGGCGTACGCCGTCACCTCACCGACGGCCCCCGACGCGCCCTCCGCCTCCAGGACGCCGAGCAGGTCGGCCCCGACCAGCTGGGCCACCTGCTCCCCGCCGGGCCCGAGCAGCACCGAGCCGCTCGGACCGTCGGCGGGCAGCACCGGAAGCGCCACGACATCGACGTCGTGGACCAGGTGCGGCGCGCGCTCGGAGAGCACGAGCCGCGGGGGCGCGAGCTGCGCGGGGAGCCGGGGTTCGTCCCGAGTCACGGACCTCGTCACCGAGCTCAGCCCACAACATCCTTGAGTGCGTCGCCGAGAGCGCCGGCCTCTTCGGCATTGAGCTCGACTACGAGGCGACCACCACCCTCGAGAGGAACCCGCATCACGATGCCGCGCCCCTCCTTGGTGACCTCCAGCGGACCGTCGCCCGTCCGCGGCTTCATCGCCGCCATCCGGCACCTCTTCCCTCTGTGTGTCCGAAGACGTCGGGACCAGAGCGATCCCGACGTCAGTGCGAGGACCCATTATCCCCTATGGGGCCAGTGACCGGGGCCACATGGCCGCAGACCGGCTCCGAGTGCCGTCCGGAGGGGCTCCGCGTCGTCCCCCGCAGCCGCCCCGGGTCCGCCCGCCGGCGGGTGCGGCAGACTGCGCACCATGACCGACGCTCCCGTCCTCCTCGACCTGACCGACGGCATCGCGACCGTGACCCTGAACCGGCCCGAGGCCATGAACAGCCTCGACATCGCCGCCAAGGAGCTGCTGCGCGACACCCTGCAGGCGGTGGCCGCGGACCCGGCCGTCCGCTGCGTCGTGCTGACCGGGACCGGCCGCGCGTTCTGCACCGGACAGGACCTCAAGGAGCACGTCGGGCTGCTGAACGACGGGGGCAGCGACGCACTGTTCACCACCGTCGAGAAGCACTACAACCCGATCGTGACCGCGCTCGCGACCATGCCCAAGCCGGTCATCGCCGCTGTCAACGGCGTGGCCGCCGGCGCGGGGGCGAGCATCGCGTTCGCCTGTGACCTGCGGATCGTGGCCGACACCGCGGGGTTCAACCTGGCCTTCGCGAACGTCGCGCTCTCCTGCGACACCGGGGCCAGCTACCTGCTGCCCCAGCTGATCGGCAAGGCCCGCGCGATGGAGCTGCTCTACTTCCCGCGCACCGTGCCGGCCGAGGAGGCGCTCGAGCTCGGGCTCGCCACCCGGGTCGTGCCGACCGGCCGGGTCGCCGCCGAGGCCGGCGCACTGGCCGCCCGGCTGGCCGCCGGCCCGACCGTCGCCCTGGGGTCGATGCGCCGGGCCGTGGAGTACTCCTCGGGGCACTCCTTCGCCGAGTCGCTGGCCTTCGAGGGCACGCTGATGAACGCGACCGGCGCCACCGCCGACCACCGAGCGGCCGTCGCGGCGTTCCTCGCGAAGGAGCGGCCGGTCTTCGAGGGTCGCTGAGCGCTCAGCGCCTCGCGGCCCGGGCACGACGGGCGCCGAAGATCGAGAGCACCTGGCCTGGCGCGACCGAGCGCATCCGGTGCCGTCCCGGGCGGGCGCCGTACTCGACGGTCAGGGCGGCGCCGCGGAAGCGGTCGTTGTACCAGCCGGTCATCGTGCCGTGGCACACGCCGCCGCAGTCGAAGCGCTTGCGGGGCAGGTGCAGGCGGCGCGCGACGCGCCGAGCGAAGCGCGGGCGCTTGGTGTCGGTGTCGACGCCGTGCAGGGGCTGGTGGAAGCTGAGCACGTGGTCGGGGCGCACCCGGCGCAGGAACCGCATCACGGCGCGGGTCTCGGGCTCCGAGGCGGCGCGCGGCCCGGACTCGTAGTTGCCGTCGAGGTTCGCCCAGCGGTACGGGAAGTTCCGGTTCAGGTCGACACCGCGGGCGTTCTTGCGGGTGCCGCGCGCCAGGCCGTCCGGGTTGTACTCCGGGAGCACCCACAGGTCGACGCCCCGGACGGGCGGGCCGTCGCGCAGCGCGTGCAGGATCTGGCGGGTGGCCGACTCGTTGCCGTGCATGGTCGCGATCAGCACCACGGTCGGCACGCCGTCGCGTGCGGGCTCCCCGAGCCGCCAGGCGCGGATCGCCCGGCCGCGCACCGAGCGGCCGACCAGACGCTGCTCGACCACCGCGGGCCGCGACGCCGCAGCGGGCGCGGCCACCGGTGCGGCGGGCGCGGCGGCAGAGGCGCCGGCGGCCGGACCGGCGAGGGTGCCGAGGCCGAGCACCGCGCTGAGGAGGACTGCGAGAGGGACGGCGAGGAGGACGGGCTGCCCGGGGGTCGACAGGCGAGGCACCTCAGACCGCCGAGGTGAGGTAGGCCCAGGTGAAGACCGCGACGCCGGCCAGCATCCCGAGGTGGGCGAGCAGCGAGAGGCCGGGGCCCCTCGACCAGGCGTCGCCGCCCCCGGCCGTCGCGTGCCGGCCGCGGCTCGGCAGCCAGCGGACCAGGATCATCAGGCCGGCCGCCACGACGATCCACCACAGCCCGATCGCGACGATGCCGGCCACCGACCCGCCGAGGGGGGTGTCCTCGCCCGCGACGAGGAAGGCGACCCAGAGCACGAGCGCGAGGACGCCGGCACCGGTGTGCAGGTTCAGCAGGCCACGGCCCACCTCGACTCCCCCGGCGCGGTCGCTGCGGGAGAGACGGACCCGGGTGAGCACCACGACGACGGCGGCGAGACCGGTCAGGACGTAGACGACGACGGGGATGGACACGTCAGGAGTGTGCCCTATCCGCGGGGTGGCTCGGTGCCGTCGGTCCGGCCGGTGTCGCCGTCGGCCCCGGCAGCGGGCCTCGGTGCCGGCTGATCCTGATCTGGCTCCCGCTCGTCGGCGAGCCGGTCCAGCAGGTCGTCGACATCGGCCATCCGGTAGCCGCGGAAGGCGAGGGGGAACCGGACGGTGCGCAGGTCCTGCGCGGAGAGCGGCCCCGTGCGCGGCAGGCCGGACGGCGTACGCTCCGGCGCCGGAGGCGTCATCGGCTCCCCCCGGCCGGCGGCGACGACGGCCACCGCGCCCAGGGCGAGCACGATCACGACCGCGAAGAACCACATCATCGCGGCCTCACTTCGGGTGCTCCGCCCGCGCGGCGACCATCAGCTCGACCGCCTCGGCGACGTCGTCGGTGAGCGTGAGCATGTCCAGGTCGTCGGGCCCGATCGTGCCGGTCGCGAGCGCGGTGGCGCGCAGCCAGTCCAGGAGCCCGGTCCAGTAGTCCACGCCGAGCAGCACGATCGGGAAGCTGGTGACCTTCTTCGTCTGCACCAGCGTCATCGCCTCGAACAGCTCGTCGAGGGTGCCGAGGCCGCCGGGCAGCACCGCGAAGCCCTGGGTGTACTTGACGAACATCGTCTTGCGGACGAAGAAGTAGCGGAAGTTGATGCCGATGTCGACCCAGTCGTTCAGGCCGGCCTCGAAGGGCAGCTCGATGCCGAGGCCGATGCTGGTGCCGCCGGCCTGGGAGGCGCCCTTGTTGGCGGCCTCCATCGCGCCGGGGCCGCCGCCGGTGACGACGGCGAAGTCGGCCTCGGCGAGCCCGCGCCCCAGCTGCTCGGCCATGGCGTACGCCGGGTCGTCGGCCGCCGTCCGGGCGGAGCCGAAGACGGCCACCGCGTGCCCGAGCTCGGCGAGCGCGCCGAAGCCCTCGACGAACTCGGCCTGGATGCGCAGCACCCGCCACGGGTCGGCGTGCACCCAGTCGCTGGGGCCGCGCCGGTCGAGCAGCCGCTGGTCGGTGGTGGTGCCGTCGATCTGTCCGCGGCGCTGGATGATCGGGCCCTTGAACTTGGTCACGCCGCACCTCCCCCGACGCCGGGGGTGGTGAGCCAGGTGCGCAGCTGGTCCTCGCAGCGCAGGATCTGGGCGATCGGCACGTGCTCCTCCTGCTTGTGGGCGAGCATCGGGTCGCCGGGCCCGAAGTTCACAGCGGGGATGCCGAGGGCGCTGAAGCGGGCCACGTCGGTCCACCCGAACTTCGGGTTCACCTCGCCGCCGACCGCCGCCACGAAGGCCTGCGCCGCGGGACGGTCGAGCCCCGGCAGGGCGCCCGGCGAGGTGTCGGTGAGCCGGATGTCGTAGCCGGCGAAGAACTCCCGGACGAAGGCCAGGGCCTCGTCCTCGGAGCGGTCGGGGGCGAAGCGGTGGTTGACGGTCACGACGCACTCGTCGGGGATGACGTTGCCGGCGACGCCGCCGCTGACGAATACCGCGTTGAGACCCTCGTGGTACTCCAGCCCGTCGATGACCGGCCGGCGCGGCGTGTAGGCCTCGAGCCGGCGCAGGATCTCGCCGGCCTTGTGGATCGCGTTGTCCCCGCGCCAGGAGCGGGCGGAGTGCGCCCGCTCGCCGGTGGTGCGGACCTCGACCCGCAGGGTGCCCTGGCAGCCCGCCTCGACCCCGCCGTTGGAGGGCTCCATCAGGATCGCGAAGTCGGCGGCCAGCAGGTCGGGGTCGCTCTGGGCGAGCAGCCGCAGGCCGTTGTGCTCGGCCTGGATCTCCTCGGCGTCGTAGAGGACGTAGGTGACGTCGCGGACCGGCTCGGTCACGGTGGCGGCCAGCCGGAGGATGACCGCGTCGCCGCCCTTCATGTCACAGCTGCCGAGGCCGTGCAGCAGGTCGCCCTCGAGCCGGCTGGGCAGGTTGTCGTTGACCGGCACCGTGTCGAGGTGGCCGGCGATCACTACCCGCTCGCCCCGGCCGAGGTCGGTGCGCGCGACGACGGTGTTGCCACGGCGTACGACGTCGAGGTGGGGCAGGGCGCGCAGCGCCGCCTCGACCGCGTCCGCGATCGGCTGCTCGCGCAGGCTGACCGACTCGATGTCGACCAGCGCCGCGGTCAGCGCCACGGCATCCAGGGTCAGGTCCAGGGTCGGCGCCGCGGTGGTGCTCGTCATGGGAGCAGTCAACCACCCGGCGCTCGGCTGCCCCGGCGAGGTCGGGGGTGGGCTCCCCGGGGATCCCTGAGGACCCCGAGGATCCCCGGTTCACCGGGGATCCTCAGGGTTGTCGGTCAGTGCAGTGCCGTAGGAGCGCGGGAAGTGCCCGAGAAGTCCCGCCGAGCCCGGGCAGTGCCGAGCCCGGGCGGTCCCGAGCCCGCTCAGGCGCGGGCGACCGAGACCGTGGCCTGCTCGTTCTCCCCGACGGTGACGTCGACCCCGCCGCCGGCCCCGTCGGTGACGGCGTACGACGTCGCGAGCGTCTCCCCGGCGATCAGGGCCTCGTGGGTGCGGGCGGCTTCCTGGACTGCGGCGGAGCCGCCGACGGTCAGCGAGATCCGGTCCGAGACCTCGAGCCCGGCGTCGCGGCGGGCCTGCTGCACCGCACGGACCAGGTCGCGGGCCAGACCCTCGGCCGCGAGCTCGGAGGTCACGGCGGTGTCCAGCACGACGAAGCCGCCGCGGGGCAGCACGCCGACCGCGGTGTCGTCGCCGCCGGCGCCGGCCACGGTCTCCAGGGTGTACTCCCCCTCCTCCAGGGCCAGGCCGCCGGCGGTGACGGTGCCGTCCTCGGCCACCGACCAGTCGCCGGACTTCGAGCCCTTGATCGCCAGCTGCACGCCCTTGCCGAGGCGCGGACCGGCGGCGCGGGCGTTGACTGTGAGCTTCTGCTCCACGCCGTACGACGCCGCCTCCGGCGCGTCCGCGTCGAGCAGGCGGACCTGCTTGACGTTCACCTCGTCGGCGACGATCGCCTCGAAGCCGGCCAGCGCGGCCGCGTCCTCGACGACCACGGTGAGCGTCGCCAGCGGGAGCCGGTTGCGACGATGGGCGGCCTTGCGCAGCGCGGACGTGGCCGAGCAGATGTCGCGGACCTGGTCCATCGCGGCCACCAGCGCGGAGTCCTCGGGCAGCTCCTCGGCGCGCGGCCAGTCGGCCAGGTGCACCGAGCGGCCCCCGGTGAGCCCGCGCCAGATCTCCTCGCCGGCCAGCGGGAGCAGCGGGGCGACGGTCCGACACACCACCTCGAGCACCGTGTACAGGGTGTCGAAGGCGTCGGTGGAGCCCTCCCAGAAGCGGTCCCGCGAGCGCCGGATGTACCAGTTCGTCAGCACGTCGATGAAGCCGCGCGTGGTCTCGCAGGCGTCGGCGATCGCGTACTCGTCGAGCTGGGTGGTCATCGTCTCGACGAACTGGCGGGTCTTGGCCAGCAGGTAGCGGTCCAGCGGGTCGGTGGACGCCGTCGACCACCGGGCGTCGTACCCGGCGCCGTCGCGGGCGGTGTTCGCGTAGAGCTGGAAGAAGTACCAGCTGTTCCACAGCGGGATCATCACCTGGCGCACCGAGTCGCGGATGCCCTGCTCGGTGACCACCAGGTTGCCGCCGCGCAGGATCGGGCTGGCCATCAGGAACCAGCGCATCGCGTCGGCGCCGTCGCGGTCGAAGACCTCCGAGACGTCGGGGTAGTTGCGCAGCGACTTGCTCATCTTGTTGCCGTCGCTGCCCAGCACGATCCCGTGGCTGATGCAGGAGCGGAACGCCGGCTTGTCGAACAGGGCGGTGGCCAGCACGTGCAGCGTGTAGAACCACCCGCGGGTCTGACCGATGTACTCGACGATGAAGTCGCCCGGGAAGTGCGCCTGCTTCTCGGCGGTGCCGTCGAACCACTCGGCGTTCTCGAACGGGTAGTGCGCCTGGGCGAACGACATCGCCCCGGAGTCGAACCACACGTCGAGCACGTCGGTGACCCGGCGCATCATGCTCTTGCCGGTCGGGTCGTCGGGGTTCGGGCGCACCAGGTCGTCGACGTAGGGCCGGTGCAGGTTGGGCTCGCCGTCGGTGCCGCGCGGCAGCCGGCCGAAGTCCCGCTCGATCTCCTCGAAGGAGCCGTAGACGTCCAGGCGGGGGTACGCCGGGTCGTCGCTCTTCCAGACCGGGACCGGGCTGCCCCAGAAGCGGTTGCGGGTGATCGACCAGTCGCGGGCGTTCTCCAGCCACCGCCCGAACTGGCCGTCCTTGATGTGCTCGGGCACCCACCGGATCTGCTGGTTCAGCTCGACCATCCGGTCCTTGAACGCGGTGACCTCGACGAACCAGGAGGAGACGCCCTTGTAGATCAGGGGCTCGCGGCAGCGCCAGCAGTGCGGGTAGGAGTGCTCGTAGGTCTCGCGGCGCAGCAGGACGGTGCCGGGCGTGACCGCGCCGGCCCCGCCCGCGCCCCGGGTGGCGGCCTTGAGGTGGTCGATGACGTGCAGGTTCGCGTCGAAGACCAGCATCCCGGCGTACTCGTCGACGGGGTGGGTGAACCGGCCGTCCTTGCCGACCGGCATCACTGCCTCGATGCCCTCGCGGTCGGTGACCTCCTTGTCGACCTCACCGAAGGCGCCAGCGGTGTGCACCACGCCGGTGCCGTCGGTGGTGGTGACCGCATCGTCGGCGGCGACCACGCGGAAGGCGTTCTCGTGGCCCAGGTAGTAGGAGAACGGCGGGGTGTAGCGGCGACCGACCAGGTCGGCGCCCCGATAGCGGCCCAGGACCGTGAACTCGCCGTCCTCGCCGGCCAGCTCGCGGGCGTACGCCGGCAGCCGCGCCTCGGCGAGCAGGTAGCGCGCCGTCCCCTCGGTGCCGGGCACCGGCGCCTGCACCACGACGTAGTCGATGTCCGAGCCGACCATGACCGCGAGGTTGGAGGGCAGGGTCCAGGGCGTCGTGGTCCACACCAGGACGTGTGCGCCGTCCAGCACCGGGTCCTCCCCGGTCGCCTCGAGGGTGAAGCCGACGGTGACCGCGGGGTCCTGGCGCTGCTGGTAGACGTCGTCGTCCATCCGCAGCTCGTGGTTGGACAGCGGGGTCTCGTCGTTCCAGCAGTAGGGCAGCACCCGGAAGCCCTCGTAGACCAGGCCCTTGTCGTGGAGCCGCTTGAAGGCCCAGATGACGCTCTCCATGTACGAGGGGTTGAGCGTCTTGTAGTCGTTGTCGAAGTCGACCCAGCGGGCCTGGCGGGTCACGTACTCGCGCCACTCGTCGGTGTAGCGCAGCACCGACGCCCGGCACAGCTCGTTGAACTTCTCGATGCCGAGGTCGTTGATCTCGTCGGTCGTCTTGATGCCGGCCTGGCGCATCGCCTCCAGCTCGGCGGGCAGCCCGTGGGTGTCCCAGCCGAACCGGCGCTCGACGCGCTTGCCGCGCATGGTCTGGTAGCGCGGGACGATGTCCTTGACGTAGCCGGTGAGCAGGTGGCCGTAGTGCGGCAGGCCGTTGGCGAACGGCGGCCCGTCGTAGAAGACGAACTCGTTCGACCCGTCCGGTCCCGGGTCGCGCGCCTCGACGCTGGCCGCGAAGGTGCCGTCGGACTCCCAGTAGGCCAGGACCTGCTTCTCGATCTCGGGGAAGCGTGGGCTGGACGGGACGGCGTCGCCGGCGGTCGAGACCTGGGGGTACGTCATGGGGTTCCTTCGGTGGTCGAGTTGTTCGTGACCACGAGGACGAGCCGGAGCCCGCGGTACCACCCCGCTTGCCCGACCCCGAGGGACCGGACCTCTCAATTGCGGCTGTGACGGGCCCACCCGTCCGGTTCTACTGAGCCCGGACCCGCTCACCTCGAGCAGATCAGGACGGTTCTTCCGGAGGCTCGCCGCTGATGACGGCTCGAACGCCTGTACTCGTGATGGTACGGCGCGCCGTCCAGCGCCCGCCAATCGGTTCGGCCCGGCCACCCGGGCATGACAGGATCCCCCGATGAGCAGCGCGCGCGTGGCCCCCGGCCTGTGGATCGATCCGGCCGAGGACCCGCGCGAGACCGGGACCCAGCCGGTCGGCGAGAAGGACACGCTCTGGGACTACCTGCGCCGCTACCGGCTCACGCTCGAGCTCAAGTGCGGGGATCTGGACGCCGAGCAGCTGGCGCGTCGCTCGGTGCCGCCGTCGACGCTGTCGCTGCTCGGACTGGTCCGCCACCTCGCCCGGGTCGAGCACAGCTGGTTCCGCCGCATCCTCCAGGGACATCCGGAGCTGCCCAAGCTGTACCGCACCGCCGAGGACCCGGACCTCGACTTCACCGGCGCGGTCGCCGACCCGGCCGTCGTCGAGGAGGCCTGGGCGCGCTGGCGCGCGGAGGTCGAGTCGGCCGACGCGTGGCTGGCCGGGTGGGACGACCTGGACGCGACGGTGGACTGCGACGGGCAGCCGGTCGCGGTGCGCGACATCCTGGTCCACCTCGTCGAGGAGTACGCCCGCCACGTCGGTCACGCCGACCTGCTGCGCGAGTGCATCGACGGCCGCACCGGCCAGTGAGCCGGTGGGCACTGCCTGCCTGGGCACTGCCTGCCCGGCTCAGACGCCGGCGGCGTCCAGCGCCTCGCTCGCGAGCCGGTGCCCGAGGTCGATCAGCTCGCCGGCCCGGTGGAAGTCGAGGGTCCGGCACGCGTCGACCGGCACCGTGACCAGGACGTCGGCCGGCACCGCCGCCATCCGGTAGCGGGCCACCAGGGCCTGCATCGCCTCGAACGACTGGGCCGTGACGTCGCGCATGGTCAGCTCGTCGGGCAGCTCGTCGGTGCCCCAGCCGGTGCGGGCCGGCTGCGCGGGGAGGGCCTGGTCCTTCTCCTCGCGTCCGGTCAGGTTGGCCAGGGTGCGCCGCAGCCGGCTGCGCCACTCCTCGAACCGCTGCGGGGCGGCGGACTCGTGCGTGGGGACCACCGGCTCCCGGACCCGCTGCCGGGGGCCGGTCAGCGAGACGGCGACGGTCAGGTCCGAGGCGATCCCGGCCAGCGGGTCGATCGGCACCGGGTTGGTCAGACCCCCGTCGACCAGCACCCGGCCGTTGATCATCACCGGGGTGAACAGCCCGGGGATCGCTATCGAGGCCCGGACGGCTGCGCGCAGCGGTCCGTGCTGGAACCAGACTTCGCGGCGGGCGGCCAGGTCGGTCGCGACCGCGGTGAACGGGACCGGCAGGTCCTCGATGGCCACGTCGCTGAAGATCTCCCGGATCGCGTCCAGGAGCCGGTCGGCGGTCATCATCCCCGGCCCGGTGATCCGCGGGTTGAGCAGCCGCAGGACGTCGAGCTGCCTCAGCGAGGTGGCCCACTGGGCGAACTCCTCGAGCCGGCCGGCTGCGGCCAGGCCGCCGACCAGCGCCCCCATCGACGTGCCGGCGACGGCGACCAGCTCGCAGTCCCGCTCCTGCAGCGCCCGGACGGCGCCGATGTGGGCGTAGCCCCGGGCACCCCCGGAGCCGAGGGCCAGCGAGACGCGGGTGGGCATGGCCCGACGCTAGAGCACGCTCGCCGCTGACCAGCCGACGGGCGGCTGGTCAGCGGCGCGCCCTCACAGGCTGGTGGTCACCTGCCACGACGAGTGGATGGCGCCGTGGATGTAGTTCACCTCGCCGGCGTCGCCGACGACGTCGACGCTGAACCCGGCCTCCCGCAGCTCCTCGGCGAGGGGTGCGGCCGACGTCGTGCCGTCGGCGTAGATCACCATGTCGGCGGCTGCGGAGAAGCTCTGGTCGCCCTCGGTCCACTCGACGCCCGACTCGGTGATCCGCTCGATCGAGACGTTGCGGTGGATCTGCACGCCGTGCGCGATCGAGTCCTTCACCGCGGTCCAGCGGCGCGGCATCGCCAGCGGCAGGCCGAGCTGCTGCTGCTCGTGCAGCAGCGTCACCCGGCGGCCCCGCTCGGCCAGGAACTCGGAGAGCTCCAGCCCGACCAGGGAGCCGCCGATGACCACCACGTCCTTGCCCATCGGCAGGAAGGTCTTGGTGACGCGCCGGACGAACCCGGGGCTCTTGGTCAGGCCGGAGAGACGGCCCAGCTTGCCGAGGGTCCGCAGCACCGGGCCGGCCTCGTCGGCGCTCGCGGTGCCCAGCATCAGCGCGCGCAGGGTGTCGCCGGTCTGCACGATCGGCAGGTCGCCGCCGGGGAAGTCGGGCTTGGGGCGGACGGCGCCGGTGGCCACGACGACGTGGTCGGGTCGCAGCGCGCGGATCGTCTCGACGTCGGCCGGGGTGTTCAGCTTCACCGCGATCCCGAGGCGCTTGATCTCGGACTTGAACCACCGCAGCAGGCGCTCGTTGTCCGGGGTGGTCATCGTCGAGAACCACATCGTGCCGCCGAGGCGGTCGGACTTGTCGACCACCGTGACCCGGTGGCCGCGCTCGGTGAGCACCCGGGCGCTCTCCAGGCCGCCGGGGCCGGCGCCGACGACCACGACGTGCTTGGTCGCGGAGGCGGGCCGCAGCGGGAGCAGCGTCTCGTTGCCGAGCGCGGGGTTGACGGCGCAGAACGGGGTGTCGTCGAAGAAGTTCTCCGCGACGCAGAGGTAGCAGTTGATGCAGGGACGGACCTGGTCGGCCCGGCCGTCGCGGAGCTTGTTCGGCAGCTCGGGGTCGGCCAGGAGCTGGCGCCCCATCGCCGCGAAGTCGATCTGGCCCGCGGCCAGCGCCTTCTCGGCGACGTCGGGCAGCATCCGGCCCACGGCGATGACCGGGACCGAGACGTGCTTCTTGATCTCGGCCGCGTTCTCCACGTAGGCCCCGACCTTGTTGGGCAGCGGGCCGTCGGTGAAGTTGTCGAACGGGTTGCGTCCCCATCCGGTCACGTGGATCGCGTCCGCGCCCGCCAGCTCGAAGAGCGCCGAGGCCTCGACCGACTCCTCCAGCGAGAGGCCGCCCTCCTGCCCGTACTCCTCGCCGGAGACCCGGACCAGGACCGCCAGCCGGTCGCCCACCCGCTCCTTGACGGCGCGGATGACCTCGCACGCCAGCCGGGCCCGGTTGACCAGCGGGCCGCCGTACTCGTCGGTGCGCTGGTTGTCGCGCTGGTTGAGGAAGACGCCGAGGATGTAGCCGTGCGCGACGTGGATCTCGATCGCGTCGCAGCCCGCCTCGGCGATCCGCTCGGCCGCGTCGGCCCAGGTGGAGACCAGCCAGGCGATGTCCTCGGCCGTCATCTCCTGGTAGACGGTCGGCTTGCCGGCGGTGGCGGCACCCATCCGGCCGAGCTCGGACGGGGTGCTGTCGGCCAGGGCGGACATGTCGTAGCTGTAGTTCGGCTGGTTCGGGGCGAGCACCGGCCGGTCGTTGGCGACGTCGACGCGGGCGACCTTGCCGTGGTGCGTCGACTGGATGCACAGCTTGCTGCCGGCCGCGTGCACCGCGTCGGCGAGCGCGCGCAGGCCGGGGATGTACTTGTCGTCCGAGAGGCCCGGCTCCTTCATGGAGGCCGCTCCGTGGGGGAACGCGATCGCGCAGGCACCGGTGATGATCAGGCCGGCGCCGCCCGCGGCCCGGGCGACGTAGTGGTCGATCTCCGTCTGCTCGATCTCGCCGTGCTCGGAGACGTTCATGTCCATGGCGGGCAGGACGATCCGGTTGTCCAGCTGGAGGGAACCGATGGTTCCCGGCGACATCAGGTGCGGGTAGGAATGGCTGCTCACTCTTCGCACGTTAGTTCCGATCATCCAGATGCTGGACACTCGCGCCGATGTGTTCCTGCCGACACCCGACAGTGGCGTCGAGACGCCGGCCGGCCGGGCGGCGTCCGTAGACTTCGACCTCGTGACTGCGACCTCTGCCTGGGGCTACGGCCTCGCGACCCTGACCGCCGACGGCACCGTCCTCGACACCTGGTTCCCCTCCCCCGCGCTCGGCGCGCGGCCGGCGGACGCCGAGACGCCGGCGGAGCTGGCAGCGCTCGAGGGCAGCGACGAGGCGCGCGGCGTACGCCGGGAGGTGCGGCTGGTCGAGATCGCCGACCTGCAGGCCGCCCCGACCAGCACCGAGGAGGTCTGGCTGCGCCTGCACCTGCTCTCGACCCGGCTGGTGGTGCCGCACTCGATCTCCGTCGAGGGCGTCTTCGGCCTGCTCACCAATGTCGTGTGGACCTCGGCGGGCCCGTGCGCCGTGGAGGGCTTCGAGCTGACCCGGGCGCGGCTGCGTGCGGCCGGCCAGCACGTGAGCGTCTACGGCGTGGACAAGTTCCCGCGGATGGTCGACTACGTCGTCCCCTCGGGCGTCCGGATCGCCGACGCCGACCGGGTCCGGCTGGGTGCCCACCTGGCCGAGGGCACCACTGTCATGCACGAGGGCTTCGTGAACTTCAACGCCGGCACGCTCGGCGCCTCGATGGTCGAGGGCCGGATCTCGGCCGGGGTCCTGGTCGGCGACGGCTCCGACGTCGGCGGCGGCGCCTCGATCATGGGCACCCTCTCCGGCGGCGGCAAGCAGGTGATCAGCATCGGCGAGCGCTGCCTGCTGGGCGCCAACGCCGGGCTCGGCATCTCCCTGGGCGACGACTGCGTGGTGGAGGCCGGCACCTACGTCACGGCCGGCACGAAGGTCACCGTCTCCGACGCCTTCGTCACCGAGGGCAAGCCGAAGATCGTCAAGGCGCTGGACCTCTCCGGGGTGAGCAACGTGCTCTTCCGCCGCAACTCGGTCA
Organism: Nocardioides pantholopis; assembly: GCF_003710085.1. Lineage (NCBI taxonomy): Bacteria > Bacillati > Actinomycetota > Actinomycetes > Propionibacteriales > Nocardioidaceae > Nocardioides > Nocardioides pantholopis. The sequence continues at coordinate 927,237 of NZ_CP033324.1, read as the reverse complement.
CCGGCGCGATCGAGGCGGTGCCGTGGCGCAGCGAGGGCGTCGAGCTGAACGCCGCGCTGCACGCGAACTGACGTCCCCACCCCCACGGGATACTCGACCTGTGAAGACCCGTACCGCGTTCGCCGTCCTCGGCGTCGCGGTGGTGGGCGCCGCGGCGCTCACCCTCGGCGTGCACACGCTGCGTGAGGTGACCCCGTTCCTGCGCTCCGAGGAGTGCACCGCGACCGTCGAGGACCACACGGTGCGGCTCGACCTGGAGCAGGCGGAGAACGCCGCGCTGATCACCGCGGTCTCGGTGCGGCGGGGCCTGCCGGCGCGGGCCGCGTCGATCGCGCTGGCCACGGCCTACCAGGAGTCGAAGCTCGAGAACATCGAGTACGGCGACCGGGACTCGGTGGGGCTCTTCCAGCAGCGGCCGTCCCAGGGCTGGGGCACCGTCGGCGAGCTGACCGACCCGCTCTACGCCACGAACGCGTTCTACGACGCGCTGGAGAAGGTCGACGGCTACCGGTCGATGGAGATCACCGAGGCCGCGCAGGCGGTCCAGCGCTCGGCGTTCCCCGACGCGTACGCCGACCACGAGGAGGACGCCCGGGTGCTGGCCTCGGCGCTGACCGGCAACTCGCCGGGCTCGTTCTGGTGCGAGATCGACGACGACGCCGAGGAGGCCGCGGACGGCCTCACCCCGAGCGGGCTGGTCGAGCGCGCCCAGACCGTCCGCGAGGAGGTCGAGGCCGTCTTCGGCGACGTGTCCCTCGGCGGCTTCGAGCCCGGCGGCGTCGGCACCGGCCACATGGAGGGATCGGCGCACTACGAGGGCCGGGCTGTCGACATCTTCGTGCGGCCGATCTCGCCCGCCAACAAGACCCGCGGCTGGGCGATCTCGTCGTACCTGGTCGCGCAGGCGGCCCGGCTGGACATCCAGACGGTGATCTTCGACGACCGGATCTGGCAGGCCAAGGACTCCGAGGACGGCTGGGAGGACTACGACCCGCCGTCCCGCTCCGGTGACCGCAGGATCCTCGAGCACCGCGACCACGTGCACGTGGACGTCTTCGACTGAGACGGGCGCCTGGGTCCGACTCCACCGACTCCGCCGACTGCGCCGCCGCCTCGCCCCGCCGTCGCCCCGGAAAAACTGGTGGGGTGGCGGACGGGTGGAGCGAAAACTGCCGACAACGGCTCCGTTCTGGGCTCAATTCCGGCCCCGAACCCACCAGTTGTTCCAACCCCACCAGTTTTCCGGGGGGTCTCGCTGGTCGAGCCGTCCGAGCCCCTGGGCGAGGACGTGTCGAGCCCTGAGTGGTCTCGACACGCTCGCTGCGCTCGCGGCTCGACCAGCGGGTCGGCTCAGGCCAGGCGGGCCAGCGCTGCGTCGACGCGCTCGTCGGTGGCGGTGAAGGCCACGCGGACGTGCCGGCTCCCGGCGGCGCCGTAGAAGATGCCGGGAGCGGCCAGGATGCCGCGGTCGGCGAGCCAGGCCACGGTCTCCCAGCAGTCCTCGTCGCGGGTCGCCCAGAGGTACAGCGACGCCTCGGAGTGGTCGATGCGGAAGCCGGCCCCGAGCAGCGCCTCGCGCAGCTTGGCCCGGCGCGCGGCGTACCGCGCGTGCTGCTCCAGGGCGTGCGCGTCGTCGTCGAGCGCGGCCTTCATCGCCACCTGCTGCGGGCCGGGCATCTGGAGTCCGAGGTTCTTGCGCACCGCGAGCAGCTCGCCGACCACTGCCGCGTCGCCGGCGACGAACGCGCAGCGGTAGCCCGCGAGGTTCGAGCGCTTCGAGAGCGAGTGGACCGCGAGGATCCCCTCGGTCGAGCCGCCGCAGACATCGGGGTGCAGCACCGAGACCGGCCAGCCGTCCTCGGTCTCCCAGGCGCACTCCAGGTAGCACTCGTCGGAGACCAGCAGCGTGCCGCGCTCGCGGCACCAGTCGACGACCTTGCGCAGGTGCTCGACCGGCAGCACGCGGCCGGACGGGTTCGACGGGGAGTTCAGCCACAGCAGCGCCGGGACCTGCGGGCCGAACGCCGTGAGCGCGTCCGTGGCCAGCGCGTCGGCACCGCAGAGCACCGCCCCGACCTCGTAGGTCGGGTAGGACAGCTCCGGGTAGCCGATCAGGTCACCGGGACCGATGCCGAGGTGGCCGGGCATCGAGGCGATCAGCTCCTTGGAGCCGATCACCGGGAGCACCTGGTCCAGCCCGAGACCGGTCACGCCGTGCCGGCGCTCCAGCCAGTCGATGCAGGCCTGCCGGGTCGAGGCCAGCCCGATCGTCGTCGGGTAGCCGGGCGAGTCCGCAGCCCCGCGCAGCGCCTCCTGGACGACCGACGGGGTCGGGTCGACCGGGGTGCCGACCGACAGGTCGACGATGCCGTCCGGGTGCGCCCGAGCCCGTGCGGCGTACGTCGTGAGCCGGTCCCAGGGGAACTCCGGAAGTCGCTCGGAGACCCGGGTGCGAGCCACGGGCGTCAGTCGCCCTGGTTCTGCGGAGGCAGCGCCGCGATCATCGGGTGGTCCTTGTCGATCTCACCCATCTTGGCGGCACCGCCGGGCGAGCCCAGGTCGTCGAAGAACTGCACGTTCGCGTCGTAGTAGGCCTTCGACTCCTCCGGGACGTCGTCCTCGTAGAAGATCGCCTCCACCGGGCAGACCGGCTCGCAGGCACCGCAGTCGACGCACTCGTCCGGGTGGATGTAGAGCATCCGCTTGCCCTCGTAGATGCAGTCGACGGGGCACTCGTCGACGCAGGCGCGGTCCTTCACGTCGACACACGGCTGCGAGATGACGTACGTCACCGGTTCCTCCTGGGGAGCCCACGATGGGCGCGGATCGGGGTGGGCGAACGACGACAGCCTAGTATCCCGCCGTGCCCGACGAGCCGGAACCCCAGCATGCGAACACCGGCCGCCACGGCCTGGGCCCCCACGTCGTCGGCCAGCGGATCGTCGTACGCCGGCTGCTGCCCGGCGAGACCGGCCCCACCGGCGGACCGGCGATGACCGATCTGCTCGGCACCTGCACGTCCTGGGACGCCACCGCGTGCACCGTGCAGCCCGAGGACGGCGCCCCGGTGACCATCCCGCTCGCCGAGATCGTCTCCGGCAAGCCGGTCCCCCCACGACCCTCGGTGCGCCACCGCACCAGCGCCCGCGACGCCGAGCAGCACGTGCTGGCCCTGTTCCCCGGCATCGAGGTCGCCCCGCTGGGCGAGTGGCTGCTGCGCAGCGACCCGGCCCCCCGGGGCCGGCCGCGCAAGCGCGCCAACTCCTGCCTGGCGCTGGGCGACCCCGGCGCGCCGTACGACGAGGCGATCGAGGCCGTGCTGCGGTTCTACGCGGAGCGGGACCGCCCGGCGCTCGCCCAGGTCGAGGCCGACTCCGAGATCGAGGAGGCCCTGCTGGACCGCGGCTGGCAGCACCTCCCGCACGGCGAGGCGGAGCTGCGCCTGGCGGCGCTGTCGCGGGTCCGCCGGTCCCGCCGCGCCCGCCGGGACCGGACGTCCGGCGCGCCCGACCGCGAGGCGCGGCTCGAGGTCTCGGGCGACCTGGCGCAGGCCGTCGTGCGGGACCCCGATCTCGACGACGCCGTCGTGGCCGCCGGGCGAGCCACCCTCGACGGGGACTGGCTGGGCCTGCACGAGCTCAACGTCGCCAGCGACCATCGCCGCCGCGGCCTGGCCGGCGTCGTCCTCGACGAGCTGCTGGAGTGGGGCGCCGAGCGCGGCGCGACGACCGTGTGGCTGCACGTGGAGACCGACAACGCGCCGGCCCTGGCGCTGTACGGGGGCCTGGGCCTGGAGCGGCACCACACCTGCCGCTACCTGACCGCCCCGGGCTGAGGGCCGGCCCGAGAGCCGACCCGAGGGCCGACCCGGGGCCCGCGACCCGCGCGCGGTCCACCTGCTGAATCAACCCTACTTTCTTTGTATGGTTACAGCATGTCTCCCGAGCCCGCCCCCGCCCAGGGCACCCCGTCCCCCTCCAGCACGCTCGCCCACGTGGGCAGCCCGCGGTGTGCGGACCTGGTGGTGCTCCGCGGCCGGGCCTGGTCGGCCGGCGCGACGATCAGCGTCGTCGAGCTCAGCACCGACGGCGGCGAGACGTGGGAGGAGACCACGCTCACCGGCGCCAACGAGACGTCCGCCGGGCTGGAGTGGGAGCACCCGTGGCGTCCCGCCGCGGCCGGCACCTACACGCTGCTGACCCGGGCCCGGGACAGCGCTGGCGGCATCGAGGACCCCGGCGTCACCCGCGTCGAGGTCGTCGCCGGCACCGTGCGCTGCTGAGGGCCCGCCCCAGGAAGCAGGCCCCAGGAAGCAGGCCTCAGCCTCGGCCGCGTCGGGGACTCGGAGCCTGCGGCGGCTTGCAGACGATCGTGTCGGAGGGGATGTAGGTCGTGTGGAACTTCTCGGTGCGCACCACCCGGTCCTCGCCGACCGGGGTGAAGAACCGCTTCACGTCGACGTCGAACCCCTGGTAGCCGGTGTTCGGCAGGCAGCTGTCGGTGCGCAGCACCTGGGTCGCCGGAGCGGTGTAGTTGTAGCGCTGCGAGGTCGTGGTGGTGATCTTCCAGACCTTCGTCGACCACATCCGCACCGTCACCACGCCCTGGGACCGGCCGGCGCTCTTGGCGACCTTGGCGTCGATGAGGATGCCGTGGTCGGTGTCGTTGCGGAAGCGCAGGTCGACGGCGCCCCAGGCCACGGTGGCCTCCCGGCCGACCGGGTAGCGGTCGATGTAGACCGAGTGCGGCTTGTGCTCGACGTCCTCGAGGCCCGCGAAGAACGCGGCGTTGAACAGCGTCGTGGCCATCTGCGAGACCCCGCCGCCGAGGTCCTCCTTGAAGATCCCGTTGCTGATGATCGTGCCGGTGGTGAAGCCGTTCTCGGCCGTCCGCTCGCCGACCGTGTCGTTGAGCGAGAAGGTCTCCCCCGGCTTCAGCACGGTGCCGTCGATCAGCTCGGCGGCCCGCCCGATGTTGGTGTCGCGGTAGGACGCGGGCGGGTAGTAGGTCGTGAACTTCGAGACCTGCTCCTTGATGCCCAGCGCGCGGGCGTCCTCGGTGGTGAACTCGGGCTCCGCGACGCTCGCCTCGATCTCCGTGCGCCGCTCGCCCTCGGGGGCGGTGACCAGGCCGAGGAAGCTGGCGGTGATGCTCGCCGGGTCGTAGGTCACGCCGGGCTTCGCCGGTACGACGCGCGGCTTGTTGCCGCGCAGCTCCACGGTGGCGTCCACCGGCGCGTCCTCCTTGCCGACCGCACCAGCGACCAGCGCGCCGAGGGCCTTCTCGTCGACCGCGCCCACCAGGACGCCGTCCTCCGCCTTCATCCGGAGGGTGGGGCCGAACTGGCGCGGCGCGAGCTCGACCGGGGACTTGCCGAAGACCAGCGTGACCGGCGCCGACATCGCCGGGTTCGCGAACTCGTCGAGCGCCCGCTGGACGTCCGCGTCGTCGATGTCGGGCTCGGTGGTGTGCAGCTCCAGGGTGGCGACCGGCTCGGGGTCGAGGTACGCCGCGACCAGCGCCGCCTCGGCCTCGGCCGGGTCCACCTGCTCGCCGGCGCGCGGCTCGACGATCTCGACCTTGCCGTCCTCGAAGCGCAGGTCGCCGTCACGCGGCGGCGTCCCGACCTCGCCGGTCAGCCGATCCAGCAGCTCGGCCATCGCGCCGGGGTCGACGTCGACCACCGGGTCCAGGTCGTCGCCGCCGGTGTAGTGGTCCCACAGGTCGGCCGGGTTCCAGCCCCGGCCGCCACCGGCGGCCCGGACCGAGCCGGCGTAGTCGACGCTGAGGCCGGCCTCCTGGGGCGAGACCTGCTCCTCGCCGCCGTCGACGCGGACGGTGATCGGGTCGGCGACCCGCTCGGCGAGCTCGTCCTCGAGGGTGCGCCGCGCCTCGTCGGGGGTCTGCCCGCCGATGTCGACACCCGCGATCGTGGTTCCGTGGGGCACCTCGTCGCCGGCGAAGGCGTACGCCGCGGCCCAGCCGCCACCCACCAGCAGCACCAGGGCGAGCACCACGAACCAGACGACGCGTCCGCCGGCCTTCTCGCGAACGGGGGGCGCCTCGGTCTTCGTCACCGGGACATCTTAGGGAGAACCCGGCTGTTCTCCGGCCTCGCCGGGCCGCGGGAGCGTCACGAGCGCGGCCACGACCAGCAGCAGGGCCGCCACCAGCAGCGTGTACCCGGGCACATTGCCGCCCACCGCGTAGTCGCCCTCGCCCCGCGGGACCACCAGGTAGCCCAGCATCGCCGCCCACCCCACGGCGTACGCCACCCGGCAGCGCCCGGGGGGCAGCGCGACCGCGGCCGCGACCGTGGCGGCCAGACCGAGCGCGAGCCCCCACCAGCGGCCGTGCACGGCCACGGTGGCCAGCGCGGTGGCGAGGCCCAGGACCAGCGCCAGCAGCGGCACGAGCACCCGCCCCGCGGAGCGGAGCGCCGGGGCGGGGTCCACGCCTACAGGCCGGCGAACAGGTCGGTCTCGAGCCCGTTCTCGTCCAGCTCGCCGCGCCGGCCCTTCGCGATCCGGTAGAACTCCAGCGCCCACGCGGTCTGGCCGACGTTGTTGCTCAGCGCGAAGAAGGGGCCGTCGGTGGTGATCTGCGTGGCGTGGGCGGCCAGCGCCGCCATCTTCGCCTCGGACTGCTCGGCTCCGTCGACGACGGCGGAGAGCTGCTCGTCGGGGGTGACGAAGTGCGGCAGCGGGCCGTCGGGGTCCATGCCCTCGAAGCTGGTCTCGTCGCCGGCGTCCCGCAGCGCGCGCAGCCCCTCGCGCATCCGGCTCTCGGACATCGCGTTCCAGTAGATCTTGGCGATCTCCCAGGGCTCCCCGAGGTCGAGGCGGTAGGAGGGGACCGCGGCCAGCTGGGCGGCGTACATCGCGACGCGGTGGGCCTGGATGTGGTCGGGGTGGCCGTAGCCGCCGAACTCGTCGTAGGTGACCAGCACCTGCGGACGCACCTCGCGGATGATCTCCACCAGCGCGTTGGCGGCCTCGGTCAGGTCGGCGGCCCAGAACGCGTTCTCGTGGAGGTCGTCGGCGGCGACCGCATGGCCGTCCTCGTGCCACTTCATCCCGGAGTCGCGGTAGCGACCGAAGCCGCCGAGGTAGCGGTGGTCGGTGACCCCGAGCGCCTTCATCGCGTCGGCGAGCTCGCCGCGCCGGTGCTCGCCGAGTCGGTCCTCCCGGTCGGCGCCGAGGTGCTCGAGGTCGGGGACGAGGATCTCGCCCATCTCGCCGCCGGTGCAGGTCACCAGCGTGACTCCGCGGCCCTCCGCGACGTAGCGGGCCATCGTCGCGCCGTTGCCGATCGACTCGTCGTCGGGGTGGGCGTGGACGAGCAGGAGGCGCTGGTCGGGAGACTGATCGGCAGGGGGCGCAGCGGTCATGGGCTCGATCCTAGGGACGGTGGAGGCGGCGGGGCTCCGTCGGGAGCTCCAGGGGGTCGTGCCTGGTCGAACCACCCGCCGGGTCCTGGTGTTCCCGGTCCAGCCAGCCGTCGTGCTCGTCGACCAGCAGCTCGAGCACCGGCTCGGGGGCGTCGCTGAGCACCGCCCACGGGTGGTCCTCGTCGTCGTCCTCCCCGGCCAGCCGCTCCCGGACCAGCTCGGCGTCGTACCCGTCGGCGCGCAGTCGGGCCAGGACCGCGCGGGCGTCGTCCTCCTCGAACAGGATCGCGCGCAGGCCGGTGCCGGCCGGGCGGTCCCGCAGCAGCGCGGCGAGCTCGGTGAGGAACGGCCGGTCCGGCTCCAGCCAGTCGACCGCGTCGGGGTGGGCGGGGTCGAGCTCGTCGGGCCCCAGCCAGCGCAGGGCGTCGTGCTCGCCCGGCGCGGGCTCGACACCGGTCAGCCGCGCCGTCGCGACCCGGAGCACGTGGGCGCTGCCGATGGGCACGGCCCCCGCGAGCCACCCGGTCACCTCGATGCCGCAGCCGAGCTCCTCGGCGATCTCGCGCTCCACGGCGTCGTCGGGCCGCTCCCCCGGCTCGACCTTGCCGCCGGGGAGCTCCCAGCGCCCGGCGAGCTCCGGGGGCGCCGTACGCCGGGTCGCGAGCACCCGGCCGTTCTGCATGATCGCCGCGGCCACCACGGTCCTTGTTGCAGCCTCCACGAGGTCCGAGGGTAGTGCCGGGTGGATACCGTGCCCCCATGGGCGGAACTCCAGCCGGCGTGCGCCTGAGCCGCACCGCCGAGAACGCCGCGCAGATCGACGCGCTGGCCCGGGCGGTCGGCGGCCGGGTCGCGCTGCCGACGCTGCTCGGCGACCTGAACCGGCGGGCCCGGCGCGGCTGGGCCCCCGGGCTGGCGGTCCGGCGGGCCCTGACCTGGGACGCCGCCGACCGCCGCGACCTCGGTTGGTGGCCGCAGGGCATCACCTCCTCGGCCGAGGCCGGCCGGAGCGACGTGCCCCCGCTGCTGCTGGTCAGCTGGTACTCCAAGCGGCAGGAGGGCGCCCGGATCTCGGTCCTCGACCTCGACACCCGCCGCTACCGGCACGTGCTGCTCATGCAGCCGACCCTCGAGGACGGCGTCCCCGGCGTGGCCCCGCTGAGCGTGCACGCCGGCGGGATCGTCTGGGACGGCGAGCATCTGCACGTCGCGGCGACCGGGCGGGGCTTCCACACCTGCCGGATCGACGACCTGCTCCGGGTGCCCGACGGCAGCCCGCTGGCGGCCTCCGGCTACCGCTACCTGCTGCCGGTGCGCTACTCCTACCGCGCGGTTCCGGAGGAGGGGGCCGACGAGGGGGTGGAGCGGCTGCGCTTCTCGTTCCTGTCCCTGGACCGCGAGACCTCGCCGCCGGCGCTGGTCGTCGGCGAGTACGGCAACCGGAGCCAGACCCGCCGGCTCGCGCGGTTCGCCGTCGACCCGGAGACGCAGACGCTGGGCGTCGACCCGGACGGGTTCTCCCGGCCCGACCTCGCCGCCGAGGCGCTGCCGCCGCGCAGCCAGGGCGTCGTGGTCGCCGCGGGCAGGCACTACGTGACCACCTCGCACGGGCCCACCACGCCCGGCTCCGTGCATGTGGGCGGGCCGGGGGCGCTGCGCCGGTTCCGGTGGGCCGCCCCGATGGGCCCCGAGGACCTCACCTGGTGGCCCGAGACCGACCTGCTGTGGTCGGTCACCGAGCACCCGCACAAGCGCTGGATCTACGCGATGCCCCGCACCTGGTTCGACCGCTGAGGACCTCGGTGGTCGAGCCGCGAGGAGCGCCAGCGACGAGCGCGTCGAGACCCCGACGGGCGCGGCCGGGCCTCAGCCCTGCCGGGGCGCCAGCGCGAGCTGACGGCTCTGGGCGACCAGGCGACCGGCGGAGTCCCAGACCTCGGCGTCCTCCTCGAACAGCCCGCCCGCCAGCACCCGGCTGCGGTGGCAGACCTTCAGCCAGCCCGGAGCCGGGCGCGCCCGCACGTGGGCGGTCAGCTCGAGGGTGGGCGCCCAGCCGGGCAGCCCGAGGTCGAAGGTCACCGGCGGCAGCGCGTCGACGACCAGGAGCAGCGCGAGCGGGTCGGGCTCGCGGTCGGGCAGCCGGAACCAGGCGCTGAGCACGCCGTTGCGGCTGGGCCGACCGACCGTCCAGCCGACCTGGTCGGGGTGGAAGAGCATCTCGAAGCGGTCCATCAGCGGCGCGACGGCCCGCAGCTCCGGCGGCGCGAGGGTGTTGGGCACGCACTGCTCGCGCGGCGGCAGGTCCGGCTCGGTCGCGGTCACCCGCTCGGGGCCGCTGAGCCGGCCGAGGTCGCCGCAGGTCACGAGCGCCGTGATCCGGGGGGCGCCGTCCTGGCTCAGGTCGGCCGCGACCGTCGCGGTCGTGCCGCCCTCGCGGCGTACGTCGACCTCGATGGCCGCCGGCCCCGCGACGGAGGCCGAGACGTAGTGGGCGCTGATCGCGAGCGGGTCCGGCTTGTCCGGCACCGCAGCGCGCACCGCGGTCCCGATCGTGGCCAGCAGATAGCCGCCGTTGAGGCCGCCGCCGACCTCCCAGCCCGACGCCAGCTCCGCGGCGTACCGTCCCGGGCCGTCGGGGCGGACGGCGGTGTGGGTGTCGAACTCGGACGACGTCGTAGCAGGCACGACGCGACGATATCGACCCCGGGTCCCGCGGCGGACCCCGCGCGGACCGAGACCCCGGTCACTTTGACAGGCCAGCGCACGGCCGGATTGGGTATGCGACGGCCGCCACACCGGTGCGCCTCTTCCCAGAACGGAATCTCGGTGTCACACGAACTGATCTCCCTCGCCGTCTTGGCGGTCGTCTTCCTCGTCGCCACGATCCGCGGCGTGAACATGGGTGCGCTCGCGCTCGTCGCGGCGTACGTCGTCGGCCTGACCGTCTACGACCTCGAGGTCGACGACATCCTGGCCGGCTTCCCCAGCGAGCTCTTCGTGATCCTGGTGGGCGTCACCTACCTGTTCGCGCTCGCCAAGAACAACGGCACCGTCGACTGGATCGTGCACGGGGCGGTCCGGGCCGTCGGCGGCCGCGTGGCGCTGGTCCCGTGGGCGATGTTCCTGGTCTGCGCCGCGGTCACCGCGATCGGTGCTGTCAGCCCGGCCGCGGTCGCGATCGTGGCCCCGGTCGCCATGGGCTTCGCCATGCGCTACCAGATCCACCCGGTGATGATGGGCATGATGGTCGTGCAGGGCGCGACCGCCGGCAGCTTCTCCCCCATCGGCATCTTCGGCAGCATCACCAACGGCGTCGTCGACGGCAACGACCTGCCGGGCAACCAGCTCTTCCTGTTCTGCTCCACGTTCCTGGCGGCCACCCTGATCGCGGTGATCACCTACCTCACGCTCGGCGGCCGGCAGCTGATCGCCCGCGGGCGCGAGGACGTCCAGGTCGGCGAGATGGCCGCCGAGGCGGAGGCCGTGAGCCGGCAGGCCACCCACGCGCGCACCCCCGGCACCCCGCACTCCGCGGTCGAGGCCACCCGCACCGTCGGCGCGGACGACGCCGAGGACGACGTCACCAGCCTCAACCCGCAGCGCATCGTCACCCTGCTCGGCCTGCTCGCGCTGATGGTCGGCGCCCTCGGCTTCGACCTCGACGTCGGCTTCACCGCGCTCACGATCGCGGTCGTGCTGACCCTGGTCTTCCCGACGTCCGCCAAGGGCGCTGTCGAGAAGATCAGCTGGGGCACCGTGCTGCTCATCGGCGGCATCGTCACCTACGTCAACCTGCTGCAGAACCAGGGCGTCGTCGACTGGCTCGGCGACCGGGTCGCCGAGGTCGGGGCACCGCTGGTCGCGGCGCTGCTGATCTGCCTGATCGGCGCCGTGGTCTCCGCGTTCGCCTCCACCACCGGGATCATCGGCGCGCTGATCCCGCTCGCCGTGCCGTTCCTGCTCACCGACCAGGTCAACGCGATCGCGCTGATCGCCGCGCTGGCGATCTCCAGCTCGGTCGTCGACTGCAGCCCGTTCTCCACGAACGGCGCCCTGGTCGTCGCGAACTCCGAGCCCGCCGACCGGGAGATGGTCTTCAAGCGGCTCATGCAGTGGGGCATGACGATCGTCGTGGTCGCCCCGATCGTGGTCTGGGGCCTGATGGTCGTGCCGACCGCCTAGAGCTCCTCCAGCACCGCCAGCAGGTCCGCGGCGTCCTCGATCTCGAGCGGCGGCCGCGGACCTGCTGCGTCCAGGACGTGTCCGGGCCGCACCAGCCGCACCGTCGCCAGCCCGGCCTCCAGCGCCCCCCGGACGTCGCGGCCGGAGGCGGCGACGTGCACGAGCGGCTCCGGCGCGACCGCCCGGGCCGCCGCGCGGTAGATCTCCGGGTCCGGCTTGTAGGCGCCCAGCCGCTGCGAGGTCAGCACCAGCTCCGGGTCCACGAGCGCGTGCGCGCGGGTCCGGCGCGCCAGCGGGTCATCGACGTTCGAGAGCAGGCCGACGCGGTGCCGCTCCGCCACGGCCCGCACCGCCGGGGCGACGTCGGGCCACAGCGGCCAGTCGGCCACCGAGTCCTCGAGGGCGGCCAGGTCCGCGCCGGCCCGGTCGACCGGTAGCCCGAGCTCGGCGTACGCCGCGGTGAGCGCGCGCAGCGACACCTCGTGGAAGGTCTCCGGGGCCCGGGCGGTGCGCTGGAGCGCCTTGTTGTGCCGGTCCCAGCGGTCGTAGGCCTGCTCGCCGGTGAGGTCCCACCCGTGCCGGGCGGCGAGGTCGGCGAAGAACGCGGAGCCGCCGCGGCGGCTGTCGGTCAGCGCGCTGAACAGGTCGAAGGTGACGATCATCGGTGGCTCCTCAGACGTCCTGCGCGGCGGCCCGGCCGGCGGCGCGCCCGGAGAACAGGCAGCCGCCGAGGAAGGTGCCCTCGAGCGCGTTGTAGCCCATCATCCCGCCGCCGCCGAAGCCGCTGACCTCGCCCGCGGCGTACAGGCCGGGGAACGGGGTGCCGTCCGCGCGCAGGCAGCGCCCGCCGAGGTCGGTCTCGAGCCCGCCGAGGGTCTTGCGGGAGAGGATGTGCAGGCGCACGGCGATCAGTGGCCCGGCCTTCGGGTCCAGGATCCGGTGCGGGGTGGCGACCCGGATCAGCTTGTCGCCCAGGTAGTTGCGGGCGCCGCGCATCGCGGTGATCTGGGCGTCCTTGGTGTAGGCGTTGTCGATCTCGCGGTCGCGCTGCTCGATCAGCGTGCGCAGCGCGGACTCCTCGATCAGCTCGGCGCCGTCGGGTCCGGGGTCGCCGACCTTGTTCATGCCGACGACCAGCTCGCTGAGCGTGTCCGCGACGACGAAGTCCTCGCCGTGCTGCTTGAACGCCTCGACCGGTCCGGGAGCGCCCTTCTTGAGCCGGGACAGCAGGAGCGGGAGGTCGCGGCCGGTCAGGTCCGGGTTCTGCTCGGAGCCGGAGAGCGCGAACTCCTTCTCGATGATCCTCTGGGTGAGCACGAACCAGGAGTAGTCGTGGCCGGTCTGCCGCAGGTGGCGCAGGGTCCCGAGGGTGTCGAAGCCGGGGAAGTACGGCGCGGGCAGCCGCCTGCCGGTCGCGTCCAGCCACAGCGAGGAGGGCCCCGGCAGGATCCGGATGCCGTGGTTCTCCCAGACCGGGTCCCAGTTGCGGATGCCCTCGACGTAGTGCCACATCCGGTCGGGGTTGATGACGTTCGCGCCGGCGTCGTCGGCGATCTGCAGCATCCGGCCGTCGACGTGGGCCGGGACTCCGCTGATCATCCGCCGCGGCGGCTCGCCGAGCCGGGCCGGCCAGGCCTTGCGGACCAGGTCGTGGTTGGCCCCGATGCCGCCGCTGGTGACCACGACGGCCGAGGCGCGGACCTCGAAGCCGCCGACCTCGGTGCGGCTGCTCGGCCGTCCCCGCGCGACGTCGCTGGGCTCGAGCACCGCACCGTGCACGCCGACCGCTGTGCCGTCCTCGACGACCAGGCCGTCGACCCGGTGCCGGAAGGCGAGCCGGATCCGTCCCGCCTCGGCGTGCGCGCGCACCCGACGCTCGAACGGCTCGACCAGGCCGGGCCCGGTCCCCCAGGTGATGTGGAAGCGCGGCACCGAGTTGCCGTGGCCGTCGGCGCGGCCGTCGCCGCGCTCGGCCCAGCCGACGATCGGGAACAGCCGGTGGCCGTGGTCGCGCAGCCAGGCCCGCTTCTCGCCGGCCGCGAAGTCGACGTACGCCTCGGCCCACGCGCGCGGCCAGCGGTCCTCGTCCCGGTCGAACTGCGCGCTCCCCAGCCAGTCCTGCCACGCGAGCTCGCGGGAGTCGCGGACCCGCATCCGGCGCTGCTCCGGACTGTCGACGAGGAAGAGGCCGCCGAAGCTCCAGAACGCCTGGCCGCCCAGGGACTGCTCGGGCTCCTGGTCGAGCAGGATCACGGACCGGCCGGCGTCGGCCGCCTCGGCCGCGGCGACCAGCCCCGCGAGGCCGGCTCCGACGACCACGATGTCGGCGGCGTGGGTGGTGCCGGTGCGGCTGGCAGGGGCGGAGCTGTCTGCGGGATGCACGGCGGCGATCCTCGCACGGCCGGGGTGGCCGGGCCCGCGCTGCACGATCAGCTGGCGATCAGCGGGCGATCAGCTGGTGATCAGCCGGCGTGCAGCGCGGCCGGCTCGCGCTCAAGCTGGGAGCCCGGGGCGTCGACGAGGGCCAGCGGCAGCTCCACGGAGAAGGTGCTGCCCTCCCCCGGCTCGCTGACGACGTCCACCGTGCCGTCCATCAGCTCGGCGAGCTGCTTGCTGATGGCCAGACCCAGCCCGGTCCCGCCGTACTTGCGGGTGATCGACGCATCGGCCTGGCTGAAGGAGTCGAACAGGTTCGCCATCTGGTCCTCGGTGATCCCGATGCCGGTGTCCTCGACCCGGAACACCACCCGGGTCACGGCGTCGTCCTGCTCGAGCACCTCGACGAGGACCGAGACGGCGCCGGCATCGGTGAACTTCAGGGCGTTCCCGACCAGGTTCGCGAGCACCTGGCGGATCCGCTCCCCGTCCCCGAGGACCACCGCTGGCAGCCGCTCCGCGAACGCGAGCCGCAGCGCGATGCCCTTGCGGTCGGCCTCGCCCCGGAACGGGTCGAGGCAGTCGCGGACCAGCGCCCGCAGGTCGACCTCGGTGCGCTCCATCCGGATCTGGCCGGCCTCGATGCGGGAGAAGTCCAGGATGTCGTCGACGAGCCGCAGCAGCCGCTGCCCGTTGCGCGTCATCATGTCGAGGAACCGGCGCTGGCCGGGCTCGGCGTCGCCCTCGGCCATCAGCTCGGTGATCGCCATGATCGTGGTCAGCGGCGTGCGGATCTCGTGGCTCATGTTCGCCAGGAACAGCGACTTCGCCTCGCTGGCCTCCTCCGCACGGCGACGGGTCCGCGCCAGCTCGCGCTGCATCAGGTTCCGCGCGGTCACGTCCTCGGCGATGCCGTAGACGCCGACCACCTCGTCGTCGACGACCATCGGCATGCCGGTGATGCTCAGCTCGACCCGGGACCCGTCGCTGCGCTGGATGGTCGCGTCCACGTGCTCGGCGCTGCGCTCCAGCACCCGGAGGAACCCCTCGGCGACCGGCTCCACGCTCTCGGGCACCAGCAGCGCGGCGAACCCGGACAGCGCGCGCAGCTCGTCGCCCGTGCGGCCCGTCAGCTCCTGTGCAGCGGCGTTGAGGGTCAGGAACCGGCCGTCCAGCCCGAGGGAGAAGACAGCGCTGGGGTGGTAGTCGAACAGCGACCGGTAGCGCTCGTTGGCGACCACGACCCGGCGCTCGGCGAGCTCGAGGTTGGAGGCCTCGGCGCGGGCCTGCCAGTAGCGGCGCCACGAGAACCAGCCCAGCCCGAGCACGCTCAGCACCAGCACGATCATCAGGTCGTCGGCGCGGTAGTGCTCGTGGCGCGCGGACCAGTCGTCGAAGCGCGCGGCGAGGTCCGCCCACTGGGCCAGCAGGGAGCCGCCGACCACGAACACGGCGGCGCCACCGAGGTCCCACCACCACGTGCGGTAGCGCGTCAGGGCCTGCCGGACCCGGGCCGGGCGCGGACTTCTCCGGCGGGCGACGTCGATCATGGCGGCAGCAGTCTCTCGGTGGTCGGGCGCCCGGTTCCGGTGCCGGGTGCAGAGCACTGATCGGCACCTGAGGACCACACCTGAGCGAACCTGCAGGCGGGTTTCGGACCGCCGTCCGGTCGCTCAGGCCTCCGGGACCGACCCGAGGTGCCGGACCAGGCCGGCGAGCGCGTCGCACCACACCGGGGCGAGGTCGGCCGCGCGCAGCATCGGCCAGAAGCCCGGGCCGTCCGGCGGCCGCCGGGAGGCGAGCTCGGCGGCGGCCAGCCCGTGGCACAGGCTGTGGAAGGCGAGCACGCACTGCTCGTCGGACCGGTCAGGGTGGACCAGGCCCGCGGCCCTGGCGCGCTGGACCCGGCCGCGCAGCGCCTCGTAGCTGCCCAGCGCGGCACGGGCCACCCGTTCCTGGCGCAGCACCTCAGCGGAGACCTGCTCGAAGGTCAGCCGGAACAGCTCGGGCTGTTCCAGGGCGAAGCACCGGAACGCCTCGGCCCCGGCCTGGACCAGGTCGCGGCCGGCGTCCTCGGTCAGCGGCAGGTCGCCGACCCGCGCGGTCAGGCTGCGGTATCCGCGCTCGGCGAGCGCGTCGACCAGCGCCTGCTTCGAGCCGAAGACCGCGTAGACGGCCCGGAAGCTGGTCCCGGACCTCGCAGCGACAGCCCGCACCGAGACCCCGGAGATCCCGGACTCGCGCAGCAGCGCTCCGGCCGCGTCGAGCAGGGCCTCGGCGGTCGCGTCGTCGTGGATCCGAGGCCTGGCCATCTTGACAGGCTAACGGTACGGCGTAACGTTACAACGCAACGAAACTCGGAACGAGGGAGGCCGTCATGGCCACCAACACTCCCCTGGACCGCATCGTGGTCATCGGCGGCAGCATCGCGGGTCTGGCCGCTGCGGCCACCGCGGCGGGCCGGGCCCGCGAGGTTCTCGTGGTCGAACGACGCGAGCCGCCCGCCACCGGCAGCATCGCTCCCCAGGGACACCTGCCCCACGTCATGCTCGCCGCCGGGTCCCGGGTCCTGGAGCAGCTCTTCGCGGGATTCGCGCAGGACCTCCTCGACCGCGGCGCCAGCTCCGGCGGGGCCGACCCGGTGCGGCTCCCCTGCCACTGGGTGGCCAGCGGATCGACCCGGACCCACCTGCAGCTGCGCGACCTGGGGTTCCCCCGTGCGCTGTGCAGCCGCTCGCTCGTGGAGTCCCGGCTGCGGGCCGCCACGCTCGCGCTCCCCGGCGTCCGCTCCGTGCGCGCCAGCGTCGAGGGGCTGGCCCTCGAATCCGGGCGGGCCCGCGGGGCGGGCGTCGCGGGCGTGCGGCTGCGTGGGGTGGTCGACCCCCTGGACGCCGACCTGGTCATCGACGCCAGCGGCCGCGGTAGCCACACCGAGCGCTGGCTGCCGTGCCCGCCGCCCGCCACGGAGGTCGTCGTGGACCTGCGCTACACGGCGTACGTCGTGGAGCGGCACGCGGGCGACCTCGACGGCGCGGCGTTCGCGATCATCCAGAACACCCGGGACCTCCCGCGCCTGGGTGTCGCTCTGCCGATGGAGGGCCAGCGCTGGCAGGTCGTGCTCGGCGGCTACTTCGGCACGGCCGCACCCCGGGACGGGGACGGCGCCCGCAGCTTCGCCCGCACCCTGGCGGATCCCGTGCTGGCCACGCTGCTGAGCCGTCCCGCCCTGGAGGAACCGGCCGGCTACTCGTTCCGGTCGAGCCGGCGGCGGCACTGGGACCGGCTCGGTGAGCATCCGCGGAACCTCTGCGTCCTGGGCGACGCGGCCGCCAGCTTCAACCCGGTCTACGGGCAGGGCATGAGCGCCGCCCTGCTCCAGGCCGAGGCACTGGGCCGGGTCCTCGACCGGGCGGGGACCGGCCCGGAGCTGGCGGGCGACCTGGCCCGGGAGGTGGCATCGGTCGTGGACGGACCCTGGCTGATCGCCACCGGCGCCGACTTCGTCTATCCGGCGACCCGCGGCCGCCGGCCACCCGGGAACCGGCTGGTCAACCGGTACGTCGACCGGGTCACCCGGGCGGCGGCCGTGGACGATCACAGCAACGCCGCGCTCACCGACGTGCAGCAGCTGACCGCCCCGCCGGCCAGCCTGTTCCGGCCCGGCGTGCTCACCCGCACCCTGCGACACGGAGCCCGGCCGCCTCAGCGCGGGTGATGGTGCCGATGCCGGGGGTCCCCCGCCCGAAGCTGCAGCCCGGCGACCACGCCCGCGTGGTCCGACGCCCAGCGGGGCGGCGGGTCGGCGATCGGCCGTGCGCCGACGACCACTGCCCAGCGGGCCCGCCGGATGCCGCGGGTCAGCACCAGGTCGATGCGGGTCCGCAGGGTCGAGGTCGGGTTGCTGAGCGCCCCACCCTGGCAGCAGGTGAACCCGGGACGGGTGCGGTTGATCCACCACGCGTCGTCGAACCAGCGTCGGGTCAGGTCCGCGTAGGTGCTGGTCGTGGAGCTCGCCCGGTCCGCGGGCGAGTTGAAGTCCCCGACCGCGACCAGCTGGCGCCGGGTCCGGGCCGGGCCGGCCAGCAGCTCGCGCGCCTGGGCCTCCTGCACGGCGGCGAACCCGGCGACCTCGAGGTGGGTGTTGAGGAACCGGAACCGGGCGCCCCGCAGGCTGCCGTCCACGTGGACCCAGCCGCGGCCGAAGTCGAGCGTGGCACCGCCCGCGTCCGGGATCGGGACCGACTGCTGGGCGGCGTACCGGCCGGTGACCGGCGGCCCGAGCCGCAGCCCCGGGGTCCGGGTGTTCTCGAGGATCACGTCCCGGTCCTGGAGCGAGACCACGCAGTCGGCGGAGGTCGGCGAGCTGACCGTCCGGCAGCCGAAACCGGGCGCGACGAGCGGCACCGGCCCGATGTCGGCGTTGTCGGAGACCCCGGCCACCCGGTAGGACAGGCCCCGCTCGGCGAGCTCGGAGAGCAGCAGCGCCAGGAAGTCGTACGACGGCGGGCTCGCGCCCGCGGCCACCGGGACCGCCGTCCACCTGCTGACCTCCTGGAGCCCGACCAGGTCCGGCCGGGTGGCCGCGATCGTGTCGGCGACCGCCGCGAGGCGGCGCGGCGGGTCGCTGGCGACGGCGGTGCCGTAGATCTGCGCGGTGGCGGCGACGAACTCCACGCCGGTCGTCGCGTCCAGCGCGGGGTCGAGCGAGGACCCGAGGTAGAGGTTCTGGGTCAGCACCTCCAGCGTCGGCCCGTGCTTCGAGCCGTGCTTCGAGCCGGCGTGCCCCGGTGGCCGGCCGCCGGGGTGCTCGGCCCCCACGGGCGGCGCGACCAGCAGCGCGGCGACCAGGGCGCCGAGGGCGGGCAGGACCAGCAGGCGGGACGGGAAGGACCTGGAGGGCATGGCGCGTCCGATCGGGACCGGGACGGTCGCCGTCGACCGTCGGTGCCGACACTCTGCGCCGCCGGGCCCGGGTGTGCATCCCCCATCTGCGCCTCGGGGGCGGGAGGCGGAGCTCAGCGCCGCATCAGCACCCGCGGGAACCCGCCCGCGACCGAGCCGGTGTCGGCCACCTTGGTGAACCCGGCCCGCTCGAAGAGGCCCCGGGTCCCGACGAACGCCATCGTCAGGTCGACCTTCGCGCCGGCGTTGTCGACCGGGTAGCCCTCGACCGCCGGGGCGCCGCGGTCCACGGCATAGGCGGTCGCGCCCTCGAGCAGCGGCAGGGAGTAGCCCCGGCCGCGCCGTCCGGGGCGCACCCGCAGGCACCACACCGACCAGACCGGCAGGTCGTCGACCTGGGGGAACCGGGGCGACCGCTCGAAGGGCAGCCCCGCGCGCGGGGCGACCGCCGCCCAGCCGACGACCTCGTCGCCGTCGTAGGCGAGGACGCCGGGCGCCACGTCACGGGCGCAGAGGTCCCGGACGTACTCGCCCCGGGCGGGGCCCGCCAGCTCGCGGTTGGTGCGCGAGTCCAGCCGATGGCTCAGGCACCAGCACACGTTCGCGTCCGGCCGCTTCGGGCCGATCATCGTCGCGACGTCGTCGAAGCGGCCCAGCGTGGCGGGCTGGACCGTGATGCTCACCGGCCCAGCGTAGGCAGGGCGGTGGACTCAGAGCCGGATCCGGTACGGCGTGGTCGTCGAGACCCGGACCATCCCGGAGCGCTCGAGGATCGGGCGCGAGTCCTCGGTGCAGTCGCTGTGCAGCAGGGTCCGCCCCCGGGCGAGCGCCGACCGGGACCGGACAGCGGTGAGCGCCCGGTAGATCCCCCGCCCCCGCCACCCCGGCAGCGTGGCGCCACCCCACAGCCCCGCGAACGCACTGTGCTCGACCACCTCGAGCCGGCCCGCGGCGACCACCGCCCCCGCCGCCTCGGCGACCCAGAGCTCGGTCGTGTCGGCCTCCCGGAGGCGGCGCAGCAGCCCCTCCACGGTGTCCCCGGACACCTCTGGGCCGAAGACCTCGTCCTGCATCGCGCACATCGCCCGGACGTCCGCCTCGTCGCTCACCCGGCGCAGTGCCACCCCGGCCGGCGGCTCCGCGTCGACCGCGAGCCGTCGGGTCTCGCCGACCATCACCGACTCCGGCTCGCCCGGCTCGAACCCGTGGGTCACCAGCGCCTCGTGCAGCCCGGGTGCGTGGTCGTGGCCGCGCGTCTTCCACTCCAGGTCGCGTACGACGCCGTGGCGCCGGTAGTGCGCCAGGGTCTCCCCGACCCACGCCCGGACCTGCTCGGCGTCCGCGCCGTCGAGGTCCCGGTAGCTGACGTGGCCGCGAGCGCCGTCGAAGGTGCCGAGGTGCAGCGGCCCCAGTCGGGTGAGCGCTGTCGCGCCCGCCATCTCGGCGTCGGTCCGGAGCTGGCTGTCGTAGTCCGCGAGCAGGGGTGCCTGGGTCACTCCGCCATTCTCCGCGATCCCGCGCCGAGCCGGTCCGCGCTACAGCGTGAGCAGGACCTTGATCGCGCGCCGCTCGTCCATCGCGCGGTATCCCTCGGCCGCCTGCTCCAGAGGCAGGGTCAGGTCGAAGACCCGGCCCGGGTCGATCTCGCGATCCCAGACCAGCCGGAGCAGGTCCGGGAGGTAGCGCCGCACCGGGGCGGGCCCGCCGAGGGTGTGGATGCCGGCGAAGAAGAGCTCGAGCCCGGGGATCATCACCTCGTGGTCCACCCCGACGAACCCGAGGTGCCCACCGGCGCGGGTGGCGCCGACGGCCTGCATGAAGGACTCCTGGGTGCCGACGGCCTCCACGACTGAATGCGCGCCGAGGCCGTCGGTGAGCTCCTTGATCCGGGCGACGCCGTCGGCCCCGCGCTCGGCCACCACGTCGGTCGCGCCGTAGGAGCGGGCGAGCTCCTGCCGGTCGGGGTGACGGGACATCGCGATCACCCGCTCCGCCCCGAGCTGCCTGGCGGCGAGGACTGCCATCAGCCCGACCGCCCCGTCCCCGACGACCGCGACCGTCCGGCCCGGTCCGGCCTGGGCGGCGTCGGCCGCGAACCAGCCGGTGCCGAGGACGTCGGAGGCCGCGAGCAGCGACGGGACGAGGTCCTCCTCCGGAGGCCCGGGGGTGGCGACGAGGGTGCCGTCCGCGTAGGGGATCCGGGCCCGGTCGGCCTGGGTGCCGATCTGGGCGACGAACTCGGCGTGCACGCAGTGGGACTGGAACCCGGCGCGGCAGAGCTCGCAGGCGTTGCAGGAGATGACGAAGGACCCGACCACGAAGTCGCCGACCCGGACAGTCCGCACCTCGGTGCCGACCTCCTCCACGACCCCGACGTACTCGTGGCCCATCACCTGGTGGTCGGCCGGTTCGACGCCGCGGTAGGGCCACAGGTCCGACCCGCAGATGCAGGTCGCGCTCAGCCGGATCACCGCGTCGGTCGGCTCGACGATCCGGGGCTCCGCGCGCTCCTCCACCCGCACGTCGCCCGCGGTGTGCATCACCACTCCACGCATCGGCTCCCCCGGCTCCCGCCCGACTCCGGCACAGTCGCCCGCCGTGAGCGGGCCGTCCGGGCCGGTACCCCGCGGGCCGGACGGCAGGCGCGCCGTCCGGCCCGGTGCCTCAGAAGTGCGAGGCGGGCCGCAGCGTGGCCTCGGCGCCGCCGTCGACGTAGATCACCTGGCCCGTCACATGGGTGATCTCGGGCGAGAGCAGGAACCCGATGACCCGGGCGATGTCCTCGGGGGCGGAGTAGCCGTGCAGCGGCATCGGCACGGCGGAGTCCATGACCTGCTTCATCTTCGGGTCCTTGACCAGGTTGGCGGTCATCGGGGAGAGGACGACCCCCGGCGAGACCACGTTGATCGGGATCCCGGCGTCGGCCCACCCCGGCGCCACCGCCGTACGCCGCGCCCACTGGGCGACCGCCGACTTCGACGACGGGTAGAGCTGCTGCGGGCGGCCGTCGGCGATCGCGGCCTCGGTCAGCCGGGCGGCCTCCTCGGCGTCGCCGGCGAGCAGCGCGTCGACCAGCGCCTGGTCGACCGGCTGGGTCGCAGAGATCGATCCGACCAGGACGACGCGGGGCGCCGGCGCGGCGGCGAGCGCGTCCCGCAGCCCGCTGACGAGCTCGGTGGTGCCGAAGTAGTTGACCGGCGGCAGGGCCGGCGACGGGTTCGAGAGCCCCGCACAGGTCACGACGCCGTCGACCACGCCACCCGAGGCGTCGAGGATCTCGGCCACGGCCTGGGCCCGGCCGGCCGCGGTGCCGAGGTCGGCGGAGACCTCGGTCCCCTTCAGGTCGACGCCGAGGACGCGGTCACCGCGCTCCTCCATCAGCTGGCGGACGGCTGCGCCGATGCCGGAGGCGGCGCCGGTGATGACGATGAGACGGGACATGGGTGCTCCTCGAGAAAGCAGGGTCAGGGATGGGCGCCGCCGTCGACATGCACGGCCGGCACCGGAGGGGTACCCCGTGTCCTCGCCAGGCGGCGCGGGCGATGACGCCGGCGACCGGCCGGAAGGTCGCCAGGGGCTAACTCTCTGGCGTGAACGGCGTGATGCAGAACGGATGACCAGCCGGGTCCAGCAGCACCGTCCATCGCCCATCGGGCTGGTCCGCAGCCATCGAGGCTCCTAGTCCGAGAGCCCGCTCCACGGCAGCAGAGTTGGCGTCGCCGGACCGCCCGGCACTCAGGTCGAGGTGCACCAGGGAGGAGCCGGGCCACCGCGGAGGGCGGTAGCCGTCAACCCGCTGAGCCACGAGCGTCACACCAGGGGTGCGCACTGCGGCGCTAGCTGGCGAGCTCCACAACAGTTCGCCGCCGAGCAAGGACACGTAGAACTGAGCGAGTGCGTCCGGGTCCCCGCAGTCCAGTGACACGGCGACGAACCTCAGTGGTCCGTCACCAGAGTCAGCGCCATCGCGGTCGAGGCTGCTGCCGTCGGCCTCCGTCATGAACGAACGCTATCCACGTTCCGCCTCGCCCGACCATGCCGGATCCGCTCGGTCCTGCCGATGTGCGGAAGGTCGTGGGCGATTGATTCCTGACGACGATTGGTACCAGATGTACGGCCGCTCGTCGCCGGGAAGAGCGAGACAGACCTTCCGTAGGCTCAGCCGGTCGAGCGCCGCGCAAGAGGACCGCTCTGCCGGTAGGACGCGAAAGTGGTGCTCGGCCAGCGGCCACTCGTCGATGATCCATTCGTTCACGGTCTCGACCACGATCTCGGCCAGGTCGGTGTTCTGTTGATCCTGGCGGAGCCAGAAAGTGACCATCGCAGAGTCGAATGGAGTTTTGTCGACGAGATGTCGGGGTGCCTCTGCACGTGAGAGGTATTCGCGCAGAGGATTAAAGTACAAGCATCCGAGCGCTTCGGCCCCCGATGGGGCGATGAGCACGAACGCGAACGAGCGGCGGCTCTTGTGGTCGGCCTCGTGCTGCGCGACGAGCTCAAGGTCCTCAGAGAAGGTGAACCCTTGTACAGGCCATCGGCCATCGCTGTGCACTCGGATGACGTCCGGGCTCGCCATATACGACGCGTAGTCCAAGGCGGCTGTGTCCATGGTGAGCGGAGTCAAGACGAAGCGCTCATGGCGAAGCCCCGATGGAACAACAGCGTCGTCGTCTAGCATCGATTCCTCTTCGGTTCTGGAGTAAGTGCAGGTTATCGGGCAAGCAGGACACGTCCGGATCTAGCTCGTTGAGGGCGGCTACGCTCGCCCGACCATGCCCGGATTCCGCGCACGGACGCGCGATCGGACTGACTGTCACCCTGCAACCGCATGGCCCCTCATGGGCGGATCCCGGCCGCTGTGGGCGACTCACCGCCGCCGGGCGAAGCGGACGTCGCCGTTGGGCATGCGGTCGTGGAGATAGCGGTCGTCGTGGACCAGATGGTGGTGCCGGGAGCAGAGCAGGATCCCGTTCGCGAGGTCGGTCCGCCCGCCGAGGAGCCAGGGCTGCCAATGATGTGCCTCGCACCAGGTCGCGGGGATCGAGCATCCGTCGGCACGGCACTCCCGGTCCCGCAGGGCGAGGGCCTTGCGCTGGGCGGGCGTGAACAGCCGCGCCGTGTGGCCGAGGTCGAGCGGCACCGACCGGGTCCCCAGGACGGCCGGGACGAGGTTCGCGGTGCACGCCATCCGACGCGCTTCGCCGGCGGTGATCCGGGACCCGTCGGCCAGGGTCGCGGTCCCGAGGCCGCTGGTCAGGGCGGCGAGGTCCATCGTGATCATCATCGTCGTGGCATCCCCGCCGTGCAGCGGCAGCCGGGCCGGGTCGAGGGTCTCCAGCAGCGAGCAGAACGCCTCACCCATGCGCCGGTCGTACGGAACGGCCTCTCCGTCCGTCGAGCAGCGACCGTCTGCCCGGCGCGGGCTCGTGAACGCCTCCAAGGAAGTCTTCAGCCGCAGCGCAGCCGCCTCCGGCACCCGCGCCTTGATCAGCGCGGTCCCGTCGCCGAGGTGCTGGATGCGCAGCAACGTACGCCGACGGGCGCGGCGCTCGGCGTCGGCCAGCTGCCGGCCCTCCAGCTCCTCGGCCAGCTCCGGCGCGACGGCCTCCAGGATCCGCTCCCCCAGCCGCCGGAGCTCCCGCGGCCCGAAGTGCGCCGCCTGCTCGACCAGGTGCTGCTCGGCGCGGGCCAGGACCTGTCCCCACTCCTCGGCACCGATGTCCACCAGCGCTGCGGCCGAGGCCAGGTCGTCGAGCGCGCCCGCGATCACGTGGCCCTGGTCCACGTTCACCTGCCCGGCGACCAGCGCCCCACCTAACCGGTGCCAGCGCTGGTCGCACGCGACCCCGAGGCGCTGGAGGCGGCGCGTGGTCACCAGGGAGTCGTGACTGCGGTGGGCGACCCAGGCTGCGACATCGCGGGAACCCTCGGCCTCGGCCACGCCGCCGGCGGCCGCCATCAGCATCGCCTCCATCGCCTGCACCTGCGTCGACAGCCGCCGCATGGCGAGCACCGCCCGGCGCTGGTCGCTCACCGGCAGGAACGCCGGCTCCAGCTCGACGATCTGCTCCAGGGCAGCCGCCGCGGTGTCGACACCCGCCAGATAGGGGTGGGTCACCTCGGTCATCGCAGCCCCCGAATGTCAGAGGTGTGGCAGCCATTGCCACTAACCCAATCGTACGTGTGTTCGAATTGGATGCATAGGGTTCGGGCCACGTTTATTAAAGCTGTGGACGAATTCCACAGCCCAAGACACGTCGGCACATTTATCGACATGCAGACCTGGCAGACTCCGGTGCGTGGTTGCTGCCGACCGACCTTTCCGGACCACCATCGGCGGGTGTCAGCTGGTCCGTGAGAGCCTCGTCGCCGAGGGCTGCGACCTTTCCCTGCGCTTTCGCTCATCGGGCCCCGGCGCGTCGATCCGATTCCCGAAGGACCACGTCGCGGTGTTTCCGGACGGCGCCACCGAGAAGCTGACGAGCCTGGGCGGCTACGGGCGGAAGGACGAGGGGATCGGTGCTCTTCCAATGGCGATTTGCCCGAGGCACCGGCTGACCGCTGCGGATCGTCCATCTGGAGGGCTCATCGGATCCATCCTGGCCGACGACGCCCCGCGGTGCTTCCATGGCAACGTGGAGACCAGCCGATCTGCGCCGCTGCTGCTCGTGACCATGTCAGCCTTCCAGGCCGCCCTCGCCGCAGGCGCGCCCTGGGGACGTGTGTCGTACGGCGGGAGGTGGGAGGGCAGGCTCCCGACGCCGCTCCGGGTCACGAGCGGAGTCGCGTCCCTCGGGTACGCCGCCAGCGCGGCTGCCCTCGCCTCGCCGCGCACGTCGTCGCGCGTACGCCGACGGGTCGGCCGCGGCTGCGTGGCGGTCGGAGCCATCGGAACCGTGGTCAACGCCATGTCGCCCTCACCACCCGAGAGGCTGTGGAGCGTCTGGTCCGTCGCGCTGGCTGTGAGCTCCTGGCACGAGCTGGCCCGAAGCGGGGTGGGGACACGACCAGATGACCGGATGTCGAGGCTGACCCAGAGGCGACCTCAGATCCGTCCCCGCTCCTCCACCGGGCGAGCGCGATAGTCCCGCCAGGCGGCAAGAAGCTCCTCCCGGGGCCCGCCCGGATGGGTCTCGTGCCAGGCCCGGGTGAACCGGTTGAACTCGAACTGCTCCCCGATGCTCTGCGCGCCCTGACCTCTGGTCGCCCGCCAGTGATCCAGCGCGTCCTGCAGCGTCTGGGTGCCGTCGGTGCCGACGAAGAACGCCCGCATCTCAGCGTCGAAGTGGAACGCCGATCCCAGACGCTCGCTGAACCAGGCCCGGAGCACCTGGCTGCATCGCTGACCTCGCGGGATAACCGTCTCAGGGCCGAGGCAGCCACTCAGCTGCGCGGATCCGGAAGAGTGGCGCGGGGCCGGCTCGGCGAACTCGACCCCGTCGAGGAAGGCCACGATCCGGCGGGTGAGCAGGTCCTTGCCTCCGGTGGCCCGGACGCCCAGCTGGCGGGCGAAGCCGGCGAGCTCGTCCTTGCGCCAGTACCAGCGCTGCAGCTCGGCACCGCTGATCCCCCGATCGAGGGCGGGGCGCTCGTCGCTCACGGAACGGGTCGGTCGGCGACGCGGGTGGACCTCAGACGTTGAACCGGAACTCCACCACGTCGCCGTCGGCCATGACGTAGTCCTTGCCCTCCATGCGCACCTTGCCGGCCTCCTTGGCCTTCTGCATGGAGCCGGCCTCGACAAGGTCGTCGAAGGAGACGATCTCGGCCTTGATGAAGCCGCGCTGGAAGTCGGTGTGGATCACGCCGGCGGCCTCCGGGGCGGTGGCGCCCTTCGGGATCGTCCAGGCGCGGGTCTCCTTGGGGCCGGCGGTGAGGTAGGTCTGCAGGCCGAGGGTCTCGAAGCCGACGCGGGCGAGCACGTCCAGGCCGGGCTCGGTCACCCCCATCTCGGCGAGCATCTCGCGGGCCTCGTCCTCGTCGCCGAGCTCGACCAGCTCGGCCTCGAACTTCGCGTCCAGGAAGATCGCCTCGGCCGGGGCGACCAGCGCACGCATCCGGTCCTTGAGCTCCTCGTCGGCGAGCTCGTCGGCGTCGCAGTTGAAGACGTAGATGAACGGCTTGGCGGTCAGCAGCGACAGCTCGCGGATCAGCTCGCGGTCGACGGCGGTGGCGATGATCGGCGTGCCGGCCTCGAGGTGGGCCAGGGCCTCCTTCGCGGCGGCGAGGTTCGCCGCGAGCTCCTTCTTGCCCCGGGCCTCCTTCTCCAGCCGCGGGATCGCCTTCTCCACCGTCTGCAGGTCGGCCAGGATCAGCTCGGTCTGGATCGTGGAGATGTCGTTGGCCGGGTTGACCTCGCCGTCGACGTGGGTGACGTCCTCGTCGCGGAAGACCCGGGTGACCTGGCAGATCGCGGCGGACTCGCGGATGTGGGCGAGGAACTTGTTGCCCAGCCCCTCCCCCTGCGAGGCGCCGGCGACGATCCCGGCGATGTCCACGAACTCCACGGTCGCCGGCAGGATCTTGGCGCTGCCGAAGATCTCGGCGAGCCTCGGCAGCCGGTCGTCGGGCACGCCGACGACCCCGACGTTCGGCTCGATGGTGGCGAACGGGTAGTTCGCCGCCAGGACGTCGTTCTTCGTGAGCGCGTTGAAGAGCGTTGACTTGCCCGCGTTGGGGAGACCGACGATGCCGATGGTGAGAGCCACGGGCGGGAAGTCTACGGGCGCCCGACCCGCCTCCCGAATCCGTGCCGGAGCCGGGGCGGTCAGCCCTCGCCGGTCACCAGCGCGGCGCGCGCACCCCGGGTCCGCTGGGCCGTGCGGGCGGTCAGCCACAGGCTCTCGGCGAGGTAGACGATCGGATAGGCGAGCGAGACCACCACCAGCGCCAGCGGCGGGTCCGGGAACTGCCAGGTGATCAGGCCGAAGAGGACCAGCCAGATCGTCGCCAGGGTCATGTTCAGCCCCCACAGGGTGGCCGTGCGCGAGGGGTAGACGTACTTCACCGGCACGAAGACGAGCACCGCGAAGGCCAGCAGCACCGCGGTGGTGGTGGCGACCGACAGCTCCAGCACGATCACGTAGAACGCGACCACGTTCCAGTAGCTGGGGAAGCCGAGGAAGTAGTGGTCCTCGGTCTTCGCGTCGCTGCGGCAGAACTGGTAGCAGGACGCGAGGAGCGGGATGCAGGCCACGACGCCGCCGGCGGCGCCCCCGGGCAGGTAGCCGCAGGACCAGAGCAGCACCATCGGCGCGAAGGCGTAGGTCAGGTAGTCGACGATGTTGTCCAGCAGCGCCCCGTCGATCTCGGGCACCACCTCCTTGACCCGCAGCCGGCGGGCGAGGAAGCCGTCGGAGCCGTCCACGACCATCGCGACGAGGAAGAGCCACAGCACGGCCTCGACCCGGCCGTCGTAGGACAGGTGGACCATCAACAGGGCCAGCACGGACCCGGCGGCGGTGTACGCGTGCACCGACCAGGCGGCAAGCCTCTCCATGGGGCGCAACCCTAGGCGGTCGCCCTCGCCGGTGGGCCTGCGCCCGCCGGACGGGCGGACCCTGCGGACCCGGGGCGGCCCGACGGGCAGCGGCACCTAGGCTCTGTCGGGTGCGCATCGCCACCTGGAACGTCAACTCCCTCCGCTCCCGCATCGACCGCGTCGAGGCCTTCCTGGAGCGCCACGACGTCGACGTCCTCGCCATCCAGGAGACCAAGGCCAAGGTCGACCAGCTGCCGCTGATGGGCCTGCAGGCCCGCGGCTACGAGGTCGCGGCGGCCGGCACCAGCCAGTGGAACGGCGTGGCGATCGTCAGCCGGGTCGGCCTCGAGGACGTCCAGGTCGGCTTCGAGGGCATGCCCGGGTACGGCGACCCGGTGGCCGCGGAGGCCCGGGCGATCGGCGCGACCTGCGCCGGCGTACGCATCTGGAGCCTGTACGTGCCGAACGGCCGGAAGCCCGACGACCCGCACTACGTCTACAAGCTGGACTGGCTGGCCCGGCTGCGCGAGGCCGCGCTGGACTGGCGCGACGGGGAGACCGCCCTGGTCGGCGACTGGAACATCGCCCCGCTCGACGAGGACGTCTTCGACATCAAGCAGTTCGCCAAGTCGACACACGTGACCGCCCCGGAGCGGGCGGCGTTCCAGGCATTCCTCGACGACGGGTACGTCGAGGTGGTCCGGCCGCACACGCCGGGCCCGGAGGTCTACACCTACTGGGACTACTACCGCCAGCGCTATGAGCGCAACCGCGGGCTGCGCATCGACTTCGTGCTCGCCTCCGCGAGCCTCGCGTCCCGGGTGACCCACGCCTTCATCGACCGCGAGGAGCGAGCCGGCACCGGAGCCTCGGACCACGCCCCGGTCGTCGTCGACCTGGCCTGACCCGCCGCGAGGCGGCGGCTCAGCCCACCACCTCGTCGTCGACGATCAGGTAGCCGTCGCCGCTGCGCTCGACCTCGATCCGGCGCACCTCCTGCTCGCCGCCGTCGTAGGTCAGCGTCACCTCGACCGCGCCGGCGCCGCCCGGCGCGGTGTCGTCCACGCTGACCGAGTCGATCGTGGCCCAGAAGCCGGCGTAGTCCTCGTAGCTGCCGACCGTCTCCTGCACCCCGGGCCCGAGCAGCGCCCAGGCGCTCTCGGTGTTCGCCGGCAGCAGCGAGTAGTAGTCGGCCACGAAGCCCTGCGGCCCACCGCGCCCGGAGCCGGCCGGCGCGGCCTGGGTCGAGTCGGGGGTCGCCTCCGGGGCGGGCGTCCCGCTGCCGCCCTCCCCGCCGTCCTCCTCGCCCGAGGGCGGGGACGGCGACCGCCGGTCCGACGGGGAGGCCCCGGCCGAGCGCTCGGGGGCGCCCGCCGACGGGCCCGGCCCGTCGTCGTCCGCCAGCGGGCCGGTGAGCAGCGCCAGGCCGCCGACCACGACCACGGCCAGCGCGGCGACGAGGGCGGCGAGCAGGACCGGGCCGCGGCGGCGTACGCCGGGCTCGGCGGGAGCCGGACCGGAGCCCGATGCCGGTGCGGGGGCCGGCGCGGAGGCCGGTGCGGGGGCCGATGAGGGGGCCGGTGCGGGCGCGGGGACCGGGGCCGGTACCGGCGTCTCCGTCGTGTCGGCGGGAAGCACGCTGGTGTCCGGCTCGGTGTCGGCGGCCCCGCCGTCGGCCCTGGCGACCCCGTCGGCGATCGCGTGCAGCTGGCGCGCGACCTCGGCCATCGAGGGCCGGGCGTCCGCGTCGGGGTTCATGGTCCGGCGCACCACCGTCGCGAGCGGCCCGCCCGCCCGGGGCACCGGCGCCGGCTGGTTCGCGATCTGCACCAGCATCGCCAGCGAGTTCGTCTGCTCCGGCCACGGCTGACGGCCCTCGAGCCCGGCGAAGATCGTCGCGCCGAGGGCCCAGACGTCGTCCTGCGGCGTGGGGTCGCCACCGCGGGCCAGCTGCGGGGAGAAGTAGAGGGGGGTCCCCGACAGCATGCCGGTCTGGGTCAGCTGCTGGTCGCCCATCGTGCGGGCGATGCCGAAGTCGGAGATCTTCGCGGTGTCGTCGTCGGCCACCAGGATGTTGCCCGGCTTGACGTCGCGGTGGATCGTGCCGCGCGCGTGGGCCGCGGCGAGGCCGTCGGCCACCTGGGCCATGATCCGGGCCAGCCGCGCGGGCGGCAGCGCCCCGTCCTCGGCGATCACCTGCGAGAGGTTGCGCGAGGGCACGTGCTCCATCACCAGCCAGACGTGGTCACCGTCCTCGACCGCGTCGAACATCGACACGACGTTCGGGTGGTTCAGCGCGGCCGAGGACCGCGCCTCGCGCAGCGCGCGGGCGACGTGCATGCTCGACTCCCCCGGCAGCCCGCCGACCTGCTTGACCGCCACCTCCCGGTCCAGGCGCTCGTCGTGGCACAGCCACACACTGCCCATCCCGCCGCGGCCGATCTCGCGCAGCACGTGGTAGCGACGAGCGATGGTCTGGGGCGGCATGAGGTCCTCACTGTGACCGACTGGGGGCGACTGCGTCCTACCAACTACCCCGCCTGCGCCCGGGTCACGCGTCCGGGCGCTCCGGACGGTCCCGCCCCGCAGCCCTTGAGCCCGCAGCACTGTCGGCGCCGCGGTCCATGCTGTGGCCATGGACACGACGACGCTCCTCGCCCTGGTCCTCACCCTGGCGGTCGGGCTGGCCCTGGGCGCGCTGGTGGGGGTGCTGTGGGCCCGCAGCCGTCCGACGTACGTCGAGGGCGTCGGGCAGGGCATGGTCGACCAGGCCGAGGTGATGCAGGGGCTGGACCGGCTCAGCGACCAGGTGCACGCCCTCGAGCACGCCCGGGCCACCTGGCAGGGCCAGCTCGCCGCCCAGGTCGACGACATGCGCCACACCACCGACACCCTGCGCCAGGAGACCCGCTCGCTGTCCACCGCGCTGCGCAAGCCCCAGGTCCGCGGCCGCTGGGGCGAGATGCACCTGCGCCGGGCCGTCGAGCTCGCCGGGCTGGTCGACCGCTGCGACTTCAGCGAGCAGGTCCGCCTCGACGACGGCGCCCGGCGCCCGGACCTGGTGGTCCGCCTGGTCGGCGGCCGGCAGGTCGTCGTCGACGCCAAGGTCCCCCTCGACGCCTACCTCGACGCGACCGGCGCCGGGGACGACGCCGAGCGCGACCACCACCTCGCCCGGCACGCCCGCCAGCTGCGCACCCACATCGACGGGCTCTCGTCGAAGGCCTACTGGCGCTCGCTGCCGCAGACCCCGGAGTTCGTCGTCCTCTTCGTGCCGGCGGAGTCGTTCCTGGCCGCCGCGCTGGAGGCCGACGGCGGCCTGCTCGAGTACGCCGCCGCGCGCGAGGTCGTGCTGGCCAGCCCCACCACGCTGATCGCGCTGCTGCGCACGGTCGCCCAGGGCTGGACCCATGAGGCGCTCGCCGAGCAGGCCCGCGAGGTGCACCGGCTCGGCCGGGAGCTGCACACCCGGCTCGGGCACCTGACCGGCCACCTGGACTCGGTCGGCCGCTCGCTGAACGCCGCTGTCGGCCACTACAACTCCGCGGTGGGCTCCCTGGAGTCCCGGGTGCTGGTCGCGGCCCGGCGCTTCCAGGACCTGGCGGTGACCGAGGCCGAGCTGCCCGCCCCGCGGGCCGTCGAGCTGCACGCCGTGGACCGGCGCGTCGCCTCGGACGGACCGGAGCGGGACTCTACGGTGGCGCTGTAGAGGAGGTGGGCGGTGAGCCAGGGCCGCACTCTGTGGGAGCAGGGCCATGAGCCCGGCCGCGGTGTCGTCGCGCTCGCGCTCGCCCTCGGGCTCAGCGCCGCGGTCCTCGACGTCTGGCTCGGCGGCGACCTCGGCTGGCTCTTCGACCTCGCGTTCGTGGCCGCGAGCATCGCCGCGGCGCTGCTGGTGCGGGTCTCGGACTTCTTCACGGTCGGCGTGCTGCCACCGCTGGTGATGGTCACGGTCTTCGTGCTGCTCGCCGCCACGACCCCCGGCGCGATCGCGCACCCGCAGGACGGGGCCGTGCAGGCGGTGGTCTCCGGGCTCTCCCACCACAGCCTCGCGCTGCTGGTCGGCTACGCCCTGTGCCTGGGCTGCCTGGCGATCCGGCACCGGGTGCTGGTCCAGGGGCGCCCGCTGATCACGCCTCGAAGCGCTCCGGGTCGCCCGCGCCCCGACGCAGCACCTCCGGGGAGCCCTCCGACCAGTCGATGACGGTGGTCGGCTCCGCCGGGGTCTCCCCGGCCTCGATGACGACGTCGACGTCGTGGTCGAGGTCCTCCTTGATCTCCCAGCCCAGCGTGCGCGGCTCGGTCTCGCCGGGGAGGATCAGGGTGCTGGACAGGATCGGCTCGCCGAGCTCGGCCAGCAGCGCCTGCACGACCGGGTGGTCCGGGATCCGCACACCCACCGTCTTCTTCTTCGGGTGCAGCAGCCGGCGCGGCACCTCCGGCGTGCCCGGCAGGATGAACGTGTAGGGACCCGGCGTCGCCGCCTTGATCGCCCGGAACGCCGCGTTGTCGACCTTCACCAGCTGTCCGAGCTGGGCGAAGTCCCGGCACACCAGCGTGAAGTGGTGGCGCTCGTCGAGGCCGCGGATGCGCAGGATCCGGTCGCGCCCGTCCCGGTTGCCGACCCGGCAGCCCAGCGCGTAGCCGGAGTCGGTGGGGTAGGCGATCAGCGCGTCCTGGTCGCGCATCACCGCGACGATCTTGCCGACCAGGCGCGGCTGGGGGTTGTCGGGGTGCAGGTCGACGTAGCGGGCCACGATCAGGCCTTCGCTGCCGCCGCAGCCGCCTTGAGGTCGCGACGCAGCTGGGTGGGGAGCGCGAAGATCAGCGACTCCTCGGCGCTGTGCACGGCCTTGGCGTCGGGGTAGCCGCGCTCGGCGAGGAACGCCAGCACCCCGTCGACCAGCGACTCGGGGACGCTCGCGCCGCTGGTGACGCTGACGGTGCGGACCCCCTCGAGCCAGGCCTCGTCGATCTCGCTGGCGTCGTCGACGCGGTAAGAGGCCTTCGCCCCGGCCTCGAGGGCGACCTCGACCAGGCGCACGGAGTTCGAGGAGTTGCCGGACCCGACCACGATGACCAGGTCGGCGTCCGGGGAGATCTCCTTGACCGCGAGCTGGCGGTTCTGCGTGGCGTAGCAGATGTCGTCGCTGGGCGGGTCGAGCAGCTCGGGGAAGCGCTCGCGGATCGCGGCGACGGTCTCGAGCGTCTCGTCGACCGACAGCGTGGTCTGCGAGAGCCAGGCGACCCGGGACGGGTCGCGGACCACGATCTTGTCGACGTCCTCGGGCCCCTGCACGAGCTGGATGTGCTCGGGGGCCTCCCCAGCGGTGCCCTCGACCTCCTCGTGCCCGGCGTGGCCGATCAGCAGGATGTCGTAGTCGTCGGCGGCGAACCGCTTGGCCTCGTGGTGGACCTTGGTGACCAGCGGGCAGGTCGCGTCGATGCTCCGCAGGCCACGCTGCCCGGCCTCCTCGTGCACGGCGGGCGAGACGCCGTGGGCGGAGAAGACGACCGTCTGGCCCTCCGGGACCTCGTCGAGCTCCTCGACGAAGATGGCGCCGCGGGACTCCAGGTCGCGCACGACGTGCTTGTTGTGGACGATCTGCTTGCGGACGTAGACCGGCGCGCCGTACAGGTCCAGCGCCTGCTCGACCGTGACGACCGCCCGGTCGACGCCGGCGCAATAGCCCCGGGGAGCCGCCAGGAGGACTGCCTTCTCGGCCTCCTCGGGGCTCAGGACCGGCGGCATGCCCACGTGGGTACTCATGCCTCCAGTCTAGGGATGTCGGGCCCGTGCCCTAATCTCGCGGCCATGGCCATGGAGACCTCGCCGAGCTCGCCGGCTCCCGTGCGCCAGATCGCGAACGCGATCGCGGGCTGGATCGACAGGCTCGGCGCCGTCTGGGTGGAGGGACAGGTCGCCCAGGTCAGCCGCCGCCCGGGGCTGAACACCGTGTTCCTGACCCTGCGCGACACCGTCGCCGACATCTCGGTCCCGGTCACCTGCTCGCGGGTGCTCTTCGACGGCCTCAACCCGCCGCTGGTCGAGGGCGCCAGCGTCGTCGTGCACGCCAAGCCCTCCTACTACGCCAACCGCGGCACGATGTCGCTGTTCGCCCGCGAGATCCGGATGGTCGGCCTCGGCGAGCTCCTCGCCCAGCTCGAGCGGCGCCGGCAGCTGCTGGCCGCCGAGGGCCTGTTCGCCGCCGAGCTCAAGCGGCCGCTGCCGTTCCTGCCCGGGGCCGTGGGGCTGGTCACCGCGCCGAACTCCGCCGCGGAGCGCGACGTCCTGGAGAACGCCCGGCGCCGGTGGCCAGCGGTGCGCTTCGAGGTCGCGTACGCCGCGATGCAGGGGACGCGCTCGGCCGCCGAGGTGATCGAGGCCGTGGAGCGCCTGGACCGGCACCCGGACGTCGACGTCATCGTCGTCGCCCGCGGCGGCGGCGCCGTGGAGGACCTGCTGCCGTTCTCCGACGAGGCGCTGATCCGCGCGGTCGCCCGGGTCCGCACCCCGGTCGTCTCCGCGATCGGCCACGAGCCGGACAGCCCGCTGCTGGACCTGGTCGCCGACGTGCGCGCCTCCACGCCCACCGACGCCGCCAAGCTGGTCGTCCCCGACGTGGTCGAGGAACTGCGCGGCGTCGTGTGGGCCCGCGACCGGATCCGCGCCACCACCCGCGCGATGCTGGAGCGCGAGCAGTCCGGACTCGACGCGCTGCGCTCCCGGCCGGTGCTCGCCGACCCCCGCCATCTCCTCGACGTACGCCGTGACGAGGTGCTCGCGCTGCGGGGCCGGGCCCGGCGTACCCTCTCCCACGCGCTGGACCGGGCGGCCGACGACGTCGGCCACCAGCGCGCCCGGGCCCGGGCGCTGTCCCCGCTGGCGACGCTGCAGCGCGGCTACGCCGTGCTCCAGGACGCCGAGGGGCACGTGGTCACCTCGGTGGCCCAGGTCGCCGCCGGGGCCGCGATCAGCGTCCGGGTGGCCGACGGCCGCGTGCACGCCACCACGACCGAGACCGAGCCCCTGACCGAACCCCACACTGAACCGGGAGACACCGATGGCTGACCGCGGGGCCGACCCGAAGCCCTCCTACGAGGAGGCCCGCGAGGAGCTCGTCGAGGTGGTCCGCCGCCTCGAGGCGGGCGGCACCACCCTGGAGCAGTCGCTCGCCCTGTGGGAGCGCGGCGAGCAGCTCGCCACGCTGTGCCAGGAGTGGCTCGACGGCGCCCGCAAGCGCCTGGACGAGGCGCTCGACACCCCCGACGACTGAGCGGCGCTCAGCGCACGGGTGCGGTCGTGAGCTCCTCGATGAGCTCCTCGAGGTCCGCCTGCGATGCGGAGCCGAAGACCAGCACGGTCTCCTCGCCCAGCTCGGCCGCGTAGGCGTGGTCGCCGCCCTCGTCGGCGTACCCCTCCCACCGCGGCGCCACCGAGCCGGTCACGGTGATCGGCTCGGTCTCGGTGGTCTCCTCGTCGACGTAGACGTCGAGCAGCTGGACCAGCGACTCCTCCTGCTGGCGCAGGCCCGCGAAGGTGCCGTCGTCGGTCAGGATGCCCATCCCCCAGCCGGGGCGGTCGCCCGGCGTGTAGGTGATCGAGGTGACCACCCAGCCCTTCGGCAGGCTCGCGGGATAGACGACTGTCCGTCCGGCCCGCTGCTGGTCGGCGACCGCGCCGAGGTACTCGACCGGCTCCACCTCGAACTCCGGGTTGTCGCGGGTGACCTCCCGGAACACCACGAACCCGGCGACGGCGAGCAGCAGCACGACCATCGCCCCGATCAGGCCGCGGATCGAGGTCTGGTACCGCCCCGGTCGTCCGGCTCCGCCCGCGGGTGCGCTGCCTCCGGTGCCCTGGTCGCTCACGCCTCCATCCTCACAGGTCCGCCCGCGCGAGCCACGTCCGGGTGGACAGAAGGGCGGGATCGGCAGATGCGGGCCCAGAGGCCCGATCCGGCCGCAGATGCGGCATAGTGACGGCGGTGACGACGTACCGGATCTCGGAGGCTGCCGACCTGATCGGCGTCAGCGACGACACCCTGCGCCGATGGGCGGAGGCGGGCCGGGTGCCGACCAGCACCCTCGGCGGCCGGACGGTGGTCGCGGGCCGGGACCTGGCCGAGCTGGCCGAGTCCCTCGCGCGCCATCCCGACCGCGAGCAGAGCCGCGCCGCCTCGGTCAGCGCCCGCAACCGGCTGGAGGGCATCGTGACCCGGGTCGTCAAGGACACCGTGATGGCGCAGGTCGAGCTGATCTGCGGCCCCTACCGGCTGGTCTCGCTGATGAGCACCGAGGCCGCCGAGGAGCTCGGCCTGGAGCCCGGCGTCCGCGCCATCGCCTCGGTGAAGTCCACCAACGTCGTGGTCGAGCGACCATGAGGTCCCGGGGCGCCCTGGGGGCGGCGGCCCTGCTGCTGGCGCTGACCGGCTGCTCCGGCGACGCCGAGGCGCCCACGCTGCGGGTGTACGCCGCGGCGTCGCTGGCCGCCACCTTCGAGGAGATCGCGACGCTCTTCGAGGCCGACCATGACGGCGTCGAGGTCGAACTGGTGCTCGGCGGGTCCTCCGACCTGGCCGCCCAGATCGGCGAGGGCGCCCCCGCGGACGTGTTCGCCGCTGCCGACGAGCCGACGATGGGGACGCTGGTCGAGGAGGACCTGGCCACGGGCACGCCGGAGGTGTTCGCCACCAACGCCCTCGAGATCGCCGTGCCGCCCGGCAACCCGGCCGACGTCCGCTCGGTCGCGGACCTCGCCCGTCCCGGCCTGCGCCTGGTGCTCTGCGCCCCCGAGGTGCCCTGCGGCGCGGCTGCGGCCCGGGCCGCCCGCGCCGCCGGCGTCGCCCTGGAGCCGGTGAGCGAGGAGCAGTCGGTGAGCGACGTGCTCGGCAAGGTGCGCTCCGGCGAGGCCGACGCCGGCCTGGTCTACGTCACCGATGTCCTCGCCGCGGGAGGCGCCGTGGCCGGGGTCGACGTGCCGGCGCCGGGCGCGGCAGCGAACCGCTACCCGATCGTCCCGGTCGCCGGGTCCGCCGAGCCCGACCTGGCCGCCGCCTTCCGCGACCTCGTCCTGGGACCGGAGGGCCAGCGGGTGCTGCGGGCCGCCGGGTTCGCCCCCGCGCCATGAGCCTGCCCCGCTGGCTGTTCGTCCCCGCCGCGCTCGGTGCCGCGTTCGTGCTGCTCCCGCTCGTGGCGATCCTCGCGCGAGTGCCGTGGGCGGACTTCCCGACGCTGATCACCTCCGAGTCCTCCCGGGCCGCCCTGGGCCTGAGCCTGCGCACCTCCGCGACCAGCACGGTGCTCTGCGTGCTGCTGGGGGTCCCGATGGCCACGG
The DNA here is from genome assembly GCF_003710085.1 of Nocardioides pantholopis. Classification (NCBI taxonomy): domain Bacteria; kingdom Bacillati; phylum Actinomycetota; class Actinomycetes; order Propionibacteriales; family Nocardioidaceae; genus Nocardioides; species Nocardioides pantholopis. Next base: position 889,569 of record NZ_CP033324.1, on the reverse strand, counting down.
TGCTGGCCCGGACCCGGTTCCGCGGCCAGGGGCTGCTGCGCTCGCTGGTGCTGCTGCCGCTGGTGCTGCCGCCGGTGGTCGGCGGCATCGCGCTGCTCTACACCTTCGGACGGCGCGGGCTGCTCGGCGAGCACCTGGAGGTGCTCGGCATCCAGGTCGCGTTCTCGACCACGGCGGTCGTGCTCGCCCAGACGTTCGTCGCGCTGCCGTTCCTCGTCGTCAGCCTGGAGGGCGCGCTGCGCACCGCCGGTCAGCGCTACGAGGTGGTCGCGGCCTCGCTGGGCGCCGGCCCGACGACCGTCTTCCGACGGATCACGCTGCCGCTGGTGCTGCCAGGGCTGCTCTCGGGGACCGTGCTGGCGTTCGCGCGCTCGCTGGGCGAGTTCGGGGCGACGATCACCTTCGCCGGCAGTCTCGAGGGCGTGACCCGCACGCTGCCGCTGGAGATCTACCTGCTGCGCGAGACCGACGTGGACGGCGCCGTGGCGCTCTCGCTGGTGCTGGTGGTCGTCGCCGTGCTCGTCATCGGGCTGGCCCGCCAGGGGCGGGCCCAGTGACCGGCCCGACGACGAGTCCGCCCGGCCCCGTCGCCGGCCCCGGGTCCGGCCTGGCGGCGCGGGTGGTCGTCCCCGACCGCGGCGTCGACATCGACCTGCGGGTGGCGCCCGGCGAGACCGTGGCACTCCTGGGGCCCAACGGCGCCGGCAAGTCCACGGTCCTGGAGACGGTCGCCGGCGTGCTGCGGCCCGACGGCGGCCGGGTGGCGCTCGACGGCCGCGAGCTCGCCGGCCGCGCCTGGGTGCCGGCCCACGATCGCCAGGTGGCGATGCTCGCCCAGGACCCCCTGCTGTTTCCCCACCTCACGGTCCTGGACAACGTGGCGTTCGGCCCTCGCAGCGCGGGCGTACGCCGCGGGACGGCACGCGAGCGGGCGCGGCACTGGCTGGCCGAGGTCGACGCCGACGCCCTGGCCGATCGCCGGCCGGGCGAGCTCTCCGGCGGCCAGGCCCAGCGGGTCGCGGTCGCCCGGGCCCTGGCCGCCATGCCGCGGCTGCTGCTGCTCGACGAGCCGATGGCCGCGCTCGACGTCGGCGCGACACCGGCCCTGCGCCAGATGCTGCGCCGGGTGCTGGCCGAGCGGACCGTGCTGCTGGTGACCCACGACGTCCTCGACACGCTGCTCCTGGCCGACCGGGTGGTCGTGGTCGAGGGCGGCCGGGTGGTCGAGGAGGGGCCCACCGCCGAGGTGCTCCGGCGCCCGCGCAGCGCCTTCGCCGCCCGGATCGCGGGGCTGAACATGGTCACGGGCCGCTGGGACGACGGGGTGCGCTCGCCCGACGGCCTGCACGTGCACGGCATGGTCGCGGGACCCCCGCCCGGCCCCGGCCAGGAGGCGGTCGCCGTCTTCGCTCCGCACGCGGTCGCGGTCTTCGCCACCGCGCCCGGCGGCAGCCCCCGCAACAGCCTGCCGGTCGTCGTCACGGACCTGCAGCCGCTCGGCGACCGGGTCCGGGTCCGCGCCGGCGACCTCGCCGCCGACGTGACCGCCCACGCGGTCGCCGATCTCGACCTGGTCCCTGGCCGGGCCGTGACCTTCAGCGTCAAGGCCACCGAAGTCTCGGTGTACCGGACCTGATCGGCGGGCCCCGCACGGACCGATAGGGTTCGGGCATGCCCGAGGACCTGAGCACCGACCCCCAGACGCCCGATCGCAACCTGGCCCTCGAGCTGGTACGCGTCACCGAGGCAGCCGCGATGGCCGCCGGCCGCTGGGTCGGCCGCGGGGACAAGAACGGCGCCGACGGCGTCGCTGTCAACGCGATGCGGGTGATGATCTCCACCATCGGCATGGACGGCGTGGTCGTCATCGGCGAGGGCGAGAAGGACAACGCCCCGATGCTCTACAACGGCGAGCACGTCGGCGACGGAACCGGCCCGGAGTGCGACGTCGCGGTCGACCCGATCGACGGCACCACGCTGACCGCCAAGGGGATGACCAACGCCGTCTCGGTGCTGGCCGTGGCCCCGCGCGGCTCGATGTACGACCCCTCCTCGGTCTTCTACATGGAGAAGCTGGTCACCGGCCCGGAGGCGGCCGACGTCGTCGACATCCGGCTCCCCGTGGCCGAGAACATCGCCCGGGTCGCCAAGGCCAAGGGCTCCAACGCCTCCGACGTCACCGTGATGGTGCTCGACCGGCCCCGGCACGCCGACCTGGTCGAGGAGATCCGCGCGACCGGCGCGATGATCAAGTTCATCTCCGACGGCGACGTCGCCGGCGCGATCATGGCCGCGCGCCCGGAGACCGGCATCGACCTGCTGCTCGGCGTCGGCGGCACCCCCGAGGGCATCATCACCGCCTGCGCGATGAAGTGCCTCGGCGGCACCATCCAGGGCCGGCTGTGGCCGCAGGGCGACGAGGAGCGGCAGCGGGCGCTGGACGCCGGCCTGGACCTCGACCCCGACAAGGTGCTCACCACCGACGAGCTGGTCACCGGCGACGACTGCTTCTTCGTCGCCACCGGCATCACCGACGGCGAGCTGCTCCGCGGGGTGCGCTACCGCGCGGGTGGGGCCACCACGCACTCGCTGGTGATGCGCTCGCGCAGCGGCACGATCCGCTCGATCACCTCCGAGCACAAGCTGGAGAAGCTGCGGGCGTTCTCGGCCATCGACTTCGACCACTGAGGCCGGAGGCCGGTTCTGGCACTGAGGCCGGAGGCCGGTTCTGGCACTGAGGCCGGAGGCCGGTTCTGGCACTGAGGCCGGAGGCCGGTTCTGGCACTGAGGCCGGAGGCCGGTTCTGGCACTGAGGCCGGAGGCCGGTTCTGGCACTGAGGCCGGAGGCCGGTCTTGCACGCCGAACCGCGCGCGGCACACTGACCCCATGAGCTCCGTGACCCCCGGGACGACCGGATCCACCGTGCCCGACGAGCCGGACGCCCGGGTCCCGGAGTCCGGCGAGCTGTTCGCCCCCGTGGGACCCGGGGTCGAGCTGTGCTACCAGACCTTCGGCGACCCCGACGGCGACCCGCTGCTGCTGGTGATGGGTCTCGGGGGCCCGATGACCTGGTGGCCGACGTCGCTGTGCCGGCTGCTGGCGGAGCAGGGTTTCTTCGTGATCCGCTTCGACAACCGCGACACCGGGCGCTCGAGCCGCCTCACCGGCCGGGTCACCCGCTCGATGGTGGTGCGGGCCTTCCTGGGCCGCCCGGTGCGCGCGCCGTACACGCTCGACGACCTGGCGGCCGACGCGTTCGGGCTGCTGGACCACCTGGGCCTGCCGGCCGCGCACGTCTTCGGCGTCTCGATGGGCGGCATGATCGTCCAGACCATGGCGATCACCGCCCCGGAGCGGGTCCGGTCGATGACGACCATGATGTCCACGACCGGCAAGCGCACGGTCGGCTGGCAGCACCCGGCGCTGTTCCCGATGCTCCTGGCGCCCCGCGGCACCGAGCGCGAGGTGTACGTCGAGGCCAGCGTGCGCGGCAGCAGCCGGATCGGGTCGCCGGGCTACCCCGAGCCCGAGGAGTCGGCGCGGCGGCGGGCCGAGGAGACCTTCGACCGCGGCCTGAACCCCGCCGGCGTGCTGCGCCAGATGCTCGCGATCCTGACCCAGCCGGACCGCAGCGCCCGGCTCCGCTCGCTGCGGATGCCGGTCCTGGTCGTGCACGGACTCGCGGACAAGATGGTGCACGTCTCCGGCGGCCGGGCGACCTCCCGGTCGGTGCCGGGGTCCGAGCTCCTGCTCGTCCACGGGCTCGGGCACGACCTCCCCACCGAGCTCCACGAGACCCTCGCGCGGGCCGTACGCCGGACCGCAGACCGGACCTGAGGCACCCCGCTGCGGGTTGTGACGTTTCCCGCACGGACCCGTCGGTTATGGACAAATAGCCACAAGGGGACTAGACCCATGTGACGGGAGCCACAGGAACGGGGAGGGTCGCATCATGCATCTGTCTGCTCGACCACAGCGACGGGGACGCCGACGGGCCAGGCTCCGCAAGGGGCTCGCGACCGCAGCGACGCTGACCCTCGGCTCCGCGCTGCTGGCCGCCTGCTCGGAGGCCTCGGCCACCCCGACCCTGAACTGGTACATCAACCCCGACGGTGTCGACACCCTCACCGCGCTCGCCGCGGAGTGCAGCACCGACGACTACAACATCGAGGTGCAGCTGCTGCCCTCCAGCGCCACCGACCAGCGCACCCAGCTGGCCCGGCGGCTCGCCGCGGAGGACTCCTCGACCGACCTGATGAGCCTCGACCCGGTCTTCGTGCCGGAGTTCGCGAACGCCGGCTGGCTGGTCGAGGTGCCCGAGGAGGTCGCCTCGGAGCTCGCCGACGGCGGGGACGTCCTCGCGGGTCCCCTCGACACCGTGACCTGGGAGGACAAGATCTACGCGATCCCCCAGTGGGCCAACACCCAGGTGCTCTGGTACCGCAAGTCCCTCGCCGAGGCGGCCGGGCTCGACATGACGCAGCCGGTGACCTGGGAGCAGATCATCGACGCGGCGGCCGACAACAACGGCACCGTCGGCGTCCAGGCCAACCGCTACGAGGGCTACACGGTGTGGCTCAACGCGATGATCCTCGGCGCCGGCGGTGACGTCGTCAGCGACACCGAGGCCGGCAAGGACGCCAGCGTCGACATCGACTCCGAGGCCGGCCGGAAGGCCGCCGAGATCGTCGAGAAGCTGGTCGACTCCCCCGCCGCCCAGAGCGACCTCACGGTCGCCAACGAGGGCACCGTCCTCGGGCAGATGTTCCCGCCGGACCCGGAGGCTCCCGGCGGGGCCGGGGAGTTCATGGTCAACTGGACGTTCGTCTACAAGAACTACGAGCCGAATCCCGACGCCAACGACTTCACCGAGGAGCAGTTCAGCGACCTCGGCTGGGCGCGCTACCCGCGGACCGTGGAGGACACCCCGTCCGCGCCGCCGCTCGGCGGCATCGACATCGGGGTCGGCGCCTACAGCGAGCACCCCGAGTTCGCGATGGAGGCCGCGCAGTGCGTGACCACGGCCGAGGCGCAGACCCAGCTCGCGGTCACCGACGGGCTGATGCCCTCGCGGGCCTCGGCGTACGACGCGCCGGAGCTGACCGAGGCCTATCCGGCCGACCTGCTCGACCTGTTCCAGACCAGCGTCGACGAGGGCGGCCCCCGCCCCAAGAGCGCCTACTACTCGCTGATCTCGAGCGCGATCCAGGCACGGTGGCACTCGCCGATGTCGGTCGACCCCGAGTCCACACCCGAGGAGTCCGCGAAGTACCTCAAGGACGTGCTCGAAGGGAAGGCCCTGCTGTGACCACCAGCTACGTCGCCACCGCCGGAGAGGACACCTCGACCCCGAGCGGGAAGCCGCCCACCAGCGATCGCAGCCGCGCGGAGGCGCGGCTCGGGCAGAAGCTGGTCGCTCCGGCGATCATCCTGATGCTGCTGGTCACGGCGTTCCCGATGCTCCGGGCGATCTACCTCTCGACGTTCAACTACTCGCTGACCGCCCCCGACGACCGGGAGTTCATCGGGCTCAACAACTACATCACCGCGCTGACCGATCCGCTGTTCTGGCAGACCACCGGGATCACCGTGCTCTACATGGTGGTCACGGTCGCGGTCGAGCTGGTCATTGGCTTCGGCTTCGCGATGGTGATGCACCGCATCATCTTCGCCCGCGGCGTCATCCGGACCTCGATCCTGATCCCCTACGGCATCATCACGGTCGTCTCCGGCTTCGCCTGGCAGTTCGCGTTCAGCTACCAGAACGGCTTCGTCAACGACTGGCTGCCGTTCATCGACTCCACGTTCAACTGGTTCGGGGAGACCACGCCGGCCGTGATCGCGATCATGGTCTCCGAGATCTGGAAGACCACGCCGTTCATGTCGTTGCTCCTGCTCGCCGGACTGGCGCAGGTCTCGGAGGACATGATCGAGGCCGCGAAGGTCGACGGGGCCACCTGGTGGCAGCGGCTGTGGAAGGTGATCCTGCCCAACATGCGGGCAGCGATCATGGTCGCGGTGCTGTTCCGGGCCCTGGACGCCTACCGGATCTTCGACAACATCTTCGTGATGACCGCCGGCGCCCAGAAGACCGAGTCGATCAGCTTCCTGACCTACCGGCAGACGATCGAGCAGTTCCAGCTCGGGATCGGCTCGGCGCTGTCGGTGCTGCTGTTCATCTCGGTGGTGCTGATCGCGTTCTTGATCGTGAAGCTGTTCCGAGTCGACCTGGCCCAGGCCAGGCAGGAGGGTTGAGATGAGGAAGCTCGGAACGGTCCTGGGCTGTGCGCTGATCCTGGTCTGGTGCCTGCTGCCGGTCGCCTGGATCATCTCGCTGTCCTTCAAGTCCCAGTCCGCGATCACCAACGGCAGCCCCGGGTTCCTGCCGGCCGAGGGCGCGAACGCCGGCTGGCAGAACTACATCGATGTGTGGAACAACGAGCAGTTCCGCCGGGCGATCATCAACTCGATCGGCATCTCGCTGATCGCGACGCTGCTCTCGGTCATGATCGCCACGCTCGCGGCGTACGCGATCGCGCGCCTGGAGTTCAAGGGCAAGAAGCTGGTGCTCACGATGGCGCTGGTCATCGCGATGTTCCCGGTGGTCTCGCTGGTGGGGCCGCTGTTCGACATGTGGCGCGCCTTCGGCCTCTACGACACCTGGCCGGGCCTGATCATCCCCTACATGTCCTTCACGCTTCCGCTGGCGATCTGGACCCTCTCGGCGTTCTTCCGGGAGATCCCCTGGGAGATGGAGCAGGCGGCCCAGGTCGACGGCGCCACGTCCTGGCAGGCCTTCCGGCGGGTCATCGTCCCGCTGGCCGCCCCCGGCGTCTTCACCGCCGCGATCCTGACGTTCTTCTTCGCCTGGAACGACTTCGTCTTCGGGATCTCGCTGACCTCCACCGAGGCGGCACGACCGATCCCGGCGTCACTGTCGTTCTTCGTGGGGACCGACCCGTTCAACCGGCCCGCCTCGCTGCTGGCCGCGGGAGCCGTCGTCGCGACGATCCCGATCGTGCTCATCGTCCTGATTTTCCAGCGCAAGATCGTCGCCGGGCTCACCTCCGGCGCTGTGAAGGGGTGACCCCATGGCTGCCATCAGCATGAAGAACATCGTCAAGAAGTACGGCGACGGCTTCCCGGCCGTCAACGACGTCTCGATCGACGTCGCCGACGGGGAGTTCGTCATCCTCGTCGGGCCCTCGGGCTGCGGGAAGTCGACACTGCTGCGGATGATCGTCGGCCTGGAGGACATCACCTCCGGCGACATGATCATCGGGGACCGCAAGGTCAACGACCTCGCACCGCGCGACCGCAACCTCGCCATGGTGTTCCAGAACTACGCGCTCTACCCGCACCTGACCGTGTACGAGAACATCGCCTTCCCGCTGCGCCTGGCCGGGGTGAGCAGCGACGAGATCGACCGCAAGGTCCGGGAGGCCTCGGCGACGCTGGAGCTCGACGAGCACCTCGACCGCAAGCCCGGCAACCTCTCCGGCGGTCAGCGCCAGCGGGTGGCGATGGGCCGCGCGATCGTGCGCGAGGCCGACGCGTTCCTCTTCGACGAGCCGCTGTCGAACCTCGACGCGAAGCTGCGCGGCCAGATGCGCACCGAGATCTCCCGGCTGCAGAAGAAGCTCGGCATCACCACTGTCTACGTCACCCACGACCAGACCGAGGCGATGACCCTGGGCGACCGGGTGGCGGTGCTCAAGCGTGGCGTGCTCCAGCAGCTGGCCTCGCCGCGGGAGCTCTACGAGAACCCCGGCAACCTCTTCGTCGCGGGGTTCATCGGCTCCCCGCCGATGAACTTCCTGCCCGCCGAGGTCGACGGCAACACCGTCAAGCTGCCCTTCGGCGCGGTCCAGATCCCGGAGGAGAAGGCCCGGCGGGCGGCCGGCAAGGGGCTGCTGATGGCGGGGCTGCGGCCCGAGCACTTCGAGGACGCCTCGGTCACCGGCCGCAACGACCCCAACTCGACCTTCCGCGCGAAGGTCGACGTGGTGGAGTGGCTCGGCAACGAGACCTACGCCTACGTCCCGTTCGAGGCGCCCCCGCAGGTCGAGGAGCAGCTGCGTCAGCTCGAGCGTGACCTCGACGGCGAGTCGCTGCGCACCCAGCTGGTGATCTCCCTCGACGGCGCCAGCCGGGTCCGCGAGGGCGAGGAGGCCGAGATCTGGGTCGACGCCGCGAAGATGCACCTCTTCGACCCGTCGACGGGCGAGAACCTCACCGTGGACCGCGAGCACGCCGGCGAGATCCCGGGCCTGGCGATGGCGGCTGCCGCCGAGCAGCCCGCTGCCGCCGGCTGACCTCCCGGACCAGCGTCAGGACAGATCAGGACGGTGCCCGGCCGAGGCGTTTGCGCCCCTGGCCGGGCATCGGCTTGCGCACGACGGTCACGGCGCCCATCAGCGCCATCCCGCGCACCCGCACCAGCGGGGAGTCCGGGCCGATCTCGGGATCGACCTTGGCGCGGCCCTCCTCGAAGGCGCCCATGATGCCGATGCCCTCGACCTGGACCCGGGTGCGGGCGTTGACGATGATGTCGATCCCGCCCATGACGACGTTGGCGTTGATCACGACCTCGGGGCTGCTGAACACGGCCTCGCGCAGATCCACGTCGATGCCGCCCATCAGCGTGAACGCCGTGTGCACCGGCGGGACCACCCACACGCCCTTGCGGTCCTGCCCGCCCATGATGGCCAGGCTGCTCGTGTGGCGCGGCAGGTGATCGATCGGCCCCGGATAGGCGGGAGTGCCGGCCCGACGTACGACGGGGGCCGCCTGCGGGAGCGGCGAGGCACCGGGCAGGTCCGCGAGGAGCGGCACCAGGTCGGCGTAGACCTTGGCGGCGTACGTCGCCTCGAGTCGCTCCTCGAGCTCGTCCACGTCCAGGCGACCCTCGCCCGCGGCCTCGCGCAGCACCTCGGCCACCGCGTGCCGGTCGGTGTCGGAGACGCGCAGCCGCATCGGGTCGGCGGGGTCGAGGGGTCCCTCCATGCCACCAACCCTAGACGGGTCGGACTCCCGCGCGCTCACGCCTCTGCGGCGACGACGAGCACCGGGGTCGGCGTCACCGCGACCCGGACCCGCTGCCCCGGGGCGAGCTGCTCGCCGAGGCTGCTGCGCACCTGGGCGACCAGCGAGATGCCGTCGGGCATCGTGACCGTGACCCGGGAGAGCGCCCCGAGGAAGGAGACCGACACGACGCTGCCGCTGCCGGCGGGGTCCGGCTCCACGACCAGCGACTCCGGGCGCACCAGCGCGTGGCCGGCGCCGCTCGCCGATCCGGCCAGCACGGGCAGGTCGGTGTCGAGCACCCGGGCGGTACCGCCCTGCACGCGCGTCGGCATCCGGTTGGAAAGACCCACGAACTGGCCGACGAACGCGGTGGCCGGGGCGTCGTAGAGCGCGGCCGGCGTCGCGATCTGCTCCAGGCGGCCGGCGTTCATCACACCGACCCGGTCGGCGACGGCCAGCGCCTCCTCCTGGTCGTGGGTGACGAAGAGCGTCGTGGTCCCGACGTCGAGCTGGACGCGACGGATCTCCTCGCGCAGCAGCACCCGCACCTTGGCGTCCAGCGCCGAGAGCGGCTCGTCGAGCAGCAGCACCGCCGGCTCGATGGCGAGCGCCCGAGCCAGCGCGACCCGCTGCTGCTGGCCGCCGGAGAGCTGGGTGGCGTAGCGGTCGTGGTGCTCCCCCAGCCCCACCAGGTCCAGCATGTCGCCGGCCCGGTTGCGGCGCTCCTTGCGGGAGCGGCCCCGCAGCTTCAGCCCGAAGGCGACGTTCTCCAGCACGGTCAGGTGCGGGAAGAGGCTGTAGGCCTGGAAGACCATCCCCATGTCCCGCTTGTTGGCGGGGACGCCGGAGACGTCGCGACCGCCCACCCGCACGGTGCCGGCGTCCTGCCCCTCGAGCCCGGCCACGATCCGCAGGGCAGTGGTCTTGCCGCACCCGGAGGGCCCGAGCAGCGCGACCAGCTCGCCGGGCTCGATGCGCAGGTCGAGCCCGTCGAGCGCGCGGACCTGCCCGTAGTGGCGCTGCAGCCCCTCGAGCTCGACGGCGACACCGCCCGCTCCGCCCGTGGAGGCGGGCTGGGTTGCGACGTCGGAAGATCCGGCGCGGGGGTCGGACATGGGTGGTTACCTCCGGGTGGGGCGACGGCGGTCGAACGCCGACAGGACGAGGAGCAGGGCGGCGGCCAGGAGCAGGGAGCCGAGGGACGCGGCCATCGACAGCGGCGCGTCGCTCTTGCTGAGCAGCACGATCACGACCGGCAGCGTGTTGTAGTTCATCAGCGACGCGACAGTGAACTCGCCGAGCACCAGCGCCACCGAGATGAACGCCGCGTTCAGCACGCCGCCGCGGATGTTGGGCAACACGACGCGCACGATCACGGTGAACCACCCGGCCCCGAGCGAGCGGGCCGCCTCGGCGATCGTCGTGGTGTCGATCGCCGAGAGCGCGGTGTCCAGTGCCCGGTAGGCGTAGGGCAGCACCAGCACGACGTAGACGAAGGTCAGCGTGAGGGCGGAGTCGCCGAGGAAGTAGTCGACCCACGAGTAGACGTTGCGCAGGCCGACCACCACGACCAGGGCCGGGATCGTGAGCGGCAGCAGGCAGAGGAACTCCACCATCCGGGAGGCCCGCGGCACCCGCAGGCGCACCCAGACCATCGTCGGCACCAGCAGCACCACCATCCCGACCACCGTCAGGCCGGCCAGCAGCAGCGAGGTGGTGATCGCGTCGGTGAGTGTCGGGTCCTGCACCAGGCCGGCCCAGGCGTCCCCGGTGCGCTCCTCGGTGCCGGGGACCGTCGTGCTGAAGTCCAGCAGCGCCAGCAGCGGCAGGAAGAAGAACACAGCGAAGACCAGGAGCAGCAGCACCCGGGTCGCCGACCACACCCGCGCGCCGCCCCGGGTTCCGGGAGGCCGGGTCATCCCAGCCACCGGGAGGTACGCCGCAGCAGCCACGCGTAGAGCGACATGACGACAGCGACCACGACCACCATCTCCAGCGCGAGCGCGTAGGCGAAGTTGGCCTGGCCGAGCACGATCTCGCTGGTGAGCGCCGCCCGGATCAGCAGCGGCGTGATCGGGGAGCCCTGGCTGACCAGGGCCGCGGCGGTGGCGTAGGCCGCGAAGGCGTTGGCGAACAGCAGCAGCGCCGACCCCAGGAAGGCGGGGCGCAGCAGCGGGAACGCCACCTGGGTCCAGTACTGCCAGGTGCTGGCCCCCAGGCCCACCGCTGCCTCGCGCCACTGCGGGCGCAGGCCCTCCAGCGCGGGCAGGAAGACGATCACCATCAGCGGGATCTGGAAGTAGGTGTAGACCAGGATCAGGCCGGGCAGCTCGTAGAGCCAGCCGGACCCGGTCGCGTCCAGGCCGAACGCGTCGGCCAGCAGGTCGGTCAGCAGCCCGCCGAAGCCGAGCGTGGCCATCCAGGCGAAGGCGAGCGTGACGCCGCCGAACTGGGCGAGCACGCCGCAGACGGCGGTGGCCACCCGGCGCAGCAGGCTGGTCGGGGGCGCGGCCAGGATCAGGTAGGCCAGCACCGCGCCGAGCACCGCGCCGATCGCCGCGGAGCTCAGCGAGAGCAGCAGGCTCTGGCGCAGCGCCCGCATCGGCGTCTCCTCGAAGAGCGCCGAGACCCGGTCCAGCGAGAACCCTCCGGCGTCGTCCTGGAAGGCCCCCACGACCACGGTGACCGTGGGCACGACCAGGAAGATCGTGAGGAACCCCAGGAACGGGACCAGCCCGACGGCCGGACCGATGCGTAGGCGCCGGCCCGGCCGCGACGGCGGCTGGGCGGTCGCGGGGACCGCCAGCGGCGCGGTGGTGGTCACGTCAGCCGACGGCCTTCGCCCAGTTCTTCGACAGGTACGCCGCCATCGACTCGGTCTGCTCGTTGGTCGGGATGACCGGCTTGCCGGTGACCGCCGGGAGCGCCGCGTAGAGCTCCTCGTCGATGGTGCCGGCCTCGGCCATCTCCTCGGCCCGGACCGGGCGGGCGCCGCCCGCGAGCCAGAGGTTCTGGCCCTCGTCGCTGTAGAGGAACTCCTGCCACAGCCGCGCGGCGGCCGGGTGCGGAGCGTCGGCGTTGATCGCCTGGAAGTAGTAGCCGGCGATCGGCGCCTCCTCGGGGACGTAGACCTCCCAGTCGTCGAGCTTCTCGGACTCGGCGGCGTTGAGGTAGTCCCAGTCGATGACGACAGGGGTCTGCCCGGAGGCGATCGTGGCGGGGGTCGGGTCGACCGGGATGAAGTTGCCGGCCTTCTTGAGCTTGGCGAAGAACTCCACCCCGGGGGCGATGTCGTCGGCCGAGCCGCCGTTGGCGACCGAGGCCATCACGACGCCGCTGAATGCCGCGCCGGCCTGGGTCGGGTCGCCGTTGAGGGCGACCTTGCCCTTGAACTCCGGGGCGAGCAGGTCGTCGAGGGAGGAGATCGCGGGGACCTTGCTCGCGTCGTACCCGACCGACATGTAGCCGCCGTAGTCGTTGACCCAGGCGCCGTCGGCGTCCTTGAACTCCTCGGGGATCGTGTCCCAGGTCTCGACCTGGTACTCGGCGAACTTGTCGGTGTTGGCCAGCGCCACCGACTGCCCGAGGTCGAAGACGTCCGGCGCCCGGTCGGTGCCCTTGAGCTGCTCGGCCGCGTTGATCTCGTCCTGGCTCGCCGCGTCGGGCTGGGCGGAGTTGACCTTGATGTCGTACTTCTCCGAGAACGTCTTGATGACCTCGCCGTAGTTGGCCCAGTCCGGCGGCAGGGCGATCACGTTGAGCTCGCCCTCCTCCTGCGCGGCCTCGACCAGGCCGTCCAGGTCGCCGAAGTCCTCGACCGAGGTGGCCGTGGCGGCCTCGCCCTTGCCCCCGGCGCTGTCGTCGTCGTCCTCGGGGGCGGCGCAGGCGGCGAACGAGGCCACCGTAGCGAGGGCGGTGAGCGACACGAGCGTGCGACGGATCTTCACTCAGACCTCCAGGGGCTGGGATAGGTGGACCAGGGTGCAACATAGCGTGCAGCGACCTCGCCGCCGTACGTCGTCCCCCGGCCGCTGGCGGGCCGTCGCGAGACGCCGGCAGGTCTAGCACCCGGTTTTCGGAGTCCGGCCCGGGGAACATGGGCCGACATGCTTCCGCGTCGCTCGTCCCGGTCATCGGTCCGCTGGCGCCCGTCCTCGGCGGTCGGCGTCCTGGCGGCCGCGCTGCTGCTGGCCGGCTGCTCGGTGCTCGACGACGAGGCGGCTGGGCCCGAGTCGGTCCGCGTGCCCGACCCGGTCCCGCGGGAGGCGGCGACCAACCCGGACCGCGACGCGGACGTGGTGGCCCGGCGCCTGGCCGCCCTCGACCCGTGCGCGCTGGGGCGGGCGGGGGCACCGCCCGGCGCGACCGCCCGGGCGCTCGCCCCCACCCGCTGCCAGGTCACCGCGGGCCCGTCGTACCGGGCCGTCCAGGTCACGGTCGGCGCGGGACTTCCGCAGGACACCCGCTACCACCGGACGCGGCGCATCCTGGCCGGGGTGGTGGCCTATCGGGAGAGCCCGGCACTGAGGCCCACGTGCGGGTGGTACCTGCCGGTCTCCCAGGAGCTCGCCATCGAGGTGAGCTCCTCCGATGGCGCGTGCGCCCAGAGCCGGCGGATCGCGCGTGGAGTCGCCACGCTGCTGCGACGGGACCCCGCAGCGGCAGCGGCCGAGCCGTCGCCCGCGATGGTGCCGCCCTGCGAGTGGGTGCGGCTCGGCCACGGCGGGCTCACCGAGGACCAGACCCTGTCGCGCTCCCTGTTCGGCGACGGCGAGGAGGCCGGCCGGTGCTCGGTGCGCGGACCCCGGACGGGAGTCCTGCCGAGCCCGCTGGTCCTCGGGGTCGCCCTCGACCACGTCGTCGAGGAGAACCTGCGCCACCCGGCCGCGCCCGCGCGGCGCGTCAGGGTCGCCGGCCGGGTCGCGGCGCAGCACCGCCAGCAGGGCGAGTGCGAGCTGGCCGTCGCGGTGGCGCCCCTGCCCGGACCCGCGGTCGGGCCCGCCGACGTCCTGCGGGCCCGGGTGCTCGCGCCCACCTGCGCCGAGGCCCGCCGAGCCGCGACGCGGATGCTGACCGCGGTCGACGCCCGGGACCACAGCGCCCCCGACCTGGGTGGGGAGCCGGTGCTCTACCCCGCAGCGAAGTCGGACCTCGCCGCGGTCGGCTCGTGCGCCGACATCCGGACGGCCGTCGAGCGCGAGTGCGCCCCGGCCGGCGACGCGGAAGTTCCCTCCGACCCCGCCGAGCTGCTCCTGGCGGCCCAGGCGGACCCGGCAGTCACCTGCGCCGCCCTGTTCCCCTACGTGCGGGAGCACTTCGGCGCGCAGATGGTGGCCGGGACCGGCACCGTCGAGCACGACTCGGCCGTAGCGCAGCTGAGCGGCGAGCAGGGGCAGCAGGCCCCGGCCTGCCTCTTCGGAGAGCCGACCCACGCGCTGCACCTGACGGTCGGCGCCTCCTGGGCGACGCTGCGCGACGTGGCCGGCGCAGGCAGCCGGGAGGCCTCGGTGGCCGGCCACCCCGCCAGGGCGCTGGCCCGGCTCGACCAGGACCTCCCGACGCTGAGCTGGGCGGTCGCGCTCGACGAGGCGGATCAGCCCGGCGTGCTGACGGTGGACGTCCAGGTGACGCAGGACCGCGACCGGGGGCTGTGGCTCGGGGAACCGGTGGACCGGTCACTGCTCGACCCGGCGCTGGGTTTCGTGGAGGACGTGACCGTCGGGCTGCTCGGCTGAGCACGCTCGTCCATCCGCCGGGCCGTCCCCGGGGTACCCTCACCCCCCGTGAGCACCGCTGCGCCCGGACCCGAGTTCCGCTACTCCGACCTGCTGCCCACCGGGCGTGACGAGACGCCGTACCGGCTGATCACCACCGAGGGCGTGTCCACCTTCGAGGCGACGGGCAGCGACGGCGAGACCCGGACCTTCCTCCAGGTCGCGCCGGAGGCCATCGAGCGGCTGACCAGCGAGGCGATGCACGACATCAGCCACTACCTGCGGCCCGCGCACCTCGCCCAGCTGCGCAAGATCATCGACGACCCCGAGGCGTCGGGCAACGACCGCTTCGTGGCGCTGGACCTGCTCAAGAACGTCAACATCTCCGCCGGCGGAGTGCTCCCGATGTGCCAGGACACCGGCACCGCGATCGTGATGGGCAAGAAGTCCGAGGGCGTGCTCACCGGAGCCGACGACGGCGAGGCGATCAGCCGGGGCGTGTACGACGCCTACACCCGGCTGAACCTGCGCTACAGCCAGCTAGCGCCGCTCACGACGTACGAGGAGAAGAACACCGGCACGAACCTGCCGGCGCAGATCGAGATCTACTCGACCCCCGAGAGCTCGGGGCGGCCCGAGTACAAGTTCCTCTTCATGGCCAAGGGCGGCGGCTCCGCGAACAAGTCGTTCCTGTTCCAGGAGACCAAGGCGATCCTGAACCCGGAGCGGATGCTCCAGTTCCTCGACGAGAAGATCCGCTCGCTCGGCACCGCCGCCTGTCCGCCGTACCACCTGGCCGTGGTCATCGGCGGCACGTCGGCGGAGTTCGCGCTCAAGACCGCCAAGTACGCCTCGGCGCACTACCTGGACAACCTCCCCACCGAGGGTTCCATGAGCGCCCACGGCTTCCGGGACCTGGAGCTGGAGCAGCAGGTCTTCGAGCTGACCCAGTCCTTCGGCATCGGCGCCCAGTTCGGCGGCAAGTACTTCTGCCACGACGTCCGGGTCGTGCGGCTGCCGCGGCACGGCGCCTCCTGTCCGGTCGCGGTCGCGGTGTCGTGCTCCGCGGACCGGCAGGCGCTGGGCAAGATCACCCCCGAGGGCGTCTTCCTCGAGCAGCTGGAGACCGACCCCGCGCAGTACATGCCGGACGCCGGGGTCGCCGACGACATCGCCGGCGGGGCGGTGGTCCCGATCGACCTCAACCAGCCGATGGCCGACATCCTCGCGGAACTGCGCCGGCACCCGGTCAAGACCCGACTCTCGCTGACCGGTCCGCTCGTCGTCGCCCGCGACATCGCCCACGCGAAGATCAAGGAGCGCCTCGACGCCGGCGAGGAGATGCCGGCCTACCTCAAGGACCACCCGGTCTACTACGCCGGTCCCGCCAAGACCCCCGAGGGCATGGCCTCGGGCTCGTTCGGCCCGACCACGGCCGGCCGGATGGACTCCTACGTCGAGCAGTTCCAGGCCGCCGGCGGATCGATGGTGATGCTGGCCAAGGGCAACCGCTCCGCGGCCGTCACCGACGCCTGCCGGACCCACGGCGGGTTCTACCTCGGGTCGATCGGAGGCCCCGCCGCCCGGCTCGCCCAGGACTGCATCCGCAGCCAGGAGGTGCTGGAGTACGCCGAGCTCGGCATGGAGGCGGTCTGGAAGATCGAGGTCGAGGACTTCCCGGCCTTCATCGTCGTCGACGACCAGGGCAACGACTTCTTCACCGACCCGTCCGGATCGGTCACCGTGCCGCTGTCCGGGATCCGGATCCGCTCCGCCCAGCCCCGCTGAGCAGACGGCTGCCGGCCCGGCGGACCGGGCCGGCAGCTCCTGGACAGGTGTTCGCGGCTGTGTGTTCGCCTGGCTCCGGGTTCGTCTAGTACGTGTTCTCGCTCCGGTTGTCGCCGGGCTTGGCGTTCGGGCCGGCCTCGTCGGGCTCGTCGGCCCCGCCGCTCTCGCTGTCGGGGTAGCCGGCGACGGCCTGGTCGTCGGAGATCGGGGTGTCCGCGGCGGCCGGGTCCATCGAGGCGACCTCGGAGACCTGGCCTCCGCTCTGCTCGGCGTCGTGCTCGGACTTGGTGGTGTCGTCAACCATGGGCGGCCAGTACCCCGGAACGCCTGGAGGAACCCGGTCGTTGACCCGGTGACCCCAGGAGGTAACCATGCAGTGCCCCACCGACGGAACCACGCTCACGATGAGCGAGCGCAGCGGCATCGAGATCGACTACTGCCCGACCTGCCGCGGCGTGTGGCTCGACCGCGGCGAGCTCGACAAGCTCATCGAACGCTCGCTGACCTACCAGGCGCCCGCCCCGCCCCGGGCGCAGGAGTACGACCGCGGGCGGGAGCAGCGGTCCTCCCAGCCCTACGCCCAGCCCCACTCCCAGCACGGCTCCCAGGGCCAGCACCCGCGCAAGCGCAAGGACAGCTGGCTCAGCGAGCTGTTCGACTAGAAGCGTCCGGACGTGCGTCAGGGGCACGACGCGAGCATCGCGTCGTGCCCCTGCGCGTGGCTCAGGAGCCGGGCTGGACGTCGGACTTGACCGACTGGGCCGCGGACTGGCCCTCTTCCTGGACCCGACCCGCGGACTCGGTCGCGGTGGTCTTGACCTGCTGGGCGGCGTCGGTGGCGGACTGCTTGAGGCTGTCCCCCATGTCCTGGCCGACCGAGCGGGCCTCGTCGACGAGCGGCTGGCCCTTCTCCTTGGCGGTCTCGACCGCCGCGGACGCCGCTGCGGCCTCGACGCGGGTGGCCGGGAACATTCCGGCGATCACCATGCCGGCGCCGAAGGCGACCAGCCCCGCTGCCAGCGGGCTGCCCTCGAACCGGTCCTGAGCCGCGCCGACGGCGTCCTGGGCGCCGCCCTTGACCGAGTCGGCCATGCCCGACGCGGTGGAGCTGCCGCTGTCCTTGGCGCTCGACGCCGTGCCCATGACCCGGTCCCGCACGCCCAGCACGCGGTTGCGGGCCGCCTCCTTGCGGCGGTCGATGATGGCCGTGGGGCTCACCTTGTCCTGGAGGGCGTCGAGATCCTCGGCGAGCGACTGCCTGGTCCCGGCGATGTCGGTGCTCAGCTCTTCTGTGCTTTGGCCCATTGCGCGTCCTCCTTGAGTGTCTGCTGCGTCTTCGGCAGCTGCGGGTTGCTCTGCTGGATCGCCTTCTTGCCGGTCAGCGCCAGGACGGCGGCGACCACTGCCCACAGGACGGTGACGATGAGCGCGGCTGCCCACGCCGGCATCGCCTCGTCCAGGGCGAAGACGATGGTGAGGGAGAGGAAGATCAGGAGCAGGTGACCGGCCACGCCGGCCCCGCCGAGCAGGCCGGCGCCCTTGCCGGCCTGCGAGACCTCCTCCTTCAGCTCGGTCTTGGCCAGATCCATCTCCTGCTTGATCAGCGTGGAGAGGTCCGTGGTGATGTCACTGACGATGTCGCCCAGGCTGCGCTCGGACCCGGTCGGCTCCGCCGGGACCGGTCCCGGCCCTGGTTGCTGGGGGGTGCTCACTGCACCCCTCGCTCGCCGGACGGCTCGTCGAACGCCCCCCGCTCGCCGTACCCGGCCTGCGGGCCGCCCATCGGCCCGGGGGCGTCCAGCGGCGGTGCGACGGTGGGCTGACCCGGGGTCGTCGACGGCATCGGCGGGTTGGTGGTCCCGGCGCCCCCCGTGGTTCCCTCCCACGCCGTGGTCTGGCCGCTGCCCACCGGAGTCGCCATCCCGGAGGTGCCGGTCGAGGGCGGCATCGAGGCCGAGGCCGAGCCGACGCCCGAGCCCGAGCCCGTCGCGGCGGCGATCCCGTCCGCGGTGCCCCGGGCCAGCCGGCCGGCGACCACGCCGGCCGTCAGGGCACCCAGGAGGAAGGCACCCGGACGGCGTCGGGCGAAGCCCCGCACGTCCTCGAGCAGCTGGCTCGGCTCGCGGTCCTGGAGCTGGGAGGCGAACCCGCGGGCCCGGGTGGCCACCTCACGGGTGAGGTCGGTGGCGAGGCCGGGCGATCCCTGGCCCGCCATCTGCTCCAGGTCGTCCCCGAAGGTCTGCAGCGTCCCCGCGAGCCGCTCCTGCTGGGCGCGGGACTGCTCGCTGACCTGTCCCAGGGCGTCGTTCAGCACGCTGCGGGCCTGGCCGGCCGCCTCCGCCGCGACGTTGCGGGCTTCCTCGGCCGCCGTCCCGGCGACATGCTTGCCTTCTTCTGCCGCGGTCCCTGCGGCATCCTGAGCCCGTTCCTTGGCACTTGGACTGCTGGTCATGTGTCCTCCGTGAAATTGTCGGGAACGATCCCGGTATCCCCGATGCGTCCACCCACACACGCCCGAAAGGGTGCGTTCATGAACCACGTCGAGGTCGCCCGAGCCGTCTCCGAGCGCGGCGAGCTGGTCCTGCGCCGGTGTCAGGAGGGGGCCGCTCCGGCCGTGCTGGAGCTGCGGGCGAACGGGATCTTCGTCATGGACAGCCGGGAGACGAGCACGGAGCGCGCGCTCGCGGGCGCCGCGCTGGACGTCGTCGCCCGGCCACGCGACGTACTGGTCGGCGGGCTCGGACTGGGGTTCACCCTGGACCAGGTCCTCGCCGACCCCCGGGTCGAGCGCTGCGTGGTCGTGGAGATCGAACAGGCGCTGGTGGACTGGATGCGCGACGGCACGGTGCCGCACGGGCCGGCGCTGCTGGCCGACTGGCGTGCCGACGTGGTCGTCGCCGACATCGCCGCCGCGCTGGCCGGGGCCCGCCCGGCGTCGTACGACCTGGTGCTGCTCGACGTCGACAACGGGCCGGGCCACCTGGTTCACGACGCCAACGCGCGCCTCTACCAGCGGGAGCTCCAGCACACCGCCCGCGCGGTGCTGCGTCCCGGCGGTGCGCTGGTCGTCTGGTCGGCCGCCGCGGACCCGGCCCTGGAGGCGACGCTGCGCTCGGTGTACGGCGAGGTCGAGGCGCGGGCGCTGCCCGTCGTCCTCCAGGGGCGCGAGCTCCACTACTGGCTCTACGCCGCGCGGGTACCGTGCCCGGCGTGACTGACTTCCGCATCGAGCACGACAGCATGGGCGAGGTCCAGGTGCCCCGGGACGCCCTGTGGCGGGCCCAGACCCAACGGGCCGTGGAGAACTTCCCGATCAGCGGCACCCCCATCGAGCCCCGGCTGGTCCGCGCGATCGGCCTGGTCAAGGGGGCGGCCGCCACCACGAACGGCGAGCTCGGCGTGCTCGGGGAGGAGCAGGTCGCCGCGATCGTCACCGCGGCGGCGGCCGTCGCCGCGGGCGAGCACGACGCGGCGTTCCCGGTCGACGTCTTCCAGACCGGCTCGGGGACCAGCTCCAACATGAACGCCAACGAGGTCATCGCCAGCCTGGCCGGGCGCGCCGGCACCGAGGTGCACCCCAACGATCACGTCAACGCCAGCCAGTCCTCCAACGACACCTTCCCGACCGCGATCCACGTCGCCGCCACGCTCGCGGTGGTCGAGGACCTGCTCCCCGCGCTGAACACGCTGGCGACCTCCCTGGAGGGCAAGGCCGCGGAGTTCGCCGGGGTCGTGAAGTCCGGTCGCACCCACCTCATGGACGCGACCCCGGTGATGCTCGGCCAGGAGTTCGGCGGGTACGCCGCGACCGTCCGCTACGCCGCGGAGCGCCTGGAGTCGGTGCTCCCCCGGGTCCGCGAGCTGCCGCTGGGCGGCACCGCCGTCGGCACCGGCATCAACACCCCGAAGGGGTTCGCCGCCCGGGTGATCGAGGTGCTCGGCGAGCGCACCGGCCAGTCGTTCACCGAGGCCCGCAACCACTTCGAGGCCCAGGGCACCCGCGACTCGCTCGTCGAGCTCAGCGGGGTCCTGCGCACCTACGCCGTCGGGCTCACCAAGATCTGCAACGACCTGCGCTGGATGTCCTCAGGCCCGACCACCGGGCTGGCCGAGATCCACCTGCCGGACCTGCAGCCGGGCTCGAGCATCATGCCCGGCAAGGTGAACCCGGTCCTTCCGGAGGCGACGCTGATGGTCTGCTTCCAGGTGGTCGGGAACGACGCCGCGGTCGCCGCCGCCGGGGCCAGCGGGTCCTTCGAGCTCAACGTCGCGATGCCGGTGATGGCCCGCAACGTCCTGGAGTCGGTCCGGCTCCTGGCCGCGTCGTCGCGGGTGCTGGCCGCCCGCACGATCGACGGGATCACCGCCGACGTGGAGCGGATGCGCGGCTACGCCGAGTCCTCGCCCTCGGTGGTCACGCCGCTGAACAAGTACCTCGGCTACGAGAACGCCGCCAAGGTTGCCAAGAAGGCTCTTGCCGACGGCGCCACGATCCGGGAGACCGTGATCGCGATGGGGTACGTCGAGCGCGGCGAGGTCACCGAGCAGCAGCTCGACGAGGCCCTGGACGTGGAGTCGATGACCCGCCCGTGAGGAACCTGACGCCCCGCCGGGTCGGTGACCGGCGGGGCGTCGCCTTACCCTTGGCGCTCGTGCCCACCCCCACCTCCCCCGGCGTGCTCGATGCGCTCCGCTCGCCGCGGCTGCTGCGGGTCGAGGTCCTGGCGGGACTGGTCGTCGCGCTGGCGATGATCCCCGAGGCGCTCTCGTTCTCGGTGCTGGCCGGGGTCGACCCCCGGGTCGGCCTGTTCACGAGCTTCACGATGGCGATCTGCGCCTCGGTGCTCGGCGGCCGCCCCGGCATGGTCTCGGGCGCCGCGGGCGCCACGGCGCTGGTCATCGCGCCACTGGTCGCCTCGCACGGGATGGAGTACCTGATCGCGACGGTGCTGCTCGCCGGCGTCCTCCAGCTGGTGCTGGGCGTGGCCGGGCTGGGCCGCCTGATGCGGTTCATCCCCCGCTCGGTGATGGTGGGCTTCGTCAACGCCCTGTGCGTGCTGATCTTCGCCGCCCAGGTCCCGCACCTGGTCGGCAAGGGCTGGGCGGTCTACGCCCTGTCCGCGGGCGGCATCGCGCTGCTCGTGCTGCTGCCCCGGGTGACCCGGGCGGTGCCGGCCCCGCTGGTCACGATCGTGCTGCTCGCGGCCCTGGTCGCAATCGGTGGCCTCGACGTCCCGGTGCTGGCCGACGAGGGCGCGCTGCCCGACAGCCTGCCGGGCCTGGTCTGGCCGAACGTTCCGCTCACGCTGACCACCTTCGAGACGATCGCGCCGTACGCCCTGGCGGTGGCGCTGGTCGGCCTGATGGAGTCGCTGATGACCGCGAAGCTGGTCGACGACATCACCGACACCCGCTCCGACAAGACCCGCGAGGCCCTGGGCCAGGGCGGCGCGAACATCGTCACCGGCCTCTTCGGCGGCATGGGCGGCTGCGCGATGATCGGCCAGACGATGGTCAACGTGAAGGAGGCAGGCGCCCGCACCCGGATCTCCTCGTTCATGACCGGCATCTGGCTGCTGGTGCTGGTGGTCGGGCTCGGCGAGACCGTCGGCCGGATCCCGATGGTGGCGCTGGCAGCGGTGATGGTCGTGGTCGCGGTGACGACCTTCGACTGGCACAGCGTGCGTCCGGCGACCCTGCGCCGGATGCCGCGCAGCGAGACCGCGGTCATGGTCGTGACCGTCGCGGTGGTCGTGGCCACCGAGAACCTCGCCATCGGCGTGATCGCCGGGGTGCTGGTCGCGATGATGCTCTTCGCCCGCCGGGTCGCGCACCTGGCCGAGGTGACCCGGACCCTCTCCGCGGACGGCGGCGTCGCGACCTACCGCGTCACCGGTGAGCTGTTCTTCGCCTCCAGCAACGACCTCTACACGCAGTTCGAGTACGCCGCGGACCCGCCGCGGGTCGTCATCGACCTGACCGCCTCCCACGTGTGGGACGCCTCCACCGTGGCCGCCCTGGACGCCGTTCAGACCAAGTACGCCGGCCGGGGCGTCGACGTGGAGATCATCGGCCTCAACGAGCCGAGCCGGGCGATGCACGAGCGGCTGACCGGCCAGCTGCCCTGAGGGTCGGTCGTCGAGGAACTGGGTCTCGACACGCGCCGTCACGGCCTCGCGGGCTCGGCCGTGGTCGCTGCTCGACCACCATCGAGCGGAGCCGCTGACGCGGCTGCGCTCAGTACCAGTTGTGGGCCTGGCTGTGGGCCCAGGCGCTGCACGGGCTGCCGTAGCGGTCCTCGATGTAGCCCAGGCCCCAGCGGATCTGGGTGACCGGGTTCGTGGCCCAGTCCGAGCCGGCGCTCGCCATCTTCGAGCCGGGCAGGGCCTGCGGGATGCCGTAGGCCGAGGACGTCGGGTTGTCCGCGTCCACCGTCCAGTTCGACTCCTTGGTCCACAGGGAGTCCAGGCAGCCGAACTGGTCGGAGGAGAACCCGAACTCCGGCAGCATCGCCCGCGCCGCGGTGCGGGGGTCGGCGTCGGAGAGGTCCTCGGTGCGCGTCATGGCGCGGCCGCTCTCCTGGGAGAGTGCCGCCTCCTTGGCCGGGTCGGCGGCCGCGCGGCGGTCGGAGCGGGAGACGAGCTGCTCGCGCTCGCCCGCAGCACCGGCCGGGGCCTCGCTCGTGGGAGCGGCCTCGGGGCTCGCCGGGGTCTCGGCGGCCGACGCCTCGGGCGCCGACGCTGCGGAGGTGCCGGCGTCGTCGGAGCCGGTGGTCGCCGCGGGGCCGAGGTCCGCGGAGACCGTGGTCGCCCGGTCCGGCTCCTGGGTGGCGACCCCGCCCGCTACTGCGGCGCCGGTCGCGGACACGGCCAGCGACGAGAGCAGCAGCGAGGTGCGCAGCGCCTTCTTCGGCGCGTGGACCGCGATGGTCCGGCTCTTGGCGTGGTTGCGGTGCTTGGGGGCGTACGCGGCGTGCTTCGGCAACAGTTTTACTCACGGGTAGGTGACGAGGGCCGGGGCCAGACTGCCTCAGGACTCGAGGGCAGGCAAACCAAACGGCCGAGAACGCCCGCGCCAGTGCTGGCGCAGGCGTCTCAGCAGTCACAGCGACCTCTCTCGGAACACCCGTCCCAGTGAGAGTGGTCACCGGCGCGCGGCTCAGAGCGTGACGTTCTCCAGCATCTCGGTCACCAGGGCCGCGATCGGGGAGCGCTCGGACCGGGTCAGCGTGACGTGGGCGAAGAGCGGATGGCCCTTGAGCTTGTCGATCACCGCCACCACCCCGTCATGGCGTCCGACCCGCAGGTTGTCACGCTGGGCGACGTCGTGGGTGAGCACCACCTTGGAGTTCGCGCCGATCCGGGACAGCACGGTGAGCAGCACGTTGCGCTCGAGCGACTGCGCCTCGTCCACGATCACGAACGAGTCGTGCAGCGAGCGGCCGCGGATGTGGGTCAGCGGCAGCACCTCGAGCATCCCCCGGGCCAGGATCTCCTCGATCACCTCCCGGGACGTGATCGCGCCCAGGGTGTCGAAGACGGCCTGCGCCCACGGCGACATCTTCTCCGACTCCGAGCCCGGCAGGTAGCCCAGCTCCTGGCCGCCCACCGCGAAGAGCGGGCGGAAGACCACCACCTTCTGGTGCTGGCGACGCTCCAGGGCGGCCTCCAGACCGGCGCACAGCGCCAGCGCCGACTTGCCGGTGCCGGCTCGCCCGCCCAGCGAGACGATGCCGATCTCGGGGTCCAGCAGCATCTCCAGCGCCACCCGCTGCTCGGCGGAGCGACCGTGGATGCCGAAGGCCTCCTTGTCGCCGCGGACCAGGTGCACCTGCTTGTCGGCGCCCACCCGGCCCAGGGCCGTGCCGCGCTCGGAGAGCAGCACCAGGCCCTGGTGGCAGGGCAGCTGCCGGGCGTCGGCGAGGTCGAGCACCCCGTCGTCGTACAGCTCGTCGACCTCGGCGGCGCTGAGCTCGAGCTCGGCCATGCCGGTGTAGCCGGTGTCGGACTCGCTGATCGCCTCCCCGCGGTACTCCTCGGCGGCGAGGCCGACCGCGGAGGCCTTGATCCGCAGCGGCAGGTCCTTGGAGACCAGCGTGACCTGGTACCCCTCGTCGGCGAGGTTGCGGGCCACGGCCAGGATCCGGGTGTCGTTGTCGCCCAGCCGGAACCCGGAGGGCAGCGCGGCCGGGTCGGTGTGGTTGAGCTCGACGCGCAGCGTCCCGCCCTCCTCGGTGACCGGCACCGGCTGGTCGAGCCGGCCGTGGCGCACGCGCATCTCGTCGAGCGTGCGCAGCGCCGAGCGCGCGAAGAACCCGAGCTCGGGGTGGTGACGCTTCCCCTCGAGCTCGGTGATCACCACCACGGGCAGCACGACCTCGTGCTCGGCGAAGCGCCGCAGCGCCCCGGGATCGGCGAGGAGGACACTGGTGTCCAGCACGTAGGTGCGCGCAGCAGTGTTGGATCCGGTGTCGGACCCGGTGTCGGAACTGGCGGTGGAGCTCTGGGACTTCTTGGCCTGGGACGGCACGGTTCACCCCTCACGGGCCGATGCGCGCACTCCTCGCCCCGGGCCCTGGTTCAAGCGGACGGACCGGGGAGCCCGCGGCGGGAGTGCCCGCCTGCGTCCGCACGGCGGACCAGCCGTCGTGCGGTGCTGTCGTGAGTGCTCACGAGCGGACCTCCCGGTGCCGGCGAGCTTCCCCACTCGCCGATGCTGCGAACGTACGCCGCCGCAGCGGCCGTTGCGCCGACCTCCGCCGGCGACACGCCGATGTGCGGGGGCCGGCTCAGGTGCCGAAGCGCCGCTGGCGCTGGGCGTAGGCCCGGATCGCGCGCAGGAAGTCCACCCGCCGGAAGTCCGGCCAGTAGGCCTCGCAGAAGTAGAACTCCGAGGTGGCGCTCTGCCAGAGCAGGAAGCCGCCGAGCCGCTGCTCCCCGGAGGTGCGGATCACCAGGTCGGGGTCGGGCTGGCCCTTGGTGTAGAGGTGCGCCGAGATGTCGTCGACGTCGAGGGTCTGGGCGAGCTCCTCGAGCGAGGTGCCCCGCGCGGCGTGCTCGGCGAGCAGCGAGCGGACGGCGTCGGCGATCTCGCGGCGGCCGCCGTACCCGACGGCGATGTTGACCAGCATGCCCTCGACGTCGCTGGTCGCGTCGCCCGCGGACTTCAGCTTCTCGGCGGTCGAGGCCGGCAGCAGGTCGAGGGCGCCGACCGGGTGCAGCCGCCAGCGCCGCTCCTCGGCGAGCGCGGCGACGGAGTCCTCGATGATGCCCAGCAGCGGGGTGAGCTCGGCCTCGGGGCGGTTGAGGTTGTCGGTGGAGAGCAGCCACAGCGTGACCACCTCGATGCCGACCTCCTCGCACCAGCCGAGCATCGGCTCGATGTTCGCGGCGCCGGCGCGGTAGCCGTGCGCGGTGTCGCGGCCGACCGAGCGCGCCCACCGGCGGTTGCCGTCCAGCAGGACGGCGATGTGCTGGGGCCGGTTGTCGGGAAGCCGCCGCAGGAGCCGAGCCTCGTAGGCCGGATAGAGCACCCTGCGCAACCCGCGCTTCCAGTCCGCCACGGCCCCAGGATAGCCAAGGCGGACCTCCCGCCGGGACTCGCCGCCCCGGTCGCGCGGCGGCCGCGTGACCTTCACCGCGTTGTGTTTATGTCGATGCTTCCAGCGGGTAACTTCGACATATGAACCAGGCGATGGACGACGTGCGCGCTGGGCTCGACCATCTCGGCGAATCCCTCCACGACAGCTTCGACGAGATGAAGCCGAAGCTCCGCGGCTGGCTGCACCTCTCCGTCGCCCCGCTCATCCTGATCGGCGGGATCGTGCTGGTCGCGCTCTCCCCCGACACCACGACCCGGATCGGCTCCGCGGTCTTCACCGGATCCGGCCTGATCCTCTTCACGGTCTCCGCGATCTACCACACCGGCACCTGGTCGCCCCGCACCTGGGCGTTCCTGCGGCGCTTCGACCACTCCAACATCTTCCTGCTCATCGCGGGCTCGTACACGCCCTTCGCGCTGATCCTGCTCGACGGCACCCAGCGCAGCGCGCTGCTGATCACCGTCTGGACCGGCGCCGTGCTCGGCGTGCTGTTCCGGATCTTCTGGACCGACGCGCCGCGCTGGCTCTACGTGCCGATCTACCTCGCCCTGGGCTGGGCGGCGGTCTTCTTCATCCCCGGCTTCTTCTCCGGTGCGACCGCCCTCGGCGTCGACGTCGGCGTCACGATCTTCACGATGATCGTGGTCGGCGGCGCCCTGTACACCTTCGGCGGCCTGGTCTACGGCCTCAAGCGCCCCAACCCCTCGCCGCGCTGGTTCGGCTTCCACGAGGTCTTCCACTCGTTCACGGTGCTGGCCTTCGCGGCCCACTACGTCGGGGTCTCGCTCGCGACGTACTCCCTGCGCTGACCCTGCGCTGACCTGCACTGACCCGGCCGGCGGCTCGGCTCAGGCGACCAGCGCGACAGTCGTACGCCGCCGGGCGGTGCGGGCGGCCAGGGCCGCGACCAGGCACCCGCAGCCGGCGAACACCGCGGCCAGCGCCGCCCAGCCGACGGTGCCGTGCTCGATCGCGGTGGCGGTGATCACCAGCGGCGCGACCATGCTGGCGACCGCGTAGCCCATCTGCGAGACGCCCTGGTAGGCGCCGGCGCTGAGCGGGTCGGCCAGCTCGAAGGCCAGGCCCCAGCCCCCGGCCTCGGTCAGCACCTCCGCCAGGCTGCCGACGAGCTCGGCCAGCAGCAGCAGCGCGACGGCGCCCACGACGCCGACCCCGCCGGCGCCGGCGCCGGCCAGCAGCAGGCAGGACAGCGCGATCAGCAGGCTGCCGCGGCGGACCGCCCGGCCGGCGCTGCCGATCTCGTGGGTGCCCCGGGAGGCCCGCACCTGGAGCAGTGCCACCAGGACCGTGTTGAGCAGCATCATCACCGAGACCATCACGGTCGGCGCCTCGGTGTGCGAGGCGATCCACAGCGGCACCCCGACGCTGGTCAGCCCGAACTGCATCGCGATCACCGAGTTCAGCACGGTGCTGGCCAGGTAGGTCCGGTCCCGCAGCGGCGAGCGCCCGCGCGCGACGTCCACGGCGTGCCGGCCCCGGGTCGGGCGCAGGGCCGGGGCCAGCTCCGGCACCCGCCCCCGCAGCCGGGCCAGCGGGACGGCCGCCGCCAACGCGCACAGGCCGACCAGCACCATCGTCACCCGGAACGCGTCGGGCGTGCCGACCAGCAGGGCGACGGCGGCCAGCGCGGTGCCGAGGCCGATGAAGACGTTGGTCACCACCCGCAGCCGGGCCCGGACCGCGATCCGGTCGGGTCCGGTGAACCAGCGGGCCAGCAGCGCCTGCTTGGCCGTGCCCTGCATGCTGCGAGCGCCGACCGCGACACAGGCGGTGAGGACGAACGAGACCACGCCGTCGGCCAGGACGTAGGCCAGCATCGCCAGCCCCTGGACCACCGTGCTCGCGATCTGCACCCGGTCCGCCCCCAGCCGGTCGGACAGCCCGCCGCCGGCGTACGCGGCCAGCACGCCCGCCGCTCCCGCAATGGTCAGGCCCAGTCCGACCGTGGTCGCCTCCAGCCCCACGACCATCGTGAAGTAGAGGGCGGAGACGGTGTAGAAGAGCCCGGTCGCCAGCGAGGCGGCCATCGTCGAGACCGAGAGCGCCCGGGCGACCGGGTCGGCGGGGAAGAGGGTCCGGCGCAGCACCCGGAAGTTCTCCCACGCCCGGGTGGCGCCGGACCAACGATATAGCGTGTGGCTTCATGATCGAGTACGACCTGACCGGCCTCGAGCTGGCCGACGTGCGCTTCGCGATCTCCCCGCTCAACGACCTGGCGCTCTCGGTGCGCACCTTCCGCGACCCGGGCCGCTACCCGCTCCACCTGCCGTGGCTGCGGATGACCGAGGCCGACCGGGCCGGGCTCGACGTCGACGTGCTCCGCGCCCTGACCAACGACCGGCTGTGGACGCCGGACTTCCTGCACCCCCGTCCCGCGAGCCCGTTGACCCGGATCGGCGAGGAGCTGGACCGGGTGGCCGCGCTGCCGCTGCCAGTGGTCCGGGCGACGCTGGCCGAGGTGCACGGCGACCGGCTGCCGGCGGCGCTCTCGGGTCGCACCGACCGGGTGCTGCGCCGGGTCGTGCGCGCGCTCGGCGACTACTGGGACGCCTGCTTCGCGCCGTACTGGCCACGGATGCGCGCGGTCCTCGAGGCCGACGTCACCCACCGCGGCCGGGTCACCGCCCAGCGCGGGCTCGCGGCGATGTTCGCCGACCTCAGCCCCAAGATCCGCCTCGTCGACGGCGTGGTCCAGGTGACCAGCAGCCCGCAGGGCGGCTTCCGCCGCACCACCACCGGGGCGGGCCTGACGCTGGTGCCGTCGCTGTTCTCCCGCGGCGGGTCCACGCCGATCACCCCCGAGCAGGAGCCCCAGATCCTGTACGCCGCCCGCGGGGTCGGCACGCTGTGGCAGAGCGAGCGGGTGGCGGCGCCCGGGAGCCTGACCGCGCTGGTGGGGGCGGCCCGGGCCCGGCTCCTGGTGATGCTCGACGCGCCCGCGTCCTCCACCGAGCTCGGGGTGCGACTGGGGGTGACGACGACCGCTGTGAACCAGCACCTGCGCGCGCTGCGCGCCGCCGGGCTGCTGACCTCGGCCCGGCACGGCCGGTCAGTGCTCTACCTGCGCTCCGGGCTGGGCGACCGGCTGCTCGCCGCCCAGGCGGGCTGAGCCCCGCCTCGGCGCGCCCTCAGAGCACCAGCACCCGGCCGGCGACGACGAGGTGGACCTCGTCGCACCCGGCCGCGACCCGCTGGTTGACGATTCCGAGGAGGTCGCGGAAGAGCCGGCCGGAGCGGTGCTCGGGGACCACGCCGAGCCCGACCTCGTTGGTGACCAGCACCGTGGGCCCGGCGGCGGCCGCCAGCGCCGGGATGAGCGCGTCGAGGTGGCCCAGGACCAGCGCATGGATCTCGTCCGCCGCGGCGTCCCAGGCGTTCGCGGCGTCGATCTGCGCGGTCAGCCAGGTGCCGAGGCAGTCGACCAGCACGGCCCCGTCGGCCGCCGCCACGGCGCCGGCCACGTCGCCGGTCTCGACGGTGCGCCAGCCGGCCGGGCGGCGCGCGCGGTGGTGCGCGATCCGGGCCGCCCAGTCCGGGTCGGCGGCCGGGTCCGGCACCGGCCCGGGGGCGACGTACGTGACCGCCGGGTGGTCGCGCAGCAGCCGCTCGGCGTGCGTGGACTTGCCCGAGCGGACGCCGCCGGTGACCAGGTAGCTGCGCGTCGCGGTCTCCACGGCGACAGCCTCGCACGGTGCGGCTCGGCCCCGCACGCCACGGGCGCCTGGGCCGGGGTGCGCCCGGGTCGTACCGTGGAGCCATGGCGACCATCGAGCTGACCGGTGAGAACTTCGTGTCCCACGTCGAGGGGGACGACATCCTGCTGGTCGACTTCTGGGCGGGCTGGTGCGGGCCGTGCCGGCAGTTCGCGCCGACCTATGAGGCGGCCTCGGAGCAGAACCCGGACATCACCTTCGGGTCCGTCGACACCGAGGCCGAGCAGCAGCTCTCGGCCGCCGCCGGCATCCAGTCGATCCCCACGCTGATGGCGTTCCGCGAGGGCATCCTGGTGTTCTCCCAGGCCGGCGCGCTGCCGGCGCCCGCCCTGGACCAGCTGATCGAGGGCGTGCGCAGCCTGGACATGAGCGACGTGCGCCGTCAGCTCGCCGAGCAGGAGGCGCAGGAGCCCGGCGCCTGACCGGAACCGAGGACCCGCAGGTCAGCCGGAGGTCGGCCCAGGGTCAGCCCAGGATCAGCGTGGCGCCGGGTCGTCCGGGCGGTGCCCCTCGTCGGCGGCCTGCTCCTCGGTGATCTCCACGGGAGTCTCGGCGGGTCCGTTCTCGACCGGGCCGAAGACGCCGGCGTCGCGGTTGCGCTCGGTGCGGCGCAGCTGCTTGGTGAGCGCCCAGCCCAGGAACGCCAGGGCCACGCAGAGGCCGAGGAACACCCCGAACCCGGTCCAGCCGGCCTTCACGTCCTCGGGCTCAGGAGCCTCATCGGTCGCCGCGACCAGGAGCGGCAGGACCTCGTGAACGACGACGGCGTAGAGCTGCATGTCCCCCAGTCTCTCAGGCGGGGTCGACGATGCCGGCGAACAGGTCGTCCTCCGGGACCTGGGAGGGGACGTGGCTCACCACGAGCTCGTAGTCCTCGGTCGGCCAGACCTTCTCCTGCAGCTCGCGCGGGATCGCGAACCAGGACCCGTCCGGGTCGATCTGCGTCGCGTGCGCCAGCAGCGCCTGGTCGCGCACGCCGAAGTACTCCCCGCACGGCACCCGGGTGGTGATCCGGGCGTCCCACTCGGGCTCGGGCTCCCACTTCTCCAGGCGCTCGGCGTAGGGCGACTCCAGTCCGTGGTCGAGCATCGCCTGGTGCAGCGCGAGGGTCTTGGGGCGGTTGAAGGAGTGGTGATAGTAGAGCTTCTGCGCCTGCCACGGCTGCCCCAGCTCGGGGTAGCGCTCGGGGTCGGCGGCGGCGTGGAACGCCTCGACCGAGATCTCGTGACACTTGATGTGGTCGGGGTGCGGGTAGCCGCCGCGCTCGTCGTAGGTGGTCAGGACGTGCGGCCGGAACTGCCGGATCAGCCGCACCAGCGGAGCCGCGGCCTCCTCCAGCGGCGCCTGGGCGAAGCAGCCCTCCGGGAGCGGCGGCAGCGGGTCGCCCTCCGGCCAGCCGGAGTCCACGAAGCCGAGCCAGTCCTGGGTGATGCCGAGGATGTCGCGGGCCCGCTCCATCTCCTGGCGCCGGATCTCGCTGATGTTCTCGAGGATGTCGGGACGGTCCATCTTCGGGTTGAGGATCGAGCCCCGCTCCCCGCCGGTGCAGGTGACGACGTGCACGTCGACCCCCTCGGCGACGTAGCGAGCCGTCGAGGCGGCCCCCTTGCTGGACTCGTCGTCGGGGTGGGCGTGCACGTGCATCAGGCGGAACCCGGCACGGGGCCCGGAGGGGTGCTGCGACATGGGGTGGAGTCTAGGGCGTGGGCCCGGAGTGGGAGGATGGCGAGGTGACCTCGCAGGACACCCTCCAGCAGCGCTACGGCTCTCCG
This sequence comes from Nocardioides pantholopis, assembly GCF_003710085.1. NCBI lineage: Bacteria > Bacillati > Actinomycetota > Actinomycetes > Propionibacteriales > Nocardioidaceae > Nocardioides > Nocardioides pantholopis. The sequence continues at coordinate 857,932 of NZ_CP033324.1, read as the reverse complement.
GCGCCGTGGCGACGCCGCGCGACGTGGGCGGTATCGGTGGTCGTGATCGTGGCCGCACTCGGCTGGGTGGTCTGGGCGATGACCTCGCACGCCGAGCCGCCCGTCGACTCCGAGATGATCGCCTTCGACGTCGTCGACGAGCACACCGCCACCGCGCGGGTGCAGGTCCGGGTCCGCGAGGACGCCGAGGACGTGCAGTGCCTGCTGCGCGCCTTCGCCGACGACCACGTCACCGTCGGGGAGCACTCGTTCACCGCGGCCCCCGGGGACGACACCCTGGTCGAGCAGGTCCGCACCGAGCGCCGGGCCACCTCGATCGAGCTGGTCGGCTGCACCGCCGAGGGCCAGCCCCGCCCCAGCTGAGCGCTCCCCCGGCCCGCGTCGCGCGCCGAGATTGACGTGACTTGTTAGGCTGGACGTTCTGACCGACCCGCTGGGCCGTCACGAGAAGGGGCCCCGCGCGATTCGGCGTACGGCCACACTCTCCGGCCGCCCGAACGAGACGGTCCCCGGTGCATCTGGTGCGGAACGCCCGCATCCCGAGCAACAACGCAGGAGTATCCATGACGCAGTCGACCGAGCAGGGCACCATCTGGCTGACCCAGGACGCCTACGACAAGCTCCACAAGGAGCTCGAGGAGCTCAAGGGCCCGACCCGTCAGCGGGTGGTCGAGGAGATCAGCGCCGCGCGCGACGAGGGCGACCTGAAGGAGAACGGCGGCTACCACGCCGCCCGCGAGGAGCAGGGCCGTGTCGAGGGCCGGATCCGGCAGCTCGAGGACATGCTCCGCCGCGCCGAGGTCGGCGAGACCCCGCCGAACGACGGGGTCGTCGAGCCGGGCATGGTCGTGACCTACAAGTTCGTCGGCGACAGCGACGACGAGGTCGAGACGTTCCTCCTCGGCGCCCGCGAGATCGAGCCCGAGGGCCTGACCGTCTACTCCCCGCAGTCGCCGCTGGGCTCGGCCATCAACGGCCGCAACAAGGGCGAGACCGTCAGCTACGAGGCGCCCAACGGCAAGCAGCTCGAGGTCGTCATCGTCGACGCGGTGCCCTACAGCGGCTGAGCAGTCACCCGACCGGGCCCCCGCCCGGCTGCACCACCCGGTAGCCCCGCGCACGGAGCCGAGCCAGCAACAGCTCCGCGTGCGGGGCTCCGCGCGTCTCGAGCTGGAGGTGCACCTCGACCTCGTCGAGGTGCAGGGTCGGCGAGATCCGCTCGTGGACGACCTCCAGGACGTTCGCGCCCTGCTCGCTGACCTCGCCGAGCAGGCGGGCCAGGCCGCCGGGGGTGTCGGGGATCGTGACCTGCAGGTTCAGGTAGCGGCCCGCCGCGGACATGCCGTGGCGGATCACCTTGCCGAGCAGCAGCGGGTCGATGTTGCCGCCGGAGAGGACAGCGACCGCCGGGGTCGCGAACTCCCGGGACCGGTCCATCAGCGCCGCGACCGCGGCCGCACCGGCCGGTTCGACCACCATCTTGGCGCGCTCCAGCAGCGCCAGCAGGGCCCGCGAGAGCTGGTCCTCCGAGACCGTGACTACCTCGTCGACGTGGTCGCGAACGGCGGCGAAGGTGAGCTCGCCCGGCAGCCCGACGGCGATCCCGTCGGCCATCGTGGCCATCGCCGTCAGCGCCGTCGGCGCACCGCGCTCCAGCGAGCCCGGGAAGGCCGCGGCCCCGGCCGCCTGCACCCCGACGATCCGGATGTCGGGGCGGGCCTCCTTGACCGCGATCGCGACGCCGGCCAGCAGCCCGCCGCCGCCCGTGGGCACCAGCACCGTGGCCGCCTCGGGTGCCTGCTCGAGGATCTCCAGGCCCACCGTGCCCTGCCCGGCGACGACGTCGGCGTGGTCGAAGGGATGGATCAGCACCGCGCCGGTCTCCGCGGCGAACCGGGCGGCCGCCACCAGCGCGTCCTCCAGGTAGCGGCCGGCGAAGACCACCTCGGCGCCGTACCCGCGAGTGGCGTTCTCCTTCGGGATCGGCGCGCCCTCCGGCATGAACACCGTCGCCCGGGCGCCGAGCTGCTGCGCGGCGAGCGCGACGCCCTGGGCGTGGTTGCCGGCCGAGGCGGCGACGACGCCGCGGGCCCGCTCGGCCTCGGAGAGCCGGGCGATGCGCACGTAGGCGCCGCGCGCCTTGAACGAGCCGGTGCGCTGGAGGTTCTCGCACTTCAGGAGCACCGGGCCGCCGACCAGCGCCGAGAGCCAGCGGGACTCCTCCATCGGCGTCGTGATCGAGACGCCCGCCAGCAGCTCGCGCGCGGCGCGCACGTCGGCCAGGGTCACCGCGGGGCTCACCGGCCCTCCTCGGGGTCCTCCGCGGTCTCGGCGGGGCTGCGCGGCTCGTCGGCCAGGGCCGGCCGGTCCGGGTCGTGCACGGGCTCGGGGCGGGTGCCGTCGCGGGCGTAGTCCCCCGCGAGCTCCTCGGCCGGGTCGTCACCGGGGTCGGCCCGGCTCGCGAGGTGCATGACCACCGCGTTGCCGGCGGCCACCAGCGGTACGGCGACCAGGGCTCCGGCCACGCCCGCGACGATGACGCCGCAGGCGATGGCGACCAGCACCGCGAGCGGGTGCACCGAGACGAAGCGGCCCATCAGGAACGGCTGCAGCACGTGCCCCTCGACCTGCTGGACCACGATCACGCCGACCAGCATCAGCAGCGCGGTCCAGGGGCCCTGGTCGACCAGGGCGACCAGCACCGCGACCGCGCCGGCCACCGTGGCGCCGACCATCGGCACGAACGCGCCGATGAAGACCAGGACGCCGATGGCGAGGACCAGCGGGACGCCCAGGACCGCGGCCCAGACCGCGATCCCGATCGCGTCGACCAGCGCGACCAGCACCGTCGCCCGGACGAACTGGGTCAGCGAGACCCAGGCGACCCGGCCGGAGCTGTCGACGCGCTCCCGCGCGGCCCGCGGCGCGATCCGGACGAAGAAGGCCCAGATCCGGGCGCCGTCGGCGAGGAAGAAGTAGGTGGAGAACAGCACGATGAACAGCCCGGTCACCACGTGCGTCAGGGCCGTGCCCAGCTCGGTCACCTGGCTGTAGGCGCCGCCGTTCTTGGACCAGGTGGAGATGGCCTGCTGGACCTGGCCGATGTAGCTGTTGATCTGGGACTCGCTGGCGTTCAGCGGCCCCTCGCGCAGCCAGACCCGGATCTCGTCGAGCCCCTTGACCACCTGGTCGGCGAGCTTTGAGGACTCCTCGGCCACCTGCTGGCTCACGAAGGTGACCATCAGCACCATCAGCCCGATCGCGGCGATCTCCACGACGAACGCGCTCATCCCGTGCGGGATGCCCGCGCGTCGCAGCCCGCGGACCGCGGGGGTGGCCAGCGCGGCCAGGAGCAGCGCGATCGCGAGCGGCACGGTCACGACCGCGAACTTCGCCAGCAGCCACAGCAGCACGTAGCCGGCGCCGCAGACCACCAGCAGGCGCCACGACCAGGCGGCTGCGAGGTCGAGACCCCACGGCACCTGCGCGCGGCTGAAGTTCGACCGGCCGCCGACGATGGCCACCGGGGTCGGCTCCTGACGCCGCTCGTCGCGCAGCTGCGACCACTGATGGGCCAGCCGGCGGGCGATGGTCTCCTCCTCGCGGGAGAGCGGCGGGGCCGAGATTCGCAGCCTCCGACGAGGTCCATGATCACCCTGGGCGTCGTCCACGTCGGTCACTGCCACAGGTTATCCGCCGGCCCCCTCCAGCATGCCTGTCGTGCCTGTCATGCCTGCCAGGAGCCGGTAGGCCGCCTCCGGATGGTCCGCGGCCAGCAGCCCCGCGGCGGCCAGCACGTAGTCCCGGTCGACCACGACCCGGGCGGCGCGCGGCAGCTGCCAGCCCGCCGCCGCGTCCTCCTCCAGCCGACCGAGGACCCGCTGCGCCACGCCGGGGCGGCCGTGGCGCAGGACGCCGCCGGAGCCGACCAGCAGGTCGACCTCCCGCAGGTCGGTGCCGGTGCGCTCCACCACCCGCCCGTCCGGGCCGACCACCACCCGGGCGCGCCCGGCGTGGCGGCGCAGGGCCAGCCCCGCCGCCGCCCGGGCGATCGCCTCGTCGACGTCCCCCTCGGCGGCGCCGTCGGGGAGGAACGCGGGATCCGCGGCCCGCCGGGCCGCGGCCGCGGCGTACTCCTCGAGGCCGGCGGCCGCGACCGTCGCCGGTGCGGACCAGCGCATGCCGAGGTCGCCCTCGACGGTGCGCGAGACCGGCGCCGCGGCGACCACCTCCCGCGACTGCCCGCCCTCGGGATCGGGGGCCAGCACCGAGTGCACGTCGGTGGTGGCGCCGCCGACGTCGACCACCGCGACGTCGCCCGCGCCCGGGTGCCGGCCGCCCAGGCCCCGGGCCAGCAGCTCCACGCCGGTCAGGACGACGTCCGGCGTCGCTCCGCGGACCATCTCGGTGAGCTCCGGACGGCTGCTGAGCCCCTTGCCGCCGATGACGTGGGCCAGGAACAGCTCGCGGACGGCCGCCCGGGCCGACTGCGGCGCGAGCTCGCCGATCCGGGGGACGACGTTGTCCGCCAGCACGTGCGGTACGCCGGCCAGGACCGCCGCCACCTCCTCGCGCGCCTCGACGTTGCCCGCCACCACCACCGGGCCGCGCCAGCCGGCGGCGACCAGGTCCCGGGCGGCCTGCACGAGCACCGCGCGGTTGCCGCCGTCGGTGCCGCCGGTGAGCAGCACCAGGTCGGCCCCACCGCCGCCCCCACCCCCGCGCTGCGGGGTCGTGTGCCCCACGACGCGCTCCCACGCGTCCCCAGGCACACGACCCGCCGCGGCCAGGACCTCGACGACCCGGCCGCCGCTGGAGAGGGCCACCCGGCGGCCGGCCTCGGCCGTGACCAGCTCCTCGTTGCCCACCACCGCGATCCGCAGCCCGCCGCCGGCGCTGGAGCAGGCCAGCACCTCGGCGTCGGCGGCCCGGGGATCCGCGGCGAGCAGCTCGGCCCGGCACGCGTCGTACCCGTCCAGGACGTCGGTGCCGGCCGTCGTGGGGTGGCTGGCCGAGGCGGCCACCCGCCCCTGGTCGAGGTCGACCAGCAGCGCCTTGGTGAACGTCGAGCCGATGTCGACGCACAGCGCGGTGCCGCGGCCGGTCACCTCAGGACAGCGCGCGGTCGAGGTCGGCGAGCAGGTCCTCGGCGGTCTCGATGCCGACGCTGAGCCGGACCAGGTCGGCCGGGACCTCCAGGTCGGTGCCGGCGACGCTGGCGTGGGTCATCCGGCCCGGGTGCTCGATCAGCGACTCGACGCCGCCCAGCGACTCCGCCAGCGTGAAGACCTCGGCCCGCTCGCAGACCTTCAGGGCCGCCTCCTCACCGCCGGCGCAGCGGAACGAGACCATGCCGCCGAAGCGCTTCATCTGCCGGGCGGCCACCGCGTGGCCCGGGTGCGACTCCAGGCCGGGATAGATGACCTCGCTGACGGCGGGGTGCGCGGCCAGGAACTCCACGACCCGCTCGGCGTTGTCGCAGTGCCGGTCCATCCGCACCCCGAGGGTCTTCAGCCCGCGGTGGGTGAGGAACGCGTCGAACGGACCCGCGACCGCGCCGATCGAGTTCTGGTGGAACGCGACCTGCTCGGCGACCTCGAGGTCCCGGACCACCAGCGCACCGCCGACGGCGTCGGAGTGGCCTCCGGCGTACTTGGTGGTGGAGTGGACGACGACGTCGGCGCCGAGGGTCAGCGGCTGCTGGAGGTACGGCGAGGCGAAGGTGTTGTCGACGACCAGCAGCGCGCCGGCGTCGTGGGCCACCGCGGCCAGCGCCTCGATGTCGCCGATGTTGAGCAGCGGGTTGGTGGGGGTCTCGACCCAGACCAGCTTGGTCTCACCGGGGCGGACCGCGGCCCGGACCGCGTCGACGTCGGAGACCGCAGCGGCGCTGTGCGCCAGGCCCCAGTTGCGCTGGACCTTGTCGAAGAGCCGGTAGGTGCCGCCGTACGCGTCGTCGGGGAGGACCACGTGGTCACCGGGGCGGCACAGCGCCCGGACCAGGGTGTCCTCGGCCGCCAGGCCGGAGGCGAACGCGAAGCCGCGCTCGCCCTCCTCCAGCGCCGCCAGGACGCCCTCCAGGGCGGTCCGGGTCGGGTTGGCCGAGCGGCTGTACTCGTAGCCGCCGCGCAGCCCGCCGACCCCGTCCTGCTTGTAGGTGGAGGTGGCGTAGATCGGCGCGATCACCGCGCCGGTGGTCGGGTCCGGCTCGAAGCCCGCGTGGATCGCCCGGGTCTCGAAGCCTGCCTTGCTGCCGTGCTGCTGCTCGCTCATCCCGCGAGGCTATCCCCGCCGGGAAGGGACCGCCCACCGACGTTGTTGCAGACTGTGACGTCAACCCCCTGGAGTGATCACGTGTCCTTCTTCTCCCGCACCACCCCCGAGCTGGTCGCCCCTGAGCAGGCCCTGCCCGGCCGCACCGAGCGCCCCTGGCCGCTCGCCGAGCGGCACCTCGTGCTCGGCACCCCGCTGGTCACCGACGAGGCCCCCGAGGGCTACCAGGTCGCCGTCTTCGGCCTCGGCTGCTTCTGGGGCGCCGAGGAGATCTACTGGCAGCTGCCCGGCGTCTGGTCCACCTCGGTGGGGTACGCCGGCGGCACCACCCCGAACCCCTCCTACGAGGAGGTGTGCAGCGGCCGCACCAACCACACCGAGGCCGTCCGGGTGGTCTTCGACCCCGCCGTCGTCTCCTACGCCGACCTCGTGAAGCGGTTCTTCGAGGTCCACGACCCGACCCAGGGGATGCGCCAGGGCAACGACGTCGGCACCCAGTACCGCTCGGCGATCTACTACACGACGCCGGAGCAGGAGCAGGTCGCCCGCGAGCTGACCCGGGTGTACGGCGAAGAGCTGGCCCGGCGCGGTCTGGGCGAGATCACCACCGAGATCCGGCCCGCCGCCGAGACGCCGTACTACTACGCGGAGGACGTGCACCAGCAGTACCTGCACAAGAACCCGCACGGCTACCGCTGCCACTCCAACACCGGAGTGCGGTTCCCCGAGACCGCCTGAGCTGCACCAGTGGGCCCCGCGCCCGAGAAAACAGGTGGGGTTGGCCGGCCAATCTGAGAAACGGGTGGGTTCGGGCCGAGAACAGGCGCCCGAACTCCCCCGACCCCACCTGTTCTTCTCGAACGTCGCGCTCCTGGTCACCAGACCGGCCGGGCGGCCGTCACCCGGTGGTGAGCGGTCCCCCGGCGGCCCGCCAGTCGATCAGGCCGCGGCTCATGTTGACGGCGTCGAAGCCGTTCTCGACCAGCAGGTTCGCGGCGTTGGCGGAGCGGATGCCGCCGGTGCAGAACGTGACGATCAGCCGGTCCTCGGGCAGCTCCAGGCAGCGCTCGGGCAGCTGGTCGAGGGGGATGTGCACCGCGTCCGGGATGTGGGTGCGGTTCCACTCGAAGTCGCGACGCACGTCCACGACCAGGGCGCCCTCGGCGACCAGGCGAACGGCCTCGGCGGCACTGACGGCCGGCGGGCGGCGCAGGTAGTGACGGAAACTCATGATGCGCGCGCCTCCCTTCGTACGTTGAGGACGGTGAGCGGGCCGCTGAGCCCGGGCAGCACCGCGCCGATCCGGGTCCGGGCCGTGAGGCGGCGGGCGAGCAGCGCGTTGGTCGCGACCGAGAGGTAGAGCGCGCCGTGGACCGGGCCGAGGACGCTCGTCACCGTCGGGTCGTGGACGGTGGCGAGGTTGCCGAGCAGCACCAGCACGCTGGCCAGCTCGAGGACCGAGAGCACGCCGAGCACACGCAGCGGGCCACTCACGGATAGCTCGATCCGGGCCGCACGATCATCAGCACCACGACCAGCGCCCAGAGCAGGTTGAAGACCCCGGTGAGCATGCCGAGCCGGCGCAGCTGGGCGCCGTCGTCGGGGGCGTCCAGCGCCTCGCGCTGCCGGGGTGCGATCTGGAGGGCGAGCAGGCCGCCCGCGACCGCCGTGAGCACCATCGCGACGATGACCCACACCTCGGTGGTGCGCCCCTGTACGCCGGCCAGCGCGAGCCCGACGACCGGCACCACGAGCGCCGCGGCGCCGTACCCGCGGGTGACGCGGTGCAGGAGCCGGGCGATGTCCGCGTTGCGGTGGGTCTCCCCCGTCGTCGCCGACACCGGCGCGTAGCGCGGGAAGAGGCTGGCCGTGACGGCGACCGGCCCCACGAGCAGGATGCCCGCCAACACGTGCGCGGAGAGCAGCAGGGATTCCATAACCTTCAGGCTACCTGAAGGTCAGGCCTACTGCCCACCCATCGCGCGCAGCATCTGAGCGCGCAGCGCCTCGGTCAGCTCCGGGAGCTGGGCTGCGAACTCCTCGTCGAGGCGGGCCACCGCCTCGGCGGCCCGGGACAGCAGCGCCTCCCCATCGGCCGTGACGTGCAGCGTCGAGGCGGCGCCGGCGTGGGCGGTCCCGTCATCGACCAGGCCGGCCTCGACGAACCCCGCCACCGTGGCGTGCGCGCTCTGCACGGTGATGCGCGAGCGCCGGGCCAGCTCGCTGAAGGAGATGCCCGGAGTTCCGCGGACGTGCCCGAGCAGGCCGTACTTGCGGGTCGTCAGCCCGAGCGGCTTCAGCGCCTCCGCGAACGCCACCTCCCACACCCGGCTCACCGTCAGCAGGGTGACGGTCGGGCTGAACGGCGGCGGCTCGGACATGGGGGCAGGCTAGCCAGCGGGGACCGACCGGGTCGCAGGCGCTGGCCGGGATCGGACGGGTGAGGCCGCCCGAGCCTCGTCACGCTCAGGGGCGACTGCGCCGTCGTGGTGGACCTAGGATCGCTCGTCGTGGCGGACCCACTGAGCCGGCTGAGCCCCGAGCAGCGCGAGCTGCTGCTGCGGTGGCTGCCCGACGCGCGGGTCCTCGAGGACCTCAGCTGGGGACTGGTCGAGACGACCGTGCTCTCCCTGGCCAGCGGCCAGGGCCGCTTCATCGTCAAGGCGGGCGGCGTCACCGACAGGCACATCGCCCGGGAGCTCCGCGCGCACCGGGAGTGGCTGGAGCCCTGGGTCAGCACCGGGCACGCTCCCGAGCTGGCGTACGGCGACGAGGGGGCGAGGCTGCTGGTCACCCGCTACCTCCCGGGCAGGCTGGTGGAGGGGACCGGCGCGCAGGACGACCCGGACACCTATCGGCAGGCGGGCGCGCTGCTCGCCGCCTTCCACGGCCAGCTCTCGGTCGTCGACCAGGGCTGGAACGACCGCTTCCGGGCGCGCGTCGAGCACCAGATCGGGCTGCCGCACCGCATCGACCCCCGGATCGAGCGGCGCGTGCGCGCCGAGGTGGCGAGCTGGACCAGCGGCGGCGCCCGGGTCCTCCCCACGCACGGTGACTGGCAGCCGCGCAACTGGCTGATCGACGACGGCGTCGTCCGGGTGATCGACCTCGGACGCGCCGACCTGCGCCCGCAGAGCGAGGACTTCGTCCGCCTCGCGGGTCAGGACTTCGCACGCGATCCCGGCCTGGAGGAGGCGTTCCTCGAGGGGTACGGCGAGGACCCCCGCGAACCGGACGAGTGGCGGCGCGCCCTGGTGGCGCAGGCGGTCGGCGCCGCGGTGTGGGCCTACGGAGTCGGCGACGAGGGGTTCGAGGCGTCCGGGCACCGGCTGCTGGACGGGCTGTACCCGGAGGGTGCCGGTCAGGCGGGCTAGCTGACGGCGTACGCCGCGCGGGCCCGTCACCCCAGCGGTGAGCTGGCCACCGTCGGCCGGACCCAAACGGTGGCAGGCTCACCGCCACCCCGGCGGACCGGGCCCAAACGGTGGCAGCCTCACCGCCACAGGTCCGCAAGCCGGCCGCTCTCAGGCACCGGAGGTCACAATGGTGGCGTGAGTGACCTCCCGCGCAAGGCCGTCTCCCGCACCGCGCGCCTGGCGGCGCTGCCGCTGGGGTACGCCGGACGCAGCGCGATCGGCTTCGGCAAGCGCCTCGGCGGGCGCCCCGCCGAGACCGTGATGACCGAGATCCAGCAGCGTACGGCCGAGCAGCTGTTCCGGACCCTGGGCGAGCTCAAGGGCGGCGCGATGAAGCTCGGCCAGACGCTCTCGGTGCTCGAGGCGGCGCTGCCGGAGTCGCTGGTGGCGCCGTACCGCCAGGAGCTCACCCGGCTCCAGGACTCCGCGCCCCCGATGCCGACCCGCACCGTGCGGGAGGTCATCGCCCGCGACCTCGGCCCGGACTGGGCCGACCGGCTGGTCTGGCTGGACGGCGGCCCGGCCGCGGCCGCCTCGATCGGGCAGGTGCACCGCGGCCGCTGGCACGACGGGCGCGAGGTCGCGGTCAAGGTGCAGTACCCCGGCGCCGGGGACGCGCTCCGCTCCGACCTGCGCCAGCTCTCCCGGCTGGCCCGGAGCATGGGGCCGCTGATGCCCGGGCTGGACCTCAAGCCGCTGATCGAGGAGCTCCAGGCGCGGGCCGAGGACGAGCTGGACTACCAGCTCGAGGCCGACGCGCAGGCGGCGTTCGCCCGGGCCTTCCGCGAGGACCCCGAGCTCGGCCGGCAGATCGTGGTGCCCGACGTGGTCGCCGTCGGCGAGCACGTGCTGGTCACCGAGTGGGTGGAGAGCCCGGCCTCGCTGGCCTCGATCATCGAGGCGGGGACCCGCGAGGAGCGCGACCACTACGGCGAGCTGTTCGCGACGTTCCTCTTCGCCGGCCCGGAGCTGACCGGGATGCTGCACGCCGACCCGCACCCGGGGAACTACCGGGTGCTGCCGCAGGAGGACGGCTCCCCCGGCCGGCTCGCGGTGCTGGACTACGGGGCGGTGGCCCGGCTGCCCGAGCGCGGCCTCCCGGACGCGATGGGCCGGCTGATCAGCATCTGCCTGATCGAGGACCGCGACGACCTGGTCGAGGGGCTGCGCGCCGAGGGCTTCGTCAGGGACCGGATCGCTGTCGACCCCGACCTGCTGCTGGACTACCTCGCGCCGTTCGTCGAGCCGATGCGCCAGGCGCGGTTCCGGTTCTCCCGGGCATGGATGCAGGAGCAGTTCCGGCGCATCAACGACCCCGCCGACCCGGCGTACACGATGGCGACCCGGCTGAACCTGCCGCCGTCCTACCTGCTCATCCACCGCACCTGGCTCGGTGGCGTCGGGGTGCTCAGCCAGCTGGAGGCCGAGGCGCCGTTCCGCGAGATCCTGGAGCGCCACCTCCCGGGCTTCTCGCCGCCCTGAGGGGCCGCGTCCGCCGGCGCGCTCAGTCCAGCGGCAGGTGCATGACGTGCAGGCCCACCAGGCCGTGGGCAGCCGAGTCGAAGGCCTGTGGCACCGTGCCGATGATCCCGAAGCCGAGCGCCTGCCACAGCCGGACGGCGACCGTGTTGGTCTCGACGACGGCGTTGAACTGGATGGCGTGGAACCCCTGGTCGCGGTGCCACTGCACGACGTGCTCGCCCAGCGCCCGGCCCACGCCGCGCCCGCGGGCGGCGGGGGCGACCAGGAACGACGCGGTGCCGACGTGGCTGCCGCGGCCGGGCCGGTTCGGGCCCATCGTGCCGCTGCCCAGGACCTCCCCGTCCTCGACGAGCACGACGGTGCGGCCCGGCGGCTGGCGCATCCACAGGTCCCGCCCGGAGTCCGCTGTCAGGTCGAGGGGGTAGGCGTAGGTCTCCCCCGCCAGCACCGTCTCCTGGAGGAACGGCCAGATCCGCGGCCAGTCCGCGTCGGTGGCCGTGTGGATCACGTCCCGGTCTGCCCGTCGATGGCCTCGCGCAGGAGGTCCGCGTGCCCGTTGTGGCGGGCGTACTCCTCGATCATGTGCAGCAGGATCCAGCGCAGCGACGGCCGGCGGCCGTGGCGCGTGCCCGCCGCGAGGTCGTCCAGGTCGGGATGCGCGGCCAGGACCTCGTCCGCGTCGGCGACGGCCCGGTCGAAGAGCGCGAACAGCTCCTCGGGCTCGTCCTCGAGCGCCGTGTGGAACTCCCAGTCCCGGTCGGCGCCCCAGTCGACCGACGCCCAGGGCTCGCGCGGCTCCCCGCCCCGCATGACCTCGCCGAGCCAGTCGTCCTCGACCAGGGCCAGGTGCTTGAGCAGCCCGGCCAGGGTGAGCGTGCTGGGCGGGTGCGGGGTGCGCAGCTGCTCGGCGGTCAGGCCGCTCGCCTTCAGTCGCAGGGTCTGGCGCTGGAGATCCAGGAACGCCAGCAGCATCGTGCGCTCGTCGGCGGCCAGCGGCGGCTCTGTCCGCTCGGTCTGGTCGGTCCCGTGGCTCATCGTGGCTCCTTGGTCAGGTGGTCGGTCGGGTCGGTCGGGGTTCGGCCGGTGACGCAGTACGCCGTGCCGGCCGGGTCGGCGAGCACTGTCCACCACTGGCGGCGGGCCAGCACCCGGCCGCCGAGCGCCTCGTGCCGGGCGACCTCCGCGGCCCGGTCGTCGGCGGCGAGGTCCAGGTGGGCGCGGACCCGGCCGGTCGGCTCCGCCAGCCGCTGGAGCAGGATTCGCACCGGCAGGCCGGGCTGGTGGCGCAGCCGGCGGAACTCCGCCCCGGCCGAGGCGGTCAGCTCCCACGCGGTCAGCGCGGACCAGAACGCGGTCTCCCGCTCGTAGCCGTCCGCCGGGATGTCGAGGCAGACCTGGTCGACCATCGAGCGGCCGCCGGGCCACGCCGCCGGCGCCGCGGCCCGGCCCTGCGGGTGGGAGACCAGGCAGAAGACGAACCCGCCCGGCGACTCGAGCACGACGTACCCGTCCGTGGGGCGGGCCAGCACCCGGGCCCCCAGCCCGACGGCCTCCTCGGCGGCCGCGGCCGGGTCGGCGACGTGGAGGTCGAGGTGCAGCCGGCCGGGCCCGCTGCCGAGCCGCTGCACGGCCAGGTGGTCGTCGGCGCCGCCGGGCGGCAGCAGGCTGGCGTACTCGTCGTGGCGGCCGCGGGCCGGGGAGACGGCGTAGCCGGTGAGCGCCGACCAGTACGCGACCGACGGCGCGAAGCTCTCCGGGGGGAGGTCCAGGTAGACAGTCAGCCAGCCGACCCGCACCCGGCTCACCCGACCGGTCGGCAGTCGGCGCCGCAGCCCTCGGGCGGGGGCGGTCCGTCGGCGTGCCGGCGGGGCCGGTGCAGCACGGCACCGGTCGGGGTGACCGTGACCCGCTCGCCGTCGCCCCCGGTGAGGGCGGCAGTGCCGTCGACGAGCAGCGCGTAGCCGTGCTCCTCGCGCGGCGGGAAGAGCAGCGTGACCGCCGGGTTGGCCGCGATGTTGGCGCAGGTGCGCCGCCCGGCGTCCTCGATGAGCAGGACGCCGTCGGTCACCTCCGGCTCGGCGCTCACCGCGCGGACCGCGCCGTCGGTGGTGGTCAGCAGGTAGCCGGGGGCCTGGTCGGCCAGGGCCCGCGCCAGGTCGGCGAGGTCCACGGGGATGCTCATGCAGGGACCCTACGACGCGACGTCGGTCCAGCGCTCGCCGATTGCCCGCGCCTGCGAGCGGCCCCCGGTCAGCTCCGCGACGAGCGCGTGCAGCCGCGGCTCCTCGGCCGGCGGCACGCCGAGCAGCAGCCCGACCCGAGCGCCGTACGTCGTGTCGAGCACGGCCACGCCGCGCTGGCGCAGCGCGGTCTCGATGCGGCCCGCGTCGGTGTGGTCGACCTCCAGCAGCTCCTCGCGCAGCAGCTCGCGACGCAGCGTCCCGGCGACCTCCAGGCCGGCGCGCACCGCGTCGCCGTACGCCCGGACCAGGCCGCCGGCGCCCAGCAGCGTGCCGCCGAACCAGCGGGTCACGACCGCGACCACGTCGCTGACGCCCTCGCCGTGCCAGCCGCGCAACACCTCCAGCATCGGGGCGCCCGCGGTGCCGGCCGGCTCCCCGTCGTCGCTGGAGCGCTCGACCGGCGCCGGCGGCGGGCCGAGGACGAACGCGGTGCAGTGGTGCCGGGCGTCCCAGTGCGTCGCGCGCAGCCGGTCCACGACCGCGCGGGCGGCCGGCTCGTCCTCGACCCGGGCGAGCGTGCACAGGAAGCGGGAGCGCCGGACCTCGATCTCGGCCTCCGCATCGCGGGCCACGGTGCGGTAGCCGGTCACCACACGCCCAGCACGTCGCCGCCGATCCGGACCACGAACCCGGCCACGACGAGCACGAAGAAGACCCGGATGAACCCGGCCCCGCGGGCCACGGCGGTCCGGGCCCCGACGTACCCACCGACCAGGTTGGCCACCCCCATCAGCACCGCGACGTGCCACAGCACCGCGCCCTGCGGGACGAAGACGCACAGCGCTGCGAGGTTGGTGGCCCAGTTCGCGAGCTTGGTCTTCGCGGAGGCCTCGAGGAAGTTGTAGCCCATCAGCCCGACCAGGGCGATCGTGAAGAAGCTCCCGGTGCCGGGGCCGAGCGCGCCGTCGTAGAAGCCGACCAGCAGCCCCACCAGCATCGCCACCCGCAGGTGCCGGCCGCCGCCGAAGCGCAGCGCGGTGGTCTCCCCCACCGACGGCTTCAGCACCACCCACGCGCCCACGACCACCAGGACGACGAGCACCAGCGGGTCGAACAGCGACCGCGGGATCCAGGACGCCACGAACGCGCCGCCCACGGAGCCCACGAAGGCCAGCAGCATCAGCGGCCCGAAGGTCCGCGGGTCGGGCCGCACCCGCCGGTAGTACGTCGCCGCGCTCACCGTGGTGCCGCAGAACGAGGCGAACTTGTTGGTCGCCAGCACCTGCACCGGGCTCGCCCCCGGCAGCCCCAGCAGGAGCGCCGGCAGCTGGATCAGCCCCCCGCCGCCCACCACCGCGTCGACGAACCCCGCCGTCAGCGCCGCCAGTCCGAGCAGGGCCAGCACTGTCAGGCTCGGGTCGTCCACGGAGGCGATCGTAGGTGGCGGGCGCAGTCCCGGATGCGCGGCCCGTCAGCCGACCCAGAACCCCCGGCCGCCGAACCAGTCGCCGTAGGAGCCACCGGGGTCCGAGCCACCCGAGCCGCCGGGGCCGCGGCTGCCCAGGTAGGAGCCGACGACTGCCGCGCCGAGGTCGTCGAGCTCGGGAGCGACCACCCGGCCCTCGGCCCGCTTGGCCATCGAGTCCACGAACCGGGCCAGGCCCGGGTCGTCGCCGAGCCGGAAGAACGTGGTCTGGGCGCCGAGGCGGCGGGAGACGTCGAGCTCGCGCACGGCGTACGCGACCGTCAGGGGGTGCGGCGGATAGGCGAAGAAGACCTCGCCGTCGGCCTCGAGGTGGGAGGTCGGCTCACCGTCGGTGACGATCAGCAGCACCGGCTGGGCGTTCGGGTGCTTGCGGAAGTGCCGGTTCGCCAGCAGCAGCCCGTGGTGCAGGTTGGTGCCCTTGTCCCACATCGCGTCCAGGGCGGTGAGCTGCTCGATCTCCATCACCTCGGCGTAGCGCCCGAAGCCGATCAGCTGCAGGTGGTCGCCACGGAACCGGGAGCGGATCAGCGTGTGCAGCGCCAGCGCGGTCCGCTTCATCGGCACCCACCGGCCGTCCATCGCCATCGAGAACGAGGTGTCCACCAGCAGCGCCACCGCGGCCTGGGTGCGGTCCTCGGTCTCGTGCACCTCCACGTCGCCGATCTCCATCATCGGCCCGGCCGGGTCGCTGGCCCGCCGCAGCACGCCGTTGAGCACCGAGCGGGGGATGTCCCACGGCTCGGTGTCGCCGTAGGCCCACTCCCGGGTGGACCCGGACAGCTCCCCGGCGGCGCCGGCGCGCTGGGTGTCGCGCTCGCCGCGCCGTCCCGAGAGCCGCTGGGCCACGTCGCGCAGCAGCGACTGGCCGAGCTGGCGCATCGCGCGGGGGGTCAGCTGCAGCTGGCCGGTGGAGTCGCGGCGCATCGTGCCCTGCTCGCGCAGCGCCTTCTCCAGCTGCTGGAGGGTGCGGGCGTCCACGGCCGCCTGGTCGCCGAGCTGGCGTGCCAGCGCCTCGAGGTCGACGTCGTCGAGCTGCGAGCCGGCGTAGGACTGGGTGAGCTGCTCGGAGAGCGTGTCCAGCTCGGCCAGGTCCTGGAAGACCCCGGTGCCGTCGCCGAGGCCGACGCCCTCATCGCCGCTCATCTGCTCCGAGCCGCCCCAGTCCTCCCCCGGCCGCAGCGACTGGAGGTTGGCGTCGAGCCGGGCCAGGGAGTCCATCAGCGCCGGCGACCCGAAGGCCTGCGCCGAGAGCTGCATCAGCTCCTCGCGCTGCTCGGGCGTCATCGAGTTCAGCATCCGCTGCGCCGCGGCGGCGCGGGCGGCCAGCGCGTCGAGCAGCTGGTCGATGTTCTCGGGGCGCTCGGGGAAGAAGTCGCCGTGCTCGTCCATGAACCGGTCGAAGTCGTCCTGGGTGTCGACGCCCTGCTGGTGCTTCTCCAGCAGCTCGTTGAGGTCCTGGAGCATCTCGTTGACAGCTGCCCGGTCCTCCTCGCCGGCGTTCTCCAGCGCCTGCTTCATCCCGGCGAAGCGCTGGTCGAGCAGCTCCCGGCCGAGCAGGTCCTTGATCTTCTCGTAGTCCTCCCGGGCCTCCCGGCTCTGCCAGTCGTACGCCGCGAGCTCGCTGACCGCCGCCGCCGGGCTGGGCGGGAGGCTCTCCAGCTGCATCTCGCGCAGGGCCCGGTCGCCGTCGTCCATCATCGCGTCGCGGGCCAGCTGCTTGCGCTCCTCGAGCACCGCCCGGTCCAGCAGCTCGCGGATCTCCTGCAGGGTGCCGTCCAGGTTGTGCCGCTGCAGCAGCTCCTGGCGCCGCTGGGCCACCTGGCGGGCTAGGTCGTCGAGGCCGCGCTGGTCGCGCCCGCCGCGGCGCAGGAACTCCCGCATCGCCCGCTCGGGGCTGTAGCCGGCCATCACGTCCTCGCCGATGGCGTCCAGCGCCTCGGCGAGGTCGACCGGCGGCGCCAGCGGGTCGCCCCCGTCGTAGCGCCGGAACCGGGTGCCGCGCCTAGCCATAGACGGTCTCGCTCCCGTCGGTGTCCTTGCCGATCTTGCGCGCCAGGTAGAGACCCTCGAGCGCCAGCTCGATCGCGCCGGCGAGCTCGCCGTCGCTGGTGGCGTCGAGCCGGTCGCCGATGTCGGTGTAGAGCTCGGACTCCCCCAGCACCGGCAGCCCGGCCAGGAACTCCCGCGCCGGCACCTGCTCGCCGGTGGTCACCATCGCGCCCGCCTCGATCGCGTCGACGAGCAGCGCCAGGTCGAGGCCGCGCAGCCGCTGGCGGACGGTCTCGGCGACAGCGGTGCGCAGCAGGTGCGTGAGGACCTCGCTCTCGCGGCCCTCCTCGCCGGACTCGAACTCGATCTTGCCGCCGAGCACGTCGACGGCGGTCTCCAGGTCGACGACCCGCGCGACCGCCTGGTCCTCGCCCTGCCGGGTGGCCCGGTGCAGGGCGGCGGCGGCGACCGTCTCGGCGCCGGCGATCGCGAACCGCGCGCTCACCCCCGAGCGCTGGTCGACCGAGCTGGAGGCGCGCAGGTTGCGGGTGAACCGGGCCAGGATCTCCAGCAGGTGCTCGGGCACCTCGGCGACCAGGTGCGCCTCCTGACGGATCACCGCCATCTCGGCGTCCAGCTCCAGGGGGTAGTGGGTGCGGATCTCGGCGCCGAAGCGGTCCTTCAGCGGGGTGATGATCCGGCCCCGGTTGGTGTAGTCCTCCGGGTTGGCGCTGGCCACGACCAGGACGTCGAGCGGCAGCCGCAGCACGTAGCCGCGGATCTGGACGTCGCGCTCCTCCATCACGTTGAGCATCGCGACCTGGATCCGCTCGGCGAGGTCGGGGAGCTCGTTGATCGCGACGATGCCGCGGTGGCTGCGCGGGACCAGCCCGAAGTGGATGGTCTCGGGGTCGCCGAGCGAGCGGCCCTCGGCGACCTTCATCGGGTCCACGTCGCCGATCAGGTCCGCGACCGAGGTGTCCGGGGTGGCCAGCTTCTCGGCGTACCGCTCGTCGCGGTGCTTCCAGGAGACCCGCAGGTCGTCGCCGTACATCGCGGCGGCGGCCCGCGACGCGTGGGTGACGGGCTCGTAGGGGTGCTCGCCGAGCTCGGAGCCGGAGATCACCGGCGTCCACTCGTCGAGCAGCCCGACCATCGTGCGCAGCAGCCGGGTCTTGCCCTGGCCGCGCTCGCCGAGGAGCACGATGTCGTGGCCGGCGATCAGGGCCCGCTCGATCTGCGGGATGACGGTGTCCTCCAGGCCGTGCAGTCCCGGCCAGGGGTCCTCACCCGCGCGCAACTTCGCGAGCAGGTTCTCGCGCATCTCGGTGCGCAGCGGCTGGTGCTGGTGTCCGGCGGCCCGCAGCTCGCCGACCGTCGAGATCGTGGGTGCGGGGGTGGAGGCGGGAGTGGGAGTGCTGGCGGGGAACGAGGCGGCAGTCACATCTCCACGCTACTGCCGGACTCCACGACCCGGGCCGGGCTGCGGCTACGGTTCCCCGGTGACCTCGCTGCGTGCCGACTGTCCCTGCGGGAGCGGGACGGCGTACGACGCGTGCTGCGGGCGGCTGCACCGCGGCGCCGCCCAGGCCGCGACCCCGGAGGAGCTGATGCGCTCGCGCTACGCGGCGTACGCCGTCGGCGAGACCGACTACGTCTGGCGGACCTGGCACCCCCGCACCCGCCCCGACTCGGTGGCGCAGGACCCGGACCTGCGCTGGACCGGCCTGGACATCGTGGCCACCGGCCCGGACTGGGTGGAGTTCGTGGCGCGCTACGAGACGCCGTCGGGGCCGGGCGAGCTGCGCGAGCACAGCCGGTTCGCGCGGCGCGCCGGGCGCTGGTTCTACCTCGACGGGGACGTCGGGTAGCGAGCGCGCCGCCGGACCCGCTCCCGACCGTTGCGGCCGCGTCCGGACGGGTCGATGCTGGGCCCATGGAGCCGGGAGACCTCACCAGTGCCCACTCAGCGGTCACGACGCTCGTCCGGAGCCTGGACGCCGCCGACTGGTCGCGGCCCACCCCGTGCCCCGACTGGGACGTGGCGGCGGTCGTCCGCCACGTCGTCGTCGGCGAGCGCGCGTTCACCACGTCGCTGGCCGGCCTGCCCTACGACCTCCCCGCGCTGTCCGCCGAGGTCGCCGACCTGCCCGAGGCGACGCTGCCCGACGTCCTCGAGTCGACCGGCGCCGCGCTGCGGGAGGCACTGGCCGCGTCCGGGCCGGGCGAGTACCCGACCGGCATCGGCCCGCTGCCCGCTCCCGCCATCCTCGACCTGCGCACGATCGAGGCGCTCACCCACGGCTGGGACGTCGCCCGCGGCACCGGGCGACGGCTCGACGTACCGGAGCAGGTCGCCGAGCGCGCCCTGGAGGCGAGCCGGCTCCTGATGGCGCGGCTGCCGGCTGATCGCACCCCGTTCGCGCCGCCGCAGCCCGTCGACGATGCGGCACCGGCGGTGGACCGGCTCGCGGCGCTGCTCGGGCGCCGCCCGGCCTGACGGCTGTGGAGGAGCGGCGCGGACGACGAGCCGGGCCGGCATGCTCGGGTCCGTGCCTGACGTCGTCGAGCTGCTCGCCGACCTCGGCGGGGTCGCCCGCGCGGGCCTGGTCGACGAGCGGCTGCGAATCGTCTGCGAGGCCGACTCGTTCGCCTGGCACGCAAGCCGGGCCGGCTTCGGGCGGGCTCAGCCCAGGGCGAGGTGGGCGAGCAGGTCGTGGCGGGTGACCACGCCGACCGGCTTGCCGTCCTCGTGCACCAGCAGCGCGTCGGCGCCCTCGAGCGCACCCACAGCGTCGCTCGCGGCCTCGATCGAGCCGATCGTGGGCAGCGGCTCCGACATGTGCATGTCCACCCGGTCGGTGAGGCGGGCGTGGCCGGTGAAGAGCGCGTCGAGCAGCGCTCGGTCCGAGACCGACCCGACGACCTCGGCCGCGACGATCGGCGGCTCGGCGCGGACCACGGGCATCTGCGAGACGCCGTACTCCTGCAGGATCGCGATCGCCTCGGCGATGGTCTCCCCGGGGTGGGTGTGCACCAGGTCGGGGACCCGGCCGTCCTTGCCGCGCAGCACCTCCCCGACCGTCCGGCCGGGGGCGGCGCTGCCGGTGGGGAAGCCGTACTGCGCCAGCCACTCGTCGTTGAAGATCTTGGTGAGGTAGCCGCGCCCGGAGTCCGGGAGCAGCACGACGATCACCGCGTCCTCGCGGCCCTCCTCGGCCAGCTCCCGGGCCAGCTTGGCCGCGGCGAAGGCGGCCATCCCCGACGAGCCGCCCACCAGCAGCGCCTCCTCGCGGGCCAGCCGGCGGGTGAAGGCGAAGGAGTCTGCGTCGGAGACCTCGATGACCCGGTCGGCCACGCCCCGGTCGTAGGTGTCCGGCCAGAAGTCCTCGCCGACGCCCTCGACGAGGTAGGGGCGGCCGGAGCCGCCCGAGTAGACCGAGCCCTCCGGGTCGGCGCCGATCACCTGGATGTCGGGGTTCTGCTCCTTGAGGAACCGCCCGACGCCGCTGATCGTGCCGCCGGTGCCCATGCCGGTGACGAAGTGCGTGATCCGGCCCTCGGTCTGCTTCCAGATCTCCGGCCCGGTGGTCTCGTAGTGCGAGCGCGGGTTGTGCGGGTTGGAGTACTGGTCGGGCTTCCAGGCGCCTGGCTGGGCGGCCAGCCGGTCGGAGACGTTGTAGTAGGAGTCCGGGTGCTCGGGCTCGACGGCGGTCGGGCAGACGACCACCTCGGCGCCGTAGGCCTTGAGCACGTTGCGCTTGTCCTCGCTGACCTTGTCGGGGCACACGAAGACACAGCGGTAGCCCCGCTGCTGGGCCACCATGGCCAGCCCGACGCCGGTGTTGCCGGAGGTCGGCTCGACGATGGTGCCTCCGGGCTGCAGCGCGCCGGAGGCCTCCGCGGCGTCGATCATCCGGGTGGCGATCCGGTCCTTCACCGACCCGCCCGGGTTGAGGTACTCGATCTTGGCCAGCACCAGCGGACCCGGCCGGCCGGCCAGTCCGTCGAGGCTGCGGCCGAGCCGGAGCAGGGGGGTGTCGCCGATCAGGTCGAGGAGCGAGTTCGCATACTGCACCGGGCCAATCTAGGACGGTTGTCGAGACCAGCGGCAAACCCCGAAGCCAATCGGGGGGTGACCAACCGTAGAATCGGCCTGTGGGGAAGGCAGCGGCGGCACGCAAGCTGGCCTCGGCTGCGGCGTACGGCGGCGGGGGCCTCACCATGCTGGGCGGCGCCCTGTACGGCGTCCTGACGGCCGAGGCGAAGCTCGCCCGCAAGGCGATCGGGCCGCTGCGCGACGACCCGCCCCCCGACCCCTCCGGCTGGTACGGCCGCGGCCGCCCCGGACCGGCGGCCAAGCTGGTCGTCCTCGGCGACTCCAGCGCCGCCGGGTACGGCGTCGACCGGGTCGAGGAGACCCCGGGCGCGCTGCTCGCGAGCGGCGTCGCCGAGCACGCCGACCGGCGCGTGTACCTGCGCGACCTGGCAGTGGTCGGCGCCAAGTCCTCCGACCTCGCCGGGCAGGTGGACAAGGCGCTGCCGCTCGAGCCGGACGTCGCGGTGATCCTGGTCGGCGGCAACGACGTCACCCACACGGTGCTGCCCTCGGCCTCGGTGCGGCACCTGCAGGAGGCCGTGCGCCGGCTGCGCACCGCCGGCGTCGAGGTCGTCGTCGGCACCTGCCCCGACCTCGGCACGATCAAGCCGATGGCGCCACCGCTGAAGCAGCTGGCCCGCGCCTGGTCGCGCCGGCTCGCGGCCGGCCAGACCATCGGCGTCATCGAGGAGGGCGGCCGGACCGTCTCGATCGGCTCGATCCTCGGCCCCGAGTTCGCCGCGGCACCCGCCCTGCTCTTCGGCCCCGACCAGTTCCACCCCTCCGCCGAGGGCTACCGCGCGGCCGTCGGCGTGCTGCTGCCCTCGGCGCTGGCCGCCCTCGGCGCCGTCCCCGACGACGAGGAGCGGCTCGAGGTGATGCGCGGAGAGGCGATCATGCCGATCAGCCAGGCCGCGATCAGGGCGGTCAACAACCCCGGCACGGAGCTGGACGGCACCGAGGTCGGCGGCAACCGCCTCGGCGTCCGCGGCCGGTGGGTCGAGCTGCGGCACCGCCGCCGGCGCGCGCAGTCCACCACCGAGGGACCGGAGCAGGCCGAGGCCGACGCCGGCGAGCTCGAGCCCGCGCCCCGCTGACCCGCCCCCGGCACGGACCGGGAGCGCCCGGGGTGGGGATATACCCACCCCGGATCCGGGTGTGCGCACCATCGAGCGTCGCGCCGCACGCTCCTAGCGTCGAGATCACCGACGATCTCACCTGGAGCAGCCATGGAACTCTCGACCCGCCCAGCCCTCGCGGTCCGGGGCCTGACCCGCACGTACGGCGAGGGCGCCGCGGCCGTCCACGCCCTGGCCGGCGTGGACCTGGCCTTCGCGCCCGGCTCGTTCACCGCCCTGATGGGCCCTTCGGGGTCGGGCAAGACCACCTTCCTCAGCTGCGCCGCCGGGCTGGAGCGCCCGGACGCCGGGAGCGTGGAGGTCGAGGGCGTCGACGTGACCGCGTGGACCGAGGCCCGCCGCACCCGGCTGCGGCGCGACCGGATCGGCTTCGTCTTCCAGTCCTTCCACCTGATGCCCTACCTCACCGCCGCGCAGAACGTCGCACTGCCGGTGCGGCTGGCCGGCCGGCGACCCGCCCGGGGCCGGGTGGGCTCGCTGCTCGACCGGATGGGACTGGGCGAGCGGGCCGAGCACCTGCCGGCCCAGCTCTCGGGCGGCCAGCAGCAGCGGGTGGCCATCGCCCGCGCGCTGGTCACCGACCCGGCGGTGGTGCTCGCCGACGAGCCCACCGGGGCGCTGGACTCGGCGAGCGCCGCGGGGGTGCTGGCCCTGATGCGCTCCTGCGTCGAGGACCTGGGCCAGACGGTGGTGATGGTGACCCACGACCCGGTCGCCGCGGCGTACGCCGACCGCGCGGTCTTCCTGGTCGACGGCCGGGCCGCCGGGCACCTGGACTCCCCGACCGCCGCCGCCGTGGCCGGCCGGCTGGCGAACCTCGACGACCTCCTCGCCGGCACCCGGTCCGCGCGAGCGGGGGCCAGGTCATGATCGGCCTCGCCGCCCGGTCGGTCCGGCACCGCGGCACGTCGTTCGCCGCGACCTTCGTGACCCTGCTGCTCGGCACGGCGCTGATGGGCTCCTTCGCCACCCTCGCCGAGACCGCCGGCGGGCCCGTCTCGGCCGCCGACGCCGAGACCCTGCGGATCATGGGCCTCGTCGTCGGCGGGTGGGGGACGCTCATCGTGCTCTTCGCGGCCGCCTCGACCCTCGGCATCACCGTGCGCCAGCGCGAGCTCGAGCTGGCCGCGCTGCGCATCGTCGGGGCCACGCCCCGCCAGGCCCGACGACTGGTGCGCCTGGAGACCCTCGCGGTCGCCACGCTCGCCTCGCTGGGCGGTGCCCTGCTGGCGGCCGGGGGCGGCCGGGTGCTGCTCGCGCTGCTGCGCGAGGGCGGCCTGGTCGCCGACGACGTCGCCTTCGCCGGCGGTCCTGCCTCGCTGGCCGTGACGGCCGCCGTGGTGCTGGCCACCGGCCTCGGCGCCGCCACCGTGGCCGGCCGCCGGGCCACCCGCGGACCGGCCCGCGGCGTGCTCACCGAGGCCGCGACCGACGGCGGCCGGATCCGCCGGTGGCAGGTGCTGCTCGCGGTCGTCCTGATCGGCTACGGCCTCGCGATGGCAGTGGTGACGATGACTGTCACCGCCGACGCCGAGGACCCGTACGCCGCGATGCAGACCTCCGGCTCGAACGCGATCCTGGTCTCGGTCGGCCTCGCCCTGCTGGCCCCGGTCCTGCTGCGCCGGATCGCGCTCCTGGGGCGCCCGGTGCTGCGGCGCTGCGGCGTCGCGGGCCAGCTCGCGGCGTTCCAGACCACCCGTCGCGCCCACCAGCTCGCCGGCGTCCTCGGCCCGGTGGTCGTGCTCAGCGGCGCCGCGACCGGCATCCTGATGCTGGTCGGCATCGACGACCGCACCATCCGTGCGGCCGGGACCCCGCCCGACGACGCCGACGCGATCAACCTGCTCAACAACGTGGTGATGGGCATGATCGTGGTCTTCGCCGCCATCCTCGTGGTCACCTCGTTCGCGGCCGCCGTCGCGCACCGTCGTGGCGAGCTGCACCGGCTCTGGCTCCTCGGGGCGACCCGGCGGCAGGTCCGATCCTCGGTGCTCGCCGAGTCCGCGGTCGTCGCGGTCACCGGGGTGGTGCTCGGATCCCTGGCCTCGCTGGCGACGATCGTGCCGTTCGCCGTGGCCCGCGACGAGGGCCTGGTGCCCGACGGCCAGCTGTGGCTGCCGCCGCTGGTGGCCGTGGGCACGGTGCTGCTCACGCTCGCCTCCGCCCGCTCCGCCGTACGTCGCGCGGACCCCGTCGGGACGGTGCGCGCGGGGGCGCTGCGATGACAGACTCGGTGACGATGCCGACGCTGCTCGCACCCGTTCGCTCCGTGCGGCCCTCCCCGGTGGACACGGCGGGGCTGGTCGAGCGGCTGCGGCTGACGCTGGTGTCGGCGGGTCAGTTCCTCCTGTTCGTGCCGGCGGTGGTGCTCTTCGTGCTCACCGTCGTGGCCGTCCCGACCGGCGGGATGGCTGTCGGGTTCGTGCTGGCCGCCGTCGCCGTCCCGGCCACCGAGCTGCTCACCGGCGGGCACCGCCGGCTGGCCGGCGGCCTGCTCGGGGTCGAGGTGCCGTCGGCGTACGCCGACACCACCGGCCGCGGCTTCCTCGGCCGACCGCTGGTCTGGCTGCGCGACCCGCACCGGTGGCGCGACGTCGCGTTCCTGGCCTGGTCGGCGACCGGTGGCGCCGTCCTGTCCGGCCTGCCGCCGCTGCTGCTGCTGGCCCCGCTCGTGCACCTCGGCGGGCTCCTGCTCGACCCGGGCCTGACCTGGGCTCTGCTGCTCGCGGGCGCGCTGGTCTGCCCGCTCGTGTGGTGGCTGGTCACCCCCGCACTGCTCCGGGCGCGCGCCGTGGCCGACCGGGGCATCCTCGGGCACACCCGGGTCGCGGCGCTCGAGCGCCGGGTCGAGCAGGTCGAGGAGAGCCGGACGGAGTCCCTGGACCACTCCGCCGCCGAGGTCCGGCGCATCGAGCGGGACCTGCACGACGGCGCCCAGGCCCGGATCGCGGCGGTCGGCATGAACGTCGGGCTCGCCGAGAAGCTGCTCGCCACCGACCCCGAGGCGGCGGCCGCGCTGCTGCGCGAGGTGCGCGAGACCACGGTCTCGGCGCTGGAGGACCTGCGCTCGGTCGTCCGCGGCATCCACCCGCCGGTCCTCGCCGACCGGGGCCTCGCGGGCGCGGTCGAGGCGCTGGCGCTCGCCCTGCCCGTCCCGGTCACGCTGCGGCTCGACGTCCCCGAGGAGCTGCCCGCCCCCGTAGAGTCCGCGGCGTACTTCGCGCTCGCCGAGTGCCTCGCCAACGTCGCCAAGCACGCCGCGGCGGGCCGGGCCTGGGTCACCGCCCGCCAGCACGACGGCGTGCTGCGCCTGGTGGTCGGCGACGACGGCCGCGGCGGGGCGGACCCGGAGGGCTCCGGGCTGCGCGGGATCGCTCGACGGCTGGGCGCGTTCGACGGCACGCTGGTCGTCGACAGCCCGCCCGGCGGGCCCACCGTCGTGACGCTGGAGGTGCCGTGCCGGGCGGAGCCGACCTGACCCTCCTGCGGGTCGTCCTCGGGGAGGACCAGGCGCTGCTGCGGGTCGGCCTGACCCGGATCCTCGAGGCCAGCGGCTGCGCGGTGCTCGAGGCCGCCGAGGACGCCGCGTCCCTGGAGCGGGCCCTGGCCCGCCCGGACGCCGACCTCGGCCTGGTCGACGTCCGGATGCCCCCGTCGTACACGAACGAGGGCCTGCTCGCGGCGATCGCCGCCCGCCGGGCCCGGCCGTCCTTCCCGGTCCTGGTGCTCAGTCAGTACGTCGAGCCGCTCTACGCCCGCGACCTGCTCGCCGACGGGGCGGGCGGCGTGGGCTACCTGCTCAAGGACCGGGTCGCGGAGGTGGACGGGTTCGTCGCCGCGCTGCGCCGGGTGGCCGCGGGGGGGACGGTGCTGGACCCCGAGGTCGTGGCCGGCCTCGTCGGCGGCGCCGGCCGCGAGCACCCGGTCACCCGACTGACGCCGCGCGAGCGGGAGGTCCTGACGCTGATGGCCGAGGGCCGCTCGAACGCAGCGATCGCCGGGCGCCTGCAGGTCTCCGAGAAGGCGGTCGGCAAGCACAGCAGCGCGATCTTCACCAAGCTCGACCTGCCGCAGGACACCGACGACAACCGCCGGGTGCTGGCCGTGCTCGCCTGGCTCGAGGGCGGCGGGTAGGGCGGGCCGGACGCGCCGAGGGCCCCGGGAGCAGTGCTCCCGGGGCCCTCGTGACGTGCGGTCAGTCCTGGTTGAAGATCGCCAGGATGCGCAGCAGGTTGGTGTAGATCCAGACCAGGCTCACGGTCATCGCGAACGCCGCGCGCCACGACTCGCGCTCGGGGATCCGGTTGGCCACGCCCTGCTCGACGAAGTCGAAGTCCATGATCAGCATGAACACACCGAGCACCAGGCCGGCGACCGCGAACAGCAGGCCCATGGCGCCGAAGCCGAACAGGCCGAACTCGCTGCCGAACATGCCGAGCACGAGCTCGAGCACGCTGAGGGCGACCATGCCGAAGACCGCGGCGGTGACGAAGGTGCGGAACTTGTTCCCGACCTTGATGTTGAGGACCTTGTACGCCGCGAGCGTGCCGGCGAAGGCCGCGAACGTGCCGATGACGGCCTGGGTGACGATGCCGTCGCCGAACTGGGCGTCGAAGAGCTTGCTCAGGCCACCGAGTGCGACACCCTCGAGCGCGCAGAACGCCAGCACCAGCGCGGGGCTGATGTTGCGCTTGAACGAGTTGACCATCGACAGCACGAACGCGCCGAGGCTGCCGATCGTGACGGCCCCGATGAGCGGGCCGATGTCGACGTTGGCGTCGTCGAGGTTCGGGGTGAGCATCCAGGTGAGCGCCGCGAAGACGATCACGACACCCAGCGAGATGCCGGTCTTCTGGACGACGGAGTCGATGGTCATCGGCCCGCCGGTGGCGACCGGGGTGCGGCCGAACTCCTGCTCCTGGCCGGCGGCACCGGTGCCCCAGGTGGACGGGTCGGCGTAGGTCTGGGTGCCGTAGGCGTTCGCGCCGGGGCGGTTGAACTCCTCCGACCGGCGGAACACCGGGTTGTTGCTCTGCATGGTCTCTCCTTGGAGGCCGAGGATGGCCGTCGCCCTGACGGCCACAGCTGAGGTCAGCGATGAGGCCAGCCTAGTGACCTCACCGCCTTCAACGCCCGGAGCATCCCCAGCGTTCCCGGTCTCGAATCCCGGACCTGGGCGCCGGTCTCAGCGACGGACGGCCAGCACCACCGTGTCGCTGACCGAGATGGTCTCCCCGTCCTTGACGACCTCGCGCGGGAACCGGCCGGCGACCCGCACGTCCCAGTCCGCGGGGTCGAGCAGCGCGGTGACCTTCTCCGGTCCGAAGAGCAGGTGCGACAGCTCGGGGTTCCGGAGCCCGGTGGCGGCGTCGGCCGGGTGGTGGGCACCGACCAGCAGCGCGCCGCCGGGCAGGACGGCGTCCGCCAGCGCGCCGTACACAGCTGTGAAGTGCTCGTCGGGGACGTGCAGGAACTGGGCGCTGACCAGGTCCACGCGCGGGAGCTCCGGGTCGGCGAGCAGGTCCACCCGGGCGAAGGTGCACCGCTCGGCGACCCCGGCCTCCTCGGCGTGCCGGGCGGCCTTGTCCAGCGCCACGCGGGAGATGTCGATGCCGGTCACCTGCCACCCCGCGCGGGCCAGCCAGACGGCGTCGGCGCCCTCGCCGCAGCCGACGTCGAGCGCCGTTCCCGGTGCCAGCCCGGTGGCGTGCTCGACCAGCCGGGGGTTGGGGTTCCCGGACCAGATGTGGTGGGCGGCGGCGTACCGCTCGTCCCAGAACTCGGCGCTCCAGTGGCTCATGCAGGCCACCGTGCCACTTCAGGTCGACCTGAGGTCAACTGGAGCCGACCGGCCGACTCACGCCGACGTCGTGAACCGGCTCACCTCGGCCCGCAGCTTCCCGGCCATGCCGGCGAGCTCGGCGACCGCGGCCTGGGACTGGCTCATCGCCTCGGTCGTCGACACCGCCGCCTGCGAGACACCCGCAATGTTCGCCGCAATCTCATGACCCCCCGTCGCCGCCTCCGCCACATTGCGCGACATCTCGTTCGTCGTCGCCGTCTGCTCCTCCACCGCCGACGCAATCGTCAACTGATAGTCATTGATCGAGGCGATGATCCCCGCAATCTCCCCGATCGCCGCCACCGCACCACCCGAATCCGACTGAATAGCCTCCACCCGCCGCGCAATATCCCCCGTCGCCCGCGCCGTCTCCTGCGCCAGCTCCTTCACCTCGTTCGCCACCACCGCGAACCCCTTCCCAGCCTCACCAGCCCGCGCCGCCTCGATCGTCGCGTTCAACGCCAACAAATTCGTCTGCTCCGCAATCGAGGTGATCACCTTCACCACATTCCCGATCTCCACCGACGACTCCCCCAACCGCGACACCGTCACATTCGTCGACTCCACCGACGCCACCGCCAACGACGCCACCCGCGCCGCCTCATTCGCCGAATGCGCAATCTCCCGAATAGACGCACCCATCTGCTCCGCACCCGCCGCCACCGTCGACACATTCCGCGAGACCTCACCAGCAGCCCCCGCCACCACCCCCGCCTGCACCGACGTCTCCTCCGCACCCGCAGCAATCTGCTGCGTCCCCACCGACAACTCCTCAGCAGCACCCGCCACCGCCTCCGCCGACTCCCCCACCGACGCCACGATCCGCGCCACCGAGTCGATCGACTTGTTGAACGCGACCTCGAGGTCGCCGACGCAGCCGGTCGAGCGCTCGGGCAGCCGGTGCGTCAGGTCGCCGCCGGCGAACTGCTGCAGCGCGGCGATGGCGGCCTTGAGCGGGCGCACCAGGCTGCGGGTGATCGCGAAGGACAGCGCGGCCAGGAGCACCGACCCGACCAGGCCGGTCACGAGCACCAGGGTCCGCATGCCCGCGCTCGCGTCCAGGACCTCCTGGCTGTCGACGTCGGTGGCCACCGCCATGTCCTCGCCCGCGACGCCGAGAACCTCGTGCACGGCCCGGTTGCGCTCCAGCACCTCGGCCACGGCGGCGCCCTCGGAGCGCCCGCCGCGCCTGTTCCCGGCGTCACCCACGACGGCGTCCAGGCCGGCGACGTACTCGTCGAAGGCGGCCTCGACCCGCGCGACCTCCGCGAGGTCCCGCTCGCCGAGGCCGAGCCCGCGCAGCTCGGCCACCAGGTCCTGGACCCGACCGGCGTCCTCGGCGAGCGCCGCCTCCAGCTCGGGGGTCGCGGCGGAGGCGGCCGCCAGCAGCGCGGTGGCCTTGAGCTCGCTGGCCCGGGTGTCCAGGGACTGGTAGAGGCCGCGGGCGGCGGCGTGCCGCCCGGCCTGGGCCGCGCCGTCCTCGACGGTGCCGGCCCCCTGCCAGGCCACCATGGCCACGACGGCGGTCGTCAGGATCCCGATGGTGGTGATGCCGGCGAGGCGTCGCCCCACGGTCCAGCGGATCTTCGGCACGGATCTTCTCCCGATGTCGGACCCACCGGGTCCCCGGTCGGGACCGGCGACGGGCGACGTTCCCGAGAGCCGGCGTCGCATCCGGTTGGTGTCTGCTCGCCCATCGGCCCGGGCCGCCGGGACCTGAGCCGCCGATCTCAAGGTTCCCGCAAGATCGGACCCGTCCGGTGCCCCCGCTGGGATTCGAACCCAGACTGTGCCGCTTTTAAGGCGGCTTCCTCTGCCGGTTGGGATACGGGGGCCGCAACCTCGAGCGCCCGAGGCTACAAGGGCTGGGGAGGTCTGCGCGGAAGCCTCAGAGGTAGGTCTTGCGGGCGTGGATCGCGTGCGCGCCGGCGACCCGGTCCAGGAACACGAACCCGTTGCAGTGGTCGATCTCGTGCTGCAGGCAGCGGGCCTCGAAGGCGTTGGCGGTGATCTCGACCTGCTCCCCGGTGCCCGGCAGCGCGCCCCGGACCACGAGCCGGGTCGCCCGCTTCACGTCGCCGGTGAAGTCGGGCACGCTCATGCAGCCCTCCCGCGCTTTCTCGTTGCGGCTGGCCTCGAGCACCTCGGCGTTGCACAGCACGAACGTGCCGTGGTGGTCGCGGGTCTTGGGGTGGGCGGAGACGTCGACGCAGAACACCTGCGCCGAGACCCCGACCTGGGGGGCCGCCAGCCCGACGCACCCGGGGCTGACCCGCATCGTCGCGACCAGGTCGGCCGCGAGCTGCACGGTCTCGGGCGCGGTCGGGTCGACGAGCGGGCCGGGCGTCGAGAGCACCGGCTCGGGCACCCGGACCACCTCCAGGACCCGTCCCTCGACAGCCAGCTCGGCCTCGGTCCAGGCCGCGACGCGTGCGTCGGGCCCGGCAGGTCCAGCGCTCACAGCTCGTCGGCCTCCGCGGGCCGCAGGGTCGCGCCGACGCCGAGCGCGGTGGCCGCCGTCCGGATCGCGGACTCGAGCGCGTCGACGTCCGCGGCGGCGGGCAGGTCGATCTCGGCGAGGAGCAGGTACAGGTCACCGGCCAGGCGGGTCGTCAGGTCGGTGATGTTGCCCCCGACCCGGGCGACCTCCGCGATCACGGCCGAGACGATGCCCGGCCGGTCGCCGCCGTGGACGGTCAGCACCCAGGAGCTGCCGGTCGTCGTCGGGGCGGTCTCCTCGGGGACCTCGCGGACGGTGACGGTCAGCGTGCCGTCGGCGGCCAGCGGGGCCAGGGCCTCCTCGATCGCGGGGCCCGCGGCGGAGCCCGAGCACAGCAGCATCATCGCGAAGTGGCCCCGCAGCAGGGTCATCGTCGAGTCCTCGAGGTTCAGCCCGAGGCCGGAGAGCCGTCCGGTCGCCTCGGCGATGATGCCGGGGCGGTCGTGGCCCAGGACGGTGATGGCGTGCAGGGTCGGGGTGCTCACCCGGCCATTCTCGCAGCGGCCGCCGCGCGGCCGAGCACCCCGTCCAGCATCTCCTCGGTGAGCGTGCCGGTGAAGGTGTTCTGCTGGCTGGGGTGGTAGCTGCCCAGGAGCAGCACGTCCCGACCGGGACCACCGGGACCCGCGGGGGCGCTCAGCAGCGCCTCGGCGCCGTGGCCGAACCGCGGGCGCGGCCGGGGTACGGCGTACCCCCGGGCCGCGAAGGCGCGCAGCGCCGCGTCCCAGCCGAACCTGCCCAGCGCGACAGCCACCCGCAGCCAGGGCTCGACCAGCGCCAGCTCGGCGTCCAGCCAGGGGGCGCAGGTGTCCCGCTCCTGCGGGGTCGGCTTGTTCTGCGGGGGCGCGCAGCGCACGGCGGCCACCATCCGGGTGTCCACCAGCTCCAGGCCGTCCGCGGCGTGCAGCGAGGTGGCCTGCGTGGCCAGCCCGACGCGGTGCAGGCTGGCGACCAGCCAGTCCCCGGAGCGGTCCCCGGTGAAGATCCGGCCGGTCCGGTTGCCGCCGTTGGCAGCCGGGGCCAGCCCGACGATGAGGACCCGCGGCCGGGGAGCGCCCCAGCCGGGGATCGGGCGGCCCCAGTAGGGCTCGGCCGCGAACGAGGCGCGCTTGGTCGCGGCGACATCCTCACGCCAGGCGACCAGCCGGGGGCAGGCCCGGCACACGCTCACCCGGGCGTCGAGCTCGTCGAGCAGCACCCGGCGGGACAGACGCCGCACCCCGGCCGCGGTGGTCGCGACCGGGGTGTCGGCGTCGGCGGGGTCACCGGGCCAGCCGGTGCCCGGGGGCACCGGCGACGGGAACGGGTCGCCGGTGGCCGGATGGGGCAGGGTCAGGGCGCGACCTGGACGGGCGCGTCGCTGTTGGTGCCGCCGACGCCCGTGGTGCCGCCGGCGCCGGTGGTGGGGGTGGAGGTGCCGGCGTCGTCGCTGCTGTTGCCGCGCACCTTGCCGGCGGCGCTCGAGGCGACGTCGCTCGCCTTGTCCTTGGCCACGCCGGCCGCGGCGGTCGCCTGGGCGGCGACGGCGTCCTGGGCCTTGTGGGCGGCGTCCTGGACCTTGGGGTTGCCGGCGACCTTGCGGGCCTGGGTCTTGATCTGCTCGTAGCGCTCGCGTCCGGCGCGCGCGCCGAGCACGTAGCCGGCACCGGCAGCGACCAGCAGGGACAGCTTCTTGACCATTGAGGAACTCCTTCGTGGAGGTTTCGGGTGGATCGGGTGGGTTCGGTAGGGCTTCGGGTGCCGCCGGCTCAGGAGTCGCGGCGGCGGAGGTAGACCAGGCCCCCGAGGGCGAGCAGGGCGACCACGGCCGCACCGAGCAGGTCCGGACGCGGCTTGCCGTCGGCAGTGGTGGCGCGGCCCCGGAGCTCGGCCACCTTGCCCTGGGCGCGGGCCTTCACGTCGAGCTTGGCCTGGAGCTGGTCGACGGTCTCGGCGAGCTGCTCGCGCTGGCGCTCGATGTCCGCCTCGATCGCCTCAGGGCTGCCCGGCTCGGGCGGGGCGTCGGAGGAGCCGTTCTGGGTGCTCACGGGTGCTCTCCCTTGATCGTGGCGACGTCCTCCTTGACACCGGCGATGGCCCGCTCCGGAGCCGCGGGCGTCGCCTGCTGGACCTCCTTCTTGCCGACCAGGGCGGCGACCCCGGCGATGAGGAGGAGCACCCCGGCGACGATCAGGGCCGCGGCCCAGGCCGGCAGCACCAGGTCGAGCGCGAGAACGGCAGCGGTCACCAGCGCGCCGATGCCGTAGAGCGCGACCAGGCCGGCGGCGCCGAAGGCGCCGAGCCCGAGGCCGGCGCGCTTGCCCTTCTCCGTGAGCTCCGCCTGGGCGAGGCGGATCTCGCTGCGGATCAGCTGCGGGACCTGCTCGGTGAGCCGATGGACGACCGCGCCCAGCGGCTCGTCGGTCGGCGTCCCTCCTGGATGGCTCATGGCTGCCCGGTGCCCCGTCCGCAGCGGGGCAAACCGGAGCCGCCGGCTGGCCGGGGCCGGTTCAGCGGCCGGCGACCGACCAGGCGATGCCGTCGAGGATGTCGGCCTCGGAGACGACCAGCTCGGTGACCCGGGTCCGGCGCAGCACCCGGGAGAGGATCAGCGCCCCGGCGTCGATGACGTCGGCGCGGCCCGGGTGCATCCAGGGCAGCGCCAGCCGCTCGTTGACGGTCATCGACACCAGCCGGTCGACCATCGCGTGCACGTCGTCGACCCGGAGCCGGGCCTGGTCGATCGCGTCGCGGTCGTACGCCGTCAGCCCGAGCACCCCGGCGGCGATCGTGATCGTGGTGCCCGCGACGCCGACCACTGTCGCGGCCGCGGCCGGGCACACCGGGCAGGCGTCCAGCTGGGCGTCGATGTCGGCGACGCACGCGTCGACCTCCGCCATCGTCGGCGGGTCCGAGCGCAGGTGCCGCTCGTGCAGCCGCACCGAGCCGATGTCCATGGAGTGGGCGGCCTCGGGGGCCGAGCTGCCCAGGATGAGCTCGGTCGAGCCGCCGCCGATGTCGACGACCAGGACCGGCAGCTCCGGAGGCGTGCGCAGGTGGCGCACGGCGCCGGCGAAGGACAGCGCGGCCTCCTCGCCGCCGGAGAGGACCTCGGGCTCGACACCGAGCCGGGCCCGCACGCCCGCGGCGAAGACGTCGGCGTTCGCCGCGTCGCGGGTGGCCGAGGTCGCGCAGAACCGCACCCGCTCGCTCGGCACGTGGTGCGCGCGCAGGATCGCGGCGTACTCGTCGAGGGCGGCGAAGGCCCGGTCCAGGGCGGCATCGGAGAGGCGGCCGGTCGCGTCGACCCCCTGGCCGAGCCGGACCATCCGCACCTCGCGGACGGCGACCTCCGGCAGCGTGCCGATGAGCAGCTTGATGGTGTTGGTGCCGCAGTCGATGGCGGCGATCGGGGCGCTCACTCGCTGCCGGCACCCACGCACGGGCCCGGCTGCCACCACTCGCCGAGCAGCTCCAGGACCTCGTCGCCGAGCGGGTTCACGCCCGGGCCCATGGCCAGCGACTGGGCGGCGAGCACGTGCAGGCACTTGACCCGGTCGGGCATCCCGCCGGCCGAGATGCCCTCGATCTCGGGCACGCTCTGGCCGGCCTCCCGGCCGACCTCGCCCCGGAAGGCCAGGTAGCGCTCGTGGGCCTGCGCGTAGGCCCGGGCCAGGTCCGGGTCCTCGGCCAGCCGGTCCTGCATCTGCCGCATCACGCCGGTGCCCTCCAGGGTCCCGATCCGGGAGGCGGCCCGCGGGCAGGTCAGGTAGAAGGTGGTGGGGAACGGCGTGCCGTTGGGGAGCCGGGGCTCGGTCGTCACCACGTCGGGGTTCCCGCACGGGCAGCGGTGCCCGACCTCGTGGATCCCCCGCGGCTCGCGGCCCAGCTGCGCGGCGATCGCCGCCTCGTCGGCCGGAGAGGTCACTGGCCCTGGTTCTCCTTCTGGGGGTTGCCCTTCGGGTCCGTGGACCCGTCGATCGTGGTGGAGGGGACTGTGTTGTCGCGCGGCGGATCGCCCGCGGCGAGCACCGAGCCCCACGCGTCGGTCCACCATGCCTCGGGCTCCTTGCGGTCGACCTCGGTGGGGTCGCTGAGCGTGGCCTGGCTCTCGATCGGGTTGCCGTCCTCGTCGAGGGCGACGTAGGGGACCTCGCCCGGCATCACGTAGCCGAGCCGGTCGCGCGCCTCCTGCTCGACGTACGCCGGGTCGGACCAGCGCCGCTTCTCCCGCTCCAGCTCCTCGATGCTGGCCTGGCGCTCGGCGATCGTCGACTGCAGGTCGTCGAGGTGCTCGCGCTGCTCCAGGAACGCCCGCATCGAGGAGGCGTAGGAGACCGCGAGGACCACCAGGACCAGGACCAGGACGCCCGCCCGCCCGGTCAGCCGGGGCCGGCGGGCCCGGGGCTCGGCCGCCGCGGGCCGCGACGGGACCGGCCGGGCGCCGCGCGCCGCGCCGGCGCCGCGGCCCGGGCCCGCGGGTCCCCGGGCGGCGGCGCCACGACGCGGCGTACGACGGTTCTCCGGCACTGTCAGCCGAGCCCGGTCAGCCCTGGTAGCGCGGGAACGCGGCCGCGCCGGCGTAGCGGGCGGCGTCGCCGAGCACGTCCTCGATGCGCAGCAGCTGGTTGTACTTCGCCACCCGCTCGGACCGGGCCGGGGCGCCGGTCTTGATCTGGCCGCAGTTCGTCGCGACGGCGAGGTCGGCGATCGTGGTGTCCTCGGTCTCGCCGGAGCGGTGGCTCATCATGCAGCGGTAGCCGTTGCGGTGGGCCAGCTCGACGGAGTCGAGGGTCTCGGTCAGCGACCCGATCTGGTTGACCTTCACCAGCAGGGCGTTGGCCTGGCCGCCGCTGATGCCGCGCTGGAGGCGCTCGACGTTGGTGACGAACAGGTCGTCGCCGACCAGCTGGGTGCGGCTGCCGAGCTGGTCGGTGATCGCCTTCCAGCCGTCCCAGTCGTCCTCGTCCAGCGGGTCCTCGATCGAGACGATCGGGTAGGCCGAGACCAGCTCGGCGTAGTAGGCGGTCATCTCCTCGGCCGACTTCGAGCCGCCCTCGAAGGCGTAGGCGCCCTGGTCGAAGAACTCGCTCGCGGCGACGTCGAGGGCCAGCGCGATGTCGCGGCCCAGGGTGAGCCCGGTGGCGGAGACGGCCTCGGCGATCAGGTCCAGCGCGGCCCGGTTGGACTCCAGGTTCGGCGCGAAGCCGCCTTCGTCGCCCAGGCCGGTGGCCAGGCCCTTCTTCTTCAGCACCGACTTCAGCGCGTGGTAGACCTCCGCGCCCTGGCGCAGCGCCTCGCGGAACGTCGGGGCGCCGATCGGCGCGATCATGAACTCCTGGATGTCGACGTTGGAGTCGGCGTGCGACCCGCCGTTGAGGATGTTCATCATCGGGACCGGCAGCAGGTGCGCGTTCGGGCCGCCGACGTAGCGGAACAGCGGCAGCTCGGCGGAGTCCGCGGCGGCGCGGGCCACAGCCAGCGAGACGCCGAGGATCGCGTTGGCGCCCAGCTCGGCCTTGTTGGGGGTGCCGTCGAGCTCCAGCATCGTCTGGTCCAGCAGGCGCTGGTCGTCGGCGTCGAGGCCCTCGACCGCGGGGCCGATCCGGTCGACGACGCCGGCGACGGCCTTCAGCACGCCCTTGCCGGCGTAGCGGTCGCCGCCGTCGCGGAGCTCGACGGCCTCGAAGGCGCCGGTGGAGGCGCCGCTGGGCACGAGCGCGCGGCCGAAGCAGCCGTCGTCGAGGTGGACCTCGACCTCGACTGTCGGGTTGCCCCGGGAGTCGAGGATCTCGCGGGCGTGGACGGCTTCGATGGATGCCAAGGGACCTGCTCCTGAACGGGACGGCGGACGATCGACGTGCGAGCCAGCCTAGACCGCGGCGGGCCCGCATCCGGGGAGCACCCGCGCGGATGGACCCGCGGCGCCGGCCGGCACCGCCGGGCCATGCAACCGGGGTCAGGAAGTCAGCCGGCGGACCGTGTCCCGCAGCGCCTGCTCGGCGTCGACCCCGGCGGCGTGCGCCTCGGCGACGAGGGCGAGCAGCCGCTCGCCGATGTCGCCGTCCGGGTCCGGGGTGACGGGTGCGCCGGCCCGCTCGAGACGGTCGAGCATCTTGTCGGCGTACAGCAGCGCCGGCAGCGTGGGCGGGATCCCCTCGTCGAGGGTGGCGCGGGGCCGCTCCCGGGCCTTGATCTCCTGCCAGGCGTCGTTGACGGCGGCCGCGTCCCCGGCGGCCGGGGCCTCCTCCCCCGGCGCCGCGAAGACGTGCGGGTTGCGGCGGACCAGCTTCTCGGTGATCCCGCGGGCCACGTCGTCGAGGTCGAACGCGCCGGCCTCCTCGGCGATGGCGGCGTGGAAGTACACCTGGAGCAGCAGGTCGCCGAGCTCCTCGCGCAGGTGGTCGGCGTCGCCGGTCTCGGCGAGCTCGTCGATCGCCTCGAGGGTCTCGTGGGTCTCCTCGAGCAGGTAGCGGGCCAGCGAGCGGTGGGTCTGGGCGGCCTTCCAGGGACACTCCGCCCGCAGCCGGCGCATCACCGTGCGCAGCTCAGGCAGCT
The DNA here is from genome assembly GCF_003710085.1 of Nocardioides pantholopis. Lineage (NCBI taxonomy): Bacteria > Bacillati > Actinomycetota > Actinomycetes > Propionibacteriales > Nocardioidaceae > Nocardioides > Nocardioides pantholopis. Next base: position 820,986 of record NZ_CP033324.1, on the reverse strand, counting down.
CAGGCCCGTCAGGCTGAGTCATCGGCGGGCTCTCAGGACTGGCAGCGCTGGTCCGCCGGGAGGTCGGCCGTCGCTGCCGCGGCCTCCCCCGCGTTCTCGGGTGCCGCGGCGCGGCGCGCCCAGTCGCTGGCCGGCACCGAGAGCTCGTCGCGCGCCGCCTCGACGGCGTCCTCGCCGAGCGTGAGCTGCTCGAACGCCGGGCTGGACTCCAGGCCGTTCTCCTCGGCCCAGGCACGACCGAGCTCGTAGCCCCGGGCCCGGGCCGCCTCCTGGTCGGTGCCGGCGCCGAGGTCCTGCTCGCCGATCGCCACCAGGACCAGGTCGAGGTGCCCGTCGCCGACGAAGGCCGGCAGCGCGGCCTCGAGCTGGTCCGGCTCGGCGTTCGGGTACGCCGCGCGCACCGACTCCGTGCCGGCCTCGAGCTCGACGGAGACGTCGACGTCGTACTCCTCGGCGAGCTGGTCGGCCATCAGGTCCAGGGCCAGCCCGCGCTGGACGGCGGTGCGCAGCACGCCCAGCGGGTAGTCGGCCGGCTGCTGGGCCACCTGCGGGGCGGTGACGAGCACCGCGCACAGCTCGTCGGTGCGCTCGTCAACGTCGGCGAGGCTGACGGTCCGGTCCCCGACGACCGCGGCCGCTCCCGGGTGCAGCTCGACCCCCGCCGCCCCGCAGCCGGCGAGGGCGGCCACGCCGACGGCGCAGGCGAGCAGGGAGGTCAGCGGGCGTCGGGTCGGACGCTGGGTCACGGGGGCTCCTAGGCGGGGGTCTTCGCGGCGGCGTGCTCCGGGTCGAGCACGGTGTCGATCACCGTGCGGGCCCATTGAAGCAGGGCGACGCCGTCGATCGGGCGACCTCCGACCACCGCAGTCTGCGGCCGGGGCACCAGCACGGTGTCGATCTGGGACTTCACGATCGACTTCGGGTAGACCCGCATCAGCCGGACGACTCGGGACTCCGGCAGCGACACCGGGGCGAACCGCACGTTCTTGCCCGCGATCGTGACCTCCCCGATCCCGGCCTGGCGGGCGCGGGCCCGGAACCTCGCGACCAGCAGCAGCGAGGTGACCACCTGCGGCGGCTCGCCGTACCGGTCCAGCAGCTCCTCGTGGATCGCGTCGACGTCCTCGTCGCTGCGCACCTCCGCGAGCCGCTTGTAGATCTCCAGGCGCAGCCGCTCGCTGGGGATGTAGTCGTGCGGCAGGTGCGCGTCGACGGGCAGCTCGATGCGGACCTCGTTGAGCTCGGGCTCCGCGTCGCCCTTGAACTCGGTGACGGCCTCGCCGACGAGCCGGACGTAGAGGTCGAAGCCGACGTCGGCGATGTGCCCGGACTGCTCACCGCCCAACAGGTTGCCGGCGCCGCGGATCTCCAGGTCCTTCATCGCGATCGCCATGCCGCCACCGAGGTCGGAGTGCTGGGCCAGCGTCGCCAGCCGCTCGTGCGCGGTCTCGGTCAGCGGCTTCTCGGCCGGGTAGAGGAAGTAGGCGTAGGCCCGCTCGCGGGAGCGGCCCACCCGGCCCCGCAGCTGGTGCAGCTGGGAGAGGCCGAGGGTGTCGGCGCGCTCGATGATCATCGTGTTGGCGTTGGAGACGTCGAGGCCGGACTCGACCAGCGTGGTGCAGACCAGGACGTCGAAGCGCTTCTCCCAGAAGTCCAGCATCACCTGCTCGAGCTGCTTCTCCCCCATCTGGCCGTGCGCGGTGGCGATCCGGGCCTCCGGCACCAGCTCCTTGAGCCGGGCGGCGGCCTTCTCGATCGAGTTCACCCGGTTGTGGATGTAGAAGACCTGGCCGTCGCGGAGCAGCTCGCGGCGGATCGCGGCCACGACCTGCCGGTCCTCGTAGGCGCCGACGTAGGTCAGCACCGGGTGCCGCTCCTCCGGCGGGGTGGTGATCGTCGACATCTCCCGGATGCCGGTGATCGCCATCTCCAGGGTCCGCGGGATCGGCGTCGCGGACATCGACAGCACGTCGACCGAGGTCCGCATCCGCTTCATCAGCTCCTTGTGCTCGACCCCGAAGCGCTGCTCCTCGTCGACGATGATCAGGCCGAGGTCCTTGAACCGGATGTCGGGGTTCAGCAGCCGGTGGGTGCCGACGACGATGTCGACCGACCCCTCGGCGAGCCCGGCCACGACCTCCTTGGCCTCCTTGTCGCTCTGGAAGCGGGACAGCGCCTTGAGCACGACCGGGAAGTTGCTCATCCGCTCGGCGAACGTGGACAGGTGCTGGGTGACCAGCAGCGTCGTCGGCACCAGCACCGCGACCTGCTTGCCGTCCTGGACGGCCTTGAACGCCGCCCGCACCGCGATCTCGGTCTTGCCGTAGCCCACGTCGCCGCAGACCAGCCGGTCCATCGGCACGGTCTGGCGCATGTCGGACTTGACCTCGTCGACAGTGGTCAGCTGGTCGGCGGTCTCGGTGAACGGGAAGGCGTCCTCCATCTCGCGCTGCCAGGGGGTGTCCGGGCCGAAGGCGTAGCCCTTGGTGGCCTGGCGGGCGGCGTAGAGCTTGATCAGCTCGGCGGCGATCTCGCGCACCGCCTTGCGGGCGCGGCTCTTGCGCTTGGCCCAGTCCCCGCCGCCGAGCCGGTCCAGGCTCGGCTGCTCGCCGCCGACGTAGCGGGTCACCTGGTCCAGCGCGTCGGCCGGGACGTAGAGCCGGTCCGCGGGGGCGCCGCGCTTGGAGGCGCCGTACTCGAGGACGAGGTACTCGCGCACCGCGCCGCCGGCCTCGCGCTGCTTCATCTCCACGAACCGGCCCACGCCGTGCTGCTCGTGGACGACGTAGTCGCCGGCCTTGAGCTCCAGCGGGTCGATCTGCTTCTTGCGCCGGGCCGGCATCTTGCGCATGTCCCGGGTCGAGGAGCGCTGGCCGGAGATGTCCTCGCCGGTCAGCAGCGCGAGCTTGGAGCCCTCGTCGACGAACCCGTGCACCAGACCGCCGCAGACGACGGTGACCTGGCCCAGGGCGAGGTCGTCGGCGCTGTCGAGGGAGCCCGCCAGCCGGGCCGGGACCTCGCGCTCGGTGAGCACCTCGACAGTGCGCTGCGCCGGGCCGTGGCCCGGGTGCATGACGACTGTCCGGTAGCCCTCGGAGCGCCAGCGGTCCAGGTCGGCCGTGGCCTTCGCGGTGTCGCCGCGGTACGCCTCCGCGGGATGCATCGGCACGGTCCGGCTCGGGACGCCGGCGTCGGCAGCGGTCCCCGGGGCGGGCGCGCCGTCGTCGTCGATGCCGAACGGGCTGATCGTCCACCACGGGAGGTCGCGGGCCAGTGCGTGCTCGCGGACGTCGGCCAGCGTGCGGTACGACGCGGCACCCAGGTCGATGGGGGCGGTGCCCCCGCTGGCCGCCGCCGCCCAGCTCGCCCCGAGGAACTCCTCGCTGGTCGCGACCAGGTCGTGAGCCCGGCCGCGGGCGCGCTCGGGGTCCAGCACCAGCACGTGGGAGCGCGCCGGCATCAGGTCGACCAGCAGCTCCATCTCGTCGACGAGCACCGGGGCCAGCGACTCCATGCCCTCCGCGGCGATGCCGGCCGCGATCTTGTCGGTGATCTCGAGCAGCTGCGGGTGGGCGCGGCCGAGGGCGGCCGCGCGGGCGCGGACCTCGTCGGTGAGCAGCAGCTCCCGGCACGGCGGCGCCCACAGCCGCTCGGCGGGCTCGAGGGTGCGCTGGTCGGCGACCGAGAACGACCGGATCTGCTCGACCTCGTCGCCCCAGAACTCCACCCGCAGCGGGTGCTCCTCGGTCGGCGGGAAGACGTCGACGATGCCGCCGCGGACCGCGAACTCCCCGCGCCGCTCCACCAGGTCCACGCGGGAGTACGCCGCGTCCGCGAGCCGGCGGACGACGTCCTCCAGCGACGCGGACTGACCGGGCACGAGCTCCACCGGCGCCAGCTCGCCGAGGCCCTTGACCTGCGGCTGCAGGACCGAGCGGACCGGGGCGACGACGACCTGGAGCGGCCCGTTGGTGGCGTCCTGGCCGGGGTGGCACAGCCGGCGCAGCACGGCGAGCCGGCGTCCGACCGTGTCGCTGCGCGGGCTGAGCCGCTCGTGCGGCAGCGTCTCCCAGCTCGGGTAGTAGGCCACGGTGGCCGGGTCGATCAGGCAGCCCAGCGCCTCGACCAGGTCCTCGGCCTCGCGGGAGGTGGCGGTGACCGCGAGGACCGTGCGGCCCTCGCGGACCAGGCCGGCGATCGCGAACGGCCGCAGCCCCGGGGGCCCGGTGAGGTCCAGGGAGCGCAGCGCGCCACCGCGGGCGTCGGTCATCGCCTGACCGAGGACGGGATCGGCAAGGACGGCGTCGACCAGGCCGGTGAGGCTCACGGGACTCCTCGGAGAGAACAGCACGAACACCCCCGGCCGACGAGACGACGGGGGTGGAAAACGGACGCGTCCAGTCTACGGGGGGTACGGGAAGCGAGCGCGGGGCGGAACTTCTCCAGATTGGGTGATGCCGCGGCGGCGTCCGCAGGGCCATGCTGGGCGCGCGCCGGGACGGGGTCGGGACCGCGCCGGCAGGCGCGCGCCGTGACCGACTACTCAAAATCCGGTATAGCCACCCGAACGGCTGTGCGCCCCTGCGACCCGAGCCTACGTTGCCAAGTGCCGGGGCCTCGGGGCCGCCGGCACCGGCGGCACTCGGGTCCGCCGGTCGAGGACACGGTCCGTGCGACGGCCTGGGGGGGACGCCGACGGGATGGGTGGGTCGTCCGCCGCGTGCGGGCGACCCCGGACGGGGCGGGGACAAGATGAGCTACGAGCGTTATCCGACCGACGCATGGAGCTGGCGCGGCACCCTGATCGTGGTGCTCACCTCGTGGTTCGCCCCCTTGGCAGTGACCGCGTGGCTGGCGCCGTCGACCAGGACCTGGGTCGGGCTCACCATGGTCTCCCAGGCCACGGTGTCGGCCAGCCTGCTGCTGGCCGCGGTGGTCACCTACTTCCACTACCGGCTCAGTGGCACCGCACCGCTCGGCTGGCTGAGCGCGAGCCTGGCCCTGATCGCCACCCAGAGCATCGCGCTCACCGGGCTGCGCGCCGACCAGCCCGGCGCCCTCGCCGAGGGCACCGCGTGGATGCTGGTCACCGACCTGCTCCTGGTGCTCGCGGCCCTGGCCCTCGTGCCGGTCGCCGGTCGCACCGAGGTCCGGGTCGACCCGCTGGCCGCGGGCCTCCTGACCGGCCTGGGCGTCACCGGCCTGCACCTGCTCCTGGTCACGCACGCGCCGCGGATCGACCCGGCGGGCGTGCCGGTCGCCCTGGTCGCCTCGGCCCTGGGCGCTGCCGGCCTCGGGGTCGCGGTGCTGGGCTCCCGGATCACCGCGCTGCCGCCCTGGATGACCAGGCGGCTCTCGGTCGCGATCGGGCTGGCGACCCTGAACCGGATCCAGACCTGCCTGCCCTCGGAGAACGCGGTCGCCTCCGCGCTGATGACCGTCACCGGCGTCGTCGCCGCGGTCCTGCTCGTGAGCACGGCGGTCGCCGCGCTGCGCTGGGCGATCAGCGAGCACGGCCGCCGGTTCCTCCGGCTGGGCGAGCGGGTCGCGCAGATGGAGGCCCTCGAGCGCGACAGCCGGGCCCGGATGCACGAGGTCACCAACACCATCGCGGGGATCGCCTCGGCCTCGACGCTGATCCACCGCGGGCCGGACCTGCCGGTCGTGCACCGGCACCGGCTGGAGGAGATGGTCGAGCACGAGACCGCCCGGCTGGCCCGGCTGCTCGCCGGCAAGGGCGGGGGGAACGTCGTGCACCCGGTCGGCTCCGCCGGCGCAGCGCAGGCACCCGCCGAGGTCGTCGACCTCGACCGGCTGCTCGAGCCGCTGGTGGTCGCCCAGGAGGTGGTCGGCAACCCGGTGCGCTGGGAGCCGGCCGGCCTGTGCGCCCTCGGGCGCCCCGACGAGGTGGCGGAGGCCGTCAGCATCCTGCTCGACAACGCCCGCAAGCACGGCGGAGGGTCCAGCACCTGCCTGGAGACCCGGCGGGTCGGCGCCGCTGTCGAGGTGGTCGTCGCCGACTCCGGGCCCGGCATCCATCCCGAGGTCGCCGCGCGCCTGTTCGACTGGGCCCAGCGGGGCCCGCGCTCGCACGGCCAGGGCATCGGCCTGCACCGGGCCAGGCGGCTGCTCGCGGCGTCCGGGTCGAGGCTGCGGCTCGAGCGGACCGCGCACGGCACGACGTTCGTGATCACGCTGCCCGTCGCCGACCGGGTGGCGTCGTGACCCGCGTCGGTCCGGCCGGGACCAAGACGGTGCTGATCGAGGACCACACGCTGTTCGCGGAGTCCCTGGAGATCGCGATGACGATGGAGGGCTACGACGTGCGCCGCCTCCCGATCCCCGAGGCAGCCGCGTCCGCACCCGCCCTGCTCGCGACCGTGGCCCGGATCCGGCCCCGGATCGTGCTGCTCGACCTCGACCTCGGCGCCCTCGGCGACGGCGTCCCGCTCATCAACCCGCTGGCGCGGATGGGGGCGAACGTCGTGGTCGTCACCGCGTCGATGGATCGGGCCCGCTGGGGCGAGTGCGTGCGCTACGGAGCCCGCAAGGCGATGTCGAAGACCCAGCCGCTCAACGAGATCCTGGCCACCGTGCGCCGGATCAACCGCGGGCTGTCGGTGATGGACGCCGCCGAGCGCGAGGAGCTGCTGCGGCTGTGGGCCGAGCACCGCCAGGAGCTCCAGGAGCACCGGCAGCGCCTGGACGCGCTCACCACCCGGGAGCGGGAGGTGCTCGGCCACCTGATGGCCGGGCGCGCGGTCCGCGACATCGCACGGATCAGCGTCGTCTCCGAGGCCACCGTGCGGACCCAGGTCAAGTCCATCCTGGCCAAGCTCGAGGTCAGCTCCCAGCTGGCGGCGGTCGGCATGGCCTTCCACGCCCAGTGGCAGCCGCCCAGCACCCCTCGGGTGTCCTGAGTGCTCGCAGGCGGGAGCCGGGAGGACCGCCACCGCCGGCGCGGCGGCGCGGCGCTCCCGGCTCTCGCTGCGCGCGCTGTGCTCGCTGTGCTGCTCGCCCTGCTGCTCGGGCTGCTGCTCGCCGGGACCGACGACCCGAGCGGGGACCGGGCCGCTCGAGACCGGTCGGACCGCGACGGCCCGGCGGCGACCGGGTCCCCCTCCCCGGCCCCGGGCACCGGCCCGCTCCCGCGGCCGCCGGCCGGCTCCCCGCCCCCCGGCGGCGTGGAGGTGCCGAGCGCGGACGCCGCCGCGCCGGCCGCGGCCGGCGGCGGGCCGGAGACGGTGCCGCAGCCCGTGCGCAGGCCGCTGGTCGCCCTTCCCCTCCCCGGGCCACGCAGCGCCCAGGGACGGCTGGTGGCCGGCTTCCCGGGCGCGTCGCTGCCGCTCCCGCCGGGCTCCCGGGTGGTCCGCAGCAGCGTCGCGCCCCAGGCCCCGCTCCTGCAGGTCACGCTCGAGGCGGAGGGCGTCGGCTCCGCCGCCGACGTGCTGGGCCACTACGCGGCGGTGCTGACCGGGCTCGCCTTCGAGGAGCGCCTCGGCACCCCCACGGGCACCGCCGAGTTCCACCGGGGCCGCGAGTCGGTGCTGGTGCAGGCGGGCGGCGGACGGGGCCGGACGACGTACCTGCTCGTCGCGGTCCTGCGCGCCCGGGGATGAGGCCGTGTACCTCTCCCTGCGCGACCGGCCGCCCACGCCTGCCCCACCGGCCGACCCGCAGGCCGCGCCCCGGGTTCCCCGGGTCCCCCGTGTCCCCCGTGTGGTGGTCACGCTCGGCTTCGTCAGCCTGCTGACCGACATCTCCTCGGAGTCCGCCGCCGCCATCCTGCCGCTCTACCTGACAGCGGTGGTGGGGCTCTCGCCGGCGGCGTACGGCGTGGTCGACGGCCTCTACCAGGGTGTCTCGGCGCTGGTGCGGATCCTTGCCGGCTGGGCCTCGGACCGCACCCAGCGGCCCAAGGAGGTGGCGCTGCTCGGATACGCCGGCTCGGCGGCGGCCCGGGCGTTCCTGCCGTTCGCCACCGGCCTGGCCGCCGTGTCGGCGGTCGTGACGGCCGACCGGATCGGGAAGGGCGTGCGGACCGCGCCGCGGGACGCGATGATCGCCGCCGGGACCGATCCGGCGCACCTCGGTCGGGCCTTCGGGGTGCACCGCATGCTCGACGCCGTCGGGGCGCTGCTCGGGCCGCTGATCGCGTTCGCCGTGCTGTGGGCGATCCCCGAGGGCTACCGCACGGTGCTGGTGGTCTCGCTCGGCTTCGCCGTGCTCGGGGTGGCGCTGCTCGCGCTGTTCGTGCCCGGCTCGACCGGCGCTCGTCCCCCGGGCCAGCCGGGGAGTCCGACCGAGCCCCGGCCGCCCCGGCCCACCCGGCCAACCCGGCCAACCCGGGGAGTCCTGGCCGCGCCGGGCCTGCTGCGCCTGAGCGCGACGGCCGGCGGGCTGGGGCTGCTGACGATCGGCGACGGCTTCGTCTACCTGGTGCTCCTGGACGCGGGTGGCTTCGCCGCGCACTGGTTCCCGGTGCTCTACGTCGGCACCGGCACGGCGTACCTGCTGCTCGCGGTGCCGTTCGGCCGGCTCGCCGACCGGCACGGCCGGGTCCGGGTGATGGTGCTGGGGCACCTGGCCCTGGCCGCGGCGTACCTGTGCGCGACGGCGGTCGCCGGCCGCTGGGTCGCCCTCGGCACCCTGGCCGCCGTACTGCTGCTCGGCACGTTCTACGCCGCCACCGACGGGGTGCTGGCGGCGGCCGTCGGCCGGCTGGCGCCGCCCTCGGCCCGGGCCAGCGGGATCGCGGTGGCCCAGACCGCTGTCGCCGTCGCGCGGCTGCTGTCCGCGGCCGGCTTCGGCGTCCTGTGGCTGCTCCTCGGCCCGGGCGCCGCGGTGTCCGGGATGGCGGCGCTGCTGGTGCTCGCGGTGCCGGTGGCCCTGCTCGCCGTGCGCGGCCTGGACCGGTCGTGAGCACCCGGGCCCGGATCGCCTGCTTCGTGGTGCTGACAGCTGTCGTGCTCACCGGGACCACCGTCTACGCCCTCCAGGAGCTGGACCGGTCCCGCACCCGGGAGCGGGCGGCGCCGAGCGTGCCCGGCACCGACCTCGCGGCCCCGGGTCCCGTGATCGCCTTCCGCCACACCGGCGCGGACCGGGAGCACGGCGTGGTGGCGACGGTCCCGCTCGCCGACCCGGACGGCCCCCGGGCCTACACCGACGTCGTCTGCGACCGGGTGGACGCCTCCCCCACCGGAGCCTCCTGCCTGACCACCGAGCGCGGCGTGGTGACCCGGTACCGGGCCCGGGACCTCGACCGCGACTGGCGCCAGGTGCACGCCGCCGCGCTGCCCGGCCCGCCCAGCCGCACCCGGCGCTCGCCGGACGGCTCCCTGGTCGCGACGACCTCATTCGTCACCGGGCACTCCTACCTCGCGCAGGGGTTCTCCACGGCCACCGTGGTCCGGTCCACCGACGGCACCCGGAACTGGGGCAACCTCGAGGGGTTCCGACTGCGCATCGACGGCGAGCAGGCCGCCCCCCGCGACCGCAACCTGTGGGGGGTCACCTTCGCCGCCGACGACCGGACGTTCTACGTCACGCTCGCCACCGGCGGCCGGACCTACCTGGCCCGCGGCGACCTGGACGCCCGGACGCTCAGCACGGTCGCCGTGGACGTGGAGTGCCCCGCGCTGTCCCCGGACGGCGCCCGGATCGCGTTCAAGCACGCCACCGGGAGCGGCTCGTCGCGGCGCTGGACCCCGGCCGTGCTGGACCTGGCCACCGGCCGGCGCACCGTGCTCGCGGGCGAGGAGCGCCACGTCGACGACCAGCTGGCCTGGCTCGACGGCGACACAGTCCTCTACGGGCTGCCCCGCGCCGACGAGGCGGGGGTCAGCGACGTGTGGTCCCTCGACGTCGACCCGGCGGCCGAGCCGCGGCTGCTCATCGAGCAGGCCTGGTCCCCCGCCGTGGTGCGGTGAGCGGCTCAGGACTCGGCGGCGAGGGCCGGGCGGCCCAGCGCGCGGTAGGACCATCCGGCGGCGCGCCAGCGCGCCGGGTCGACGGCGTTGCGGCCGTCCAGCAGGCGACGGTGGCGCACCACCCGGCCGAGCGCGCGCGGGTCGATCCCGACGTACTCCGGCCACTCGGTCAGCAGCAGCACCAGGTCCGCGTCGGCCGCGGCCTCCTCGGGTCCGGCGGCGAACTTCAGGTCCGGCCGGCTGCGCCGCGCGTTCTCCACGGCCTGGGGGTCGGTGACCACGACCTCGCCGCCCTCCAGCAAGAGCTGCGCCGCCACGCTAAGTGCCGGGGAGTCCCGCACGTCGTCGCTGTGCGGCTTGAACGCCGCCCCCAGCACCGCGATCCGGCGTCCGGCGACCGAGCCGCCACACTCCTCGCGGGCCAGGTCGGCCATCCGGACCCGGCGCCGCAGGTTGATCGAGTCGACCTCGCGCAGGAACGTCAGCGCCTGGACGGCGCCCACCTCGCCGGCCCGGGCCATGAACGCGCGGATGTCCTTGGGCAGGCAGCCGCCGCCGAAGCCGAGGCCGGCGCTGAGGAACTGGCGCCCGATCCGGGCGTCGCGGCCGATCGCGTCGGCGAGGTCGGTGACGTCCCCGCCGGTCGCCTCGCACATCTCGGCCATCGCGTTGATGAACGAGATCTTGGTGGCCAGGAACGCGTTCGCGGCGACCTTGACCAGCTGGGCGGTGGTCAGGTCGGTCTCCACCACCGGGGTGCCGCGGTCCAGCGCCGCGGCGTACACCTCGTGGAGCAGAGCCCGGGCATGGTCGCGCGTCCCGTCGTCGGCGAGCCCGAGGACCAGGCGGTCCGGCTCCAGGGTGTCGCGCACGGCGTGGCCCTCGCGCAGGAACTCCGGGTTCCACGCCAGCGTGGCCCCCGGGCAGCCGGCGACCACCTGCTCGTGCAGCCGCTCGGCGGTGCCGACCGGGACCGTGGACTTGCCGACGACCACGTCGCCGGGTCGCAGGTGCGGAAGCAGCGCGGCGACAGCGGCGTCGACGAAGCGCAGGTCCGCGGCGTGCTCGCCGGGCCGCTGCGGGGTGCCCACGCACAGGAAGTGCAGCGCGCAGCCGGCCGCCTCGGCCGGGTCGGTGGTGAACCGCAGCCGTCCCGTGGCGCGGGCCTCGGCGAGCAGCTCGGGCAGCTGCGGCTCGTAGAACGGCGCCCGGCCGCGGTCCAGCTGCTCGACCCGGTCCGGATCCAGGTCCACGCCGACGACGTCGTGCCCGAGGGCGGCGAGGCCGGCGGCGTGGACGCCGCCCAGGTAGCCGCAGCCGATCACCGAGACGCGCATCGCCAGCCTCCTCAGACACCGAGCCGGTGTCGCGCCGCGGCCCGCGGGCCGCGGTCCAGGACGAAGCGCCGCAGCTCCTCGTCGTCGTCGACGTCGACGTAGTCGAGCCCGGCCTGTCCGGCCAGTCCGGCCAGTCCGGGGAGTCCGGTCGGCGCCGACAGCCCCGCGTCGCGGTCCGCCTCGGTGCCGGTGAGCCGGTCGAAGACACCGACGTACGCCACGGCCTGCGGACGCCAGTCGAGCACCCCGCTCACCCGGCGCCGGGCCCGGCGGGCCATCGTGCAGCGCAGCTCCGGGTCGTCGAGCAGCGCGGCCACGGCGTCGGCGAGGGCCCCCACGTCCCCGGAGGGCACGTAGAGGCAGGAGTCCTCCCCCGAGACCCGGGTCTCCATCAGGTCGAACGCGACCGACGGCAGCGCGTAGGCCATGTACTCCATGGTCTTGTTCATCGTGGACAGGTCGTTGAGCGGAGTCTTGCGGTCCGGGCAGACGCCCACGGTGGCCGCGCTCAGCTGCTCCGCGATCACCTCCGGCCCGACCCGGCCGGTGAACGTCACCACGTCGTCCAGGCCGAGCTCGCTGCTGCGCCGGACCAGGTCGTCGTAGCAGTCGCCGAACCCCATCAGCACCGCCTCGACGTCGTCGCGGCCGCGCACGTGCACGAGCTCGTGCATCAGCTCCAGCACCAGGTGGACGTCGTCCTGCGGGCCCATGATGCCCAGGTAGGCCACCCGGTGCCGGGTGGGCGGGGGCGACCCCGCAGGCACCCGGACCGGGCGCATCACGCTGGTGTCCGGGCCGCTGCGCACGACTGTCACGGCGTCCTCCCCGAGCTCGCCGCGGTGGAGGGCGATCCGCTCGTAGGAGCAGTTGGTCGAGATCACGTGGTCGGCGGTGCGGTAGGTCCGCCGCTCCAGCCAGCGCAGGCCGGCGAGCTCGAGCCTGCCGCCGAGCCCGGTGGGCTGGCCGAAGCGGGACAGGAACAGCTCGGGGTTGAGGTCGTGCTGGTCATAGACGAACAGCACCCCGCGCCGCCTCCACAGCCGGGCCAGGGCCCAGTAGGTGTCCGGCGGGTTGCAGGCCTGGAGCACGTCGAAGGGGCGGTGGCGCCAGACCGACGCCGAGAGCCAGGCGGTGCGCAGCCAGCAGTAGACGAACTCCACCAGGTAGCCGAGGGCTCCGTCGGCGACCGGCGCGGGCCGGTAGCGGTGGATGCGCACCCCCTCGATCGTCTCGCGGGCGGCGTCGCCGGGGCCCTTCGGGCAGATCACGCTGACGTCGTACCCGGCCGACCGCAGGGCGCGGCACTCCATCCAGACCCTGCGGTCCAGCGGCACGGGGAGGTTCTGGACCACGATGAGGACGTGGGTCGCATTCGCCATGCCTCAGACTCACCGCGGGTCCGCGGGCCCACCGGCCGCACCCCGCCCAGTTCCCCAAATTGGGGGTCGGGCGGTGTCAGGGCCGGATCGGCGTGCCGTCCTCCCAGGTGTTGTTGCTCCACACGTTGCCGGGCGCGTCGGGGTCGAAGTCCATGACCGGCGCCCAGATCCCGCAGTTGCCGGTGCGCCCGCGCTGGAAGACGTTGTCGAGGAACCGGATGTTGGCCGCCTGGCCGGAGTACGGCTTGCCGCCCGACGAGCCGCCGTAGGCGCAGGTGCCGCCGGTGCTCGCCAGGAACAGGTTGCCCTGCACCAGCACGTCGCGCACGGCCGCGAAGTCGCCGTACCCGGTCAGCCCGGCGGAGCACCCGGCGTTCGGGGGCACGTCGGGAGCGTCGCAGGTGATGGTGTTGCCGACGATCGTGCTGCGCGCGCCGACCCGGATGCCGGACTCGTGATAGGTCCCGCTCTGGTCGCGCATCTGCCCGTGCACGTAGGAGTCCCGCACCGTGCAGTCCATCCAGCAGTGGATCGAGCGGTTGCCGCCGGTGACCTCGACCCGGGTGGCGACGAAGTCGCGGGCGCCGATGCCGGTGCCGGCGACCTGGCCGGCCCGCACCTCGCTGTCGGTGATGACGAAGCCCCGGCCGGGGACGTTCTCGTCGTTGGCGACGGTGCCGAGGACCACCGAGTCGCGGATCACCACCCCCGGCGCCCGGATCGCGAGGCCGCAGCCCACGGTGCGGGCCTCGATCACGGTCCCGGGCTGCGTGATCGTGCACGGACCGGTGTACGCCGTGAGCGCGGTGCCGGGCGGCACGCCGGTGCTGGCCGCGTCCGGGAAGGACCCCGACGGCTCGCTCGGAGCCGGCGCCGGGGGCTCGCTCGGAGCCGGCGCGGGGGGTCCGCTCGGGGCCGGGGGCTCGCTCGGGGCGGTCGTGGGCTCGAAGACGACGTCCACGAAGTAGTTCGACTGCAGGTAGGTCTGGTCGGGTCGCCCCTCGCCGCGGGTGTAGACGCCCTGCCAGGCGGTGAGCGCGCGGCTCACGACCGGCTGCGCGAGGCCGTCGTTCTCGGCGGCGTACCGGCCCTGGGGGGCCCGGTAGGACGCGATGTAGCGACGTCCGGGCCGCAGGGTGACCGGCTCGGAGAGCTCCGCGGTCAGCCAGCCGGTCGCGCGCGGCTCGCCGAAGTCGGCGACCGCCAGGACCCGCCCGCCCGGGGACCAGATCGTGCCGTCCTCGGGCACGGCGCCACCGGCACCGCGGTAGATCTCGATCGCGGTGACCCGGCCCGCGACGGAGGTGGAGAACACCACGCCCAGGGTGGTCGCGAGGGGATCGGGATCGACCGGCGTGGCGGGCACCCGGTCGTCGGGCCACACGCTGTAGCGGACGGGCTCGGCCGCGGCGGCCGGCGCGGCCGGACCGCCGATTCCCGCGGTGGTGGCCACGGCGGTCGCGGCGGTCACGGTGGTCAGCGCGACCGCGACCGCGGCGACCAGAACCGCCGGGCGGCGCGGCCGCGGCCGGTCAGGCCGATCGGGCCGGCCTGACCGGTCGGAATGGCCTGGCCGGTCGGAACGGTCGGGGTGCTGGGACGAGCTCATGGACGGACCCTCCTGCCGTCGGTCCACCGGTTGCCGGTGAACTGGTTGCCGGGGGCGCGGCGGTCGAAGTCGAGCACCGGCGCCCAGTAGCCGCAGCGGCCGGTGCGGCCGCGCTGGAAGACGTTGTGGACGAAGCGGATGCGGGCGGCCTGGCGGGAGTACGGCTTGCCGCCCGACGAGCCGCCGTACGCGCAGGTGCCGCCGGTGGTGGCGACGAGGAGGTTGCGCCGGATCAGGTTGTCGCGGACCGGACCGAAGTCGCCGTACCCGGTGAGCGGGGCCGAGCAGCCGGCGTCGGGCGGCACCGTGGGGGCGTCGCAGGCGATCCGGTTGCCGATGATCCGCCCGCGGGTGCCCATCCGGATGCCGGACTCGTGCCAGACGCCGGTGCGGTCGGTGTCCTGCCCGTGCACCCACGAGTCGCGGACCAGGCACCGGTGCCAGCAGTTGATGCCGCGGTTGCCGCCACGGACCTCGGAGCGGAGCACCCGGAAGCGCACCTCACCGACCCCGGTCGCCATCCGCGACCCCCGTGGCGAGACGTCGACGGTGGACCGAGCGAGCGTGAACGAGCTGCGGCCGGAGCGGTCGGTGCCCGAGCTCACGGTGCCGTGCACCAGCGAGCGGCGGACCACCACGCGGGGCGCCAGCACCCGCAGGTCGCAGCGGACCAGCCGGCCCACCAGGACGGTCCCAGGCCGGGTGATCGTGCAGGGGCCGCGGTAGGGCCGCAGCCGCTGCGAGGCCGGCACCCCGGTGCTGCGCCGGGTCGGGAACCGCGACTCCCGGGCCCCGCGCTCCCGGGCCCCGGTGCTGGTGCTGGTGCTGGCGGGCGCGTCCGCCGCGACGGTGGCCGCCTGGACCGCGACGGGGCCGATGCCCGCCGGGACGGGTCCGGCCAGGGCCGGTGCGGCGAGCACGTGGCTCAGCAGCGCCGCGGCGCCGAGCGCGAGCGGCAGCGTGTGTCTCGAGAACATCTGGCTCCAGGGCCGCGCGGGGTGCGCAGGCCGGTCGGGGGTCACCGCCACCAGTCGGCGGGGAGTCGGCGGGGAGTCGGCAAGAGGTCGGCGGGGAGTCGGCAAGAGGTCGGCGGGGAGTCGACGGGAGGTTGGTCGACGAGAGGTTGGTCGACGGGGCGGCCGACGGTGACGACGTCCGGATCGCGGCGCGGGTGCCGGCCTTCCTGCGGAGGGGTAGCCACCGCTCCGTCTCCCTAGCCCGGCCATCCCTCAAATGGGTGAGCTGCCAGCCGGTTCCCCGGGGCGGGCCGGCGCCCCGGTCGCCACGAGGTTGACCAGCAGCGCGGCGGTGGCCGGGTCGGGCTCGACGGCCCCGGAGACGACTGCGTCGAGCCACGCGGACCGGAACACCCCGGTCGCCGCGACCGGCTCGACCAGGTCGCCGCGACCGCGCAGGTACGCCGTGGCCCGCCGGGCCAGCAGCGGACCGCCCGCGGGCGCGCGCCGGCCGCCGGCGGCCCGCTGGAGCACCTTGCGGCCCCCCTGCGCGGCGCCCACGCGGGACCGGCTCGCGAGGGCTGCCCATCCGGGCTCGGCGTAGCTGCGCGGCGGGGGCCGGCCGTCCAGCGGCAGGTCGGCCAGCTCGGGGTCCAGGGCCACCTGCAGCCGAGCCAGGAACCGCGATCCCCGCTTGTCAGCGGGTGCCAGCGCGCGCACGGCCGCCAGGAACCGGTCGTCGAGCATCGGGTTCGCGACCGCTGTGCGCGAGCACACGGCCGTCTCGGTGGCTCCGGCCCAGCGCTGCATGCGGTGCTCGAGGTAGAGCCGGTCGGTGGCGGCGAACCAGGTGTCGCCGGAGGCGGCCAGGGCGAGGTGCGTCTGGGTGAGGGCGACCTCGCGCGCCCACTGCGCGAACGCCGGCTCCAGGGCGGCCGCGGCCACCGCGTCGTTCGCGACCAGCCGCCAGGCCGCGAGCCGGCGCGCCCGGCGCTCGGTCACCGGCCCCTCGCCCCGGACGCCGAGGTAGTAGAAGCCCCGGGCGACCTCGCCGCCGAGGCCGGAGATCCGCGGCCCCGGGAGGGCCCGCTCCTCGGCGGTGTCGAGGGCGGCGCGGGCCACCGGGTCGGCGGCGAGCTCGAGCCGTCGCGCCGCCGCCACGCACCGCGCCCACGCCTCCTCGGGGTCGAGACCCTCCAGCCCGCCGAGGTCGAGGACCTCGTGCCGCATCCCGTAGCGCTCGGCCAGCGCCGCCGCGATGGCGGTGTCGGGGCTGCCGGGCACGCCGAGGGTCATCACCCTCAGCCCGCGACGGCGCGCGGGGTCGATGGCGGAGAGCAGCAGCCGGGAGTCCTGGCCGCCGGTCAGCTGGAGCACGGGATCGGGGTGGTCGGCCAGGTACGCCGTCAGGTAGTCGCGCAGCAGGTCGCGGGTCCGGTCCACGGTGGCGGCCAGCTCGGCCGGGCCGTCCGGGCCGCCCGGCTCCGGGGCCTGGAAGGAGGTGGTGGCGACCCGCCCGTCGCGCAGCGTCACCACGGAGCCGGCCGGCACCTGCTCGACCCCGAGGAACAGGGTGCGGTGCCCCAGCTGCCAGCCGAGCTGGCTCTGCACCGCGACCGCTGTGAGGTCGGGCTCGCACCCGGGCGCCAGGGCCGCCAGGAGCCGCGCCGACGTCGAGACCGCCGCCCAGCCCGGAGCCTGACGGCAGTAGAGCTGGCGCATCCCCAGCCCGTCGACGCAGGCGAGGACCGTGTCGACCCCGGTGCCCGTCCCGGTGAGCGTGGCTGCCGCGAACGGCGGCAGCATCCCGGCGAGCAGGTCGGGGTCCGCGGCGAGCAGGCCGCGGCGTACCTCCTCGGCGGAGACCGGCCGGTCGCGGTGCCGCCGCTCGAGCGCGAGCGGCAGCGCGGTGCCGGCGGACAGGCCGCCGTCGGACAGTTCGCCGGCGGCGCCGCCCCAGGTGGCGGTCCGGACCGAGCCGTGCCGGACCGGGTCGGCGCGCAGCCCGGTGGCGATCAGGGCCCGGCACACGACGTCGGTCAGCAGGTCCGGGCCGCCTGGGTCCGGGCCGCCGGCCGGCTGTCCGGAGATGGCGACGAACCCCGGGTCCGGCTCGGCGCGGAGCATCCTCAGCCGGCCCGGGCGGCGACGAAGGCGGCGAGGCTGCCGACTGTCTCGAACACGTCGCCGGTGAAGTCGTCGTCGTCGACGACGATGTCGAAGCGCTCCTCGAGGGCCACGGCCAGCTCGACGACCCCGAGCGAGTCGAGCTCGGGGAGCTCGCCGAGCAGGGGCGTCGCGGCGTCGAGCGTCGGGGCGCGGTCCTCGATCCCGAGCGTCGCCACCAGGACCTCGAGGACGGCGGCCGTGACGCGGGGGTCGGTGCGGGTCTCGGACACGGGTTCCTCCGGGGGCTGGTCGGGCTGGGTCTGGGGTGTGGCGTCAGACGAGCACCTCGGCCGGGGCCGGGTGCCCCAGGAACGCCTCGGGGCTCGCGGTCCGGCCGTAGGCGCCGGCCTGGAAGACGACGACCAGGTCGCCGATGTCGGCGGGCGGCAGGTCGACCCGGTCGCCGAGCAGGTCGAGCGGGGTGCACAGGCACCCGACGACGGTGACCTCGCCGGCCGCGGCCTCGGCGGGGCGGGTGCCGACGGTCAGCGGGTAGTTGCGCCGGATCACCTGGCCGAAGTTGCCCGACGCCGCGAGCTGGTGGTGCATGCCGCCGTCGACCACGAGGTAGGTCTGGCCCCGCGACGTCTTCCGGTCCACCACGCGGGTGACGTACACTCCGGCCTCGCCGACCAGGAACCGGCCCAGCTCGATCACCACGTGCGCCTCGGGGTGGGCGGGTCGGACGAAGTCGGCCACCAGGCCGGCCAGCTCGGTCCCGACCCGGTCCAGGTCCAGGGGCCGGTCCTGCGGGAAGTACGGGATCCCGAACCCGCCGCCGAGGTTGAGGTAGCTGGTCGCGGTCCCCACCTTCTCGGCCAGGCCGAGCAGCAGCTCGACGGTGCGCCGGTGGGCCTCGACCAGGATCTCGGCCTGCAGGTTCTGCGACCCGGCGAAGAGGTGGAAGCCCTCCATCGCCAGCTGCAGGTCCGCGACCAGGTCCAGCACCTGCGGGACCTGCTCGACGTCGACGCCGAACTGCTGCGGACCGCCGCCCATCCGCATCCCGGAGCCCTTCACGGCGAAGTGCGGGTTGACCCGCACCGCTACCCGCGGGCGCAGCCCGAGCGACTCGCCGGCCGCGGCCAGGCGCAGCGCCTCGTGGGGCGACTCCAGCTCGACCAGGACGCCGGCCGCCACCGCCCGGCGCAGCTCGGCGTCGGTCTTGCCCGGGCCGGCGAAGCTGATCCGGGCGGGGTCGGCCCCGGCGTCGAGCGCGACCGCCAGCTCGCCGCCCGAGGCCACGTCGAGCCAGTCGACCCGGCCGGCCAGGTGGCCGAGCACCGCCGGCATCGGGTTCGCCTTGACGGCATACCCGAGCTCCACGGACCGCCCCAGCGCGGCCCGCACCCGGGCGACGGCCGCCGTGATCGCGGCCCGGTCGTAGGCGAAGAACGGCGTGCCGCCCACGCGCGCCGCGAGCCGCTCCAGCGGCACCCCGCCGACGAGGAGCTGGCCGGAGGGGTCCACGCCGAAACGCTCGACGTGCGGGCGTGCCTGCTCGGTGGCGGGCACCGGCGTCCCGGCCATCAGGAGACCTCCTTGCGCAGCAGCACCCGGTCCAGCTTGCCGTTGGGCGAGCGCGGCAGCCGGTCCATCAGCCGGACCTCCGCGGGGACCATGAACAGCGGCAGCCGGCGGCGCAGGTGGGCAGTCAGGGCCCGGGTGTCCACGTCGGCCGGGACGGCGCCGGCGGGCGGGCCCGCCACCAGCACGATCCGCTGGCCCAGCCGGTCGTCGTCGACGCCGACCGCCGCCACGTCCCCGACCAGCCCGCTGTCGTGGGCGGCCTCCTCGACCTCGGTGGGGCTGACCCGGTAGCCGGAGGTCTTGATCATGTCGTCGTCGCGGCCGACGAAGTACAAGAAGCCCTCCTCGTCGGCGACGACCGTGTCCCCGGACCAGACCGCGAGCTCCGGAGCCCGCCAGAGCTCGTGCCGGCCCGGCAACGGACGGAAGCGCTGCGCGGTGCGCTCGGGGTCGTTCCAGTAGCCCAGCGCGACCAGGGGTCCGCGGTGCACCAGCTCGCCCTCCTCCCCGGGGGCCGCCGGCGTGCCGTCGGCCCGGACCACGAGGATCTCCGCGCCGGGGATGGCGCGCCCGATCGAGTCCGGGCGGCGGTCCACCTCGGCCGGGTCGAGGTAGGTGGAGCGGAAGGCCTCGGTCAGCCCGTACATCAGGAACGGGCGCGCCTGCGGGAAGAGCTCGCGCAGCCGGGTCAGCGTCGCGCGCGGCATCCGGCCGCCGGTGTTCGCGAAGTAGCGCAGCCGGGTCGCCTCCGGCGGCCAGTCCACCCCGGCCAGCTGCAGCCACAGCGGCGGCACGCAGGTGAGCCCGGTGACGCCGTGCCGGGCGCACAGGCGGACCACGTCGGCGGGGAGCAGGTAGTTGACCAGGACCACGTGGGCGCCGACCGCGAGCGCGGTGGTGACCTGGCTCAGCCCGGCGTCGAAGCTGAGCGGCAGCGCCGCGAGCAGCACGTCCTCGGCGGTGTTCTCGAGGTACTCGCTGACCGACTCGGCACCGACCAGCAGGTTGCGGTGGCTGAGCACGACGCCCTTGGGCCGGCCCGTGCTTCCGGAGGTGTACAGGATCGCCGCGACGTCCAGGTCGACACGGGGCTCGAGACCCGCCCCGACCCGGGGGTACGCCGCGCGACGGGCCGCCGCGCCGGCGGCCCGGACGTCCTCGAGGGCGACCTGGACCGGTCCTGGCGCGTCCCCCGCCGGGTCGGCCCCGGCCGCGACGAGCAGCACCTGCTCGAGCGCCGGCAGCCGGTCCGCCTCGCCGGCCAGGGTGGCCCAGCGCTGAGGCGTGGTGACCAGGACCCGCACGTCGCAGTCGCCGAGGACGTGGGCCACCTGGGCGGGCTTGAGGAGCGGGTTGACCGGCACGAAGACCCCGCCGGCGGCGGAGGTCGCCAGGATCGACTCCACGGTCTCGAGCCGCTTGTCCAGCCAGATGCCGACCCGGTCGCCGCAGGCCAGGTCGCGGGCCCGGAGCCCGGCGGCCAGGTCGTGGACCCGACGGGCGAGGGTGGCGTAGTCCAGCGTGACGTCCTGGGAGGTCAGGGCCGGCCGGTCTCCGTGGACGCGGGCCTGCTCGTCGAGCAGGTCGTGCAGGTGGACGCGCATGCGGAGGTCTCCTCGGGCGGGTCGGGAAATCACCGGGCTCACCAGCTGACGAGCGCGAGCTCGCTGTAGAGGCTGTCCACGGCGGCGGCCGGGACCGCGCTGCCGCGCACCATCTTCGGGCGGGGGTGGCGCAGCAGCACCGAGCCACCCGGCCGCTCGCCGACCACCCGCAGCTCCGCCAGGGTCAGCGGCAGGCCCCGGGCCAGCAGGTGCCGGGCCAGGTCGCCGCGCCAGCGCCGCAGCAGGTCCGGGTCGCTGACGTGCAGCAGCGACGCGAAGAGCCGCAGCCGCCGGCGCCGGTCCCGCCGGTAGACGACGTAGCAGTGCTCGGTGCCGTCGGTGAGCAGCACGTGGTGGGCGGCGGCGGCCGCACGGTGGTCGCGGAAGATCTGCTGCTCGACCCCGGTCAGCGCGGCGTCGATGGCGTCGGCGTCGGTGACCGCGCGGGCCCGCGGGGGTCCCGGGAGGTTGGCGACCAGCGCCGTCTCGGTGTCCAGCGCCCGGAACCGGAGCCGCTCGTTGAGCGCGACGACCGAGCCGCTCGGCGACAGGTCGGTGAACTGGTAGCCCCGCTGGGCGAGCACCGCGCGCAGCAGCCGCAGGCCGTGGGCGCGGTGCTCCTCCAGCACGCACCAGGCGGCCAGGTTGCAGAACCGGACCACGGTGCCGGCGACGTCCCGGTCGGCGTAGAACGCGAGCTGGACGCCGAGGACCTCCCGCCCCGCGGCGCCGGCGCGCTCGAGCAGGAAGCCGTGGTTGGGGGCGTCGACGGCCCAGGTGGGCACCGCCGCCGCGGCCCACTCCTGCGCGCTGAGCCGGGGGTTGAGGTGCGCGTGCAGGAAGCGCCCCACGGCCGGGAGATCTGCCGACCGAATGGGCGCCACGCGGACCGAGCCGTCGTCGACCATCCTCCGACCGTAGGAGCGGCCCCGGCCGGCCGGGGCGGGTGCGCCGCGGCGTACCCAATGCTGGGGAGCGGGCCGCGGGAGCTCCGCGGGCCCCCCGCCGGCGGCCGGAGGCTGAGCCGCATGGAGCCCACGAGCCCAGCCAGTCCAGCCAGCCCGGCCAGCCCAGCCAGTCCGGCCAGTGTGGTGATCGCCGCCCACGACGAGGAGGCGGTGCTCGGCCAGTGCCTGCGCGCGCTCACGGCCGGCGCGGCGCCGGGTGAGCTCGAGGTGGTCGTGGTCGCCAACGGCTGCACCGACCGGACCGCCGAGGTCGCGCGGCGCGTCCCCGGGGTCCGGGTGGTCGAGGTGGCGCGGCCGAGCAAGACCGCCGCGCTGAACGCCGGCGACCGGGTGGCGACCGGCTTCCCGCGCATCTATCTCGACGCCGACATCCCGGCCACGGTCGCCACCGTCCGCGCCCTGCGTGCCGCGCTGGCCGGCCCCGGCGGGCCGCTGGTGGCGGTGCCGGGACGGCACCTGGTCGTCACCGGGCGGCCCTGGCCGGTGCGGGCCTGGTCGGCGATCCACCGCCGGCTGCCGGCCTTCGAGGAGGGGCTCTTCGGCCGCGGCATGATCGCGCTCTCCGAGGCCGGGCGGGCCCGCTTCACGACCTTCCCCGAGGTGGTGGCCGACGACCTGTTCCTCGACGCGATCTTCACAGCCGGCGAGCGGGTCCAGGTCGCCTCGGTCGCGACCCGGGTGGAGGCGCCGCTGCGGACCGCCGACCTGCTGCGCCGCCTGGAGCGGGTACGCCGCGGCAACGCGACGCTGCGGGCCGCCGGGCGAACCCAGCCGCTGGGCACCGTGCGGCCCGCCGACCGGACCGCCTGGCTGCGGCACGTGGTCCTGCGCCGGCCCTGGCTCGCCCCGGCCGCGGTCGTCTACCTGGCGCTGACCGCGACGGCCGCCGCGGCGGCCCGCCGGCCGGCGCCGGCCGGGGCGGCGTCCTGGGGACGCGATGCGACCACCCGCGCCGCCGACCCCAGCGCGACCCGGGGCTGAGTCGTGCGCGGCGAGTTCCTGGTGAACCTGTGCTTCCACGGCATCGGGCGCCCGGCCCGCGAGCTCGAGCCCGGCGAGGCGGCGTACTGGATCGGGACCGGGACCTTCCACGACGTCCTCGACGCGGTCGCCGGCGACCCGCGGGTCCGGCTCAGCTTCGACGACGGCAACGCCTCGGACGCCGAGGTCGCGCTCCCGGCGCTGGTGGAGCGCGGCCTGCCCGCGACGTTCTTCGTGCTCGCCGGCCGGCTGGACCGTCCCGGCAGCCTGAGCCGCGAGCAGCTGCTCGCCCTGCACGAGCACGGGATGAGCGTCGGCAGCCACGGCATGGACCACGTCCCGTGGCGCCACCTGGACCGGGCCACCGCGGACCGGGAGCTGTGCCGGGCCCGCACCGAGCTCGAGGATCTGGTGGGGAGCCCGGTCCGCGACGTCGCGCTGCCGCTGGGCCGCTACGACCGGCGGCTGCTCGGCCTCCTGCGCGGCCTGGGCTACCGCTCGGTGCACACCAGCGACCGCCGCTGGGCCCGGTCCGGCGCGTGGCTCCAGCCCCGGTTCAGCGTCCGTGCCCAGGACACGGTCCCGGGCCTGCACGACGCCGTGCTGCGCCGCCCGCCGCTGCCCGGCCGCACCCGCAGCACCCTGGTCGGCGTGGCCAAGCGGCTGCGCTGAGCAGGCTCAGCCCAGCCACCCCGGGCCCGGGGCGGCGCGCAGCCGCGCCGGGTCGAGCAGCGCCCGCAGCGCGGCCCGGGAGGGACGGCGGCCCAGGCTGGCGCGGCTGCCCTCGCGCAGCACCACCGCGGCCCAGAACAGGACGGTCGCCGGCAGGCCGCGGCGCCGCCGGAACAGCCGGACCCGGTTGACCACCAGCAGCGGCCACAGCCGCGGGGAGGCCGCGGAGTCGCCCTCGAGGTGGACCGCGGCGGCCGTCGGGACGAACCGGGTGGCCAGGCCCGCGTCCCGGGCGCGCAGGTCGAAGTCGGCCTCCTCGGAGTAGAGGAAGAACGACTCGTCCCACGGCCCGACCCGCGCCCAGCACGCGGCGCTGACCAGCTGGGTGGAGCCCTCGGCCCAGTCGGTGTCGCACGCGTGGCGGTACGCCGCGTCCGCGCTGACCACCTCCCCCAGCCGGCCCAGCCGACCGGCGCGGTCGGCGCCGAGCACCGCGTCGGCCAGCGCGCGGCGTACCGACGGCTCGCGGCGCAGCGAGTCGATGCGTACGCCGTGCGCGTCGCGCAGCAGCGGCACCGCGATGCCGACCCCGGGCTCGCGGAGCGCGGCGAGCAGCGTCGGCACGCAGCCGGGCTCGAGGCGCACGTCGGGGTTGAGCACCAGCACGGCCCTGTGCGGGCCGCCGGCCGCGACCGCGGCGTTGATGCCGGCGGCGTACCCGGCGTTGCGTCCCATCGGCACCACCACCGCCTCGGGCGCCAGGCGGCGCACCACCGCGACGCTGTCGTCGCGGGAGTCGTTGTCGGCGACCACGAGCTGCCAGGGCACCGGGCCGAGCCCGGCCGGCAGGCTGGCGATCAGGTCCGGGAGCACCGGTGCGCTGTTGTAGGCGACCACGGCCACCAGCACCGAGTCCTCAGCCGCGGACATCGACGGTCTCCCGCGGTTCCGCGGCGGCGGCCGCCGCGTCGGCCCGGGCCAGGCGGCGGGCCGCACCGGCCATGCCGGCGGCCAGGAAGCCCACCCCGGCGGCCATCGGGAACCCCCAGGCGTCGAAGGTCAGCATGGCGACCGCCCCGCCCGCCACCGAGGCCGCCAGCGCGAGCCCCAGGTGCCGCGCCCGGGGCTCGGGGGCACAGCGCGCGGCCAGCCCCCCGAGGAACGCGACGGCGAGGAAGACACCCGTCGCCAGCAGCCCGAGCAGCCCGATCTCGACCAGGATCATCAGGTACTGGTTGTCGAGGATCCGGTAGTGGCGGGGCACGAACGTGAACAGCCCCCGCCCGATCAGCCAGTGGTCGTCGTAGAGGTCGAGGACCACGTCGTAGTCGCCGGTCCGCCCGGTCACGCTGGGGTCATTGAAGAAGTTGGTGAACATCGACACGAGCGTGCCGACCAGGCCCGGGATGGCCAGGCGCAGCGCGACCACGGCGACCGGGGCGATCAGCAGCGCCCGCAGCCGCCAGCGCCACGGCCAGCCGAGGAACAGCACCAGGCCCGCGGCCAGCATGACCAGGACCGCGGAGCGCGAGATCGACACGTTGGCGCCCACGAAGATCAGCACCGTGGGCACTGCCGCGCCGCGACGGCCCCAGGCGTGGATGGTCCGGTGCACGGCGAGCGGCAGCAGGCAGGCCAGGACCACCCCGAACTCGATCGGGTGCACCGCGGTGGCCGAGACCCGGTTGAAGATCGACCGGGTGTGCAGGGCCCCGATCTCGCTGTTCGGGCTGAGCCCCGGCAGCAAGATCGACGCGGCCAGGTTGTAGCCGGTCGCGAACTGCACCAGCCCGATCGTCGCGACCACCGCGCCCAGCCAGGACAGCCAGGTCACGATCCGCTCCAGGTCCCCCCAGGACCGGATCCCGTCGGCGACCACGAGCGTGATCCCGACCCAGGCGGCGAACGCCAGCAGGCCGCGGTCGCCGGCGCTGACCATCGTCGCGGTGACCTGGTCGACCGTCTGCGGCACCAGCGTCCACAGCTCGTCGGTCTGCTGCCGGACCGTGAGCGGGGCGTACCAGCCGGCCGCGTTGCCGTTCGCGTAGGCCGCGGCCACGCACAGGGTCAGCCCCAGCACGGCGACCCGCACCGGGCTGAGCCCCCGCGCCGGGTTCTGGCCGGCGACGGTGCTGGCGCACCACCAGATCAGCGCTGCGACGCCGAGCAGGCTCGCCGGGGACCCGGCCGCCCCGAGCGGCCCCACCACCAGCTGGGAGGGCATGCACAGCAGCAGGACCGCGTAGCCAAGCGCGACCGCCAGCGGCGCGCGGCCGTCGTCGGCGAGCGCGGGGAGCCGGCGCCGGACCCGGGCGAGCATCCTCAGCTGGCCCGCCGGGTCCGCTTGTCCCCCGGCGCCCGGGGCGACAGGGCGCTGGGCGGCCGCGGACCGCCTCCGACGTCGTCCGGCTCCCCCGCCCCGGCCTCGCCCGGCGCCTCGGGCGCCTCGGGAGCGGGTCGCCGACGGGTCAGCACCCGGTCCAGCAGCAGGGTCGCCAGCAGCGTCGCGAGCAGGCCCGCGGCCGCGGCCCCGGCCAGGGCCCGGATCCGGCTGCCGCCGAGGGCCTCGGCGCGTGCGCTCACCGCTGTGCGGTCGCCGCTGAGGACCTGGCGCTCCGGCACCTGGGTGCGGTCCTGCAGGGCGGCGAGCTGGGTGTCGATCTCGGCCATCACCGCGTCCCGGGTCGCCACGGCGTTCCCCGGGTCGTCGTCGTTGCTGGTGATCACCAGGATCGGCCCGGCCCCCGGGAGCACCGCCACGTCGTACTCCGCTGTGTGGCCCGCCTTCGCGAGCGCCCGGCGTACGTCGGGCGTGGCGACGTTGCCGGCGACCAGCGACGCGACGGTCTCCTGCCCGCTCTGCACGTTGAGGAACGGGTTGGTGGGGCTCTCGGTGCCGCTCGCCTCGGGCGGCAGCAGCAGCACCATCTGGCTGGAGGCCTGGTACTGGGTGTCGACGATCTGGAGCACCTGGTAGCAGCCGGCCGCGGTCAGGGCCAGGCCGATCAGCACCACCACCCAGCGGCGGGCCAGCACGGTCAGCAGGTTCAGCAGGGACATCTCGGATCCCCTTCCCACGCGTCGGATCGCGGCTCGGTTCGGGACTCGGCGCCTCGCCAGCCGGCCGGGTCGCCGCACACCTGCGCCCGGACCAGCCGGGCCACCTCGCGGCCGGCGATGCCCCAGTCGTCGCGGCGGACCGTGCCGGCCGCGGCGGCGGCCTGCGCGGCCGGGTCGGCGGCGCTCACCACGAGCGAGAGCGCGTCGGCGAGGCCTCCGGGCGTCGGGGTCGCCCAGATCACGGCGGGGCTGGTGAGGTCGACCCGGGCGTCGACGGAGTCGTTGACGACCGGGACGCAGCCGCTGGCCAGCATCTCCTCGGCCACCAGGGAGATGTTGGTGAACGAGAGCGCGAGGCCCGCCCGGCACCGGTTGTAGAGGGCGTCGAGCTGCGCCGGGGTCAGCCCGCCGTGCTGGGTGGCGGGTACGCCGAGGTCGGGCACCACCGCCCCGTAGGTGTGGATCTCCTGGTCGGGGTGGCGGCGGTGGAACTCGCGCAGCGCCAGGACCGCCGTGCGGAAGCCGCGCCGCGGCACGCCCGGCTTCGCGTAGGCCACGACGCCCGTCCGCGGCCCCTCCCCGCGCAGGCCGTAGACCGAGGTGTCGCAGGAGAACGGCACCAGCGCGGCCCCGACGCCCACCTCGGAGCGGAGCCGGTCTCGGACCATGTGCCCCAGGGCGATGTTCGTGAACCCGAACCGGTAGCTGTCGACGGCCAGCTCGTAGACCGACCCCCGCGGATAGAAGAACGGCTCGAAGTCCTGGATGAAGTAGAACCGGTGCAGCGGGTCCCGGCAGCGCGAGGCCAGCACGTGCGCGGTCTCCCAGCCGGTCGCCACGCAGGCGTCCAGGGACCCGAAGCCGTCCTCGACGGAGCGGATCTCGGCGCGCACCCACGGCCACCCGGCCCGGATCACCTGCGCCTGCTGCTCGACCCGGCCGCTGCCGTGGCGGTCGTAGAGCAGGACCACGCACTGGTGGCCGGCCTCCTCCAGCGCTCCCACCATCCGGAACATCGTGGTGTGCCCGCCGGAGCCGGCCGCCGACGGCGTGCTCAGCCAGCCGACCCGCAGCGGGCCTCCGGGCGCGCGGCTCGGCGCCCGCGTCGGCTCGAGCCGCAGCGAGTCGGCGACGTCACCGGGCAGCAGCCCGAAGTCCAGCTCGGCGGCGCCCACCCGCTGGTGGAGCCACCGCACCGCGCGCCGGGTCGAGTCCTGGGCGCCGTTCGAGCGGAGCCGGGAGGCCAGGTGGGCGGCCCGCGCCACCCGGCTCATGTCCGCGCCCCGTCCGGACGCCGGGACACCGCGCTGGCGAGGGTCTCCGCGACGCGGCGCTGCTGACCAGCGGTGATGCCCGGGAACATCGGCAGCGAGAGGATCTCGCCGGCCGTGCGCTCGGCGCACAGGAAGCTGCCCGGCCCCAGCCCGAGGGAGGCGAAGGCCGGAAGCAGGTGCACCGGCGTCGGGTAGTGCAGCCCCGCACCGATCCCGGACTCCGTCAGCTCGGCCAGCACCCGGTCCCGGTCGGGCACCCGGACCACGTAGAGGTGCCACACGTGGGCGTTGCCCGGCAGCACCCGGGGCAGCCGCACCTCCTCGACCCCGCCCAGCAGCTCGGCGTACCGCGCCGCGGCCGTGGCCCGCGCCGCGTTCCAGTCCTTGAGGTGCGCCAGCTTGGTCGAGAGCACCGCCGCCTGCACCGAGTCCAGCCGGGAGTTGGTGCCGACCAGCTCGTGGCGGTACCGCTCGACGCCGCCGTGGTTGCGCAGCTGGCGCACCCGGTGGGCCAGGTCCTCCCGGTCAGTGGTGACCGCGCCGGCGTCCCCGAAGGCCCCGAGGTTCTTGCCCGGGTAGAAGCTGGTCGTCGCGATGTCGCCGAGGGAGCCGGCGACCCGGCCGTGCCGGGTGGCGCCCTGGCTCTGCGCCGCGTCCTCGAGGAGGACGACGTCCGGGCCGACGGCCGCCCGCAGCCGCTCGAGCGGCGCGGCCTGGCCGTAGAGGTCGACGCCGACCACCGCCCGGGTGCGCGGGCCGACCCGGGCCGCGACCGCGTCGACGTCGATCATCAGGTCCTCGTCGCAGTCCACCAGCACCAGCTCCGCACCGGCGCGGACCACCCCCTCCGCGGTCGCGACGAACGTGTTGGCCGGGACCAGCACCTCGTCGCCGGGACCGACCGAGGCCGCGCGCAGGGCGAGCTCGATCGCGTCGGTGCCGTTGCCGACCCCGACGCAGTGGGCGGTGCCGCAGAACGCGGCGTACTCCTCCTCGAAGCGGGAGACCGCCGGGCCCAGCACGAAGGCCCCGCTGTCGAGCACCGCCGCGATCGCGCGGCGCACGTCGACCGCGACCCGGTCGTGCTGGGGCCGCAGGTCGACGAGCGGGATCGGGAGCCGCCGCGGGGCGGGACGCGGGCTGGTGGTCATGCGGAGATCCCCTCGTTCAGGTCGGGACGGGAGCGGTTCGCCGGAAGCGAGCGGTACAGGCCGGTGCGGTGCCAGCTCCGGGCCGCGGCCCGGTCCCGCACGATGCGGCGCAGCGGGTGCAGCAGCCACCACGGGTGCCGCTGGGTCCAGGACCGGCCGGCCCGGACCCGCCGCCGCAGCGCACGCCACTCCGGCAGCCGCTCGGCGTGCGGGCAGGTCGCGAGCGCGAACGCCTGCAGCGGCGCCACGCTGCGCGCCGGGGCCCGCCGGCGGTCGTACTCGTAGCTCGCCCGGCGCAGCGCCTCGCGGGCCAGCGTCTCCCGGGCGACCTCGCGCAGCCGGGCCATCCCCGGGAGCTCGCCGGCGACGCCGGAGAACAGGGTCTCGAACGCCGCCCGCCGCTCCTCGAGGATGGTCAGCCCCAGCGGGCTGTCCGCCGCGGCCGACAGGCTCGCCGGGTGCTCGCGGTGCCAGGCCTGGTCGGCGCCGCCGACGTAGGCGACGTCGGAGAACGCCGCGAGCCGCATCCACATCTCCATGTCGTGGGTGTGCGCGAGGTCGCGCTGCCCGCCGACCAGGTCGACCACCGACCGGCGCATGAGCGCCTCCGGGGAGGTGATCACGTTGACCCCGCTGCGGCACCGGTCCTCCAGCCAGGCCCGGCCGGGCCACACCGTCCAGGTCACCGGCCCCGAGCGCGCCGGGGGCCGGCGCCCGGAGAAGTGCAGCGGGTGGCCGTAGACCAGCCCCACCTCCGGGTGCCGCCGACACAGCGCGGCCGAGCGGGCCAGCGAGCCGGGAGTGAGCAGGTCGTCGGCGTCCAGGCGGACCAGGAACTCGCCGGTGGCCACCGCCAGCCCGTCATTGAACGTCCGCACCGGACCGCGGTTGGTCTCGTGGGCCAGCACCCGGACCCGCGGGTCCGCCGCCGCGAGCCGGCGCGCGACGGCGAGGCTGTCGTCGGTGGAGGCGTCGTCGACGACCACCACCTCGACCTCCACGCCGGCCTGGCCCAGCGCGCTGCCGACCGCCTCCGGGAGGTAGCGGCCGTAGTTGTGGCACGGCACGACCACCGAGACCCGGGGCGGGCCGTCCGCCTCGGGCGCCGGCGCGGCCGCCGGCTCCGGAGCCTGCGGGAGCGAGATCGAGCGCACGGTGCGGCGCAGCCAGCGGCCCACGAGCAGCAGGTACGTGCCGCCGGCCGCCGCCGCGCCGAGGAGCAGCTCGAGCCAAGCAGGACCGAGCAGGGCGATGACCGCGGCCGCCGCGCCCGCGGCCGGCGCCGTCGCCAGGACCGGAACGACGCAGTGCCGCGCCAGGGCGCCGAGGTCGGCTCCCGCGCGCCGCATCGCGACGGCGTACGCCGGGAGCACCACGCCGGCCGCGACCGCGACATGCGCCCAGCCGGCGCCCACGATGCCGCCGAGCCGGGTGCCGACGACGACCGCCGGCAGCAGCGTCACGAACCACAGCACCTGCACCAGCAGCACCGCCCGGGCCGCGCCCCGGGCCAGCAGGAACGCCACCCACAGGTCGAAGAGGACCCGGGCGGTGCCGAACAGCGCCAGCGCGGCCAGCACCGGCGCCGCGAGCAGCCAGCGCGGGCCGTAGACGACGGCCACCAGCGGGGTCGCCAGGACCGCGAGCAGCACGCCGGCCGGGATCGCGAGCGCGGCGGTCAGGCCGGTGCCGAGCGCGAGTCCGCGGTCCCCGGCGGCGGTCGACGCCCGGGCGAAGGCCGGCAGCGCCACCGACCTGACCACCTGCCCGATCGCGGTCATCGGCCAGGTCGAGATGTTGAAGGCCAGCACGTAGAAGCCCAGCAGCACCGCCCCCGACATCCGGGCCACCACGAGGTTGTCGAGGTTCAGCAGCGCCCAGGAGAGCACGTTGGCCCCGCCCACCGGCAGCCCGAAGGCCAGCACCGAGACGGCCACCGAGCCGTCCACCGCGTAGCGGGGCCGGTGCCGGGCGATCAGATGCAGCAGCACCAGGGTCGTGGCCTGGCCCGCGATCCGTCCCAGGGCCAGGGCGACCACGCCCGCCCCGCCCAGCACGAAGGTGAGGGTCACCGTCGTGGAGACCACGAAGTCGACGGCGGCCACCGTGAACAGCGCACGCTGGCGGAACTCGCGCTGGAGCAGCGCGAGCGGGACCACGCCCGCGCCGGCGAGCACCAGCGTGAGACCGAGCAGCGCGATCACCCGGCTCGCCTCCGGGGTGCCCACCAGCCGCGCCACCGGCCCGGCCGAGAGGACCATCGCGACTGCCATCACGGTCCCCGCGGCGAGGCCGAGCGCGGCCACCGTGGGCGCCCGCCGGCGCGGGTCCGGGCTGCGCACCAGGTCGGCGCTGAGTCCCAGGTCGGCCACCGTCATCAGCACTGCCTGGACGGTGAGCGCGACGGCGTACACGCCGAAGTCCTCGGGGCTCAGCAGCCGGGCCAGGACGATGCCGACCGCGAGGGTGCCGACCCGGAGCAGCACGTTGTTCAGGACGCTCCAGACCAGGCCGGAGCGGACCTGGGCGCGCAGGCCGCTCACGTGCCCCACCGCCGCCACCGGCGCCACCGGACCTTCCAGCGCAGCTCGTCGGCCCCGGCGAGCAGGAGCCGCTCGCCCGGACGGAGACCGCGCCGGGCGCGGCGCTCGTTGACCTGCCAGGAGCGGGTGCCGACCACCGGCGGCCAGCAGGTCACCGCGAACGCCGCCAGGTCGACCGGCGAGGGGTCCGCCGAGGCGCCGAGCCGGTGGGCGTTGGCGGCCAGGTACAGCGCCTCCCGCGCCAGCGCCGAGCGGGCCCGCTCGCGCAGCGCCGTCACCCGGGCCGGCGCCAGGCCGGGCTGGGCTGGCTGGGCTGGCTGGGCGGCCAGCTCCTCGAAGAACTGCTCGAAGACCCGCCGCGACTCGCGCAGGTCCAGGAACGCCCCCGCGAACTGGGTGTGGTGCATGTTCGCGCCGTGGTCGCGATAGCAGGCCTGGGCCGGCCCGTTCACCCGGCCGACCTTGGCGATCGCCGCGGCCCGCATCCACAGCTGCATGTCGGCGGCGTGCGGGTGCGCGGGGTCGTAGCCGCCGATCCGGCGCAGCACCGAGGTCCGCATCAGGGCCTCCGGGTTCACGATGATGTTGCGGCCCCGGCCGCAGACCCGGGCCAGCCACTCCTCGCCGTCCCAGACCGTCCAGTGCTCGCGCGCCGGCGCCGCGGCGGGCGGCTCGTCGCGGAAGGTCTCCGGATAGCCGTAGGTGAGCCCGACCTCGGGGTGCGCCTCCATCAGCGCCACCGCGCGGGTCAGCGACCCGGGCGTCAGCAGGTCGTCGGCCGACAGCAGCGCGACGTACTCGCCGCGGGCCAGCGCCAGGCCGTCGTTGTAGGTGCGGATGTGACCGCGGTTCTCCTCGTGCACCAGCACCCGGACCCGGGGGTCGGCGGCGGCCAGGGCGTGCGCGACCGCCGCGCTGTCGTCGGGCGAGGCGTCGTCGACCACGATCACCTCGACGTCGACGCCGGGCTGGTCCAGCGCGCTGGCGACGGCCGCCGGCAGGTAGTGCCCGTAGCGGTAGCAGGGCACCACGACCGACACCGTGGGCCGGGTGCGAAGCGGGCGCGGCCGGTGCAGGCGCATCAGTCCTCCACCGGGACGCGGACCGCCGCCGGCCGGGCCGGCAGGCCCACCCAGGTCTCGCCGGCGGGGAGCGGGGACAGCAGCCCGGCCCCCATCCCGAGCACCGCCTCCTCACCGACCCGCAGGCCCTCGCGGACGCACGAGTTCATGCCCAGGTACGCCGCCGCGCCGACGTGCACCCCGCCGCCGAGGCTGACCCCGGCGCACAGCGTGCCGAAGTCCTCCACCACGCAGTCGTGGGTCAGCGTCGCGCCGGGCATCGCCACGACGTGGCGGCCCAGCCGGACGTCGGCGGTGAGGGTCACGTGGGCGAGCAGGATCGTCCCGGCACCGACGTGGCAGGTGGGAGGCACGTCCACGCTCGGGTGCACGACCCGGGCGTACCGCTCGGCCGGCACGCCGAGCGCGTCCAGGCGGGCCACCAGCGCCCGCCGGGTGGTCCCCGAGCCGGCGCAGACGACCAGGTCCGCGTCGCCGAGGTCCCCGACCCGGTCGATGCTCCCGATCACCGGCACCCCCGCGACCTTGCTCCCCCACAGCAGCGGGTCGTCGTCCGACATCAGCAGCCGCTCGTAGCGCCCGGTGGCCTGCTCCAGGGTGGCGACCTCCCGGGCCAGCCCCCCGGCCGTCACCAGGAGCAGGGTCCGCACGGCACGGCGCATCAGTGCCTCCCGGCGCGCACCAGCACGTCGAGCACCCGGTCCTGCTGGGCGGTGGTCAGCTCGTGGAAGAGCGGCAGGATCACTGTGCGGTCGGTGAGCCGCTCGGTGACCGGCAGCGAGCCGGGCCGCACGCCGGCGTCGGCGTAGGCGGGCTGGCGGTGGATGGCCATGATCCCCCGGCGCGCCGAGATGCCGGCCCCGGCCAGCGCGGCCATCAGCCCCTCCCGGTCCAGCGGGTACGCCGGCTGCACCTCGACCCAGTAGGACTGGAAGTTCGAGGTGCCGTACGCCGGGTCCGCCACCGCCCGCAGGCCGGGCACGTCGGCCAGCCCCGCGGCGTACCGCGCGGCGAGCTCGCGCCGGCGGCGCACTGCCTCGGGCAGCCGGCCCAGCTGGACCAGGCCCACCGCCGCCTGGAGGTCGGTCATCCGGTAGTTGAACCCGACCTCGCCGTACTCCTCCGGCGGGGCGAGCACGCTGGTGTGCCGCTCGGCCGCGGAGACGCTCATCGCGTGCTCCCGCAGCCGCCCGGCCCGCACGGCCCACCCCTCGTGGGGCGTGGTGAGCATCCCGCCCTCGCCGGTCGTCAGCACCTTGCGGGGGTGGAAGGACCACGCCGACACGTCGGCGCCGGCGCCCACCGGGGCGCCGCGGTAGGTCGACCCGGCGGCGCAGGCGGCGTCCTCGACGACGACGATCCCCCGCGGGTCGCACAGCGCCCGCACCTCGGCGAGGTCCGCCGGGACGCCGCCTTGGTCGACGAGCACCACGGCCCGGGTGCGCGGGGTCAGCGCCCGCTCCACGGTCGCGGCGGTGAGGTTGCCGGTCGCGGGGTCCACGTCGGCGAAGACCGGTCGCGCCGCGGCGTGCACCGCGGCGTTGGCGGTCGCGACGAACGAGAACGAGGGCACCACGACGTCGTCGCCGGGCCGGACACCGGCCACCAGCAGCGCGAGGTGCAGCGCGGCCGTGCAGCTCGAGACCGCGCGGGCGTGCGGGACCCGCTGGTCGCGGGCGAACGCGGCCTCGAACGCCGCCACCCGGGGGCCCTGGGCGACCCAGCCGGAGCGGAGCACCTCCGCGACCGCTGCCACCTCCTCCTCGCCCAGCCACGGCTGCATCACGTGGACCCGGTCCAGCGCGAGCGGCGCCTCGGCGCTCATCGCCGGCCCGCCAGGTCGCGGCCGCCCGCGATCTCCGCCCGCAGCGGGCGCCACCAGGCGACCAGCTCGCGCAGGCCCTCCTCGAGCCCGATCTCCGCGGTGAAGCCGAGGTCGGCGGCGGCCGCGCGGGTCTCGGCGAGGCGCCGGGCGACGCCGTTCACGTCGCGCTGGGGGCCGTGCTCGACGGGCAGCGGGCTGTCCATCGCCTGCAGCAGCGTGCCCGCGAGCTCCAGCAGGCTGGTCTCCACGCCGCTGGCGACGTTGTAGACGCCCTCCTCCACCGGCGCGATCGCGGCGAGCACGTTGGCCCGGGCCACGTCGCGGGCGTGGACGAAGTCCATCGTCTGCGCGCCGTCGCCGAAGATCAGCGGCGGCCGGCCGTCGGCGATCCGCTCCATCCAGCGCACCAGCACCTCGGTGTAGAGACCGTGCACGTCCATCCGCGGGCCGTAGACGTTGAAGTAGCGCAGCGCCACGTAGCGCAGCCCGCTCATCGCGCGAAAGCTGCGCAGCATGCCCTCGTCGAACGACTTCGCCGCGCCGTAGAAGGTGTCGTTGGCGTGGTGGTGGTGGCGCTCCGGGGTGGGGAACTCCTCGGCCAGGCCGTAGACGGAGGCCGACGAGGCCGCCACCAGCTTCCCGACCCCGGCGGAGGCCGCGGCCTCGACCACGTTGAAGGTGCCGTCGACCAGCACCTCGAGGGCCAGCCGCGGCTCCTCGGCGCACTGGGTGATCCGGATCGCCGCCTGGTGGAAGACCAGGTCCCGGTCCCGGCACAGGTCGTGGACCAGGTCGCGGTCGCGGATGTCGCCCTCGACCAGCCGGGCGCGCCCGGTGGCGAGCGCGTCGTCGAGGTTGGCCAGCCGGCCGCGCACCAGGTTGTCGAGCACGTCGACCCGGCCGGCGCCGGCCGCGAGCAGCTGGTCGACCAGCGTGGACCCGATCGTGCCGGCGCCGCCGGTGACCAGGACGTCGGCCCCGTCCAGCGCGCTCACCGGACGATCTCCAGGGGCTGCTCGACGGGCTCGAGGGTGACCAGGGCGCCCCGGGCGCGCAGGCTGGTCGCCGCGGCGTCCAGCACCGAGAGCACCCGCAGGCCGGACCGGCCGTCGGTGCGGGCCCGGCGCCGCTCCCGGATGCTGCCCGCGAGCTCGGCCACCATCGCCGCCAGCGCCTCCTGCTCGGGCAGCGCGGGCGACCAGGTGTCGCCGAGCCGGTAGGAGATGGAGGCGCTGCGGCGGTCGGCGCTGTCGACCGACTGCTGCACGAGGTCCACGCCCCGGTCGTAGATGCTGATCCGCTGCTGCGGGTTCAGGTCGTCCCAGACCAGGGTCCGGCTGCTGCCCCCGATCACCATCCGGCGGATCTTGGTGGGGCTGAGCCAGTTGACGTGGACGTGCGCGACCGCGCCGCCCGCGAGCGGCAGGGTCAGGTAGCCCACGCACGCCGAGCCGGCGCCGAGCGGGTCCGCGCCCTGGGCGGCCACCCCGAGCGGCCGCAGCCCGCCGGGGAGCACGTGGTCGAGGACCGAGAGGTCGTGGGGCGCGAGGTCCCAGAAGACGTCCACGTCGGGCTGGACCAGGCCGAGGTTGATCCGCACCGAGTCGACGTAGAGGATCTGGCCCAGCGCGCCCTCCTCGACCAGCTCGCGGATCTTGCGGACCGCCGGGGTGTAGCAGTAGGTGTGGTCGGCCATCAGCACCAGCCCGAGCCGCTCGGCGGTCTCCACCATCTCCCGGCCGGCCGGGACGCTGTCGGCCAGCGGCTTCTCCACCAGCACGTGCTTGCCGGCCCGCAGGGCCTCGAGGGCGATCGCGTGGTGGGTGGCGGCCGGCGTGGCGACCGCGACCGCGTCGACGTCGTCGCGGGCCAGGGTCTCGCTCAGCGAGGTCGAGACGTCCGCGGCCCGGTGGCCAGCGACCTCGCGGGCCCGGTCGGCGTCGAGGTCGCAGACCACCCGCAGGTCCCAGTCCGGGGCTGCGTCGAAGTTCCGCACCAGGTTCGGGCCCCAGTAGCCGGCCCCGACGACGGCGACCCCGAGTGGCGTGGACGTGGCGGCTTCCTGCGGTGCTGGCATGGTGGCGGGCTCCCCTCGGTAGCACCGGCTGCTGTCTGGACCATCGAAGGTGGCCGCGGCACCCGCCGGGACCGGCTCCGGGGGCTATCCCGCAATTTGGGGAACACAGCGGCGCGGGGCGGCCTCAGGGAACACAGCCGCGCGGGGCGGCCTCAGGGCACCCGGAGCACCACGTCGACGAAGTAGTTCGTCGCGTCCCAGCTGCCGTCCGGGAACCCGCCGCCGGCGCCGTACCGGAAGCGCCCGTTGCCGGCCGCCGGCACCGTCATCGCACCAGCGGTCCAGGGCTGCCCGAAGAACCCCGGCGTCGCCGCGTGCTGCCCCCGCGGCGCGTAGTACGAGACCACGTAGGTCTCCCCCGCGGTCACCGGGTACGGCGTCGCGAGGTCGGCGGTCTGCCAGCCGCTGGCCGACTCCTCGGCGAAGGTGACCTCGGCCAGCCGGCGCCCGTCGGCGGACCACAGGCTGCCGACGTGGACACCGGTGTTGGCGGCGCCCTTGAAGAACCGCACAGCCGTGACCGCCCCGTCGGCCGCGGGCACGAACGAGACACCGACCTCCACCGGCGCCGGGTCCGCGACCGCCGCCGACTCCGGCGTCATCGAGGCGAACAGCGAGCCGAACGCGACAGGCGCCGGGTCGGTGCGGAAGCTCCAGGTCAGGTCCGCGAGCGCCGCGCCGTCGGTGGAGACCACCCCCGAGACCTCGACGACCACCTGCTCGTCGGCCGGCAGCGACGCGGTCGGCGTGAAGGTGAGCCGGCGCCCGTCGGTCGACAGCGCGGCCGCGCCGGGCACCGGCGCGCCGCCGGCGAGCACCCGGACGCTCGCCCCCGGGCGGATCGGCACGCTGAGGGTGAGCGCCGGGCGCACGCCCGCCGAGACCCCGGTGGCACCGGGCGCCGGCACCTGCCCGGTCACCGCGACCGCTGGCAGGTCGGGCAGGTACTCGACGTCGGCGAAGTACGCCGTTGCCGCGTGGCTGAACCGCGGGAAGCCGCCACCGGTGCCGTAGCGGAACCGGCCGTTCTCCTGGGCGGGGGCCAGCAGCCGGCCCGACGTCACCGGCTGGGCGAAGAAGCCCGGCGAGTAGGAGTAGTGGCCCTGCGGCGCCAGGTACGACACCACGTAGCGCTCGCCGGCGCGAACCCGGACCGGGGTCGAGAGCCGCACCCGCTGCCACCCGTCCGGCGTCTCGTCGGTGAAGGTCGCCTGGGCGAGCACCTCCTCGTCGGAGCCCCACAGCGTGCCGACGTGGGTGCCGAGGTTGCCCGGGGCCTTGAGGAAGCGCAGCGCCCGCACCTCCCCGTCGCGGGTGGGCTCGAAGACCGTGCCCAGCTCGACCGGCGCGGAGGAGTCGTCGCTGGCCACGTCCGGCACCGCGTCGCCGAAGATCGTCTGCACCGCGTCCGCGCTCGGGTCGGCGGTCCGGAACGTCCAGGTCCGGTCCGGGAGCACCGCCCCGTCGGTCGAGCGGACGCCGGCCAGCCGGACGGTCACCACCGAGTCCGCCGGCAGCGGCGCGTCCGGGGTGAGGGTGAGCCGGGTCCCGTCGGCGCCGGAGGCCAGCGACGCGGGCACCGGGTGGCCCCCGACGCTCGCCGTGAGGCTCGCTCCCGGCTGGAGCGGCGCACTGAACCAGACCCGGATCGGCGCGGAGCGGGGCACCTCCAGGGCACCGGGCGGCGGGGCCTGGCCGGTCACCGCGATCGCGGGCGCGGCCTTCTCGAAGACCACGTCGACCCCGTAGCTCGACGAGCTGCGGGAGTCGGGGAACCCGGTCCCGTAGCTGAACCGGCCGGCGGTCGGGCCGACCCGCAGCGGGGCGCGCGAGAGGTCGGCGGCGGCGAACGCGCCCGGGCTCAGCGAGTAGCGGCCCACCGTCGTGCGGTACGACGCGACGTACTCGACCCCGGGCAGGATCGGCTGCGGCTCGTCCAGCACCAGGGTCTGCCAGCCCGCCGTGGACTCCGCGGTGAAGGTGCCGGCGGCCAGCTCCCGAACCTGGGGGCCGTCGGCGGACCACAGCGTGCCCCGGTGCGGGCCGGTGTTGCCGGGGCCCTTGTGGAAGCGGATCGCGGTCACGGTCCCGGCGACGTCGCTGCGGAACCCGACGCCCAGGGTGACCGGCAGGGTGTCGGCCGCCTCGGTGATCGCCGGGGCGCTCTCGTCGGAGAACAGCGAGCAGGGGCAGGCGCCGGGCGGGCCCTGCGGCAGCGCCGCGGTGAAGGTCCAGCTCGCGGGCCCGCTCACCGGCCCGCTCACCGGCTGACCGGCGGCGTCGGTCGCGGCGGCGGTCGCGGTGTAGGCGACCCCGCCGGCCAGCGGTGCGGCCGGGACCAGGGTCACCGTCCGGGTCGCGGCGTCGTAGCTGCGCGAGCCCGCGACCGCCGCGCCGGTGGCGTCGACGAGCGACAGGGTGGCGCTGGCCGGCGCGACCGCCTTCGAGAACGTGGCCCGGATCGGGGTGGTGCGCGGGACGCTGGTGGCCCCCGGGAGCGGGAACCGGTCCACGAGCGTGAGCGGCGAGGTGTCGACGCGCGAGAACACCGGGTCGACGAAGTAGCCGGTGTTGCGGTGCGACCGCGTCGGGAACTGCCCGGCGGTCCCGAAGACGCCGGCCGGCGCGGCGCCGTACCCGCCGGCGACCAGGAACGGCGCCCGGCGCAGCGCGCCGCTGCTGAACGCGTCGACCTCGACGCTGTAGCGGCCGGCCGGCGCGGTGTACGACGCGACGTAGGTCTCCCCCGCCCGGACCGGCACCGCGCTGGTGAAGTCGGCGCGCTGCCATCCGGTCGCGCTCTCGTCGGTGAACGTGGCGCGCGCCAGCCGGTCGCCGTCGGTGCTCCAGAGCGTGCCGGTGTGGGTGCCGGCGTTGCCGGCGCCCTTGTGGAACCGGATCCCGGTGAGGAACCCGTCCTCCCGCACCGAGAAGCGGAGCCCGAGCTCGGCGGCGGAGTCGTCGTCGGCGGCCTCGATCGCCGGCCTCCGGGCGCCGTACACCGAGCAGGGGCAGGACACGGCGGTCGGCCGGGCCGCCACGCTCCCGATGTTGCCGCTGTCGTCGACGGCCCGGACCCGGATCCGCTCCGACCCGATCCCGTGCTGGACGTAGCTGTGGCTCCAGGTCTCGCGGCCGGTCGCCGGGTGCCAGGTGTCGCCCTCGTCGGTGCTCAC
The DNA here is from genome assembly GCF_003710085.1 of Nocardioides pantholopis. Lineage (NCBI taxonomy): Bacteria > Bacillati > Actinomycetota > Actinomycetes > Propionibacteriales > Nocardioidaceae > Nocardioides > Nocardioides pantholopis. The sequence goes on along the minus strand of NZ_CP033324.1, from coordinate 781,658 downwards.
CTCGACCCCGGCGACCCGCCCGCCGCCGGCGTCGGCAGCGGTCCCGGACACCGTGACCCGCTGCCCGTTGGCCAGCGACGCGGGCGGCGGGTCGATCGTCGCGGTCGGGCCGGTGGTGTCGGTCGACGCGCTCGCCGGCACCAGGTCCGGGGCCAGCGAGCGGGGCTGGGCCCTCATGTCGGCCAGCAGGTTCACCTGCGCCTGCTGCATCCGTCGATCGGGCGGCTCGGGGTCGTAGGGGCTGTCGTGCTGTCCGTCGAGGCCCCAGGTCCACTGCACGCTGCCGGCGCTGAAGACCAGCGCGCCGCTGGCCGCGCGGTACATCGTCAGGTGGTGCGTGGTGGTCCCGGGCCGGGTCGTGTTGCCGTAGTCGGTGAGGTACTCCGGCGTCGGCCCGGTCGTGGTGGAGAGCCGGACCAGGCCCGGCGGGCGGTGCCCGTTGTCGACGTCCTCGTTGGACTCGTAGCCGATCGTGTGCGGGGCCAGCGTGGCCGTCTGGCCGGGGGCGAGATCCTCCAGCCCGGTGTCGCGCCACAGCCGCAGGCGGCCCTCCTCGGCGTCCACCCGCACCGGGAGGTCGTCGTGGTTGACCTGGTACTGGGTGCCGGTCAGCGCGTTCTCCGGGCGGCCGGCGCCCTGGGCGGTGCCGGCGTACCGCGGATCGCGCCAGGTGCCGGTCCACTGCGGGGACGGGTCGACCTTGCCGTAGTCCCAGGTCTCCTTGTACGACACCAGTGTCCGGTACGGCGTGTGCGCGTCGTCGGCGGAGGGCTCGTACCTGGTGCGCCAGTAGACGTCGTTGCCGCTGAGGAACTGCAGGTTCACGCCCGCGTCGCGGGCCGCCTCGACGTTGGCGCGCTGGGCGCCGCTCCAGTACTCGTCGTGCCCGACGGAGAGGAACACGTCGTGGTTGCGGAGCAGGTGTCCGCGCCGGTCGGTGTCGACGCCGGCCTGGTAGCTCACGTCGTAGCCGTTCTTCTCCAGGAACCGGACCAGCGGGTACTCGTTGGCGAAGAAGAAGTCCCGGCCGCCCACGCCGTTGCGGGTCAGCATCGGGCGGTTGTAGCTGACCTTGTGGGCCCGCCCGTTCGCGCCGCCGACGTAGAAGCTCGACCCGCCGTAGGCGTTGTAGGCCTGCCAGGTCGAGTCGGAGGTCTGGAAGATGATGTCGGCGTCGCTGTCGTCGTCGCGGACCACGAACGTGATCTGGCTGGCGTCCCCGGTGGTCGGGATCTCGAGCCGGGCGACGTACACCCCGGAGACCGCGGTCGGCGGCACCTGCCAGGAGGCGGAGACGTCCCAGACCCCGCAGTCGTAGAGCTCGGTGGCGACGTCGCGGAAGCACTCCGGCTGGTCCTGCGGCTCCTCGGGGACCGGCACGGACGTGATCCGGCGGGCCCCGGCGCCGTCGTAGTAGCCGATCCGGTAGATCGTCACCGTGTAGTCGGCGGTGTCGGCGTCGATCTTGAAGTCCACCCGCTCGCCGGCGTCGACGCTGATCTCGGTGGCGAACCCCTGGATCTCCCCGCTGCCCGCCCCCCACATGTCGTCCCAGGTGGTGCTCGGGGTGCCGTCCTGGTCGTTCTCGCAGGTGATCTCGTTGCCGCCCGGGCCGCACGGGTCCGCGATCCCGGCCCTGGCCGCGGCGGCCGCCGGCAGGGCCGGCCCGGTCGCTGCGCCGCTCCCGGGGACGGCGGTGAGCAGCACCGCCGCCGCCAGGACCGCACCGACGAGCGCGCGGCACGGCGCCGCCGGGCGCCGGGGGGTCCTGGGGTCGGTCACGGGGGGCCTGCCTGTTCCTGCCTGTCTGCGGCGGGTCAGGGGTCCTGACCCAGGCGGCGCAGCTGGGCGTACGCCGCCACCGCCGCGAGCTGGGAGTTCACGTCGAGCTTGCGCAGGATCGCGCGCACCTGGCTGCGCACGGTCCCGGGCGAGATCTGCAACCGGGCGGCGATCGCCTGCACCTGCACGCCCTGGTAGAGCAGCTCGAGGACCTCCTGCTCCCGCGGGCTCAGCGAGGCCACCCGCTCGGCGAGCTCATAGCGCCGCCGCAGCATCGCGCGCCAGGAGCGGGTCAGCCGCTCGCGCACCTCCGGGGCGACCCGGTGGGTGCCCGCGGCGGTGGCGCGCAGCACCCGGGCGACCTCGCGCAGGCCCTGGGAGCTGGACAGGACCGCCTGCGCGCCCGCCTCGAGCACGGCGCCCCACAGGGCCAGGTCCTCGGTGCCCGCGAGCACCACGGCGGGCTGGTCCAGCTCCTCGATGAGCGAGCAGGCGCCCTCCAGCCGGCTCGGTCGGTCCAGGTCGGAGATCACCAGGAGCACGTCCGGGGCGAGCGCCGCGATCTGACCGACCTGGTGCCCCGAGACCGGACCACGCGGCACCGGGGCGGCGGCAGCCTCGAAGCCCTGACTGACCAGTGCGGTGCGGACCGACTCGGCCACCAGCGGCTGCTCGGCGGCCACCAGCACCCGCAGCCGCTCGGAGGTCTCCTCGGCGCTGGCCGCGCTGGCCGTCTCGGCGTCCCCGGGCCGCTCCTGGGCGGACCGGGTCGGCGGGCGGACCGGGCTCGTCACCGGCATCGTGCCTCCGATGGGGTCTGGAAAGGGCTCCACGGCTTTCGGGGCACCTGGCGTACTCGTCGACGTCACTGTGCGAGCGGCCCGCGGCCCGGTGGTCCGCGAGCGGCGACCTTCCCCGACTTTGGGGATGCCGGCCGGTCGGCGCGAGCGGCAACCGCCGTCCGGGCGCGGCCCGACCAACGGCGCGTAGGGTCGCCAGGGGGACGATCGGGCGGCACCCGAGGCGTCCCGTCCTGGGCGCCGGTCGACCGGCCACCGAGGAGTCCACATGCAGGGTCCCCGCCGGACCGAGGCCCCGCCGGACCTCACCGACGCCGACCGCAGGGTCGTCGTCATCGAGGACCACGTCCTGCTGGCGGAGTCCTTGACCGGCCAGCTCCGGACAGCAGGCTGGGAGGCCCGCCTCCTGCCCGTCCCCGACACCGTGCCGGCCCTGGGCGAGGTGGTCGACCGGGTGGCCCGGCTCCAGCCGCGGGTCGCGGTCCTCGACATCGACGGGCAGCGCTTCGGCGACGGCCTGCGGCTGGTCGCGCCCCTGGTCCGCAGCGGGGTCGGGGTCGTCGCGCTGACCACCGCCGAGGAGCGGACCCGGCGCGGGGAGGCGCTGGGGTACGGCGCGGGCACGGTCCTCACCGGGGAGACGCCGCTCGCCGACCTCCTCGCGGCGGTGCGCGCGGTCGCCGTGGGACAGCCGGCCGTGGACCCCGAGGAGCGGCACGAGCTGGTGGCCGCGTGGCGGCTGCGGCACCGCGAGCGGCGCGAGCTGCTGACCCGTTTCGCGAACCTCACCGGACGGGAGCGCGAGGTGCTCTCCGGCCTGCTGCGGGGCCGGGCGGTGCGCCAGATCTCCTCCGACATCGGGGTCACGGAGGCGACGGTCCGCACCCACGTGAAGTCGATCCTGGCCAAGCTGCGGGTCGGCTCGCAGCTGGCGGCGGTCGGCCTGGCGCACCGGATCGGATGGCGGCACCGGGGCAGCTGAGCGGGGTCGTCGAGGGACATCCCCGAATTGCGGCATGCCCTGCCCCCGCCCCGCTTCCTACGGTGAACGCACTTCGCCGGAGGGAGACGTCTCGTGAGCTCGGTCCCCGTGCCGACCTCGGGCAGCACCGTGGTCGCAGACACAGCGTCGGTCCTGGACGTCGCGCCCCGGCTGCTGCGCCCCGGCCTGCAGCTGGCCACCGCCGTCGCCGCGGACCTGGCGGTCGCCGTCGGCGCCCTGGGCCTGGCCACGCTCGCCGGCGGACCGATGGCCCCGGGCCTGGTCCTCTGCGTCCCGCTGGTCTGGCTGCTGCTGCTCGCCGTCGCCGGTGACCACACCGCCCGCCGGCGGCGGCTGATGCCCGCCCTGGGCGACGCGGTCCGCCCGGTGCTGCGGGCCGGTGCCGTGGCCGGCCTGGCGGGCTGGGTCGTGTCGGTCCGCGCCCCCGACGCCGCGGGGTCCGAGCAGCTGATGCTGCTGGCCGCGCTGCTGGTCGGCGGCACCCTGCTCCTGCGGACCGCCCCCGTGCTGCCGGTCCCCGGCCCGGTGACCGCACTCGGTCGCCGGCTGGGTGCCGTGGGCACCCCGGCGACCCCGGTGGTGGTCCTGGGGCACGCCGGCGACGTCGCCCCCGTGCTCGACGAGCTGCGGCGACCGGGCCGGCCCCTGACGCCGGTCGGGGTCTGCCTGGTGGAGCCGGCCGCGCACACCGCCGGGGTCGTGACGATGATCGGCTGCGAGCGCACGGCCGAGCTGGTCGACCGGACCGGGGCGCAGGCCGTGGTGGTCGTCCCCGGGCCGGGCCTGGACCCGTCCGTCGTACGCCGCCTGGGCTGGGAGCTGGAGGCCCGGCGGGTCGAGATGCTGATGGGCACCGGCCTGGTCGACGTCTCCTCGGCCCGCACCTCGGTCGCCTACGCCGGCGCGCTGCGGCTGCTGCGGGTCCGCGACGCGGGGCGGCACGGCGCGCGCTGGGCGGTGAAGGTGGCCTGGGAGCGCCTGGCCGCGGCCGCGGCGCTGATCCTCCTGGCCCCGCTGCTCCTCGCGGTGACGCTCGCGGTCCGCACCACCAGCCCGGGACCGGCCCTGTTCCGCCAGACCCGGGTCGGGCGCGACGGCCGGCCCTTCACGATGCTGAAGTTCCGCACGATGCGGCAGGGCACCGAGACCGTGGACCAGACGTTGGCCGCCCGCAACGAGGTGGCGGGCGGCGTGCTGTTCAAGCTCCGGCAGGACCCGCGGATCACGCCGGTCGGCCGGGTGCTGCGGCGCTACTCCCTCGACGAGCTGCCCCAGCTGCTCAACGTGGTGCGCGGGGAGATGTCGCTGATCGGGCCGCGGCCGGCCCTGCCGCAGGAGGTCGCCCGGTACGACGCGGACCCGCGCCGCCGGCTGGCGGTGCGGCCCGGGCTGACCGGCCTGTGGCAGGTCTCCGGCCGCTCCGACCTCTCCTGGGAGGAGACCGTCCGCCTCGACCTCAGCTACGTCGACAACTGGTCGCTGGGCCTGGACCTGGCCATCGTGGCCCGCACCGTCGGCGCGGTGCTCGGCCACCGCGGGGCGTACTGAGCGCTCCTGCCCGGCCCGGCCCGGTGACCCCCGAGGTCCCCTCCCTCCCTGTCCTGCCCGGAGCGCCTCCGCCGGAGCCGCCGAGCCCCTACTGTGGAGACGTTCGGCTGACGGGGAGTCCACAAGCATCGGCGGAGGCAGCGCGCACGACGGCAGCAGGGGGTCAGATGGCGAGGCTCACCCACCCTCCGGGCGCGTGGGGGCACCCGAGCACGCTGGTCGTGGCCGTCGTGCTGCTGGCGCCGATCGCGGTCCTGGCGGCACTGGTCCCCGGGCTGCGCGACCCGGAGCGGCTCGCCGCCGCGGGGGCGCTGGTGTACGCGACCGTCTGCCTGGCCTCGTCGGTCTTCCTCTACCTGCACTGGCGGCTCACCGGCGCGGAGACCACCGCCTGGCTGAGCGCCGCGACCGCCCTGGTCGGCTGCCACGGCCTGTCCGTGACCGCCCTCGAGGAGGGGGCGGGGAGCACCGACCTGGCGGCCTACCTGGTGGCGAGCGCCCTGCTCGTCGGCGTGCTCCTGGTCGCGATCTTCCGCTTCCTCGCGGCGCGTCAGGACACCCACCACGTCGACCCGTTCGTGCTCGGCCTCGGCACCGGGCTGCTGGTCACGACGCTGCACGTCGTGGTCGGCAGCCGCGACGTGCCGGCGGGACTCTCCGGCGCCGGCACGCTCGTCGCCGCGGTCGGGATGCTCGGCTGCGGGGTGCTGGGCGCCGCGGTCCTGGCCCGGGCCGCCACGCTGCCCCGGTGGGTGCTGCCGCGGTTCCAGGGGGCGGCGGTGGGGTTCTGCGCCGCGCAGGCGCTCGCGCTGCTCGCCGAGGACGGCGCGCCGGCGAGCGGCGCGACCCACCTGGCCGAGCTGGCGGTCGGCTTCGGCGCGGCCCTGCTGGTCACGACCGGCTCCCTGGCGCTGCTCGCCCAGGCCATCCGGGACGACCGGATGCTGACGGTCGGGCTGCGGGCCCGGCTCACCGCCCTGGAGGCGGCCAGCAGCGCCGACCGCGAGCGCCTGCACGAGGTGAAGGGCACGATCGCCGGCATCGGCACCGCCCTGGAGCTGTTCAGCTCCGAGGAGGCGGTGCCGGCCGAGCAGCGGCCGAGCCTGGCCCGGATGGCCGCCCGGGAGGCCGGCCGCCTGGACCGGCTGCTGCAGGGCGGCCTCCCGCCCCGTCCCACTGTCGTCGACCTGGACACCGTGCTCGAGCCCGTGGTCCTGCGCCACCGCACCCAGGGGGCGGACGTGCGGTGGGAGCCCAGCGGGCTGGTGGCGTGCGCGGTCGCCGACACGCTCGCCGAGGCTGTCAACATCCTGCTGGTCAACGCCGCGACCCATGCCCCGGGCGCCGCGGTCGAGGTCCGGTGCGGCCTCGCCCCGGGTTGGGTGACGATCCGGGTGAGCGACTCCGGGCCCGGGGTCCCCGAGCGGCTGCACGGCCGGATCTTCGCCCGCGGCGTGCGCGGTCCGGACTCCCCCGGCAGCGGCATCGGGCTGCACCTGGCCCGGCGCCTGCTCGCGGAGGTCGGCGGCCGGCTCAGCCACGACCCCCTGCCGGAGGGGGCGTGCTTCGTGATCTCGCTGCGCGACCCCCGGGGAGACGCCCATGCGACGCCCGGCTGACCCGTCCCGCGTGGCCATCATCGACGACCACGACCTGTTCGCGGAGTCGCTCGACCTGGCCCTGGCGATGCAGGGCTACGAGGTGCACCGGCTGCCGGTCCCGGAGAGCCCGGGGCGGGCCCAGGACCTGCTGGACGCGGTGCACAGCACCGCGCCGGGCATCGTCCTGCTCGACCTGGACCTGGGGCCGTTCGGCAGCGGGATCGACCTGGTGGCTCCGCTGGTGCAGCGGGAGGCGGCAGTGCTGGTGGTCACCGCCGAGACCGACCGTGCGACGTGGGGTGCGTGCCTGGCGCGGGGCGCGGCGCGGGTGCTGGCGAAGAGCAGTCCACTGCGCGAGATCAGCGTCGCCGTACGCCGGCTCGCGCAGGGGCTGCCCGTGCTGGCCCCCGAGGAGCGTCAGCAGCTCATCGAGGAGTGGCAGCGCCGGGAGCGGGAGCTGCACCAGCTGCTCGCCCGGTTCCGCGCGCTCACGGCGCGGGAGCAGGAGGTCCTCACCCAGCTGGCCCTCGGCCGGACGGTGCGGGAGATCGCGCACCTCAGCGTGGTGTCCGAGGCGACGGTCCGCACCCAGGTCCGCTCGATCCTGGCGAAGCTGGGAGTCTCCTCGCAGCTCGCCGCCGTCGGCCTGGCCCACCAGCTGGGCTGGTCGCGCGACCGCTGAGCCGCGCGGGCGCGACGTACGCTGGACGGAGTGAGCCTGGCTTCCTTCCCGACAGTGGTCCTCGACGACCGGTTCGCCCGCGAGCTGCCCGAGCTGGCAGTCCCCTGGGAGGCCGCGGCGGCCCCCGAGCCGCAGCTGCTCGTGCTCAACGCCGAGCTGGCCGCCGACCTCGGCCTGGACGCCGCCGCGCTGCGCAGCCCGGACGGCGTCGGGCTGCTCACCGGGACTCTGGTCCCTGACGGCGCCCGGCCGGTCGCGCAGGCCTACGCCGGCCACCAGTTCGGCGGCTTCTCGCCCCGGCTCGGCGACGGCCGGGCGCTGCTGCTCGGCGAGCTCGTCGACCAGGCGGGACGCCCCCGCGACCTGCACCTGAAGGGCTCGGGCCGCACGCCGTTCGCCCGGGGCGGCGACGGCCTGGCTGCGGTGGGGCCGATGCTGCGCGAGTACCTGCTCAGCGAGGCGATGCACGCGCTCGGCATCCCGACGACCCGGTCCCTGGCGGTGGTCGCCACCGGACGGCCGGTCCAGCGCGAGACGGTGCTGCCCGGGGCCGTGCTCGCCCGGGTGGCCGCCAGCCACCTGCGGGTCGGGTCCTTCCAGTACGCCCGTGCCACCGGCGACGTCGACCTGCTGCGCCGGCTCGCCGACCACGCGATCGAGCGGCACCACCCGGCCGCGGCGCAGGCCGAGCAGCCCTACCTCGCGCTGTTCGAGGCCGTCGTCGCCGCCCAGGCGGCGCTGGTCGCGCAGTGGATGCTGGTCGGCTTCGTGCACGGGGTGATGAACACCGACAACATGACGATCTCCGGGGAGACCATCGACTACGGGCCGTGCGCGTTCCTGGACGCCTACGACCCGGCCACCGTCTACAGCTCGATCGACGAGGGCGGCCGCTACGCCTACGGCAACCAGCCCGGCATCGCCCAGTGGAACCTCGCCCGGCTGGCCGAGGCGCTGCTCCCGCTGCTCGCCGAGGACCAGGACGCCGCGATCGGGGTGGCGACCGAGGCCCTGGGCCGGTTCGCCCCGGCGTACGCCGCCGCCTGGACCGGGGGGATGCGGGCGAAGCTGGGCCTGCCCGCCGCGCCCGCCGGCCCCGCCGACCCGGAGGTGCTCGACCTCGCCGAGGAGCTGCTCGGCAGCCTGCAGTCCGGCCACGTCGACTGGACCACCGCCTTCCGGGCGCTCGGCGACGCCGCCCGCGGGGACGCCGAGCCGGTGCGCGGCCTGGTCCTCGACCTGCCGGCCCTGGACGCCTGGCTCGGACGGTGGCGCGCGCTGGAGCCCGACGGCGCGGCGATGGACCGGGTCAACCCGGTCTACGTGCCCCGCAACCACCTGGTCGAGGAGGCGCTGGACGCCGCGACCGCCGGCGACCTCGCGCCGTTCGAGCGGCTGCACGAGGTGCTCGCCGCGCCGTACCACCCGCGGCCCGGCCTGGAGCGGTACGCCGCCCCCGCCCCGGAGGACTTCGCCCGGGCGTACCGGACGTTCTGCGGGACCTGACCTCAGGACCCGCCCGGGGGCTGGATGTCCACGACCACGTTGTCGAGGAGCCCCCGGAACGGGTCGGGACTCTGCGTCACGACGGCGCCGCGGTCGTTGAGCTTCGCGCCGACCGCCAGCGGCTCGGTGCCGGGCTCCCACACCAGGGGCCCGGTCGCGCCGGTCCGGGTCCAGGAGGTCCAGCTCTCCGGGGCGCCGGCGCGCAGCGGGGCCACGAAGAGCGAGACCCGGGCGCGGTCGCGCTGGCAGACCGCGCGGTACCAGCGCCCGGCCGACACCGGCGCCCCCGAGACGAGCACCGCCCCGCTGGTGCCGGCGACCCGGCACGACGGGACGCCCCCGTCGAGCTGGAGCTTGAGCTGGGTCTCCCCGCCGAACAGGCCGCGCTGGAGCAGGTTCGCCCCGGCGCCGTCGGCGCCCTCGGTGCCCTCGGTGCCCTCGGTGCCCTCGTTGCCCTCGTTGCCCTCGTTGCCCTCGTTGATCGAGAAGTCGGCGCCGAAGCGGATCACGCCGGTGCCCGGCGAGAGCGGCTCCGCGCCGCCGGTCGTCACCAGGAGGGCGGAAACTCCCCCCGCCTCGGCGTCGCCGAAGAGCGCGGCGGACCCGACGGGCTCCCCCGGCGCCGCCAGCACCCGCGCGGCGCCGGAGCTGGCCTCCGCGCCGACCAGCCCGGCAGCGACCTGCTCCGGGCCGTCCAGCAGCGGGCCGCCCGCGACCGGCGCGTCATCGAAGCCCCACGCGAGCCGCCGCCAGCCCGGGCCGGGCTCCGCGGGCGGGCGGTGCGCGACCCGGGGGCCCGGCGGGTCCTCGGTCGTCGCACCGCCGCTGGTCCCGCAGCCGGCGCCGGCCCCGAGCACCCCGGCGAGCACGGCTGCGCCGAGCAGCCGGCGGGCCGCGCTCATCGGGCCGGCCCCGTCGCCTCGGGGAGCCGGGCGACCTCCGGCCGGTCCGCGACCGCGGCGAGGGCGGCGGTGCGCTCGGCGTCCAGCCGGTAGGAGGCGTCGCCGTCGAACTCGGCGTCGAAGTACGCCATCGCGACCACGTCGTTGAGCAGGCAGAACTCGAACGCGGTGCGGATCCAGTTCCCGGCCCGCAGCGGGTCGGCCGGGTCGGCCCGGCACCCGATCTCGGGCGCGACCAGCGGCAGGTCGGGCACGAGCGTGCGGACCCGGCCGACCAGGGCCGCGAACTCCTCCCAGGGCGCCCGGCCGTCGGGGCGCCACTGGTTGTAGACGTCGACCCCGAGCACGTCGGCCTCGGGGATCAGCCAGTCCTCGGGCCTGCGCCCCGACGCGGGGCTGAACGTCCACTGCATCAGCACCGGTACGACGGTCACGCTGGGCGCGCGCCGCCGGGCCCGGGCGATGACGTGGCGCTGCATGGCCCGCCAGTCCGCCGGCTGGTGCCGGGCCGAGACGTCGTTCTCCGGCTCGTGGTGGACCGCCAGCCACACCGGCGCACCGGCCGCATCCAGCAGGTCGAGCAGCCGGTCGAGCCAGGCCCGACCGGGGCGCTGCACGACCCGCGCCCAGGAGCCCGGCACCTTGCAGGAGACGAACGGCAGCACCCCGGCCTCGAGGTCCCGCGCCACGTCGGCGGCGAGCACGTCGAGCTGGTGCGGGCGGTAGAACCGGCGGCTCATCGAGAGCCGCGCCGCCGTGAACGCCGGGGTCCGCTCGAGCGCGACCCCCAGCGGCGCCGTGGCGCCGACGTACGCCCGGCCCGGGCCGGGGTCCCCCGGGAACCGGCCGGCGGGGGCGTCCCGGATGCGCGCCGGCTCGGCGGTGCTGCAGCCCGCCAGCGCGGAACCGGCCAGACCGCTGCCGAGCACCCCGGCCACCGCGCCGAGACCGGCGCGCCGGGTCAGGTACCTCGGCCGTTCGGGACCGGGGTCCGCACCGGCCCCGCAGTAGCCTGGGGAGGCAGCGTCCGGTTCGTCTCGTCCCCGGTCCCATCGCCGGACGTCCCCCCCGATGCACTCGCCGGAAGGCGTCGCCATGACGATCTCCCGCCGCGCCCTGCTCGTCTCAGGCACCACGGCCCTCACCCTGTCCCCCCTGCGGACGATCCTGCCGACGGCAGTTCCGACGGCCATTCCGACGGCTGGGGCCGCCGGTGTCGAGGCCGCCGCCGGGATCCGGCCACGCTTCCCCGGCGACCCCGGCCGGGGTCGCGTCTACTACGGCGCATTCGTGCAGTTCCCCCGCAACGTCGAGCGCTACGAGCGCCGCCTGGGCCACCGGCTCGGCGCCCGGCGCAGCTACTTCCTCCCGCACCAGGCCGAGGGCCTGGTACGCCGGGCCCGCCACGACGTCGCGGCGCGGCGGCTGCCGCTGGTCTCGACCAAGGTGCCCGGGAGCTGGCGCGACGTCGCGACCGGCGCGAGCGACGACTGGCTGCACCCGATGCTCGACGGCCTGGCCGCGATCGACCGGCCGGTCTTCCTGACCCTCCACCACGAGCCCGAGAACGACGTCGCGGGCCCGGGCAACCTGCCCGGCTGGTTCGTCGAGATGCAGGAGCATGCACTCGCCGCCGCGGCCGCCCGGGCGCCGCTGGTCAGCATCGTGCCGATCCTGATGAGCTGGACCTTCGACCCGGCCTCGGGCCGCACCCCCGGCCAGTGGATCGCCCCGTCGCCGGCGCTGTTCGGCTTCGACGCCTACAACTGGTGGTCGCCGCGCACCAACGCCCCGTGGACGGGCTTCGGGACGCTGCTGCGCCGGGCCGAGCGGTACGCCGGCGGCCGGCCGCTGGTGGTGGGCGAGTTCGGCGTACGCCGGGACCCCCGCCGCCCGCAGCGCTCGGCCCGCTGGCTGCGCAACGCCTACCGCCAGGCGGTGCGCAACGACGTCGTCGCGATGACCTACTTCGACCAGCGCATCGGCGACCCCGACGGCGACTTCCGGCTCACCGGGCCGCGCCTGGCGGCGTTCCGGCGCAACCTGCGGCGCCCCCGCTCGGTGCTGCTGCGCTGAGCGCAGCGCCGCCACGGCGCCCACCCTCGGAATGCGGCTCACGGTTCCCCCCACAGTGCCTGACCGCCCGGACCCGCCGCCTCGGTGCGGCACCCCGTCGACGCTAGGGACGAGCACGGCCGCGCCCCCGTCAGGACCGGCTGACTACCCCGTATTGGGGACGTTGCGCCGTCCCGCGGCGACGCCGCCGCCGAGCGCCCGACGCTGGAGCAGCACCAAGTGCCGCCCCCTCGGCGGCATCGACCAGGGGGACACGGGGATGGCACGCACCACCGTCGTGTACCTGGGCGGCTTCGGCCGGTCCGGGTCCACGCTCATCGAACGCACGCTCGGGGCGGCGCCGGGCTGGACCAACGTCGGCGAGCTCGTCGACCTGGCCCGCTCGGTCGCGCCGGCCGACGAGCTCTGCGGCTGCGGCACGCCGTTCTCGGCCTGCCCGCTGTGGTCCGAGGTCGGGGCCCGCGCCTTCGGCGGCTGGGACCCCGGGGTGCTGTCGCGGCTGACCGCGCTGCACCGGGCCGCGGCCCGGCAGCGGCACCTGCCGGGGCTGCTCGCCCGGGGCGGGGCCAGCACCGGGACCAGCACCGAGGGCAGCACCGGGAACAGCACAGCGCTGGGCGAGCTGCGCGCGGCGTACACGCGGATCTACCGGGCGGTCGCCGAGGTGACCGGGTGCGCCGTCGTGGTCGACGCCTCGAAGGGCCCGGCCCTGGGCCAGGCGCTCGCCGGCGCGCCGGAGCTCGACGTCCGGGTGCTGAACGTGGTGCGCGACCCCCGCGCCGTGGCCTGGTCGTGGGTGCGCCGCACGGAGCGCCCGCACTCCCGCGACGGCGAGGCGATGTGGCGGATCCCGGTGCACCGGGCGGCGGTCCAGTGGACGGCCCTGCAGCTGGAGATGGAGGCCGTCGCCAGGTACGGCGGCGCCCCGTTCGCCCGGCTGCGCTACGAGGACTTCGTCGCCGACCCGGTCGGCAGCCTGGTGGCCGCCACGGCCGCGCTGGGCCTGCCGCTGGCCCCCGCGGACCTGACCCAGGTCGCGGCCGGACGGGCGACGCTGGACGCCAGCCACGGGCTCTCCGGCAACCCGTCCCGGTTCCGGTCCGGGACCCTCGCCGTCCGCGCCGACGACCAGTGGCGCACCGCGATGCCGCAGGCGCACCGCACCGTCGTCACCGCGCTGACCCTGCCGCTGCTGGGCGCCTACGGCTACCCCACGGGCGTGCGGCCAGCACCCGTCCGCCCCGAGACCAGGAGCACGCCATGAGCGACCCCGATCCGACTCGCCCGACCCGCCCGGCTCCCGACTCGGCCCCCGACCCGCTGGTCAGCGTCGTGATCCCCACCCGGGGCCGTCCGGAGCTGCTCGGCGAGACCCTGGCCAGCATCGTCGGCCAGGACTACGCCGGCCCCCTGGAGATCCTCGTCGTCCACGACCGCGAGGAGCCGGACCCCGGGCTGGCGCGGTTCTCGGCCCCCGGCCGGGAGGTCCGGGTGCTCGCGAACACCCGCACCGGCGGCCTGTGCGGGGCCCGCAACACCGGGGTCCTGGCCTCGGCCGGCGCGTTCCTGGCCAGCTGCGACGACGACGACCTGTGGCACCCCGCGAAGGTCCGGCTCCAGGTCGGGCGGCTGCTCGCGGACCCGGACCTGCTCGCCGTGGGTGCCGGCATCCGGCTGCTGATGGGACCCGACCGCACCGTCGAGTGGCCCGCCCGGCAGCCAGTGGTCCCCTACGAGCGGCTGCTGGTCAACCGGGTCAAGGAGCTGCACAGCAGCACGCTGATGATGCGCCGCTCCGCCTTCGCCAAGGCCGGGCTGTACGACGAGGCGCTCCCGCACGGCTACGGCGAGGACTACGACTGGCTGCTGCGGGCGGGCCGGGTCGGCTCGGTCGGGGCGGTGCAGGAGGTCCTCGCCGACATCCGCAAGGACGTGCCGTCCTGGTTCCGGGACCGCTCCCGCAACACCGCCGCGGCCCTGGAGTACCTGCTGGACAAGCACCCGGACCTGCGCGGCCGCCGCCGCGGGCACGCGCGGGTCCTCGGACAGATCGCCTACGCCCGGGCGGCCGCGGGCGAGCGCCGGCACGCGGCCCGGCTCGCCGCCCGGGCCCTGGGTCGCTATCCGGCCGCCCCGCACGCGTGGCTCGCCCTCGCGGCGGCCGGGCCGGGGCTCGAGCCCGGCCGGATGCTCGCCGCGGCCCGCCGGCTGGGCAGGGGCCTGTCGTGAGCCGGCTGCCGAACTTCCTCTACGTGGGCCCGGACAAGGCGGGCTCCTCCTGGCTGCACGAGGTGCTGCTCAAGCACCCCGACGTCTACCTGACCCCGGCCAAGGACCTCTACTTCTTCGACCGCTACTACGACCGCGGCCTGGCCTGGTACGCCGACCAGTTCCGCGACGCGCGGGCCGAGCGGGTCGTCGGCGAGATCTGCCAGGACTACCTGTTCCATCCCCGGGCCGCGGAGCGGATCCACGACACCCTCGGTCCGGTCCGGGTGATGGTCTCGCTGCGCGACCCGGTCGAGCGGGCCTGGTCCTCCTACCTCTACATGCGCAAGCACGGCATCGGTCCGGACACGTTCGCCGCGGCGCTGCGCAGCCACCCCGAGCTGCTCGAGCACGGCCGCTACGCCACCGGGCTGGACCGCTTCCTGCAGCGGTTCCCGCGCGAGCTGGTCCATGTGGCCCTCTTCGACGACCTGAGCGCCGACCCCCAGTCCTTCCTCGACTCGGTCACCGACTTCCTCGACGTCGCCCGGCTGCCGCTGGCCGCCCGGGACCTCGCCGCCCGGCTGCCGGCCGCCCGGGCCCGCTCGCTGCGGGTGGCCTCGGTCGCGCGCCGCGGCGCCGACTGGGTCCGCGAGCACGACGGCGCCCGCCTGGTCGGGCGGGTCAAGCGCTCCGCGCTCGTGCAGCGCGCCCTGTACCAGCCGATCGACCGCAGCGCGGTCCGGCCGGATCCGGGGGACGTGGCAGTGGTCCGGACCGCGCTCGGCCCGGAGGTCGACGCCCTGGAGCGCACCTTCGGGCTCTCGCTGCGCGAGTCCTGGGGCTGGTAGCCGTGGCCGTCCTGACCCGCGAGCCCCCTCGGGCACCGACCTTCCGGGCGTCGGCCGGCTCCTGGCGCCCGGGTGGCCTGCGGCTGCGCGCCCGCCTGGACGAGCACTGGCCGCTGCAGCTGTTCTTCTACCTCTTCCCGCTGTGGTGGGTGCTCGGGCTCTCCCACGTGATCCTCTTCGTGCTCGCCGTGCCGATGCTCGCCCAGCTGGCCGCCTCCCGCCCGGTGCGGGTCCCGGCGTCGTTCGGCCTCTACGCGCTGTTCCTGGTCTGGGTGCTGCTCGGCGCGGCGGTGCTCTGGGCCCCCGCGCCCGGCACCGAGCCCCGGACCGGGCTGGGCCCGCTGGTCGGCTTCGCCTACCGCGGCCTGTGGTACGCCGCGATCACGATCGCCTGCCTCTACGTGCTCAACGCCTCGCGGCGGCACCTGAGCGCCCAGCGGCTGGGCCGGATGATCGCGTACCTGTTCCTGGTGACGGTGGCCGGTGGGTGGGCCGGCCTGCTCGTCCCGCACGTGGACTTCCCCTCGGCCATCGAGCTGGTGCTGCCGCAGGGGTTCACCGAGCGGGAGTTCATGAACGCGCTGTTCCACCCGCGGATCGCCCTGGAGTCGGACTTCCTGGGGCGCGACCAGGCCCGGATCACCGCGCCGTACTCCTATCCGAACACCTGGGGCAACGCGTTCGGGGTGCTGCTGCCGTTCTTCGTGGCGACCTGGTTCGGCCGGGCGGCCGGCTGGCGGCGCCACGTCGCCCCGCTGGTGCTGCTCGCCGCGGTGGTCCCGGCGGTGTACTCGCTCAACCGGGGCCTGTGGCTGGGGCTGGCCGTGGCGGCGGCGTGGGTGGTCGGGCGCCGGGTGCTCGCCGGCGACCTGCGCGCGCTGGTCGCCGCGGCCGTGGGCGCGGCCGGCGTGGCGGCGGTGCTGGCCGGCACCCGGCTCGGCGAGCTGGTGCGGCTGCGGCTGGACAACCCGCACAGCGACGACCGCCGCCAGGACACCGTGGCGGAGGTGCTCCGGCTGACCTGGGAGGGCTCCCCCGCCGTCGGCTACGGCAGCACCCGGCAGATGGTGGGCAACTTCCGGTCGCTGGCCGGGAGCACTGTCGCGGACTGCCACCAGTGCGCGGCTCCCCCGCTGGGCACCCAGGGGTTCCTGTGGGGGCTGGTGTTCATGACCGGGATCGTCGGCACCGCGCTGCTGCTGGGGTTCCTGGCCCGGCACCTGTGGCTCAACGCCCGCCGACCCACGTCGGTGGCGCTGGTGGCCTCCACGGTGCTGGTCAGCAGCCTGTTCTACTTCCTCTTCTACGACTCCCTCGACGTGCCGCTGCTGATCACGATGCTCGCGCTGGGCCTCGCCGCCCGCGAGCACGCCCCCGAGACGCAGGTGCACCGATGACCCGCGGCCTGCACCTCGCCCCGCACCGGGCACCGGACCCCGGCCCGGGCCAGGTCGGCGCCGGCCTTCCGGCACCGCTCGCCGGAGTGCTCGGCGACCTGCGCCTGGACCCGGCCACGGCGACGTGGAGCCGGCGCCCGGGCCGCGGCGACGCCTGGCTGGTGCTGCCGTCGGCCGCCCGGCCCCGCCTGCTGGTGCCCGCCGGCCCCGGCGGGGCCCGGCTCACCGCGCAGCGGCTGGCGCGCGGTCCGCGCGCCCGGGTGACGCGCGCCGCCGCGACCGCCGTGGTCCGCCGCGGGGCGGCGCTGCCGCTGCCCCGGCTCCGGGTCGCCGACCCGGGGCTCGCGGAGCTGCGGCGCTGGCTGGCGCCCGCGGGGGCGGACCCCGAGCGCTGTGTCCTCGGGGTGCTCCTCGGCCCGCCCCGGGCCAACCGGAAGCCGGTGCTCGTGCTGCTCGACGGCACCGGCCAGCCGCTGTGCTACGCCAAGGCCGGCGTGGGTGCGCTGAGCACGGGCCTGGTCCGCGCCGAGACCCGGGCCCTGGCCTCGGTGGCCGCGATGGGGCTCCGCTCGCTGCGGGTCCCCCGGGTCCTGCGAACCGGACGGTGGCGCGGGCTGGAGCTGCTGGCCACCAGCCCGCTCGCCGGCCGGGGCAGCCTGCGGCACCCGGCCGACCTCCCGGTGCGCGCCACCCGCGAGCTGATGGCCCACGGCGTACGCCGCGACCGGCCGCTCGGCGCGAGCGCCATCCTCGCCCCGGACCGGATCGCCGCCCCGCCCGTCCCCGGCCTGCCGGCGCTGGCGGGGCTGCGCGAGCGGCTCCTCGCGGTCGCCGGCGACCGGCGGCTGCCGCTGGGAGCGGCGCACGGCGACTGGACGCCCTGGAACCTGGCCCGGTCCGGGGACCTCGTCGAGGCGTGGGACTGGGAGCGGTTCGAGACCGACGTGCCGCAGGGCCTCGACGCCGTCCACTTCGCCGCCTCGGCCGTCGACCACGACGCCCCCGCCCGCGCCGAGGAGCGCCTGCTGCGCGACCTGCCCGGGCAGCTCGCGGCGTGCGGCGTGGACCCGGCGCTCGCGCGCACCCTGCTGTGCACCTACCTGCTGCACATCTGCGGCCGCTACGTCCGCGACCTGGCGCTGGAGCCGACCGCGTCGGTCGAGCGCCGGACGCGGTGGGCGGCCCGCCTGCTGACCGACCAGGTCGGCCTGCTCGAGCACGAGGAGTCCCCATGACGATCCGCTCCGCCGTCCCCGCCGAGCTGCGCGTCGCCGGCCGCCGGGCCGCCGTCCAGGTCGGCCGGGCCAGCGCCGGCTGGCGCCCGCTCCCGGACTTCCTGGTCATCGGCGGGCAGCGGTGCGGCACCACGTCGCTGTTCCGGGCGCTGATGGACCACCCGCAGGTCCGGCGGCCGAACCTGCACAAGGGCGTGAACTACTTCGACGTCAACTACTCCCGCGGTCAGCGGTGGTACCGCGGGCACTTCCCGGTGCGCGGTCCCGGGTCGCAGACCCGGGTCTTCGACGCCAGCGGCTACTACATGGTGCACCCGCTGGCGGCTGCCCGGATCGCCCGGGACCTGCCGCAGGTCAAGGTGATCGCGCTGGTGCGGGACCCGGTGGAGCGGGCCTGGTCGGCGTACAAGCACGAGCTGGCGCGCGGGTTCGAGTGGGAGCGCTCCTTCCTCGACGCCCTGCGGCTGGAGGACGAGCGGCTCGACGGCGAGGTCGACCGGATGCTGCGCGACCCGGACCACCAGAGCTTCAACCACCGCCACCACGCCTACCGGCGCCGAGGCGAGTACGCCGACCTGCTCGCGCCGTTCGTCGCGGGCCTGTCCGCCGAGCGCGTCCTCGTCGTGGAGAGCGAGCGGTTCTTCGCCCGGCCCGCGGAGCAGTACGAGCGGGTCACCTCGTTCCTCGGGGTGCGCCCGCACCAGCCGGCCCGGTTCGACCGCTGGAACGCCCGTCCTGGGTCCGAGATGCCGGACCCGGCCCGGGACCTGCTGCGCCGCCACTTCGCCGAGCACGACGAGCGGCTCGGCGCGCTGCTGGGCCGGCCGCCGGCATGGCGGGTGACGGCATGAGGACCGGCCGCACCGCCCCGTCCCCCGGCGACGCCCTGCCGACGCTGGGGCACTACGTCGCGCACGTGCGCCGGCACCTGGGCCTGCTCCTGGCGCTCTGCCTGGTCGGCGGCGCCGTCGGGGCGGCCGTGCACCTCACCGGCCCGCGCAGCTACCACGCGACGTCGAGCATCGCTCTCGCCCCGCGGCTGGTCTACGTCCCGGGCGAGACCGAGCAGGCGGCCGACCGCGAGGTCACCCTGGACACGGTGGCCGGGCTCGCCCGCAGCGACACGGTCGTGAATGCGGTCCAGGAGATCACCGGGCTGACCGCGGACCAGGTCCGCGCCGGCCTCACCCTGGCCGCGCGCCCGGCCAGCCGGGTGCTGGTGATCGGCTTCCGGTCCGAGTCGCGCGCCACCGCGCTCGCCGCCGGCCACGCCGCGGTGGAGGCGCTGCTGGCCGTCCAGGACCGGGCCCTGGCGCTCAGCGCCGAACAGGTGCAGCTGCTGCGCAACCGCGTGAACGTCCTGGCCGCCCAGGCCCAGGAGCGGATCCAGGAGGGCACCGACGCCGCGGCCGTGTTCGAGAGCCAGGTGCTCCTCCAGCGGCGCCTGGACCGCACGGTCG
This sequence comes from Nocardioides pantholopis, assembly GCF_003710085.1. NCBI lineage: Bacteria > Bacillati > Actinomycetota > Actinomycetes > Propionibacteriales > Nocardioidaceae > Nocardioides > Nocardioides pantholopis. The sequence continues at coordinate 762,607 of NZ_CP033324.1, read as the reverse complement.
CCTCCGCCGAGGCCACCAGCACCGTGCTGCGCCGCAGCGAGGTCGTGGCGTCCCGCTCCGGGGACCCCGCCGTCCACGTCACCACCGGGCTCGGCCTGGGCCTGCTGCTGGCCCTGACCCTGGCCGGCCCCCTCTCGGGCGGGGCTCCCGCCCGCCTCGACCCCCGCGAAAGGCAGACCCACCCATGAGCCAACGCACGTCAGCTGCCGAGCCGCCGGGCGCCGACCTCCCCCCGGACGCGGCCCAGCCGGCCCAGCCGGCCCAGCCCGCCCCCGGCCCCGCCCCCGCCTCGCTGCGCCGGCGCACCCGCGCGGCCGCGGCGGGCTGGCACCCGTGGCTGGCCGTCGCCGGGCTGCTCCTGGGGCTGCTGGCCGGGCTGCTGCTGCCCGGCCTCCTCCCGAGCGGCTACCGGGCCACCGCCTCGCTGCTGATCCACCCGCTGGACGGCAACCCGTACAGCCCCACCACCCAGGGCAGCGACCTGGTCAACCTCGAGACCGAGGCCCAGGTCGCGCGCTCCGACGCGGTCGTCGCGGCCGTCGCCCAGCAGCTCCCCGGAAGCACCGGCCGCAGCGGTCTGGAGTCCGGGCTCAGCGTCAGCGTGGTCCCGAACACCCAGGTCCTCGAGCTGACCTTCAGCGCCGAGGACGCCGACCGCGCCGGCGAGGTGGCCGCGCTGTTCGCGGCCAGCTACCTGGAGCATCGCTCCGCGCAGCGCGACACCCGGCTGGACAGCGAGCGGGGCCGCCTCGAGGAGCGGATCCAGGAGCTCACCGGCCAGCTGGACGAGCTGCGGGCGACCGACGCCGGCAACCAGGACCCGGAGGTCCGCGCGATCGGCGGCCAGCTGCTGAACCTGCGCCTGCAGTCGGCGGCCCTGAGCGCGGCGGCCACCAGCCCCGGCCGGGTGATCACGGCGCCCGCGGCCCGCGCCAGCGGGCTCCCGGTGCCGACCTGGCTCGGCGGCGCCGCCGGCGGGCTGCTCGGGCTGCTGGCCGGGCTCGGCCTCGGGCGGCTGCGCGAGCAGCGCGCCGGCCTGGTGCGCACGGTCGAGGACGTCGAGGCGCTCGGGCTGGTCGTCGTCGCCGACCACCGCGGCCACGCCGCCGAGGCGGGGCCGTCGGGGCCGGCCGGGCCGTCGGAGGCCGCGCGAGCGGCCGCGAACCTGGTGTCCCGGCGTGCCGAGCCCCCGCGCACGATCGCGGTCGCCGCCCTCGGCGGCACCGACGGCGCCCGCCGGCTCTCCCTGGAGCTCGCCGACGTGCTCTCCCAGGACTCGGAGTCCACGCTGCTCATCGACGGGCGGCGCGGGAACGGTCCGGTCCGCGACGGGCTCTCCGAGATCCTGCTGCGCAGCCGCTCGCTCGCGGCTGTCGTCGCACCGGGCGGGGAGGAGGTCAGCTACCTCGGCGCGGGCCGCGACCCGGACGCCGCGGCCCGGCTCTACGCCAGCTCCCGGATGACCAGGCTGCTCGACGACGCCGCCGCGTCCTACTCCTGGGTGGTCGTCGACTGCCCGGCCGGGACCACCACCGACGGCCGGTCGATGGTCAGCGCCTGCCGCTACTGGATCCCGGTCGTGGTGCCCGGCCGGACCACCCGGCACGACGTCACCCGGGCCCTGGTCTGGGCGGAGTCCGCCGGCGTGACAGTGCTGGGCTGCGTGATCGTCGACGCGGACCGGCCCGGCCCGCGGCGCCCGGCCGTCGAGCGTGCGGAGGCCTCCGAGCCCGGCCATGGATGAGACCGCCCAGCTGCGCGGCCTGGCCCGCGGCGGCCTCGGTGGCCTGGCCGGGGCCGGGGTCAGCGGGCTGGCCGGGGTCGCCTTCGTGGTGGTCGCGGCCCGGGGGCTCTCGGCCGGCGAGGTGGGGGCGGTCTTCGCCCTCACCTCGCTGTTCCTGGTGACGCTGGCAGTGGTCGAGCTGGGGTCGGACGTGGCGCTGGTGCGGTTCCTCGCCCTGCGGCTCGGTCAGGGCGACCCGGCCGGCGCCGCCGCGGCGGCCGTGGTCCTGCTCGGCCCCGTGCTGCTGCTGGCGACCCTGGCAGGGGCGCTGCTCGCCGTCGTCGGCCCGGGGCTGGCGGTCGCGGTCGTCGACGTGCCCGGGGTGTCCACGGCGGCCCTGGTGCTCGCCCTGCTGGTGCCGGTGGCCGCGGCCTCGGACCTGATGCTCGCCGCCACCCGCGGCCTCGGCACCGTCCGCCCGACGATCGTCGTGGACGGCCTGGTCCGCCAGGGCTCGCAGCCGGTGCTCGCGCTGCTGGCGCTCGCGGTGGCGGACGGCGCGGCGGTCGGGCCGGGAGCCGGGGTGGTGTGGGTCGTCGCCGCCTGGGGTGCGCCGTACGTCGTGTCGTGCCTGCTCGCCGCGCGGGCCCTGCGCCGCCTCGCGCACGCCCACCGACTGCCGTCGGCGCTGGGCCCGCGCACCGCGCTGCTGACCGCTGCGGCCGAGGTGTGGCGCTTCACCGCCCCGCGGAGCCTGACCCAGGTCGCCCAGACCGCCATCCGGCGCGCCGACATCCCGCTCGTGGCCGCGCTGGCCGGTCCCGCCGCGGCAGCTGTCTACACGGCCGCGTCCCGGATCGTCGCCCTCGGCCAGCTCGGCATCAAGGGGATCCAGCAGATGGTGGGCCCGCAGATGGCCCGGCTGCTGGGCGCGGGCCACCGCGAGGCCGCCGTGCTCACGCTGCGCAGCGCCACCACCTGGAGCGTCACGATCGCCTGGCCGGTCTACCTGGCCTGCCTCGCCGTCCCCGAGGCCGTGCTGGCCGTCTTCGGCAGCGGCTACACCGGGGCCACGACCGTCGTCGTGGTGCTGGCCGCGGCCATGCTGGTCGGCACGGCCGCCGGCCCCGTCGACACCGCACTGCTGATGACCGGCCGCAGCGTCGCCAGCCTGCTGAACAACCTCGCGGCGCTGGCCACCAACCTGGTCCTCAACGTGCTGCTGATCCCCCGGTGGGGCGCCGAGGGGGCAGCGGTCGCCTGGGCCGCCTCGATCGTGGTCAGCAACGCGCTGCCGACCTGGCAGGTGCGCGCCGAGCTCGGGGGCACGCCGGCCGACCGCCGCACGCTCACCGCGATCGCGCTGCCGGCCCTCAGCCTGGGCCTGCCCGCCGCGATCGCCTGGTCCCTCGGCGCCCCGCCCGCGGTGCGCGGCGGTCTGCTCGTCGCCGGGCTGGTCGTCCACGCGCTGCTGCTGCTGCGCTTCCGCGACGTGCTGCGGCTCCCCGAGCTGCTCGGGGCCGTCAGGGGTGGCCGGGGTGGCCGGGGCGGGGCCCGGGAGCCCCGCCCCGCCCTCTCCCGAGCCGGCCGGCGCGGGCCGGTCAGCCGGTGACCGTGACCGTGCGGGTGACGGTCGTCGCCTTGCCCCACCCGTCCGTCACGGTCAGGGTCACCGTGTAGGTCCCGGCCGCGGGGAACGCGTGCGCCGGGCTCGCGCTGGTGCTGGTCGGGGTCCCGTCACCGAAGTTCCACAGGTAGCCGACGGTGTCGCCCGGGTTCGGGTCCGTGGACGCTGCCCCGCTGAGGTTGCAGCTCAGCCCCACGCAGGTCGGCGGGCTGATCACGGCGGTGGGCGCCGCGTTGCCGGTCGGCTCCGCCACCGTCACCGCCACCGTGGTGGTGCCGGACGCGCCGTACTCGTCGGTGACCGTCAGCGTCGCCGTGAACGTCCCGGGGGTCGAGTACGTCTGGCTGGAGACCGCCCCGGACCCGGTGCGCCCGTTGCCGAAGGCCCAGGCGTAGGAGAGCGTCGGCGCGTTCTCGTCGGTGCTGGTCCGGCCGTCGAACGTGCACACGTTCTGCGCGCAGGACACCGTGGCGCCGGCCACCGGGGCGAGGTTGCCAGCGGGCGCGGAGACGACCACGTTCACCGCGTGCGCCGCCGGGTACTGCCCGCGGCCGTCGACCGGGCGGACCCGGACCTGGTAGGCGCCGGCCGGGATCGCCGGCGTCGTGAAGGAGTAGTTGGAACCCGGCGAGCCCGGGCTGTTGAGGAACGCCGAGACCCAGCGCTCGGTGGCGCCGAAGGTGCCGTTGCTGCTCATCCACTGGCCGGCCGCGTTGACCACGCCGACCTCCACGCGGCCCATGGCCAGGTCGTCCTCGGCGCGGCCGCTGACCACGATCCGCGACTCCGTGAAGGCGGTGCCCTCGGTGGGCGCGGCCAGGCCCAGGTTGAGGTGCGGGTCCTCGTCCCCGGGGTAGACCAGGTAGCGGGCCGTCGCGCCGCTCGTCGACGTGTCGAGCTGGCCGGCGGTGTCGACGGCGTACGCCGTGACGCTGTAGTCGCCGGCCGCCGGCAGGTCGAGGGACAGCGACCAGGCGGTGCTCACCCCGCCCGGCGTGGCCAGCACCGCGTCGATCGTGCCGAAGCCGGCCGACATCGTGCCGTCGGACCGGACGTAGCGGCCGGTGTCGTTGTCGAGGACGGCGAGCCGCACCGCCGCGACCCCGAGGTCGTCGGTCGCGGTGCCGGCGAGGTCCAGGTGCAGCGCCTCGGGGGTCATGTCGGTGCCGGTGAACGCGAGCAGCCCGTTGGGGGGCGCGTCACCGGGCACGCCCACGTTGATCGTGAGCCGGCCCTGGAAGCTCGAGGACGTCGACAGGTCCAGGTCGTCGGTGGCCCGCACCGAGAACGAGTACGTGCCCGGGCGCAGGTCGAACGGCGTGGTGTAGCTCCAGGCGTAGGACGTCCCGGCGATGTCGACCGGCGAGATCCGGTGGGACCCGGCCTGCACGTCGGTGCCCCAGGTGCCGTCGGCGGCCAGGCTCTCCCGGGTCACCGAGTTGCGCAGGCTGATCTCGACGGTGGCCAGGCCCGCGTCGTCGGACGCGGTCCCGGCGAAGGTCACCCGGCCGCCGGGGGCCATCGTCAGGGTGGGCGCGGCCGTCGGTGGCGTCACCGCGATCGGGCTGGTCATCGTGACGGTGGGCGGCTGCCCGGTCGAGGAGACCGTGTAGTCCCGGGTCGCCCAGCGCAGGTCGGACTGGCCGGCGTTGTCGACGGCCATCGCGCCGAAGCGCCACTCCCCCTCGTGCGGCAGCGTCACCTCGTACTGCCAGGTCGCATTGGTGGCCCCCACCACGTCCGGCTCGATGCGGATCGTGGCGTAGCCGTCGGCGAGCGTGCCGTCGGCGGTGAGGTGGCGGTTCGAGGCGTCGCGGAAGTAGAGGTTCACCGCGTTGACGCCCTTGTCGTCGCTCGCGGTCCCGCGCACGACCACTGTCGTCGAGCTCAGCACGCTGCCGCTCGGCGAGCTGAGCCGGGTGTCGGGGGTGGCGTCCTCGACGCTGAACGTCTCGAACTTCTTCGACGCCCGGCTGGGGTCGCTGGCGCCGTTGGTGCCGAACGCCTTGGCGAAGACCGTGAGCGTGCGGGTGCCGGGGATCGTGAGCGGCAGCGACCACGGGGTCACCCCGCCCGACGGCGCGCCCAACGGCGCGTTGATCGAGTTGGCGGCGCCCCAGGTGGTCAGGTCGTCCTGCAGGTAGCGGCTGCCGCTGCGGATCTCGACCTGGACCCGGGAGACGCCGGCCGGGGACTTCGCGGTGCCGCTCACGGCGTACTGCTGTCCGCCCTGCCAGACCCGCCCCTCGATCGGGCTCTCGATCGTCGTGTCGGTCGTCGTGGCGGCGGGCAGCTGGGCCTTGTCGAAGAACGCGACCCGGCCCACGTTGTAGCCGCCCTGCGTGGTGGCGTCGCCGCCGGTGAGCAGGCCGCGGGACGTCGCCTCCAATGCCTTGTTGCCCTCGTAGGAGTTCGACCCCGGGTTCCACTCCAGCGCCTTGCCGTCGGCCGGGCTCAGCGCGCCGAGGTGGTCGCGCCGGACCACGCCGTCGCCGAGGGAGTAGCCCGAGAGGCCCTGGCCGGTGCCGTAGCCGACGTTGTCCAGGCCGGGCCAGGGGTCGGGGGCGGTCGGCGACTCGTTGAACTGGAAGTGACCGCCGATGTAGACCGCGACCTCGGTGATCGCCACCGAGTAGATGCTGTCGAAGGCCCGCGAGACCCAGCGCGGCTCCCGGTGGTCGGCCCCGTCGAAGGAGAACGCCACAGCTGTGTCGTTGATCGGCGGCCGGTCGCCGCCGGAGCCGCTGGTCACCACGAAGTAGCTGTCGTCGGGGGCGATGTCGGCGCCGTAGACGCGCTGGATGCCGCCGACGAACTGGAGGTTGTCGTCCCACAGCCGGGTGCGCCAGGGCAGCAGCTGCTTGCTGGCGGTGTCGATGAGGCCCACGCCGTACCGGTCCTGGCCCGCGATCTTGCGCCCGGTGTGCACGACCAGGAGCTTCGACTCGTCGTGGGTGAGCTTGAGCTGCTGCACGGTGAGCGCGCCGTTCGGCCCGAGCCCGCCGGAGATCTGGTTGTCGAACCCGGGCACCAGCGCCCCGGTGGCCCCGTCCACGGCGGCCAGGCCGACCTGGGGGGTTCCGTTGATCGCCGTGAACCGGCCGCCGACGTAGAGCGTGGTGTTGGTCGCGGCCAGGGCGTTCGCCTGGTTGTTCCCGTTCGCCCTGAAGCCGGCCACCGGGCTTCCGGTCGCCGGGTCCAGCAGCGCCACCTTCTTCACGCTCGCGCCGTTGACGGTGTTGAACGTCCCGCTGGCGTAGAGCCGGCGCCCGTCGGGCGAGGCCTCGACCGCGTTCACCCCACCGCCGCCGAACACCGGCCGGAAGGCGGTGTCGACGAGGCCGGTGTCGAGGTTGAACGCCGCGAGGCCGCTCTGGGCCACCGTGGCGCCGCCGCCGGTGGTGTTGGTCAGCGAGCTGAATGTCCCGGCGACGAACGCCCGGTTGCCGACGACCTCGATGTCCCAGATCTCGCCATTGCTGATCCGGGGGGTGTTGGTACGAGGCGTCGCCGGCATCAGCGAGGTGTGGCCGGGGCCGCCGGTGGGCGCGGAGACGGTCACGGCGCGCGTGGTCGTGCTCGTCGTCGTCCCGTCGCCGACGCGCAGCGTCACCGTGCGCTGGCCGGCGGCGGCGTAGGTCCGCGAGGGCGAGACGCCGGTGCCGCGGCCGCCGTCACCGAACTCCCAGTCGTAGCTCAGCGGGTCGCCGTCGGCGTCCGAGGAGCCGGCGGCGTCGAAGCCGCAGGTCAGTGCGGCACAGCTGGCGGTGAACGACGCGACCGGCGCCGTGTTGGTGCGGACCCCGGGGTTGAGCACGACCGAGAACTGGATCGAGCGGGTCACGTCCACGCTGGTGGTGGCGCTGCGGGCGGCGGCGGTGCCCACCGGCACCGGGGCGCCGGAGTCCGCCACCACGTTGCTGACCCGGCCCGGGCCGGTCGCCGCGCCGCCGCCGCGGCGCACGACGGTCCCCGGGAGCGCCCACTCGGCGGTCGTCGAGGACTTCTCGCTCCAGACGCTGACCAGCCAGGAGCCGGCGTCGGCCACCGCCACCGGCGGCGTGGCGTGGGTGCTGGCCCGGGAGTTCTGGGCCGCGCTCGCGGAGACGTCCACGGTCGGTGTGGTGCCTTCGCCGCGGTAGACGGCGCTCGAGAGCACCCACTTCACCGCCACCGGCGTGGTGACGCGGACATTGGCGCCGGCGTCGCCGGCGGTCGCGACCCGGGTCCAGGCCCGGCCGCTGGTGCCGTCGCCGTCGCGGACCTGGATCTCGGTCCAGCCCGCCGGGGGCGTGGGCGTCGTGGTGGTGTTCGCCGTGAGGAAGACCAGCAGCCGGTCCCCGGCCTGGGTCCCCGCCGGCAGCCGGACGGCCTGCGCCGTGCCGTTGCCGGCCCCGGTGGTGCTGCCGACGAACGCGAGCTCGCCGACGGCGGCCGCCGCGGGCGGCGCGGCCGCCCAGGACGTCAGCCCGCTCAGCACGAGCGCGCCGACCAGGGCGAGGAGGATCCGGGCGGGGCCGCGCCGAGCGCGGGCGGAACGACGGTGGATGGACACAGGAACCCCCGCGGCTGGACGGACGGTCCCGTCTCCGGGACCCTGCCGCGACCCTCGCAGCGGCGGCGCGTGCCAGCGGCCCCACGGCCCGCAGTTGCCCGAATTTAGGGACCCCGCGACGGGCCGGCCCAGAACGGGCTCAGCGGGCCGCCCGGGCTCCCCGTGCCCAGCGGCGCGGGCGCGCGGACAGCAGCGCGTCGAGCTCGGCGGCGAGCAGCTCGCGGGCGGCCCGGGCCGCGACACCGTCCTGCTCCGCCCGCCCGGAGACCGCGCCTCGGGGGGCCGCGAGCAGCAGGTCGAGCTCGCGGTCCAGCTGCGGCAGGCTGCCGACCGCGCGGACCACCCCGGCCGCGGCGACGACCTCGGCGAACCGCAGCTGGTGGCCGTCGACGTGCTCGCCCCGGCGGGGGTCGCGGGGCACGCAGAGCGGCCGGTGGCCGGCGTCGCGGGCGTCCATGATGGTGCCGGGGCCGCCGTGGCAGATCACCGCGCTGGCCTGGGCGAGCAGCTCGACGAGGTGGTCGTGGGCGAGCGAGGCGTGCCCCTCGGCCACCTCGGGGGCCCGGCTCGACCCGTGCTGGAGGACGAACCGGACGCCGGGGCGGCACGCCGCGGCCGCGTCGACCCACTGGACCAGCCGCTCGAAGGGGTGGTGGTCGGTGCCGACCAGCGCCACCACGAGGCCGCTCACAGGAGGGGTCCGACCAGGCGCGCGTCCGGGTAGAAGGCGAGCTGGCTGTCCCACTGCACGATCCGGCGGGTGGTGAACGGGCCGCAGAGCCGCCCGGTCATCGTCGGGGTGTCGACCCGGTCGTAGACCTCGATGAACACGGTCGGGATGCGCAGCAGCCAGGCCACCGCGAAGAACGGCACCGCCACTCCGGCCCCGGCGCTGACGACCAGGCACGGCCGCTCGCGCCACAGCACCCGGGCCCCCAGCACGGCGTTGCGCAGCAGGTTCGGCAGGTTGCGGGTGGTCGGGGCGTGCGAGTGCACGACGCGCTCGCCGCAGAGCCGGTCCGCGACGTCGGCGGTGTCGGGACAGACCCACAGCCGGTCCCGCTCCCCCCACCACGACCGCAGCGCCAGGAGCTGGGCCAGGTGGCCCCCCTGGCTGCTCACCATCAGCACGCACCCCGTCATCGCACACCCCTTGCACCCCGTCCGAGAGCGACCACGGCCACCTGAGCAACGCGGGCCATCGCTGAGCAGAGCGTGCGTCGCCGCCGGGTCCGGGAGACTCCGTCAACCGGGCGTTCACCAATATTGGGGGGTCGCTCAGCCGGTCCGCTCCGCGTAGTCGGTCGCCGCGGCGTGCACGTCGTCGACGTACACCTGCGCGTGGTTGTAGGAGAACACCGCGTCGGCCCACCCCTGGCCGGTCGTCAGATCGTGCCCGTCGGCGCACAGGTAGCGGGCCGCCGCCAGGGCGGCGTCGTCGAGGTCGTTGGGGTCGGCGCGCCCGTCGCCGTCGCCGTCCGCGGCCCAGGTCCGCCAGGTGGACGGAATGAACTGCATCGGCCCCACGGCGTGGTCCCACCGGTCGTTCCCGTGCCAGGCCGAGCTCTCCGGCGTCGCCGGGATCGCGGCGAAGTCGCCGCTGCCGTCCAGCGCCGGCCCGAGGATCGGGCGGTCCGACGTGCCGTCCGCACCCAGCACCCGGCCGTCGATGGTGCCGTGCTGGGACTCCACCCACCCGATGCCGGCCAGCGTCGTCCAGCCCAGGGCGCAGGACCGGTCCACCGCGAGCTGGGCGGTGGCGTAGGCCCGCAGCGCCGGCTCCGGCACGCCCGAGGACGCCGAGGTCGCCGACAGCCAGGCCGGGTCCAGGCGGGGCACGCCCACCGGCTCACCCGGCGGTACGACGGGCTCCAGCGCGCGCGCCGGGGCGGGCGCCGCGACGTACTGCGGGCGCACGGTCGCGGGCGGAGCCGGCTCGGCCAGCACGGTCCGGGACGCGAGGTGGCCCAGGCCCGCGACTGCGACCAGCGCGAGCGCCAGGGCGCCGAGGAGTCGCTCGGTGCTCACGGGTGGCGGACTGCTCAGCCGGCGGAGGTGACGCCGTGCCGGGCGACGAAGTCGAGGATCGTGTCGGCGAGCTCGGGACGGCACACGATCAGGTCCGGGAGGTAGACGTCCTCCTGGTTGTACTGCAGCGGGCTGCCGTCGATCCGGGACGTGAACAGCCCGGCCGCCCGGGCGACGGCCACCGGCGCGGCGGAGTCCCACTCGTACTGGCCCCCGGCGTGCACGTAGGCGTCGGTGAGGTCCCGCACGACCGACATCACCTTCACCCCGGCCGACCCCATCGCCACCAGCTCGGCGTCGATCTCCTCGGCAAGCACCGGCACGAACGCCGGCGGGCGGCTGCGCGAGACCGCGATCCGGGGCCGCGGCGAGGTGCGCGGCGCGAGGACGGGAGGCGTCCCGGTGCCGAAGGTCTCCCCCAGCGCCGGCTGGGCGACCGCGCCGGCGGTCAGGTCCCCGCCCTCGGCGGTGCGCTCCCACAGCGCGACGTGCACGGCCCAGTCGTCGCGCGGCACCTCGGAGAACTCCCGGGTCCCGTCCAGCGGGTCGACGATCCAGACCCGGTCGGCCCCGAGGCGGACCTTGTCGTCCTTGCCCTCCTCGGAGAGCACGGCGTCGTCGGGGCGGTACTCGGCCAGCAGCCGCATCAGCAGCTCGTGCGCCGCCTGGTCGCCGGCGTCCTTGAGCTCGCGGCCCTCCAGGCCCTCGCCGCGCACCTCGAGCAGCCGCCCGCCGGCGGCCTCGGCGAGCCAGGCCGCGAGGGCGTGGTCGTCGCCGGCTCCGGCGAGCCCCGATCCGGCGAGCCCCGATCCGGCGAGCAGGGCGTTCGGGGGCGGCGTTCCGGGGTCGAAGGTCACGGGCGCCACCCTAACCGGGCAGCAGACCCTCGCCCGCGAGCAGGGACCGCAGCAGCCGCTCCGGATCCAGGCCGCGGCCCGGTAGGCGTGCTGGTGCCGACCAGGTGGCAGGGGTGCCGGCCGCCCGGCCCGCCATCAGGAGTTGAACTGCTGCTGGGTGCGCTCGAGGCCGTGGCTGACCAGCGACTCGACCGCGTCGGCGGCCGTGTCCACGCAGAACGGCAGCACCTTCCGCTCGGCTGCGGAGTAGTTCGACAGCACGAAGTCGGCGACGTCCTGTCGGCCCGGAGGCCGGCCGATGCCGACCCGGACCCGGTGGAAGTCGCCGGTGCCGAGGGAGGACCGCATCGACTTCAGCCCGTTGTGCCCGTTGTCGCCGCCGCCGAGCTTGACCCGCATCGTGTCGAAGGGCAGGTCGAGCTCGTCATGGACGGCGACGATCCGAGCGGGCGGGACCTTGTAGAACGTCGCCAGGGCCTTGACCGGGCCACCGACCTCGTTCATGTAGCAGCGGGGCCGGGCCAGCACCACGCGTGGCGCCCCGGTCCCCGGCGCGCCGAGCCGGCCCTCGACCACGTCGGCCCGGCCGGTCTTGTGGGCCCGGAAGCCCGAGCCCATCCGCTTGGCCAGCTCGTCGTTGACGAGGTAGCCGATGTTGTGCCGGTGCCCGGCATAGGTCGGGCCGGGATTCCCGAGCCCGACAACCAGCCAGACGGCAGTGCCGTCGGTGTCGTCGGACATGGGGTCCCGGCCCTTCCTGGGGTTCGTGCGCCAGCGGAGGAGGGTCACTCCTCGGTGGCGGCCTCGCTGTCACCCTCGGTCTCGGGCTCGTCCTTCTCGATGCCGGCCTCGGCCTCGGCGACCTCCAGGTCGGCCTCCAGCGACGCGGCGCTCTGCTGCTCGGTGACGTTGACCATCAGGGTCTCGGGGTCGACCAGCAGCGTGGAGCCCTTCGGCAGCTGCAGGTCGGAGGCCAGGATCTGGGTGCCCGCCGCGGCGCCCTCGATCGAGACCTCGATGGCCTCGGGGATGTGCGTGGCCTCGGCCTCGATCTGCACGGTCGGGTTCTCGGTGACGACCAGGGTCTCCCGGGCGGCGTCGCCGACCAGCAGCAGCGGGACGTCGACGGTGACCTTCTCGCCCTTGATGACCGCGACGAAGTCGACGTGCTCGAGGTGGCGCTTGATCGGGTCGATCTGGACCTGCTTGGTCAGCGCCAGGTGGGTCTTGCCGTCCAGGTCGAGCTCGAGCAGCGCGTTCGCGCCGCCGTGCTTGAGCGCCATCATCGTGGCGTGGCCGGGCAGCTTGATGTGGATCGGGTCGTTGCCGTGGCCGTAGATGACGGCGGGCACCTTGTCCTCGCGGCGGATGCGGCGCGCGGCGCCCTTGCCGAACTCGGTGCGGGTCTCGGCGGTGATCTTCTCGGCGGACATGGTTCTCCTCGGTGCGGGGCAGACGACAGATGATCGGTGATGGCCCGCAACGAGGAACGCCGCACGCTCGTGCTCGAGCAGTGCGGCGCAGTGGTCTGGCCCGCCCTGTCGATCACGGAGCAACCGGCCGATCCGGCCGGGCGCGCTCCCTCGCCGAGGCAACCACAGCAGTCTAACCGGCCTGCGGCGTACGCCGCGAATCGGCCGTGGTCTGGCCCCCGCGGAAATTAGTCGCAGGGAGGTTTCATCGGCGCGGCGAAGGGTGATGGTGTGTCTGTCGACACCCCCGGTGCCGGCGCCGCCGAAGAGCAGAACCGACTTCCGAGGAGTACCACCGTGGCGAATGTGAACGTTACCTACGACCAGATGCGCGACCAGGCGACCAAGCTCAACAACGGCCGCATCGAGATCGAGAACCAGCTCACCGCACTGAAGGGCCAGGTCGAGGCGCTGGTCAGCGGCGGCTTCGTCACCGACACCGCCTCCGCCGCGTTCCGTGGCTCCTACGAGGAGTTCAGCACCGGCGTCAGCAAGACCCTCGAGGGCCTCGACGGCATGGGCACCTACCTCAACAAGGCCGCCGAGGCCTTCCAGAACGTCGACACCGAGCTGGCCAACGCGCTGAAGTGACTGACCGCCGCTGATGGCGGCGTCCGTGACCGGTTGGGGTCACCGCACCTGCGGTGACCCCTTCCGTGCGTCCGGGGCCGCTCAGGCGAGGACGGTCTCAGGCGAGGACCGTGGCGACCTGGGTCAGCACGCCGTCACCGAAGTGCAGCCAGCCGCGGCCCGGCTGCACGGTGCGGCCCAGCGCGTTGCGCGGGATCCGCACGCCGACCAGGTCGCCGTCGCTGATGCCCTGCGGCGAGAGCAGCAGGCCCTGCCGGGCCTTCTTTGCCTCGACCTGCCAGCCGCTGAGCCCGGCCGCGACGCCGTCGGCGTTGCCGCCCAGGAGCAGGAAGCAGCCCTCGACCTGGCCCTTGACCACGCGGGCGAAGAACTCCGACGCCGCGGCGTCGCGCAGCCCCTCCCCGTCGTCGATCACCAGAACGACCGGGCGTCCCGCCCCGGCCACCAGCTCCTCGATGGTCGCGGCCGGCGTCGCCGGGTCGGTGAAGACCCCGAGCACCCCGGCGGTCCCGTCGAGGTCGCGCACCGGGCTCGGGCGGGGCGCGAGGCCCACGACGCAGGCGCCGGTGGCGATCGCGGCCCGCGCGGCGGCGACCAGGACCGTGGACCGGCCCGAGCGGCCGGGTCCGGCCACGATGAAGCTGCTGCTGCGCCCCAGGTCGGGGGCGTACGCCGTGAGCTCGTCGCCGCCGACGCCCACCAGCACGAACGGGTCCGCGGCCCTCTCCGGGCGCAGCGCGAGCGCCTGCTCCAGCTCCATCCGGGTCGGCAGCACGTCGACGCGGAACGGCTTGCGGGTGGTGGCGTCGACCCGGGACCGGGCCTCCTGGCCCAGGGCCTGCAACGCCGCAGCCTGGGCCTGCCCGGACTCGTCGGCGGCGAGCAGCATGACCTGCATCTCGGTGCCGTCCGCGGCGACGTAGCCGCGGCCCGGCGGCACCCGGTCCGGGACCTGCTTGGGGTTGACCCCCACCAGTGAATAGTCGCCCTTGTCGGCCATCTTGAGAGCGATCTTGTTCTCGGTCGTCGTCGACATCCGCGAGGAGCTGACCAGTGACCGGTCGCCGGTGATCACGAGGTGCACGCCGGCGCTGGCCCCCTCGCGCAGCAGCTTCAGCACCACGTCGGTGAGCGGGTCGATCTCGCCGAGGGTCGTCACGAAGCCCTCCCAGCGGTCGATCATCACCACGACGTGGGGCAGCGGGTCGGCGTCCGCGGCGCGCTGCTCGCGGATGTCGGCGTACCCCTGCTCGGCGAGCCGGCGCTGCCGGTCGTCGACCTCGTTGGCCAGCTTGGTGAGCAGCCGGGTGGCCCGCTCGGTCTCGGCGCGGCCGACCACCGCGCCGCAGTGCGGCAGCGCGGTCAGCGCGTTCAACGCCCCGCTGCCGCAGTCCAGGCCGTAGACGTGCACGTCGGAGGGGTCCGCGAGCCGGGCGATGGAGCCGGCGATCGTGCGCAGCGCCTGGGAGCGGCCGCTGCGCGCGGAGCCCACCAGGAAGAGGTGGCCGTCGCGGTCGAGGTCGAGGTCGGCGACGACCTGGCGCTGCAGGGCGGGCAGGTCGCGGCGGGCGAACGGCAGGGCCGGCACCTCGCCGCGCCGGGGCGAGTCGGTGACCCACTCATCCCACAGCACCCGCGTGGGCAGCGGTGGCAGCCAGGGCTGGCGCTGCGCCGGCACGCCCTCCTGGGTGGAGGCGTCGGCGACGGCCCGCACCAGCGCGGCGAGATCGGTGTCGACGACCTCCTCCTGCTTGACCCGCGGCGGCCGGGGGCTGGCGTAGCCCAGCGCGCGCCAGCCGACCTGGGCCACGAACGGCGCGGGCAGGTCGACCGCGACCGCGCCCGGACGCCGCCCGCCCACGCGGCCGGACTGGAACGCGAGCAGCGCGCCGGCCCCGAGCCGGGCGTAGGCCCGGCCCGGTGCACTCTTCGGGATCCGTGCGGCGTCCGCCGTCTGGAGCACGTCGGTGCTGTCGGCGGAGTCCGCGACCCGCAGCGCGATGCGCAGGTTGGTGTTGGCGCGGATCGCCGGGGAGACCACGCCGCTGGGGCGCTGGGTGGCGAGCAGCAGGTGTACGCCGAGGCTGCGGCCGAGCTGGGCGATGCTGACCAGGCCGGTCATGAAGTCGGGCAGCTCCTTGGCGAGCTCCGCGAACTCGTCGATCACCAGGACCAGGCGGGGCAGCGGCGGCCGGTGCGGCTCCCGGGAGTACAGGTCCTGGTAGTCCTCGATGTCCTTGGTGCCGGCCTCGGCGAGGAAGTTCTTGCGCACGTCCATCTCGGCCTCGAGCGACGCCAGCGCGCGCTCGACCAGGTAGGGGTCGAGGTCGTTGACCTTGCCGACCGTGTGCGGCAGGTTGACGCAGTCCTTGAAGGCGCTGTCGCCCTTGTAGTCGATGAGCACGAAGTTCAGCCACTCCGGGCGGTTCGCGATCGCCAGCGAGGCGATGATCGTCTGCAGCAGCTCGGTCTTGCCGGAGCCGGTCATGCCGGCGATCAGGCCGTGCGGGCCGTCGGAGCGCAGGTCGAGGCTGAACGGCCCGTCCAGCCCGACGCCGAGGGTCATCGTGGTGCTGCGCGGCTCCATCATCCAGCGCGCCCGGACCGCGTCCGCGGTCGGCGGCTCCATGCCGGTGACGTCGAGCAGCCGGGCGCTGTCCGGCAGGCTCTCGCCCTGCTGCTGGGCGCCGACGTCGCGCAGCGGCGAGAGCTCCCGCGCCACCCGGTCCGCCCAGCCGGCGCTGACGCCCTCGGCCAGGACCCGCGGCAGCGGCGCCTGCCCGCTGCGGCGCAGCGCGGCGTACGACGGGTTCGCGGGGTCCAGGACGAAGGTGGCCGTGCACCGCTCCGGCAGGGACTTCTCGCTGTCGTCGGTGCAGATCGCGTAGACGCCGACCGACGGCCCGTCCTCGAGCACCTGGCCCAGGCCCAGCACGCCCCGCATGGCGCGGTAGCCGTGCAGCACCGCGACGTGCGCCGGGAAGCTGTCGGCGGTGACCGCGCGGTTGTCCCCGGCGATCTCCTTGCGCGCCTTGACCAGCGCGGTGAGGGCGGCGACCTGGGCGGTGAGGGTCTCGGTGTCGTTGCCGACCATCGCCAGGCAGCTGTCGGCCTCCTCCGGGCGCAGGTGCGGCAGCCACCGCAGCCAGCTCCACTCCTGGCCGCCCCGGGTGGTCAGGAACGACATCGTGAGGTCCCGGGGGGCGTGGTAGGCGGCGAGCTGGGCCACGGTCCAGCGCAGCGCCCCGTCCACGGCGTCGTGCGGCCCGGCGATGCCGACCACGTGCGCCTGTCCCAGCCCGAACCCGACCGGGACCGCGTGCAGCTCGTGGTCGGCCCCGGACTTCTCGCCGGTGACGGTCACGGTCGAGGGCAGGTCGCTGGTGCCGAGGCGGACCAGCAGCGCGTCCGGGTCGTGGCGGCGGCGCTCCCAGAGCCGACGGCCCGGCAGCACGCAGGTGAGGAACGTGTCGGCGGCGTCGGGCTGCTCGGCCCGCAGCCGGGCCTGCTCGCTGCGCACGCCCTCCTCGAGGCGGCGCTGCGCCTCGGCCAGGTCCTTCTCGTACTGCGCGACCGCCTCCCGGTGGTCCCGGGCCTCCCCGCGCCGGTCGGAGATGAAGTTCGCCCCGAGCATCACCGGGCTCATCAGCGCGAAGAGCAGGAACGTCGGCGTCTTGAGGATCAGCGCCATGCTGATGCCGAAGACCATCGGGACCAGCATCGCGATCAGCGGGATCTTGCGCCGCTGCCGGCTCTTCGGCGCGCTCGGCACCTCGACGCTCGGGGAGGCGTGGAACGGCACGATCCGCGGCGGCCGCAGGAACCCCAGCCATCCCGGGTCCCCGGTCTCGACAGTGGCGTCGGAGGGCCGGGCGGGCCGCAGCTCGACCAGCGAGTCGCCGATCTCGAGCACCTGGCCGAACCCCCACGGGCGCGGCTCGTGCGGCTCGCAGTCCTCGCCGTCGACCCGGGTCCCGTTGCTGGAGCCGAGGTCGGTGACGGTGGCGGACTCCGGGCTCACGACGACCCGGCAGTGCCGGCGCGAGAGCGAGTGGTCCCGCCAGGACACCGGCCCGCTGCGGCCCACCTCGTGGACCCCCAGCGGCAGCGCGAAGACCGCGCCGCTGTCCGGGCCACCGACGACGTGCAGCTGCACGCCCCGGTCGGACGGGAGCGGTACGGCGGGCTGGTGGGAGCCGAAGCCCACCCGCATGCCGTCGCGCAGCCCCAGGTCCGCGATGGTCCCGGTCGTCGGGGCCGGCCGGGAGTCGGTGCTGCGCGGCGCCACCACCATCGAGCCCGCGGCCATGCCGACCTGCCCGCACAGCGTGGCGTCGAGCGCGGCCGCCGGGGTCGCGTCGTCGCAGTCCACGAGGACGTCGGCGCTGGCGCTCGGGGTCTCGAGGGTGACGGTGATGCGCAAGTGCGTGCTCCTAGCTGCCGGAGGGGAGGATGTCGAAGCTCGTCTCGGCGCTGAGCTCGCCGATCGTCACGCCGAGCGTGCAGCCGCGGAAGGCGAAGTCGGCCTCCAGGTCGACCCCGCCCACGATGGCGCCGCGGCAGGCGTCGACGTCGACGGCCTCGAGCCCCCCGCCGGCCACGTTGCGCAGGGCGTCGGTGGGCGGGGCGCCCTTGGACGGGCTGCGGTAGAGCGGGTTGACCGGGTCGGGACCACCGGGCCACACCGGCAGTACGGCGTACGGGATCGGCTGGCGGCTGGAGCGCCGGGTGACGCTGCCGACGGAGATCGAGATGCCCTGCATCCGCTGCACTGCGTAGTCGTAGCCGGCCGGTACGGCGTCCAGGGCCGCGCCGGTCGCCTCCTCGGCGCTGTCGAGCCACTGCTGCAGCGCGTCGCTGGAGGGCTCCAGGTCCACGTAGACGTCGGCCGTGACCTCGACCGGCTGGTCGATGGTGCCCGGGTCCACCCGCCAGCCGCAGCGCACCGACAGGCCGGACACGGTCGGGTTGATAGCGGTCACCCGGGCGCCGCCGGCCCACTCCGCGGCCGGGCAGGTGGTCTCCCCCGGGCTCGCGGGCAGCACCTGCATCAGCTCCCCGGAGAGCGGGGTCCGAGAGGTCTCGTAGGTGAAGGTGACCCGGGCGACCCCGCCCACCGGGTCGTACTCCGCCGCGCTCTCGACCTCCAGGCCGGTCGCGTAGCGCTCGCCCTGGCCGGTCGCGGTGATCGCCGCGTCCTGCCCGGGACCGGGCGTGTCCTTCTTCGCGCCGTCGTCGTCACCGCCGCCAATCACGCCGGTCAGCAGCAGCACGACCGTGAGCACCGCCAGGACCCCCGCCACGCCGGCCACCCACGGCCAGCGGCGCCGGTGGCCGCCCTCGGGGCCGAGGTCGGCCGAGGTCACCCCCGGCACCAGGCGGGCCGGCGCGTGCCGGGGCGCCGGGGCACCGATCTGCGTCATCGACGACGCGTCAGGGTCGGCGCCGGGGACCAGCGCCTCGACCTGCCCGGGGGCGGCCAGCAGCTCCGCGAGCGACTCGGCGGGTACGGCGTGCAGGTTGGTCTGGCCGACGTCCAGGTCGGCGGGAGCGGCCTGCACCCGCAGCGGCGCGGCGCGGATCGAGGTCCGCTGGGCGTCCTCCCACTGGTCCGGGGCCGGCTGCACCGGCAGCGCCTCGGCGGCGAGCACCTCGGGCGGCAGGTCCCGCAGCGCCTGCGCGGTCGCCCGGGCAGAGAGCCGCAGGGTGGGGTCCTTGGAGAGCATCGTGGACACCACGTGCCACAGCGGCGGGGCGACCGGGAGCCGGGGCGGCTCGACGTTGACGTGCCGGTAGCCGACGGTGTGCGCGGTGCCCTTGCCGGAGAACGGCGTCCGGCCGGCCAGCAGCTCGTAGAGCAGGACCCCCGTGGCGTAGACGTCGGAGGAGGCGTTGAAGGTGCCGTGCACGAACAGCTCGGGCGGCATGTAGCCAGGGGTGCCGAGCAGACCGGTGGCCTGCACCGTCGACTCCTGGGCCAGCCGGGCGATGCCGAAGTCGGAGAGCTTGACCCGCTCCCCCGCGAGGTCCTCGGTGCTCGCCAGCAGCACGTTGTCGGGCTTGACGTCGCGGTGCAGGCAGCGCTGGTCGTGCGCGGCGGCGAGCGCGTCGAGCACCGCGATCGTGACGCTGATCGCGTCGCCGGCCGCCAGGGTGCCGCGCGAGCGCAGATGGGTGCCGAGGTTGGGCCCGTCGACCAGGTCCATCACGATCGCGAGGTCCTCGCCCTCCACGACCAGGTCGTGGACCCGCACGATGCTGGGGTGGCGCAGCTCGAGGAGGATCGAGCGCTCCTGGATGAACCGGGTGACGATCTCCGGGTCCCGGGTCAGGTCCCGGCGCAGCAGCTTGGCGGCGACGTACGTCTCGCCGACCCGGTCCCAGGTGCGCCACACCTCGCCCATGGCGCCCGCACCGAGCCGTGCGACGAGCTCGTAGCGGCTCCCGAGGGCGCGGCGGTCCGCCACGTCCATGACCTCAGCCGGTTTCGGTGTCGTCGACCGGCACGGCGAACCAGAAGAGCCGAGCGGCGTCCTCGGTCGGTGCGGCCGCGGGACGCACGCCCGGGTCCTGCAGGGTCGCCCGCAGCGTGACCACGGACTCCGGGGCGAGCGCCTCGGCGCTGCCGAAGTCCAGCGGAGCCCCGGCGAGCCCGTCGCCGCCGTCCAGGGTGAGGCCCTCGAGGGCTCCGGCGACCTCGGACGGGTCGGTCGATCCGGCCGCCTCCGCGGCGCGCACCAGCGCCACCACCGCGTCGTGGCTGGCCGTGTCCGCGCCCGACGCGACGTCAGCGAACGCGCCCGCGTCCAGCAGGTCCCCCACGGCCTCGTCGCCAGCGGCGAGACGCAGGGCGGCGAAGTACGACGCGACGCTCTCCGCGTGCGGGGCCGAGGTGAGCGTGGTGGGGTCCGAGGCGTCCACGCCGACGGTCACGAACTGGCCCGCGGCGGTGCCGCCGGCCTCGATCAGCTCGCTGGCGAAGACGGGGCTGAGCGCCTCGGGGGTCAGCAGCACCGGGAGCTCGGGGAGGGCGCCCTGGAGCCGGCTGACGACCCGCGCCTGGCTCGCGGCCGACGCGGCGACGACCACGCTGTCGACCGAGCCCGCCTCGACGGCCCGGCGGATCCGGCGCACCACGGCGTCCGCGTTGCCGCCGGTCAGGGTCGCGGCGTCGGCCGAGCCGATGCCGTCCGCCGTGACCCCGTCGCCGCTGACCACGAACGGCTTGCCGAGGCCGTCGGTCTCGAGGGCTGCGAGCAGCTGCTGCTCGACGGCGGGGCCGGAGGGGCCCGTCATCCAGACGCCGGACGGCGCACCCTCGGAGCGGTAGTAGGGCAGCAGCACCGGCACGCCGGACTCCGCCGCCTCCGCGAGCGCACCGTCGAGGTGGTCGCCGCTGGAGGCCGCGACGATCCCGATGACGTCGTCGGTGAGGAAGTCCTCGACCGCAGCGCTCGCCCGGTCGACGTCGCCGCCGTCGTCGACGACCTCGAGCTGGACGTCGGCGCCACCCAGGTCCAGGCGGTACTCCGCGACCCGCGCACCGGCGGCGCCCAGGCGCTGCTCGGCGCCCTGGCCGGGCTCGGAGGAGAGCGTCATCAGCACGCCGATGCGCAGCGGCTCATCGGTGCCGTCCACGGCGAGCTCGACCGGCGCCGGCTCGCGCGGGGTCGTCTTCGGCGCGTCGTCGTCCTTCTCGGAGTCCGAGCAGCCGGCCAGGGCACCCAGCGCCAGGACCGCCACCAGGGGGATCAGGGACGTCCTCGTGCTCACGATCGTCACTTCCCCTCGAGGTGGAACGTGAAGACGGTCAGCACACTGCTGCCGCCGGGGACCTCGAGCCCGAACGCCGGGAACTCCTGCTGCATCTCCAGCGAGCGGGTCAGCTGCTCCTGCTGCAGGTAGATGTCGTCGAGCGCCTCGGCGCGGACGTTGCCGAACGACGACGCGCGGGTGTTCGCCGCTGTCACCTGGCGGGTCGAGAGCGCCGTCTGGCCCGCGTTGGTGCGCAGGGCGCCGAGCAGGCCACCGCTGCCGCTCTCGGGGTCACCGAGGTCGACCAGGACCGCCTCGAGGTCGCGGGAGAGCTGCTTGTCGGTGTCCCCCAGGCTGCGGTTGGCCGAGCTCACAGTGCGGGAGATGTTGCCGACGACCTTGCTGACGCTGCCGTCGAGCCGGGTGCCGAACACGTCGACCTGCAGGTCGAGCTGCTTGTTGCTCGAGGAGATGCTCCGCTCGCCCTCGACGAGCAGGTCGGTGCCGGCGTCGCTCATCCGGGTCCCGAGGGCCTCGGTCAGGCGCTGGACGTCGCCGACGGCGTCGGTGCGGGCCCGGTCGACGTTGCCGACGGTCTTCTCCAGGTCCTCCTGGGTCTCGACCAGGGAGGCGCCGAGCTCGTCGATCTGGGTCTCCAGGTCGCTCGGCCGGTCCGGGTCGAGCACCACGAGGCCCGCCGCGCACAGCACCCGGTTCATGGGCTGCTGCGGAGCCGGGTTCTGGTCGTTCCCGCAGTTCAGCCCGTTGGGATTCAGGATCGCCCGGGCCCGTTCGGCGACCTCGATGAGGTCCGCCTTCACCCCGGCGGTGGGGTCGGCGGCGAGCTCGTCGTCGATCTCGTCGAGCCGGTCCGCGATCGTGTCGAGGCCGGTGTACAGCGCCTCGACGTCCACCCCGACGTCGAGGCGGGTGGCCAGTCGGGTGAGCACGGTCTGGGCCTCGGTCAGCGCCGTCACGGTGGCCTCGCCATCGAGGTCCGACCCGCACGCGGTGCGGACCGCGTCGACGTACAGCTGCTGGGCCGGGGTCAGGTTGTCGTCGGCGGGGTCGTCGAAGGCGGCCGGGAGCGGGCACGCCGTCTCGGCCAGCCGGCCCAGCCGGCGCACGTCGCCCTCGGCGAGCGGATCGGTGTCGACCAGCGCACCGATGGCGCTCGCCTGGGTCGCGGCCTGGTCGCTGAGTCCGGGGAGATCGGCGAGCAGCTGTCGCAGCCCGGGAGCGTTCAGGGCGTCGCGGACGGTGGTCACTGCCACGGACAGCTCGCCGAGCAGCGCGATCTCGTCGTCGAGGAGCGTCGTGGCCGGGTCGGTGTCGTTGGCCCGGGCGGGGGCGAGGTTGTTGGTGCGGATCTGCAGGGCCCGCATGTCGGCCGCCATCTGCAGGGCGCTGAGCGGCAGGTCCCGGAGCAGCTCGTCGTAGTTGGCGAGCTGGGCCTTGATGGCGGCCAGCGTGGCGGCCTCGTCGCCGATGCCGTTGCGGGCAGCGTCGAGCACGCAGATGGCCGAGGTGCTCTCGGCGGTGCAGGCGGCGCGGTCGTCCGCGACGCCGAGGTCCTCCACCAGGCTGGTCTCGATGACCTGGCCGCACTGCGCGGACGCGGACTTGAGTGCCTCCAGCCGGGCCTGGACCTGCAGGATGTGCTGGAACACGCTGAGCTGGGTGCCGGCCTCGTAGCCGGGCAGCTGGACGTCGCAGCCGCGCTGCGTGACCTTGCCAGGCGCCTTGGCCCTCGTGGGGTCGCCCAGCAGCGACTGGACCCGGACCAGAGTCCCGTCGAGCTGGCCCAGCAGCTTGCTGCTGGTGCCGTCGAGGGTGCCGGAGATCTCGGTCTGCAGGCTGCTGATGTCGCTGGCGACGCCGCTCAGCGACCCCGAGAGCGCACTGGTGCTGCTCTCGAGGTCGGTGATCGCGCGCCGGCCGAGGTCGCCGGCGGTCGCGGCGAGGCTCTCCTGGATGTCGGCGAGGACGCCGGCCGCTCCGGTGAGCGTGGTGTTCACCTCGCCGATCAGGCCGATGGTCTCGGCCTCCATCCGCAGCGTGCTGCCGGCGTCCTCGGCGAAGGCCGAGCGCAGCAGGTTCTGCACCGAGCTGTCGGTGACCAGGCCCGGCTGCACGGAGACGTCGAGGTCGGGGACCTGGAAGTCCTCGGTGTCCTGGACCAGCCGGAACGTCGCGCTGGGGGCCAGCCGCGGCGGCGCGAGCATCGCGGCCCACTGCACCTGCGTGCCCCCGTCGCTGGCGCGGCTCAGCACGCCGTTGGTCAGGGCGCCGGCCTCGTCGGCGGTGACCACCTGGCCGAGGTCGTCCTTGCCGAGACCGGCGGAGGCGATGACGGTGAGCGGAGTCCCGACCAGGGCGTACTGCTGCTTGCGGACGCCGGCGGAGTCGTAGCTGAGCAGCTCGGGGCGCACCGTGGTGTTCTGCACGGTGACGTCGACGATGACCCGGCCGCTCTCGCCCTCGATCTCCTCCAGGTCGGTGCCGACCCGGTCACCGAGGCGGTAGGACGTGAGGACCCGGACCGGCAGGTCGCCGGCCACCTTGCTCGGGTCGAAGGAGTCCTCGTCGGTGCTGGTCTCGGCCCCGGAGGCCTTGCGGACCGAGTCGCTGGTGATCGCGGTGATGGTGCCGTCGCTGCGGAGGTCGACCGCCACGGACTGCAGGACCTGCTCGGGGGCGGCGTCGGCACGCACGCCCACGCCGACGACCACCGCGATCAGCGGGATCACCGCTCCCCTGGCCAGCCATGTGCGGCGCTGGGTCGCCGAGCCCGCGCGCGTCCCCGTCGTGTTCGTCCCCGTTGCCATGAACATCCTCGAGCTCGTGGGCGCCCCTCGGCGCTCCCTGGCCGCACCCCGCGCACAGCCGGCGCACGTAGATTAGGACACATCCCCACCGCGGCGTGAGTTGGACCACGGGCGGGTGCCGGTGGTCCTACCCCACGCACGGCCTTCCGACCCACGTGGCATAGACCACCGCACCGCACCCTAGGGCCGCGGCGGCGGGATTTCTCGCAGTTGCCGGGTTTGGTCGCCCTCGGCCGCCGCCGAGGGCGGCTCCTGGACCGGAGGGGTCCCTCAGGCCTGGCCGTCGAACATCGAGGTGACCGAGCCGTCCTCGAAGACCTCGCGGATGGCGCGGGCGACCAGCGGGCCGATCGAGAGCACTGTCAGCTTGTCGAACTCGCGCTCGGTCGGGATCGGCAGCGTGTTGGTCACGATGACCTCGACCGCCGAGCAGTTCTTCAGGCGGTCGACGGCGGGGTCGGAGAGGATCGCGTGCGTCGCGGCGATGATCACGCCGGCGGCGCCCTCGTTCATCAGGGCCTCGGCGGCGTTCACGATGGTCCCGCCGGTGTCGATCATGTCGTCGGTCAGCACGCACATCCGCCCGGCGACCTCGCCGACCACGCGGTTCGCGACGGTCTCGTTGGGGCGGTCCGTGCGCCGGCTCTTGTGGATGAACGCCAGCGGCACCCCGCCGAGCTTGGCCGACCAGCGCTCGGCGACCTTGATCCGCCCGGCGTCCGGCGAGACCACGCACAGCTGCTCGTGGCCATACTTCTCCTTGACGTACGTGGTCAGGATCGGCAGCGCCATCAGGTGGTCGACGGGGCCGTCGAAGTAGCCCTGGATCTGGTCGGCGTGCAGGTCGACGGCGATCAGCCGGTCGGCGCCGGCGGTCTTGAACAGGTCAGCCATCAGCCGCGCGGAGATCGGCTCCCGGCCGCGGTGCTTCTTGTCCTGGCGGGCGTAGCCGTAGAAGGGCATGACCACGGTGATCCGCTTGGCGCTCGCCCGCTTCAGGGCGTCGACCATGATCAGGTGCTCCATGATCCACTCGTTGATCGGAGCGGTGTGGCTCTGGATCACGAACGCGTCGCAGCCGCGGACGGACTCCTCGTAGCGCACGTAGATCTCGGAGTTCGCGAACGAGTACGCCGAGGTCGGCACGAGCTCCGTGCCGAGGATCCCGGCGACCTCCTCGGACAGCGCCGGGTGGGCCCGGCCGCTGAAGACCATCATGTTCTTCTCGGTGGTCTTCTTCATGCCGCTCACGCGGTGCTCCCTCGATCGGGCCGGCTGGGGGGTCAACTCGAACAATTCTGCTCCCCCGGTGGGGCTGCTCCCAACCCAGGGGTCGTTGTTGTGAGACTCCTCATGCTTCCGCGGGTCGCTGCGGGTCCTCCGCGCCGGCCGACTCGGCCGCCGCAGCCTGGGTCGTGCCGGCACGTCGGCGCAGCACCCAGCCCTCGAGGTCGCGCTGCGGACCCGAGCTGACCGTGAGCGCGCCCGCCGGGACGTCGTGGCGCACGACCGTGCCGGCGCCGGTCGCGGCGCCGTCGCCGATGGTGACCGGGGCGACGAACGTGTTGTTCGAGCCGGTGCGGGCGTGCCGCCCGACCGTGGTCCGGTGCTTGGCCACGCCGTCGTAGTTGGCCACGATCGTGCCGGCGCCGATGTTGGTGCCCTCCCCGATCTCGGCGTCCCCGACGTAGGAGAGGTGCGGCACCTTGGCACCCGGGCCGATGCTGGCGTTCTTGGTCTCGACGAACGCCCCGATCTTGCCGTCGGCGCCGAGCTCGGTGCCGGGCCGCAGGTAGGACCAGGGCCCGACGTTCGCCCCGGCGCCCACCACTGCCAGCTCGCCGTGGGTGCGCACGACCCGCGCGCCGGTGCCGACCTCGCAGTCCTTCAGGGTGGTGTCCGGCCCGACGACGGCGTCCTCGGCGATCACGGTGGCGCCCAGCAGCTGGGTGCCCGGCAGGATCGTGACGTCCTCGGCCAGGACGACGTCAGCGTCGATCCAGGTGGTGGCGGGGTCCATCACCGAGACGCCCGCCCGCATCCAGCGGGTGACGATCCGGCGGTTCAGCTCCCGACCGAGCTCGGCGAGCTGGGCCCGGTCGTTGGCGCCCTCGGTCTGGGCGACGTCGTCGATCGCGAACGCGCCGACGCTCAGCCCCGCGTCCCGAGCGAGCCCGACCAGGTCGGTCAGGTAGTACTCGCCCTTGGCGTTGTCGTTGGTGAGCCTCGGCAGGGCCTCGCGCAGGAACGCCGCGTCGAAGGCCAGGATCCCCGAGTTGATCTCGTCGATGGCCCGCTGCTCGTCGGTGGCGTCCTTCTCCTCGACGATCGCCTCGACGTCGCCGTCCGGGCCCCGCACCACCCGGCCGTAGCCGGTGGGGTCGGGGACGACGCCGCTGAGGATGCTGACCGCGCGCCCGGCGGCCAGGTGGTCGGCGGCGAACGCGCGCAGGCTCTCGCCCTCCAGCAGCGGGGTGTCGCCGGCCGCGACCAGCACGGTGCCGGTCGGCTCGCCCACGGCCGCGATCGCGACCCGGACGGCGTCGCCGGTGCCGAGCAGCTCCTCCTGGACGGCCAGGACGGCATCGGGGACCAGCTCGTGGATGTGCGGGCCGACCTGCTCGCGCTGGTGGCCGACGACCGCGACGATCCGCTCCGGCTCCAGCGCCTGCACCGCGGCCAGGACGTGCCCGACCATGGTGCGGCCACCGATCGAGTGCAGGACCTTCATGGTCTTGGACTTCATGCGGGTGCCGCCGCCAGCGGCAAGGACGACGACGGTCAGCTCGTTTGCCATGCTCCCCGGGTAGGAGTCGAACCTACGTCGCTAGTCCTGATTCAAAGTCAGGCGGGCCCTGCCGGCAGACCAACCGGGGATAGGAGCCTCACTTTAGGGCCACCCCGGCAGGTCGCCGCGGTCTACCCTCGGTCGGGTGGACCTGCCCGTGCTGCCGCCGCTCCAGCCGATGCTCGCCAAGTCCGTCTCCGGGATCCCGGATCCGGCCGCCCACGGCGGCCTGGTCTTCGAGCCCAAGTGGGACGGCTTCCGCTGCCTGGTGTTCAAGGACGGCGACGAGGTCGAGCTGACCTCGCGCAACACCAAGCCGCTGACCCGCTACTTCCCCGAGATCGTGGCCGCCGCCCGCGAGCAGCTGCCCGAGCGCTGCGTCCTGGACGGGGAGATCTTCGTGGCCGTCGGCGACCGGCTGGAGTTCGAGGTGCTCCAGGAGCGGATCCACCCCGCGGCCTCCCGGGTGCAGCTGCTCAGCGAGCAGACCCCGGCCGGCTTCGTCGCCTTCGACCTGCTCGCCCTCGGCGCGGACTCCTGGCTGGACCGGCCGTTCCGCGAGCGCCGGGCCGGGCTGGAGGAGGCACTGGCGCACCTGGTCGGGGGCGGCGGCCCCTGCCACCTCACCCGCACCACCACCGACCCCGTCGAGGCCGAGCGGTGGTTCGGGGCGTTCGAGGGCGCCGGGCTCGACGGGGTGGTCGCCAAGCCCCAGGACGCGCCGTACTCGCCGAACGGGCGCACGATGCTGAAGATCAAGCACGAGCGCACCGCCGACGTGGTCGTGGCCGGCTACCGGGAGCACAAGACCAGCACCCCCGAGCGCCCGCTGCTCGGCAGCCTGCTGCTCGGGCTGTACGACGACGGGCGGTTGCAGCACGTCGGCGTCAGCGCCAGCTTCACCGAGAAGCGCCGCGCCGAGCTGCTCGAGGAGCTCCAGCCGCTCGTGTGCCCGGTCGAGGGGCACCCGTGGGGCGAGTGGAGCGACTGGGCGATCGCGAACCCCGACCGGGTGCCCGGGACCCAGAGCCGCTGGAGCGCCGGCAAGGACCTCTCGTTCACCCCGCTGCGCCCCGAGCGGGTGCTGGAGGTCAAGTACGACCACATGGAGGGACGGCGGTTCCGGCACACCGCCCACTTCAAGCGCTGGCGGCCCGACCGGGACCCGGCGTCGTGCACCTACGACCAGCTCGAGGAGCCGGTCGGCTACGACCTGGCCGAGGTCCTGGACGGGGTCCGCCGCGGCGGAATCGGACTAGCATGAGCCCATGTCCGACTACGACGTCGTGCTGCTCATCGAGCAGGCCCTGACGACCGCTGACGCCCGCCAGGTGCGCTCGCTCCACGAGGGGCTCGAGGAGCCGGTCCGCTACCACGTGCTGCTGCCGATGGAGGACGCCGCGGCCCGCATCGAGGCGGCGATGGGGTCGCTGACCGGCGGCGAGATGCTGGCCTCCCCCGCCATGACCCTCACCGACGTCGACCTCGACGCCGTACGCCAGGACTGCCGGGACCGGTCGGTGGCCGACCTCGAGGCGACCCTGGCCGCCCTGCGGACCGCGGGCATGAGCGCGGAGGGCCGGCTCGTCACCGACGCCCCGATCGACGCGCTCGCCGCCACGATCACGCAGGTCGACGGCCGGGAGGTCATCATCCTCACCCGCCCGCACGTCGTCGCCGAGTTCTTCCACCTCGACTGGACCTCGCAGGCGCGTCGCCGCCTCGGCGTCCCGGTCCTGCACCTGCTCGAGCACGAGACCTTCGACGAGCAGGCCGGCGGCGGCGAGGGAGCCTTCGGAGTCTGAGCCCTCGACCGGGCGTTGTTACTCAACACTGGATCTTCTGTGGATCGGCTGTTACCGCTCGGAGCGGGCTCGATCCCTACGCTCTTCCTTGTCAGCAGCCTGGACACATCAGGACCTGCAGGGTGACGTGAGATTCCGGGGGGAATTCCGCGCCGCTCGACAGTTTCATGGGGCACGAGAGTCCATGGCTTCCTGGAAGCCGGGCGGTCGGGGGACCGCCCACGGACTGTCGGAAAGGACCCGCACGAAGCGCATCCGGGGGGACTGCGCCAGTGCGGGTCCTTCTGCATTTCCGGCTGCATTTCCGGCTGCATCTCCGGCTGCATCTCCGGCTGCATCTCAGTCCGGACGCCGCTGGCCGTCCTCGTCCCAGTGCTCGGCGACCTTCTTGCTCGGCTGCACCCGCGGCGGCTCGCCGGGCATCTTCGGGTAGTCCGGCGGGAAGCTGAGCTCGACCGCGCCCTGCTCCTCCCACAGCGCCAGCAGCGGGTCCAGGGAGTACGCCGTCTCGTCGATGCCGGCCCACGGGTCGCCGTCGGCGAGCCGGTCCGGCACCGTGAACAGGTTCAGGCCGCGGGGGTCGTCGAGCTCGGCCAGCTCGGCCCAGGTGAGCGGGGTCGAGACCGGGGCCCCCGGCTGCGGCCGCAGGGAGTACGCCGAGGCGATGGTCCGGTCCCGGTTGTTCTGGTTGTAGTCGACGAAGATCCGCTCCCCGCGCTCCTCCTTCCACCAGTTCACCGTCACGGCGTCGTCGCGCTTCTCCAGCTCCCGCCCGAGCCCGATCGCGGCGTGCCGCAGGTCGGTGAACTCCCAGCGCGGCTCGATCCGTACGTAGATGTGCACGCCGCGGTTCCCCGACGTCTTCGGGAAGCCGACCAGCCCGAGCTCCTCGAGCAGCTCCTTGGCGACCCCGGCGACGCGCACCGCGTCGGTGAAGGCGGTGCCCGGCTGGGGGTCGAGGTCGATCCGCAGCTCGTCGGGGTGGTCGACGTCCCCGCGCCGGACCGGCCACGGGTGGAAGGTCAGCGCGCCCATCTGCGCGCACCAGACCGGGACCGCGATCTCGGTCGGGCAGATCTCGTCGGCGGTCCGGCCGGAGGGAAACGTGACCTGCACCGTCTCGAGGTAGTCGGGGGCGCCCTTGGGGACCCGCTTCTGGTAGAACGCCTCGGCGTCGCGGTCCTGCGGACCGGTGGCCAGCCGCATCCCCGGGCGTACGCCGGAGGGCCACCGCTCCAGGGCCGTGGGCCGGTCGCGCAACGCCCGCATCAGGCCGTCCTCGACGCTCGCGACGTACTCCGCGACCATCAGCTTGGTGACCTCGGGCGTCGTGTCGGTGGCCTCGTAGATCACCCGGTCCGGGCTCGAGACGCGGACCGCGCGCCCGCCCGCCTGCACCTCGGCCGCTGCGGTCTTCGCCATGGCGACACGCTAGGGCATCGCCCCGGACGCCGGCATGACCAGCGGCACGGTCAGCAGCGGAAGCCCCGGACCAGCCCGTGCAGGTGCGCGGTGACCTCGGCCAGCTCCCGGGCGGCGGCCTGGGAGTCCCCGGCGGACCCGCTGGTGGCGTGCGCGGACTGGGCGAGCCCGCCGAGGTGCTCGGCGATCTGGCTGACCCCGGTGGACGCCTCCGCGACATTGCGCGACATCTCATTCGTCGTCGCCGTCTGCTCCTCCACCGCCGACGCGATCGTCAACTGATAGTCATTGATCGAGGCGATGATCCCCGCAATCTCCCCGATCGCCGCCACCGCACCACCCGAATCCGACTGAATAGCCTCCACCCGCCGCGCAATATCCCCCGTCGCCCGCGCCGTCTCCTGCGCCAGCTCCTTCACCTCGTTCGCCACCACCGCGAACCCCTTACCAGCCTCCCCAGCCCGCGCCGCCTCGATCGTCGCGTTCAACGCCAACAAATTCGTCTGCTCCGCAATCGAGGTGATCACCTTCACCACATTCCCGATCTCCACCGACGACTCCCCCAACCGCGACACCGTCACATTCGTCGACTCCACCGACGCCACCGCCAACGACGCCACCCGCGCCGCCTCATTCGCCGAATGCGCAATCTCCCGAATAGACGCACCCATCTGCTCCGCACCCGCCGCCACCGTCGACACATTCCGCGAGACCTCCTCGGCGGCCGCAGCCACCACTGTCGCCTGGGTCGAGGACTCGGCGGCCGTGCTGCCCAGGGCCGCCGCGACGCTGCCGACGTCGTCGCTGGTGCGGCCCAGCCGCCGGGCGCTCTCGGAGAGGTCGCCGATCACCGCGGCCATGCTGTCCAGGGCGATGTTCACCGAGGTCGCCATCGCCCCCACCTCGTCGTGGCGGCCCACCTCGATCCGGCGGGTCAGGTCGCCGGTGGCGACGTCGGCGAGGACCGCGCGGGCCTCGGCCAGCGGCCGGACGACGGTCCGGGTGGTCCGCCAGCCCGCGACCAGCGCGACCGCGACCGCGAGCAGGAAGAGCAGCGTGATCGTCACGAAGAACCCGCTGGCCTCGTCGCGGGCCGACGCGGTCTCAGCAGCGCTCAGGTCGGCCTCGACGTCGAGGAACGCGTTGATGGCGCCGAGCCACTCCACGAACGCCGGCTTGGCCTCCCGGGCGAGCAGCCGCGCCGCATCGTCCTGGCGCCCCTCGGCGCTCAGCTCGACCACCGCGTCGATCAGCGGGAGGGTCCGCGACTGGACGGCGTCGATCTCGGCCAGCGCCTCCCGCTCCGCGGCGCTGCCGCTGCCGGACTCGGCGAAGAGCGCCGCCATCGGCGCCTCGGCGGCGCGGTAGTCCGCCGCGAGCGCGTCGATCGTCGTCACCTCCCGCCGCCGGGAGGCGGCGTCGGGGGCGAGCACGACGTCGCGCAGCGCGATGGCCCGGTCGTGCACGCTGCCCCGCCAGTCCATGGCGTGGCGCTGCTTGACGGCGTTCTCGTCGTTGATGACGGCGAGATGGTCCTCGATGCTCGCCACCTTCACCACGGCGACGCCCACGACGGCGACCATGGCGAGCACGACCACGAGGAATCCCAGGCCGATCCGGCGTGCGACAGTCAGGTGCTGGTCCATCGGGCTCTCCTCCGTGCCGGCGCACCGAGGCGGTCGCCGACGGCCGCGCAGGAGGGCACACCCCTCCTCCGACGCTCCCGATCGGCCGGCGCCGGCCGAGGCTGAGCGGATTCGCCGGCGCCCGCCACCGGACTAGTCTGGGGGCCATGGCCTACGACGTGGAGAAGACCGACGAGCAGTGGCGCGAGGAGCTCTCGCCCGAGGAGTACGCCGTCCTGCGGCAGGCCGGCACCGAGCGGCCGTTCACCGGCGAGTACAACGACACCGAGACCACCGGCATCTACCGCTGCAAGGCCTGCGAGGCCAAGCTCTTCGAGTCCGACACCAAGTTCCACTCCGGGTGCGGCTGGCCGTCGTTCTACCAGCCGATCACCGACACGATCGAGTACATCGAGGACACCTCGCACGGGATGAAGCGGGTCGAGGTCCGGTGCGCCAGCTGCGGCTCCCACCTCGGGCACGTCTTCCCCGACGGCTACGGCACGCCCACCGGGGACCGGTACTGCATCAACTCGGTCAGCCTGACCCTGGAGCCCGCCGACCGGTCCTGACCCGGTCGCGCCACCCTCGGTAAACGGGATGCGCCGCGCGCCAGCGGCGACTGACACTGCTGGTGCCAGGTCGCCAGCGATCCCGAGGCCTCGAGGGAGGCACCATGACCGAGACCGATCCCGCCACCCGCCTCCGTAGCTCCTGCGAGCTGTACCTGCCCGGAGATCCCGGGTACGACGCCGCCCGCACGCCGTGGAACCTCAGCGTCGACCTGCGACCGGCCGTCGTCGCGGTGCCCCGCACCGTCGAGGAGGTCGCAGACCTCGTCGGCGACGCCGGCCGCGCCGGGCTGCGCGTCGCCCCGCTGAGCACCGGCCACGGGGTCGGTCCGCTCGCCGAGCAGGACCTGGACGACGTGGTGCTGCTGCGGCTCTCCGAGCTCTCCGGGGTCAGCGTCGACCCGGTGGCCCGCACCGCCCGGGTGATCGGCGCGACCCCGTGGCGCGACGTCGTCGCGGCGACGGCCGAGCACGGGCTGACGGCCCTGCACGGCAGCGCCCCCGACGTGGCGCTCCCCGGCTACGTGCTCTCCGGCGGGCTGTCGTTCTACGCCCGCCGCCACGGCCTCGCGGCCGGCTCGGTGCGCGCGGTCGAGCTCGTCACCGCCGATGGCGAGCTCGTCCGGGCCGACGCCACCGAGCACCCCGACCTGTTCTGGGCACTGCGCGGCGGTGGCGCCGCCAACTTCGGCGTCGTCGTCGCGATCGAGCTCGACCTGCTGCCCTACGCGGACGTGTACGCCGGCATGCTGCTGTGGGACCGGGAGCGCGCGCCCGAGGTGCTCGCGGCGTGGGCCGCGTGGACGCGGACCGCCCCGGAGACCGCGACCACCGTGCTGCGGGTGCTCAGCCTGCCGCCGCTGCCGCAGCTGCCGCCGTTCCTGTCCGGACGGGACCTGGTCATCATCGACGGCGCCGTGCTGGAGGACGACGAGCACGCCGCGTCGCTGCTGGCGCCGCTGCGCGCGCTGGAGCCCGAGATCGACACCTTCGGACGGATCCCGGCGGCGGAGCTGCTCGACGTGCACCTGGACCCGCCCGGCCCGACGCCCGCCGTCTCCGACCACACAGTGCTGGGGCCCCTCGACGACGCGGCGCTCGCCGCGCTCCTCGGGCAGGTCGGCCCCGGCACCAGCTCGGGGCTGACCGTCACCGAGGTCCGTCACCTCGGCGGGGCCCTGGCCCGGCCGGGCCCGGCCGGCGGGGCGCTCTCGGCGCTGCCCGGCGACTACTCCGTGTTCTGCATCGCGACGGCCCCGACGCCCGAGGCGGCGGGCCCGGCCCGGCAGGCGGCGGCCACTGTCGTCGCAGCACTGGCCCCCTGGTCGGTCCCCGGCCTGGTCGCGACCTTCACCGAGCGCCGGGTCCAGGCCAGCCGCCTGGTCGACGGGGAGGACTGGGCACGCCTGGCCGCCCTGCGCGACCGGTACGACCCGGCTCGGCGGTTCGTCCCCAACCACGCGCTCTGAGGCGCGGCCCGCTCAGGGCAGCCGGTCGACCAGCTCGGTGATCGAGGCGAGCGCGCCGGTGTAGAACGGCACCTCCTCGCGGACGTGGCGGCGCGCCTCGGAGCCGCGCAGGTGCCGCATCAGGTCGACGATCCGGTACAGCTCGTCGGCCTCGAAGGCCAGCATCCACTCGTAGTCGCCGAGGGAGAACGACGCCACGGTGTTGGCCCGCACGTCGGGGAAGCCGCGCGCCATCTTGCCGTGGTCGGCCAGCATCCGGCGGCGCTCCTCGTCGGGGAGCAGGTACCACTCGTAGGAGCGCACGAACGGATAGACCGACAC
This sequence comes from Nocardioides pantholopis, assembly GCF_003710085.1. Lineage (NCBI taxonomy): Bacteria > Bacillati > Actinomycetota > Actinomycetes > Propionibacteriales > Nocardioidaceae > Nocardioides > Nocardioides pantholopis. The sequence goes on along the minus strand of NZ_CP033324.1, from coordinate 729,169 downwards.
GTGCCGCTTGGGCTCCTCGTCGGCGAGGAAGGCCGGCACGTGGGACTTGTTGAACTCCGCCGGGCGGTGCAGCGCCATCTGCGACCAGACCGGCTCCAGGCGCCGGCCGAAGGCGGTCCGGCGGAACCGGTGGTAGGCCGACTGGAGCTCCTCGGAGGTGGTGGCGTGGGTCCACACCATCACGTCGGCGTCGGCGCGCAGGCCGCTCACGTCGTAGGTGCCGCGCACCACGACGTCGGCCTCGGCCAGGTCGGCGAAGAGCTTCTCGACCTCGGCGGCCTCGGCCGCACGGTCGGCGTCGTCGCCGAGGACGTCGCGCAGCCGGAAGACCGACCACATCGTGTAGCGGATGGCGTCGTTGATCTCGCGGACCCGGGCGGCGTTGGACGTGGAGTCGCTCATGGCTCCATTGTCCCCCCGCGCTCGGAGCAACCGAACCCGGCGTCCTCCAGCACCTGGGCCGCGGCCCGGCGGGCGGAGCCGATGACGGCCGGGATCCCCACGCCGTCGTACGCCGCGCCGCACACCGCCAGCCCGGGAACGCGGCCCACCTCGGACCGGATCCGCTCCACCCGGTCCAGGTGGCCCACGGCGTACTGCGGCAGACCGCCGCCCCAGCGCTGCACGTGCACGTCGACGGGGGTCGCCGTCAGGCCGGTCGCCGCGGCCAGGTCGGCCAGCGAGACCGCTAGCAGCTCCTCGTCGTCGGCCTGCAGGGCGACCTCCTCGCGGTGCCGGCCCAGGGAGGTGCGCAGGTGCACCACGCCCGACTCGGCGCCGGCCCGGCGCACCCAGCCCCACTTGGCGAACGAGAACGTGGCGGCCTTGATCCGGCGCCCGTCGACCGGCGGGACCAGGAACCCCGACGACCCGGACCGGTCGACCACCGCGGCGTCCTCGACCCGGAAGGCCAGGCTCACCACCGCCATCGAGGCGTACTCGACGCCGGCGAGCTCGGCGGCGGCGCCCGGGGCGAGGCCCGAGAGCAGCCGGGCGGTCGGGGCGGCGGGGGTGGCGAGGACCACCGCGTCGACCTCGATCGCCTGCTCGGCGGTGGTCGGCCCGGTGAGCAGCCGGAAGCCGCCCGGCGTCCGCTCCAGCGCGCGCACGGTGGTGCCGGTGCGCACGTCGAGGCCGCGGGCGACCGCCTCCGCGAGCTGGCCCATGCCGCCGGGGATCCCGGCGAAGACCGGCACGTCGTAGGTGGTGGGGATCGCGGCCGCCTGCTCCAGCACCGAGCCGCGGGTGGCGAACGCGACCAGCTGCGGAACGGCCGCCCGGGCCGACAGCTCGCGGGCGTGTCCGGCGTACACGCCGCCGAGCAGGGGCTCGACGAGCCGGTCGGTGACCTCCGGGCCGAAGCGCCGGTCGACGAGCTCGCCGACCGAGAGGTCGGCGTCGAGGACCTCGGGCGGCAGGCCCGGCTCCTGCCGGACCCGGGCCAGGCCGGCCTCGCTGAGCACTCCGGACGCCGCGAGCTGGTCGAGGTCCAGCGGGACCCCCATCAGCGAGCGCGGCAGCGGCCGCAGCGCATCGCGGGTCCAGATCCGGGAGGATGCGGTGGTCGGGTGCTCCAGCGGCAGGCCGAGCGAGCGGGCCAGGTCGACGCCCTCCGGGCGCCGGTTGAGCATCGCCTCGGCACCGACGTCGACCACGGTCCCGGCGACCTCGGCGCGGCGCACCTTGCCGCCGACCCGGTCGGCGGCCTCGAGCACGACCACGGCGCAGCCCGCCTCGGCGAGCTCCCGGGCGGCGGCCAGTCCGGCCAGACCGGCACCGACGACGGCGACCCGGGGCTGCGGTGGCGTCGACACCCGATCAGCGTAGGCGGCGGCCGGGCGGCGGCGGGCGAGGGGTTGCGCAGCCGCCCCCGCCCCAGCGGTGAGCCTGCCACCGAACCCAGGCCCCAGACGGTGGCTATCTCACCGCTCCCCGGGGGCACCTGCCTCAGGAGACCTCGAGCCGGCCGAACCCGCTGCGGTGGAAGACCAGCGGCAGCGAGGCGTCGGTGTGCTCGCTGCGGTGCTGCACCCCGTGCAGCCGCAGCAGCACGATCGTGTGGTCGCCGGCCACCACCTCCTCGTGGATCGAGGTGTCGTAGCGGACCAGCGCGTCGTCGAGGGTGACGGCGCCGTCCTCGGTCCGGGTGACGTCGAGGCCCGCGAACCGCTCCGCGACCGGGCCGGCGAGCTGGCGGCAGGCCTGGCCGTGGTGGTCGGCCAGCACCGAGAGGCCCAGGTGCGCGGCCCGGCGCAGGTCCGGCCAGGTCTTCGAGGTGTTGGCCACCGAGAACGACACCAGCGGCGGGTCCAGGCTCACCGAGGTGAACGAGCTCGCCGCGAGCCCGACCAGGCGGCCCTGGACCTCGGCGGCCACGGCCACGACGCCGGTCGGGAAGATCCCGAACGCCTCCCGCAGCCGCGCGGGGTCGAGGTCCTGGTTGGTGGTGAGCGGGGTCAGGCTCATGCCGGTGCTCCAGTCGTGAGGTGGGGAGTGATCCGGAGCCGGGCCAGGTGCAGCCAGTCGGCGTACGCCGCCGGGTCGTCGTGGCGGGAGTCCAGGACGTACAGCGCGGGCGCCGGGATCGTCGCGCCGAGCTCGCTGAGCACCGGGCGCAGGGTCAGCTCGGGCGCCAGCGCGTGCCCCGGGCCCGCGCCGAGCATCAGCGGCACGGCGACCCCGCGGAGCCCGCCGGGCCCGAACCTGTCCAGGAAGACCTTGAGCAGGCCGGTGTAGGCGGCCTTGTAGGTGGGGCTGGCGACCACGACCAGGTCGGCGGCGCCGACCTCGGCGACCAGCGCACCCACCCCGGCGTCGGACCAGTCCAGGACCGCCGGCCCGAGCGTGGCCAGGTCGACCACCAGGCCGGGCTCCGCGCCGACCAGCTCGCGCGCGACGTACGTCGCGGCGGCGAGGGTGCGGCTGCCCGGCTTGGGGTTCCCGACGACGACCGCGACGCTGGTCACGAGGCGGCCCGGGTGCCGGCCCCGAACGGCACCGCCGAGGTCACCCGCCCGGTCGGCGCGGGGTGCTCCCACAGGCCGCGGCGGGCCAGCTCGGGCAGCACGCCCTCGCCGAACCAGTACGCGCCCTCCAGGTGCGGGTAGGCCGAGAGCACGAACTCCTCGATGCCCGCCGCGGCGTACTCCTCGACGAGGTCGGCGATCTCGTCGTGGCTGCCGACCATGGCGGTGCCGGCCCCGCCGCGCACCAGCCCGACCCCGGCCCACAGGCCCGGGTGGATCTCCAGGCCGTCCTTGGACCCCGAGTTCAGCTCGAGCATCCGGCGCTGGCCCTCGGACTCGCTGCGCCGCAGGCCGGCCTGGACCCGTGCGATGTCCTCCTCGCCGATCGCGGCCAGCAGCCGGTCGGCCTCGGCCCAGGCCTCCGCGGAGGTGTCCCGGGCGATCGTGTGCAGCCGGATGCCGAACCGCGGCCGGCGCCCGTGCTCCGCGGCCAGGGCGCGGACCCGCGCCACCTTCTCCGCCACCGCGGCGGGTGGCTCGCCCCAGGTGAGGTAGACGTCGGCATGCCGCGCGGCCACGTCGAGCGCGGCGGGCGAGGAGCCGCCGAAGTAGATCTCGGGCAGCGGGTCGGGGAGCTGGGCCAGCACGGCGTCCTCGAGCCGGAAGTACCGCCCGGCATGGTTCACCCGCTCCCCCGCCCACAGCGCCCGCACGACCCGGAGGAACTCCTCGCAGCGCTCGTAGCGGGCGTCCTTGTCCTCGAAGTCGCCGAACATCCGCTGCTCGTGGCTCTCGCCGCCGGTGACGACGTTGAGCAGCAGCCGCCCTCCGGAGAGGTTCTGGAACGTGCCGGCCATCTGGGCGGCCAGGAACGGCGCGGTGAGCCCGGGCCGGAACGCGACCAGGAACTTCAGCCGCTCGGTGAGCGTGCTGAGCATCGCGGTGGAGATCCAGGCGTCCTCGCACCAGGTGCCGGTGGGAGTGAGCGCTGCCTCGAAGCCGAGCTGCTCGGCGCTGCGGGCGATCTGCCCGAGGTAGGGCACCGACGCGGGCCGGCCGGAGGCGCCGGCCTCGACGCCGTGCCCTCCCCCGACGACCTGGCGGCCGTCACCGCCGTTGGTGGGGAGGAACCAGTGGAACTTCAGGGTGCTCATCGTGGTGCCTTTCGCGTGCTCGCCGCCCTCGGATAACCATTTATGTCGATAAGATTGCTGCACATTGTCGACGGATGCAAGCCGCCCCGCCGCGGGCGCCGCGGAGCCCGCCGGCCGCGAGACCGGGCAGAGGGCCGCCTAGGCTGGCGCCGTGCCTCTCACCGACCCCACCACCCGCGCCGTCCGTCTGGCCGTCCTCATCGACGCCGACAACACCTCCGGGAAGCACGCGAGCGCGCTGCTGGCCGAGGTGGCTCGGTACGGCGTCCCGACGGTCAAGCGCGCCTACGGGGACTGGACCACCACCCGGCTCGGGAGCTGGAAGGACGAGCTGAACCGCAACGCGATCCAGCCCGTGCAGCAGTTCTCCTACACGACCGGCAAGAACTCCACCGACTCCGCGCTGATCATCGACGCGATGGACCTGCTCTACACCGGCAACCTGGACGCGTTCGCGCTGGTCTCCAGCGACAGCGACTTCACCCGCCTGGCCACCCGGCTGCGCGAGTCCGGGAAGACCGTCTACGGCTTCGGCCGGCGCCGGACCCCCGAGGCGCTGGTGGCGGCGTGCGACCGGTTCGTCTTCCTCGAGGTGCTCGGCACCGACGCGGCCGCGGCCGAGCCCGTCGCCGACACCAACGACCCCGACGACCCGGAGGACCCCGCCGGCACCGAGGCGGCCGCCGCCCCGCTGCCCGACCTGCGCGAGATCCTCACCGCCGCTGTCGACAACACCTCCGCGGAGGACGGCTGGGCCCTGCTGGGCTCGGTCGGCAGCTACCTCAACACCCGGCACGCCTCGTTCGACCCGCGCAACTACGGCTTCGGCAAGCTGATCTCGCTGGCCCGCGCCCAGGACTACCTGGAGCTGGCCCACGAGGACGGGAACGCGCCGCGGGTGCGGCTGAAGCCGGTCAAGGTGCCCCCGAAGGTCACCACCCGGCGCCGGACCGCGAAGAAGGCCGCGACCGACTGAGCCGGGCTCAGGCCAGGTCGTAGCCCTGCACGAACTCGGTCAACCGCTTGAGCTGGTCGGGGTCGGTGGAGGGGATCACACCGTGCCCGAGGTTGAAGATGTGGCCGCGGGCGGCGCGGCCGGCCTCGATCACGTCCGCGGCCCGGGCGGTCATCACCTCGGTCGGGGCGAAGACCAGGGTCGGGTCCAGGTTGCCCTGCACGGCCCGCTCGCCCACCCGGCCGATCGCGTCGCCCAGCGGGGTGCGCCAGTCGACGCCGACGACGTCGGCGCCGGCCTCGCCCATCAGGCCCAGCAGGTTCGTGGTGCCGACCCCGAAGTGGATGCGCGGGACGCCGAGCTCCCCGGCGGCCGCCAGCACCCGGGCCGAGTGCGGCATCACGTGCTCGGCGTAGTCGGCCGGGGTGAGCGCGCCGGCCCAGGAGTCGAAGAGCTGGACCGCGGAGGCCCCCGCCTCGACCTGCACCCGCAGGTAGCCGGCCGCGATGCCGGCGATCTTGCGCATCAGCGCGTCCCAGACCTCGGGAGCGCCGAACATCATCGCCTTGGTCTTCGCGTGCTCCTTCGACGGTCCGCCCTCGACCAGGTAGGAGGCGACCGTGAACGGCGCCCCCGCGAAGCCGATGAGCGGCGTGCCGCCGAGCTCGCCGACCAGGCCGCGGACCGCCTCGGTGATGAACCCGACGTGCTCGGGGAGCAGGTCCGGGATCGCCTCGACGTCGGCGAGCGTGCGCACCGGCTCGGCGACCACCGGGCCGACGCCCGGCACGATGTCGAGGTCGACGCCGACGGCCTTGAGCGGGAGCACGATGTCGGAGAAGAAGATCGCCGCGTCGACGCCGTAGCGGCGCACCGGCTGCATCGTGATCTCCACGACAAGCTCGGGGTCCATGCAGGCGTCGAGCATCGCGACGCCCTCGCGGACCTTGAGGTACTCCGGCAGCGAACGGCCCGCCTGGCGCATGAACCAGACCGGCGTGTGGGGCACGGGCTCGCCCCGGGCAGCCAGGAGGAACGCGCTCTGGGACAGGTCGGCCGAGGTGCTCACCGGACAAGCCTCGCACCCGCCCCGGCGTGTTCGCACATCGGTTCGAGGCTGCGGACCTACTGTGAACCCATGGTCGTGCGTCAGGAGACGCACCCGGGAACGGGTGCGGAGAGCCCCCGGGAGTTCCGTGAGGCGGTCGCCAGCATGCGCGCCGCCCGGTTGCGCCCGGAGGTGCTCTGCGAGGAGATGCCCGCGCCGCAGCGGATCGCGCCGTACGCCGCGGCGCTCTCGGCCGACGTCACGGTCGACGACGTCGACCTCGGGACCGGCCGGATCATCCTGCTCCACGACCCCGACGGCAACGACGCCTGGAACGGCACCTTCCGGTGCGTCACCTACGCCCGCGCCGAGATCGACGCCGACCTGGTGGCCGACCCGATGCTCGCCGCCGTCGGGTGGTCCTGGCTGACCGACGCCCTCGACGCCCACGGCGCGGCGTACGCGGAGGCCTCGGGCACCGTGACCTGCGTGTCGACCGAGAGCTTCGGCGGGATGGCCGAGGAGACCGGCACCGCCCAGATCGAGATCCGCGCGTCGTGGACCCCCCAGGGCCTCGACCTCGCCTCCCACGTCGAGGCGTGGGGCGAGCTGCTGTGCACCGCGGTGGGTCTCCCGCCGGTGCCGGAGGGCGTGGCGGTCATGCCGAGCCGGCGAGGACAGCGAGGCACGCCGACCTGATGGTTTCCCCCGAGAGCGCCCCGTCCGGCGACCCCGAGGTCGCGGAGGAGGCGGAGACCGCCGCGGAGCCGGCCCCGCTGCTGACCCTGCGCGACGGCCTGCCCGACCTGATCGACACCGAGCCCGCGCTGGTCGCCTACTGCGAGCGGCTCGCCGCCGGCACCGGCCCGGTGGCCATCGACGCCGAGCGCGCGTCCGGCTACCGCTACTCCGGCCGCGCCTACCTGGTGCAGCTGCGCCGCGAGGGCGCCGGCACCGCGCTGGTGGACCCGATCGCGTTCGACGTGGACCGGCTCGCACCGCTCGCGGAGGCGCTCGAGGGCACCGAGTGGATCCTGCACGCCGCGACCCAGGACCTGCCCTGCCTGACCGCGATCGGGCTCTACCCCACCGACCTGTTCGACACCGAGCTCGCCGGTCGCCTGCTCGGGCACCCGCGGGTCGGGCTGGCCACGCTGGTCGAGACCGTCCTGGGCTACCGGCTGAAGAAGGAGCACTCGGCGGTCGACTGGTCGACCCGGCCGCTGCCGAAGCCCTGGCTGGAGTACGCCGCGCTGGACGTCGAGGTGCTGGTCGAGCTGCGCGACGCGCTCGCGGCCGAGCTGGAGGAGTCCGGCAAGGCCGAGTGGGCGCGCCAGGAGTTCGACGCGCTGCGCAGCTTCCAGCAGACCCCGCGGGTGGAGGCGTGGCGGCGTACCTCCGGGATGCACCGGGTGCGCGGGCGCCGCGGCCTGGCCGCGGTCCGGGCGCTGTGGGAGGCCCGCGACCAGATCGCCGAGCAGCGCGACGTCACCCCCGGCCGGGTGCTGCCGGACGCCGCGATCGTCGCGGCCGCCCAGGCGCTGCCCACCGACCGGGCCGCCCTGCTGGCGACCCGCGGCTTCCACGGCCGCGGCGCCGAGCGGTACGCCGCGCGCTGGGTCGCCGCGCTCACCGAGGCCGCCACGATGGACGAGAGCGAGCTGCCGGCTCGCTCGCCGCGCACCGACGGCCCGCCGCTGCCGCGGGCGTGGGCCGAGAAGGACCCGGTCGCCGCCCGCCGCCTGGCGATCGCCCGTGAGGCGATGGCCGCGCTGGCCGAGGAGCGGCACCTCCCCGTGGAGAACCTGCTGACCCCCGACTACCTGCGCCGGACCCTGTGGACCCCGCCGGCCACCCGGGAACCGGCCCAGCTGGCGACCGCGGTCGCGGACGCGCTGAGCGCCCTGGGCGCCCGCCCGTGGCAGGTGGAGCTGGTCGGCCCGGTGCTGACCGAGGCGATCCTGCGTGCCGACACCGAGCCGGACCCCGAGCCCGACCCGGCGCCCGACGACGCGGAGCCGGGCTCCGAGCAGGCCTAGGGCCTACTCGTCCCCCTCGGGGGACTCCTCGGCGGACTCCTCCAGGCTCTCCGGGTCGAGCACGGTCCGCGACGCCTCGTCGATCCGCTCGGTCGCCTCGCCGAGGTCCTCGATGATCGAGACGTTCATCAGCTCGGCGAGCATCGGGTTCACTGTCGCGTCGAGCTCGGGCCAGGTGGTCAGCAGCGGCGGCAGCACCATCGAGGAGACCCCGCCGGTGAACACGGTGGCGTGCTCCGGGGCCCGGTCGGGCTGGAGGAACGCGTCGTTGAGGGCGACGGTCTGGTTGGCGGGCGCCAGGAAGCCGGCCTCGGTGACCTCGGCGACCGCGTCGGTGGACAGCGCGTGGACCAGGAAGTCGGCGGACTGCGGGACGCTCGCGGAGCGGGCGGAGATGCAGATGCCGGTGACGTCGCCGACGGTCGCGGGGGTGTCGAGCACCGGCATCGAGATCACGTCGAAGTCCAGGCCGGGCACCGCCCGCAGCTGGGGCACCAGGTCGCGCTGGCCGGTGATCATGCCGAGCTTGCCGGCCTTGAACCACTCCAGCGCGCTGCGCCGCGACAGCTGCTTCTCGGACAGGGTGACGGTGGGGTCGCGCAGCAGCGTGAGGGTGCGCTCCAGCGCCGCCCGGGACTCGTCGCCGGCGAGCGCGAGCGAGCGCGGGTCGTCGGCGTCGTCGAAGACCTTGCCGTCGCCGGAGTAGATGAACGGCGCCAGGCCCTCGAGGGTGGCGGGCACGTGCACGCCCTTGGTCCCGCGCCGCTTGCGCGAGGCGAAGGCGGCGGCCTCCGCGAACTGGTCGAAGGTCCAGCGGACCCGCTCCCCGCCGGGCACCTGCAGCCCGCGGCGCTCCATCCGGTCGAAGTCGACGAGGCGCTTGTTGTAGTAGACGACCTCGGGCGAGACGCCGTACGGCATGCACTGCAGGCGCAGGTCGTCGGAGAAGGCCTCGAGCGCCGAGCGCGAGTAGTTGTCACCGAAGTTGACGCCACGCTCGTCGAGCAGCTCGTCGACGGGGACGTTGCGTCGCTCCTCGCGCAGCCAGGCCAGGTCCGTGCGCGGCAGCATGTAGACGTCCGGGGCCGCCGCGCCGCCCTTCTGCACCGCGGCGACCAGGCCCGCTGCGTCGGCGTACGGCTCGATGGTCACCGGCTCGGCGCCGCTGGTGGCGTTGTAGGTGTCCACCATCGCCTGGTAGGCGGCGATCTCCTCCGGGCCGCCCCAGACCCCGAAGGTCAGGGCCGCCGTCGGTGCCGGCGACGAGGGCGCGGGGCTGCGCCGCGGCTCCGGCTCGGAGTCGCCGGTGCACGAGCTGGCCGTGAGGGCGAGGGCCAGCGCCGCGGCCACGAGGCCGGTGGCCCGCCGTGCCGCTCGAACCCGACCGTTACCCCTGTTACCCACGACACCACCCGTTCTCTGCGGCGTCCCGGGCATCCGCCGGGACGGCGTCACCCTACCGAGTGCTCCCGCGGCGGCGCGCAGCACTCGGGCTCCGGGGCGGTGCCCGGAACGCGGAGAACGAAGAACGAGCACGCCGGACCGGGAGCGCCTCACGGCGCGTGGCCGCTCGTAGCGGCTTAATTTGGGACCCGGGGCTGCCACGGCCCGACGTGCTCGGCTCCAGTGTAACGCCCGACCGTCTGCGGCGCGGCCCTCCGCGGCCCGATTCGGGCCCCGGTCAGGACAGTGGTCAGGACAGTCGGGAGGCCAGCTCGATGTGTCCCGCCGCCTCGAGCTGCTCGGCCAGCCGGAGCACCCGCACGACCGCCTCCTCGGTCCCGTCGGCCAGGGCCGCGCGGCCCGCCGCCACCACCCGCGCGAAGCCAGCTGCCCGGAACAGCACGTCGGCGAAGTCGCCGGTCGCGATGCCGCGCAGCACCTGGTCGACCATCGCCTTGAGCTCCTCCGGGCCGGGCGGGTCGGCGACGCCGGCCACCACCCGGGCGACCTGGGCGTGGGAGCGCCCGGCCTCGAACTCGCGCGCGACGGCCACCGGGTCGGCGTACACCCAGGAGCGCAGCAGGTAGAGCCGCCACAGGCAGCCGGCCACCGAGTCTGCGGGCGAGCCGGCCCACACCTCGGCGATGGTCTCGATGCCCTCGGTGTCGGCGAGGTGCAGCAGCCGCTCCGCCACCCCGGCGTCGCCGCGCTCGCGGGCACCGCGGACCAGGAGCCGGGCCGCCCGGTCGGCGGCCTCGGTGACGAGCGCCGGATCGGCACCGCCGACGATGTCGTCGAAGAAGGCGTCCCCGGGCTGCATCGGGCGGTGGTGGGGGCGGTCGCTCACCCGGCCACTCTACGAGGCCGGGGTCCGGCCGGACCGCTGTGGCGAGGCCGCCACTACCCCAGCGCCTTCCGGATCCGCTGGTCGCTGACCGGGGTCGGGGTGCCGAGCTGCTGGGCCCACAGCGAGACCCGGTACTCCTCCAGCATCCAGCGCACGGCGCGCAGCCGCTCGCCGGGCGGCCGGCCGGGAGGCAGGGCGTCGAGCTGGTGCAGGTAGGCGGCCTGCAGGTCGGAGACCCGGTCCATCAGCTGCCGGTCCCGGTTGACCGCGCCGCCGCCGTCGTCGAGCCGGGCCCGGCGCTGCCGCAGCGCGGTGAGGTACGTCGGATAGCGGCGCAGCTGCGCCGCTCCGGCCTCCCCCACGAAGCCGCGGTGGACCAGCCGGGCGAGCTGGGCCTGCATGTCGGAGAGCGCCGGCAGCTGGGTCATCTCGGCCCGCCCGGACAGCGCCTTGTCCGCCGCCCGCCAGCCGTCCAGCACCCGCAGCACGTCGCCGAGCACGCCGCGCAGCCGCGCCTCCTGGTCCCGCTCCGCCTCGGCGAGCAGGCCGGCGTACTCCTCCTCGGTGCGCACCGCCGGGCGGGCGTCGACCAGGTCGCCGAGCACCGCGGCCCGGCAGTCCTCGAGCAGCTCCGCCACCGAGGGGTACGGCGTACCCGCGAGGGCCAGCTTCTCGGCGTTGCTCAGCCCGTCGAGGACCTGCTTGACCGGGGACCGGGTCCCGAGCAGCAGCAGCCGGCGTACGCCGAGGCGGTGCCGGGCCGCCGCCTCCTCCTCCGCGCCGAAGACCTGCAGCCCCACGGTGCCGCCCTCGTCGACCAGGGCCGGATGGACCTGCACCTCGTGGCCGGCCCGCTTCTGGGTGAACGAGCGCTCGATGGTCCCGAACACCCAGCCCGTCTCGCCGGTGCGGCTGACCCCGCTCGCGGTGGCGACCTCGGCGATGGCCTGCTCGAAGGAGCCGCGCAGCGGGGCCTTGAGCGCCTCGAGGTCCTTCCCGCGGGCCTGCTCCCGGCCGGTCTCGTCGACCACCCGGTAGGTCGGGCGCAGGTGCTCGGGGACCTTGGACCAGTCCCAGGCAGCGCGCGGCACCACGACCCCGGTGGTCGAGCGGCACCACCGCTCCAGGGCGTCCAGGAGCGGCTCCTCCCCCGCCGGCACCGTCGCGAGGAACTCCCGCGCCTTGTCGGGTGCGGGGACGAAGGAGACCCGCAGGTTCTTCGGCAGGCTGCGGATCAGACTGGTGACCAGCTCCTGGCGCAGCCCGGGGACGTTCCAGGAGAAGTCCTCGTCGCTGACCCGGTTCAGCGTCGCCACCGGCACCTCGATGGTGAGGCCGTCCTCGGCGGTGCCCGGCTCGAAGTGGTAGCTGATCGGGAAGGTCAGCCCGGCTCCGGTGTCGCCGTGCCAGCGCTCGGGGTAGTCCTCCTCGCGGACCTCCTCGACCGTGTCGTGGGTGAGCATCTTCGGGTCGAACGTGAGCAGGTCCGGCTGGTCGCGGCGAGCCTGCTTCCACCACTGGTCGAAGTGGGCACCGCTGACCACCTCGGGGCCGACCCGGGCGTCGTAGAAGTCGAAGAGCGTGTGCTCGTCGACGACGAGGTCGCGGCGCCGGGCCCGGTGCTCGAGCTCCTCGGCCTGCTCGAGCAGCCGCTGGTTCTCGGCCAGGAACCGGTGCCGGGTCTGCCACTCGCCGTAGACCAGCGCATGCCGGATGAACAGCTCGCGGGAGAGCGCGGGGTCGACCTTGCCGTAGTTGACCAGCCGGTCGGCGACCAGCGGTACGCCGTACAGCGTGGCCCGCTCGCGGGCCATCACCGCCGCCCGCTTGCGCGACCAGTGCGGCTCGGACCAGGTGCGCTTGACCAGGTCCCCGCCGAGCTGCTCGGCCCACTCCGGCTTGATGGCGGCGTTCTGGCGGGCCCAGAGCCGCCCGGTCTCGACGAGCTCGCCGGCCATGACGTACTGCGGGTTCTTCCGGGCCAGCACGCTGCCGGGGAAGATCGCGAACCGCGCACCGCGGGCGCCGAGGTACTCCCGGGGCCCCCGGCGGCGCCCGTCCCGGCCGGCGTTCGGCCCGGAGGCGGCGTCGCGCTCCTCGAGCATGCCGATGTGGGAGAGCAGCCCGGAGAGCAGGGCCTGGTGGATCCCGTCGGCGTCGGGGGTGTCGGCCGGGTGCCCGGCCTGGACGCCCATCTCCTTGCAGACCTGGCGCAGCTGGGACTCGAAGTCCTGCCACTCCCGCACCCGCAGGTAGTTGAGGAACTCGCGCTTGCACATCCGCCGGAAGGCGCTGCCGGAGAGCTCGCGCTGCTGCTCCTTGAGGAAGCGCCACAGGTTCAGCCAGGTCAGGAAGTCGCTGCCCTCGGCCTTGAAGCGCGCGTGCAGCTGGTCGGCGCGGGCCTGCTCGGCGGGGTGGTCGGCTCCCGGCCGCTCGCGGGGGTCCTGGAGGGAGAGCGCGGCGGCGATGACGACGACCTCGCGCACGCAGCCGAGCCGCTCGGCCTCCAGGACCATCCGGCCCAGCCGGGGGTCGATGGGGAGCCGGGCGAGCCGGCGCCCGAGCTTCGTGAGCGCCTCGCCGCCCGCCCTGGCCCCGGCCCGCAGCGCGCCGAGCTCCTCGAGCAGCTGCACGCCGGCGCTGACGTTGCGCTTGTCCGGGGGCTCGACGAACGGGAACCGCCCGACGTCGCCCAGGCCCAGGCTGGCCATCTGCAGGATGACGCTGGCCAGGTTGGTGCGCAGGATCTCGGGGTCGGTGAACTCCGGGCGGCCCTCGAAGTCCTCCTCGGAGTAGAGCCGGATCGCGATGCCGGCCTCGACCCGGCCGCAGCGCCCGGAGCGCTGGTTGGCCGAGGCCTGGCTGATCGGCTCGATCGGCAGCCGCTGCACCTTGGTGCGCACCGAGTAGCGCGAGATGCGCGCCACGCCGGTGTCCACGACGTACCGGATGCCGGGGACTGTCAGCGAGGTCTCGGCGACGTTCGTCGCGAGCACCACGCGGCGGCCGGTGTGCCGGGCGAAGACCTTGTGCTGATCGGCCGCGGAGAGCCGGGAGTAGAGCGGGACGATCTCCACCGGGTTGCGCAGGTTGAGTCCCTCGAGCACCTCGGCGGTGTCGCGGATCTCCCGCTCGCCGGGGAGGAAGACCAGGATGTCGCCGGGTCCCTCGGCGACCAGCTCGCGCACCGCGTCGGCGATCGCCTCGGTCTGGTCGCGGACGACCGGCTCGCCCTCCTCGTCCTCCTCGGGCAGCTCCATGAGCGGGCGGTAGCGGACCTCGACCGGGTAGGTGCGCCCGGAGACCTCGATGATCGGGGCCGGCTCGCCGGTGCGTACGTCGGCGAAGTGCGCCGCGAAGCGCTCGGGGTCGATGGTGGCGGAGGTGATGATCAGCTTCAGGTCCGGGCGCTTCGGCAGCAGCTGACGCAGGTAGCCCAGGAGGAAGTCGATGTTGAGGCTGCGCTCGTGCGCCTCGTCGATGATGATCGTGTCGTACTTGCGCAGCATCCGGTCCCGCTGCAGCTCGGCCAGCAGGATGCCGTCGGTCATCAGCTTGACCCGGGTTGAGCGCGAGGTGCGGTCGGTGAAGCGGACCTGGTAGCCGACGACGCCGCCGTCAGCTCCCAGGTCCGTGCCCAGCTCGCTGGCGATGCGCTCGGCCACGCTGCGGGCCGCGATCCGCCGGGGCTGGGTGTGCCCGATCAACCCCCCGCCGGACCGGCCACGGCGACCGCGACCGAGCTCGAGGCAGATCTTCGGCAGCTGGGTGGTCTTCCCCGAGCCGGTCTCGCCGGCCACGATCACGACCTGGTGGTCGCGGATCGCGGCGGCGATGTCGTCACGGCGCTGGGTGACCGGCAGCTCCGGCGGGTAGGTGATCGGGAGCTCGTCGGTCATGGCAGCGCCATTGTGCCAAGACCGGCGAAGGAACCGCTCAGGCCGTCGAGCCGGGGGTCTCCGGGGTGACGTCCTCCTCGGTGTCCGGCGTGTCCGGCGTGTCCGGCGTGGTGTCCGGCTCGGTGTCCGGCATGCCGTCCTCACCGGGGAACCCGTCGGGCCAGCCCTGGGAGTCCTGGTCGGATCCGCCCGGGCCGTGGTCGAAGCCCCGGTCGGAGTCACCGTCGGGGCCACGGTCGCCGAACCCGCCGGAGCCACCGCCGGGGAACTGGTGCTGGCCGTGGCCGGGGCCGCCCATCTGGTCCGGGCCCGGGCCGTCGTCGTCAGCGGCGACCGCGCCGATCAGGCCGCCGAGACCGCCGCCGACGAGCAGCGCGACGACAGCCACGATGCCGGTCGCGCGGGCCCCGAACGAGCGGTCGCGCAGCTTGGTCTTCTGGGCCGCGGGGGCGACCGGTGCGGTGCCGGGCGCCTGGGCCGGCGGCGGGGTGGGGGCTCCGGCCGGGCCCGGGCCCGGGTTGGGGGCGGCGGTGGGGGGCGTGCTGGGGGGCGTGGGGGACATTCTCTGGCTCCTTTCCTTGACGTCCACCACGATGGCTCCGCAGCCTGTGCGGTGCCTGTGACCGAGCCGTGCAGCACCTACCAGTTCCTTCGCCGAGCGCCGGTCGGTGCTGGTCCCTAGCATTCGAGGATGCGGGCCAGGACCAACGCGACCTCGACCGGCGCCGGGATCCTGCGCCCGACCGAGTTCGCGCGGCACGCCTCGGTCGAGCGGCTGCTGCCCGCTCCAGGGCTGGACCGCTGGGTGGAGAACCACTGGTGCCTGCGCTGGGACCTCCCGCCCGGGACCGTCTTCCACAGCCAGACGCTGCCCCACCCCGCGTGCACGCTCAGCGTGGAGCTCGGTCGTCCCCGGCCCGGCGTGGGGGCGGAGCGGGTGCTGGTCACCGGCGTCGTCACCCGGCGCTTCGAGGTCCCGGTCGCGGACCGCGGCTGGGTGCTCGGCGTGAAGTTCCGCCCCGGCGGCCTGGCCGCGCTGGCCGGGCTGGAGGCCCGTGCCCTCACCGACCGGCTGCGGCCCGCCGCCGAGCTGCTGCCGGCGCCGGTGGTCGACGCCCTGCGGGTCCTGGACGGCCGGCAGGCCCCGGCGGCGGCCGCCGGCGTCGCCGACCGCGCTCTGCTCGGGCTGGCCGAGCGCCGCGGCGCCTCCCCCGACCCCGGCTACGACCCCGGCTACGACACGGTGCTGCGCCTGGTCACGGACCTGCTCCGCGACCGGTCCCTGGTCCGGGTCGCCCAGCTGGAGGAGCGCCACGCCGTCTCCCGGCGCCAGGTCGAGCGGCTCTTCGCCCGCTACGTCGGCGCCAGCCCCAAGTGGGTGCTGGCCCGCTACCGGATGCACGACGTCGTCACCGCCCTCGACGCCGGGTACGCCGGCTCGCTGGCCGACCTGGCCGCCGAACACGGCTGGTACGACCAGGCCCACTTCACCCGCGACTTCACCCGGCTGGTCGGGGTGCCGCCCCACCGCTACCGCCAGGGCCGCCCCTGACACCGGGCCGGACACCGGCCACAGGACATCCACAGCCGACGCAGGCACAGTGGAGTCATGGCTGCTTCCGACCTCACCCGCGCCGACGGGTCCCCGCTGCGCATCCTGGTGGTCGACGACGAGGAGAACCTCGCCGAGCTCGTCTCGATGGCGCTGCGCTACGAGGGCTGGCGGGTCGAGACCGCGCACACCGGCGCCCGGGCCGTCGCGATCGCCCGGGAGCTGCGCCCCGACGCGGTAGTCCTCGACATCATGCTGCCCGACCTGGACGGGCTGGAGGTGCTGCGCCGGATGCGGGCCACCGACCCGAACCTGCCGGTCGTGTTCCTGACCGCGCGCGACGCCGTCGAGGACCGGGTCGCCGGCCTGACGGCGGGCGGCGACGACTACGTCACCAAGCCGTTCTCGTTGGAGGAGCTGGTCGCCCGGCTGCGCGCCCTGGTCCGCCGGGCCGGTGCCCAGCAGGCGCAGTCCTCCTCGGTGCTGGTGGTCGGCGACCTCACCCTGGACGAGGACAGCCACGAGGTCTTCCGCGGCGGCGAGGAGATCAACCTGACAGCAACCGAGTTCGAGCTGCTGCGCTACCTGATGCGCAACCCGCGGCGGGTGCTCAGCAAGGCCCAGATCCTGGACCGGGTCTGGAACTACGACTTCGGCGGCCAGGCGAACGTCGTGGAGCTCTACATCTCCTACCTGCGCAAGAAGATCGACGCCGGCCGTGCGCCGATGATCCACACCATGCGCGGTGCCGGCTACGTCCTGAAGCCGGCCACGTGAGGGTGCCGGGACTGATGCGCTCGCCGCGCTCGCTGGCCTGGCGCCTGGTGGTCACCACCGTGGCGCTGGTCGCGGTCGCCGCCCTGCTGATGGGAGGCGCGACGGCGCTGGCGATGCGCGACTACCTGACCGACCAGCTCGACGACCGGGTCGAGCGCGGCCTGGACCGCACCGTCGCCGCGCTGACCGAGGACGGACCGGGTCCGCACGGCCCGGGCCGGGGCTCGGGGCGGGACGAGGACGGCCCCGGCCGGGGTCCGGGCCTGGGCCAGGACGTGGGCACGGTCTGGGCGGTCTACCTCGACTCCGGGGACCGCGGTGGCAGTCGGATCTCGACGACCACCGAGGGCGCCCCCATCAGCACCGCCCTCGACGACGACCTGCTCGACGAGCTCGCGAAGGTCGATGGCGCGCCGCGCTCGGTCGACCTCGGCGGTCTGGGCGGCTACCGCACCGCCGCGGAGGACGTCGAGGGGGGCCGGGTCGTCTACGCGCTGCCGTCCGACGAGGTGGACCGGACCCTGCGCAGCCTGGTCGGCTGGGAGGCCGTCCTCGGCCTGCTCGCGGTGGCCGCCGCGGCGGTGCTCGGCCTGCTCGTCGTACGCCGCCAGCTGCGGCCGCTCAACGAGGTGGCCAGCACCGCCCACGCGGTCGCCGCGCTGCCGCTGGCCTCCGGCGAGATCCACCTGACCGAGCGGGTGCCCGAGCGCCTCACCGACGCGCGCACCGAGGTGGGCCAGGTGGGCGCTGCCCTGAACACGCTGCTCGACCACGTCGAGTCCGCGCTCGCCGACCGACAGCACAGCGAGCAGCAGGTGCGCCAGTTCGTCGCCGACGCCTCCCACGAGCTGCGCACCCCGCTGGCGACGATCGCCGGGTACGCCGAGCTCGCCCGCCGCCGTCCCGACGACGCAGCGGCGGCGCGGACCGCGCTGGCCAAGGTCGAGGAGGAGTCGCGGCGGATGACGTCGCTGGTCGAGGACCTGCTGCTGCTGGCCCGCCTGGACTCCGGGCGGCCGCTGGAGCGGACGCCCGTCGACCTGACCCGGCTGCTGCTCGAGGCGGTCGCCGACGCCCAGGTGGTGGCACCCGAGCACCGCTGGCGCCTGGAGCTGCCGGCGGAGTCGGTGGAGGTGCTGGGCGACGAGCACCGGCTGCACCAGGTGGTGACCAACCTGCTGACCAACGCCCGCAAGCACACCCCGGCCGGCACCACCGTCACCGTGACGGCGTACCGGGGCGCGGATCCCGGAGGGACCGGGTTCGCCGTCCACGACGACGGCCCGGGGTTCCCTCCGGAGCTGGCCGGGCGCGCGTTCGAGCGGTTCGTCCGGGGCGACGCCTCCCGCAACCGCGCCGGCGGCGTCGGCCTGGGGCTGGCCCTGGTGCAGGCGATCGTGTCCGCCCACGGCGGCCGGGTCGAGCTCACCAGCAGGCCGGGCGACACCACCGTGCGGGTCTCGCTGCCGCCCGCGGCCCCGCGCTGAGGATCCCTGGGAACCCGTCGGCCCAAAGGGGTCGGCTTCCGGGCGCCCGACGGCTACGCTGACACCGCAGATTGTCTGACAATCCTGACCATCCTGCCGAGCCCGGACGGGCCGGCGACGAGGAGGCACGCATGAGGGCACCCGGGGTCGACATCCTGAGCACGGCCGGCTCGATCGAGTCGGTGAGCTCGGCGGGGCCGGTGGGGTCGGCGAGCTCGGCCGGCGAGTTCCGCCGAGCCGAGGCGCGCACCGCGCACAACTACCACCCGCTGCCGGTGGTGGTCGAGCATGCCGAGGGCGCCTGGATGACCGACCTCGAGGGCCGCCGCTTCCTCGACCTGCTCGCGGGCTACTCCGCCCTCAACTTCGGCCACGGACACCCAGCGCTGCTGCAGGTGGCGCACGAGCAGCTGGACCGGCTGACGCTGACCAGCCGCGCCTTCGTGCACGACCGGTTCGCCGCGTTCTGCGCCGCCCTGGGCGACCTGTGCGGGAAGGACCTCGTGCTCCCGATGAACACGGGCGCCGAGGCGGTCGAGACCGCGATCAAGGTCGCCCGCAAGTGGGGCTACGAGGTCAAGGGCGTCGCGCCCGGTGCCGCCGAGATCATCGTAATGTCGGGCAACTTCCACGGCCGCACGACCACGATCGTCGGGTTCTCCGACGACCCGGACGCCCACGGGGGCTTCGGCCCGTTCACCCCCGGCTTCGTGATGGTGCCGTACGGCGACCTGGCCGCCCTCGAGGCCGCCGTCACCGAGAACACCGTGGGGGTCCTGGTCGAGCCGATCCAGGGCGAGGGCGGCGTCGTCATCCCGCCGGACGGCTACCTGCGCGGCGTTCGCGAGGTGTGCACCCGCGAGTCGGTCCTGCTCCTCGCCGACGAGATCCAGTCCGGCCTCGGCCGCACCGGGCGCACCTTCGCCTGCGACCACGAGGACGTGGTCCCGGACGTCTACATCCTGGGCAAGGCGCTCGGCGGCGGCATCGTGCCGGTCTCCGCGGTCGTGGCCGACCGCGACGTCCTGGGCGTGCTGCGCCCCGGGCAGCACGGGTCGACGTTCGGGGGCAACCCGCTGGCGTGCGCGGTCGGGCACGCGGTCGTGGGGCTGCTCGCCACCGGCGAGCACCAGGCCCGCGCCGCCGAGCTGGGCGTGCTCATGCGCCGGCGGCTCGAGGCGCTGGTCGGGCACGGCGTGCTCGCCATCCGCACCCGCGGGCTGTGGGCCGGCGTCGACGTCGACCCGGCGATCGGCACCGGCCGGGCGGTCTGCGAGGCACTGATGACCCGGGGCGTGCTGGCCAAGGACACCCACGGCTCCACGATCCGGCTGGCGCCTCCGCTGGTGGTCGCGGCCGAGGACCTCGACTGGGGCCTGGACCAGCTGGCGGCGGTCGTCAACCGCTGAAGCCGCGAGCGGGCCGGATCCGCCCCCTCACCGCGCCAGGGCCGCCACGGCCGGCAGCGAGCCGGCGATCAGGTCGAGCAGCTCCTCGCGGGTGACGCCGGCGGGGTCGTCGGCCCAGGTGAGGACCAGCTCCTCGGTCAGCGCCGACCAGCCGCGGACCAGCAGCCGGGCGGCGGGGGTGTCGAGCAGGATGTGGCCCTCGGGGTCCTCGCGGAAGACCCGGTCGGTGAGGACCGCGCGCGCCTCCTCGTAGATCTCCCGCAGCCGGTCGTTGCCGCCGGCGGCCGCGCGGACCAGGGAGAGGTAGCCCTCGCGGTTCGCGATCACGTAGTCGACGTACGCCGTGACCGAGGTCAGCAGCCGCTCCAGCGGCGGGCCGCTGGCCGGGGGCGCGGTCTGGGCGATGAGGTCGTCGGCGGCGTGCCGGACGACTGCCTCGTGGAAGGCGTGCTTGTTGCCGAAGTAGTGGTAGAGCAGCCCCCGGGAGATCCCGGCCTCCTCGGCCAGGACGTCGATGCTCAGCTCGTCGAGCGGCCGGGTCGCGAGCAGCCGCACCCCGAGGTCGAGGAGCTGGCCGCGCCGCTGCTCCGGGGTCAGGCGGGTCCGGGTGCTGGTCACGTCACCGATTCTATTGACACATGTTCAATAACGGCAATACGGTCGCCGGATGAGTGATCGTTCCCTGCCGGAGACCGTCGAGCACCTCGTTGTCGGCGCGGGCTTCGCCGGCCTGTGCACCGCCGTCAAGCTCGACGAGGACGGCGAGCGCGACTTCCTCGTCGTCGAGAAGGGCGCCGACGTCGGCGGCACCTGGCGCGACAACACCTACCCCGGCGCCGCCTGCGACGTGCCCAGCCAGCTGTACTCGTTCTCGTTCGCCCCCAACCCGGACTGGACCCGCTCCTACTCCTTCCAGCCCGAGATCCAGGCCTACATCCAGCGGGTCGCCCGCGAGTCCGGGACCCTGGACCGGTTCGTCTTCGACACCACCGTCGAGGACGCCTGCTGGGACGAAGGGCAGCAGCGCTGGGTGGTCACCACCTCGGCCGGCACCGTCCGGGCCCGCAACCTCGTCGTCGGCTCCGGCGGCCTGTCCGCACCGAAGCTGCCCGACATCCCCGGCATCGAGGACTTCGGCGGCGAGGTGTTCCACTCCGCCCGGTGGCGCCACGACGTCGACCTCACCGGCAAGCGGGTCGCGGTCATCGGCACCGGCGCCTCCGCGATCCAGATCGTCCCCGAGATCCAGAAGGTCGCCGGCCACCTCGACGTCTACCAGCGCACGCCCCCGTGGGTCATCCCGCGCAGCGACCGCCCCTACACCCGGCTCGAGCGCCTCGGGCTGCGCCACCTGCCGGCCCTGCGCCGGCTCTACCGCACGGGGGTGTACTGGGCCCGCGAGACCTACGTCCCGGCGTTCACCGTCGCGCCCCGGATCGCCTGGCCGGCCCGCCGGCTGGCCGAGGCCAACATCGCCCGGGGCATCAAGGACCCCGGGCTGCGCGACAAGGTCACCCCCGACTACGAGCTCGGCTGCAAGCGGGTGCTGATCTCCAACGCCTACTACCCGGCCCTCGCCGCGGAGAACGTCGAGCTCGTGACCGACCGGATCGCCGCTGTCACCCCCACCGGGATCGTCACCGCCGACGGCACCGAGCGGCCGGTCGACGTCCTCGTCGTGGCCACCGGCTTCCACACCACCGACCTGCCGATCGCCGCGCAGGTCACCGGCCGCGAGGGCCGGTCCCTGGCCGAGGTGTGGGCCGAGCGCGGGATGACTGCATACAAGGGCACCACGGTGCCCGGCTTCCCCAACCTCTTCCTCATCGTCGGGCCCAACACCGGGCTCGGGCACTCCAGCATGGTCTTCGTCATCGAGTCCCAGGTGCGCTACATCCGGGAGGCGATCCGCACCATGCGCGAGCACCGGTACGCCGCGGTCGAGCCGCACCAGGACGCCACCGACGCCTGGAACCAGCGCCTGCAGCGCCGGATGGCCCGCACCGTGTGGAGCACCGGCGGCTGCTCGAGCTGGTACCTCGACGAGCACGGCCGCAACACCACGCTGTGGCCGCGCTCGACCTTCAACCTGCGCGCGGTCCTGGCCGAGTTCGACGTCGCGGCGTACGACGTCCGCGCGCCGCGGCCGGCCCCCACATCCGGCTCCACTTCCGGCTCCACTTCCGGCTCCACTGCCGACGAGTTCCTCGAGGAGATGCCCGCATGAAGACGCTCGACGCCAAGGTGGTCGTGATCACCGGTGCCGGCTCCGGGATCGGCCGCGCGCTGGCGGTGGCCTGCGCGGGCCGCGGGTCGCTGCTGGCGATCTCCGACGTCGACGAGGCGGGACTCGCCGAGACCGTCGAGCTGGTCAAGGCCGCCGGGGCCCGCGAGGTCCGCAGCGACCGGCTCGACGTGGCCGACCGGGCCGCGTTCGCGGCGTACGCCGAGGCAGTCGTGGGCCAGTTCGGCCGGGTCAACGTGATGGTCAACAACGCCGGCGTGGCCCTGGCCGGCGACTTCGTCGACCTCGACTACGACGACATCGACTGGATCATCGGGATCAACCTGACCGGGATGCTGCACGGCAGCAAGGAGTTCCTCCCGCACCTCATCGCCTCCGGGGACGGGCACCTGGTCAATCTCTCCTCGCTCTTCGGGCTGGTCCCGATGCCGGGTCAGAGCATCTACAACGCCACGAAGTTCGGGGTCCGCGGGATGACCGAGGCGATCCGCATGGAGATGCTGTCCGCCGGCCACCGCGTCGGCGTCACTGCGGTGCACCCCGGCGGCATCCGGACCGCGATCGCCCGCAACGCCCGGGTCTCCTCCCGGGAGGACAAGGACAAGACCGCCTCCTTCTTCGACGCGAAGCTGGCCAAGACCACCCCGGAGCAGGCGGCCGAGGTCATCGTGAAGGGGATCCTCACCGACAAGGCCCGGGTCCTGATCGGCGCGGACGCGCACGCGCTGCACCAGCTCGGCCGGCTCCTCGGCTCCCGGTTCCAGGACGTCGCCGCGCGGGTCTCCCGCAGGGTGATGCCGCCGAAGACCACTGTCGTGTAGCCGTGCCCGTCCCGGGCGAGCGCGTGCGGGTGGTGATGACCAAGTGGGGCGACCGGCCGCACTGGGAGTTCGACGGCGTCCTGCTGGGCCGCGACGAGCACGGCGAGTGGCTCGGGTTCCCTGCCGGCACCCCGCAGTCCCGGCCCGGGCTCGACCTGGTCTCGGAGGTGGACTCGGTGACGCTGGTGCCCGCGACGGGCGCGTGCCTGCCCACCTTCCACGCCCCGGGCATCTGGTGCCTGGTCTACGTCGACATCGCCACCCCGGCGGTGTGGGACGGCCCGGTCCTGCGCTCGGTCGACCTGGACCTCGACGTGATCCGCGACGCCGACGGGCGGGTCTGGGTCGACGACGAGGACGAGTTCGCCGAGCACCGGGACACCCTGGGCTACCCCGCCGAGGTGGTGTCGATGGCGCAGCAGGCCTGCGCCGCCGTCCACCGGGCCGTCGCGGCCGCCGAGGCGCCGTACGACGGAACCGCGCAGGCCTGGCTGGACCGGCTCCGCGACCGCCGCCCCGCCTGAGCGCGGGCCGCTGCTCCGTCAGTGGCGCTCACGGCGGCGCCGGCTGCGGGTGCGGGTGCGCAGCGGACCCACCAGCCGCGGGCCGGCCAGTCGCGACTCGACGCGTCGGGCCTCCCGCTTCAGCGGCTGGGCGACGTACTCACCGAGGATCACGCCCGCCGCGAGCGCGATCGCGACCGAGGCGGCCGTGACCATGGCGAGCAGGCCTGCGGAGGTGTCGCCGGGACCGCCCTCGGCGAGCAGGGTCAGGCCCCGGTAGATCGAGAGCCCCGGCAGCATCGGCACGACGGCCGAGACCACCACGATCAGCGGCGGCACCCGCATCCGGCCCGCGACCGAGAACGCGACCAGACCCACGAACAGGGCAGCCATCGCCACCGACCAGGTGCGCCCGATCCCCGGCAGCGCGATCGACTGGGAGATCGCGATGGCCGCGGCCGCCACCACCGCGACCGGGGCGATGATGCGTCCCGGGGCGTAGGAGGAGTAGGCGAAGGCCGCGGCGCACACCGCGGCGCCCACCATCAGCATGCCGAAGCTCTGCAGGTCGCCGCGCCCGGGGTCCAAGGGCGGGATCCGCACCGAGAGCACATCGGCGACCGCGAGGCCGCCGCTGACCCCGCCGATGATCCCGGCGGTGGCCAGGATCGCCTCGGTGAGCCGGGCGGTGCCGGTGATGTAGAAGCCGCTGAGCGCGTCCTGGAGCGCGCCCATGAAGCCGATGCCGGCCAGCAGCATGACGATGTTGGCGGTCACGACCAGCGACACGTTCACGTCGAGCGGGGTCAGCGCGGCGAGGAGCGCGATCAGCGTGGCGAGACCGCCGCCGGCGACCTGCTGGTAGAAGACCGGGAGGCGCTGCCGCGAGAGCCGCTGCTGGAGACGGTCGATGAGGACCGCCGCGACGAAGGCCAGGCCCACGACCAGCAGGTCGCCACCGAGCTGCAGGGCGACGCCGGCGCACATCGCGCCCCAGCCGAGGGTGACCGCCCACCGCGGCCGGATGTGGCCCGAGGAGGTGATCCGCGCCAGCTCGGTGCGGGCCTCCTTGAGGTCCACCTCGTCCAGTACGACGGCGCGGACCAGGTGGTCCACGCGGGTCAGGTGCTCGTAGTCGATGGTGCGCTGCTTGACCAGCCGGGTGGCCAGGATCGCCGGGTCCTCGGGGTGGGCTGGTGACTCATCGACAGCGACGTGAACGTGACGTCGATGTCGGCGTTGCGCAGTCCGAGGTGGCGCGAGACCAGCTGCATCGTGGCTGCCACGTCCGCGGCTCCGGCCCCCGAGGACAGCAGCAGCTCGCCGACCCGCAGGCAGAAGTCCAGGGTCAGGTTCACCTCGCGCGTGTCCAGCATGCGGCGATGGTCCCAGAGGTCCGGGCCGGATCGGAAAAGCGGCGTCCGGGCGCTGCGCGCGACCGGCCGTGTGGTTCGCTGTGCCCCGTGCGCATCGACTTTCGGGGGTCCCCCGAGCCCACGCTCGGTGTCGAGTGGGAGCTGGCGCTGGTGGACCGGCGTACCCGTGATCTGCGCAACGACGCCTCGCACCTGTTCGCCCGGGCTCGGCCCCGGCTGCCAGACCAGGACCGGCTGCACCAGGAGCTGCTGCGCAACACCGTCGAGATCGTCACCGCCGTGTGCCACACGGTCGGGGAGGCGATGGCCGACCTGCGCCAGACCCTCGCGGCGGTGGTCCCGGCCGCCGACGAGCTCGACATCGACCTGTACGGCGCCGGCACCCACCCGTTCGCGTCCTGGACCGGGCAGCAGCTCACCGAGGGCCACCGCTACCGGGAGCTGATCGACCGCACCCAGTGGTGGGGCCGGCAGATGCTGATCTGGGGCGTCCACGTCCACGTCGGGCTGCCCGAGAAGGACCGGGTGCTGCCGGTCCTCTCGGCGCTCCTCAACTACTACCCGCACCTGCAGGCGCTCTCCGCGTCCTCGCCGATCTGGGCGGGTGTGGACACCGGCTACGCCTCGAACCGCGCCCTGATGTTCCAGCAGCTGCCGACCGCGGGCCTGCCCTTCCAGTTCCGGCACTGGTCGGAGTTCGAGGCCTTCGCCCAGGACCAGCTCACCACCGGGGTGATCGACGACCTCTCCGAGATCCGGTGGGACCTGCGCCCGGCCACCCACCTGGGCACCCTGGAGAACAGGATCTGCGACGGCGTCTCCAGCCTCGCCGACCTCGAGGCGCTGGTCGCGCTCATGCACTGCCTGGTCGTCGACCTCGACACCCGCCTGGCGGCGGGCGAGGAACTGCCGACGATGCCGCCGTGGCACGTGCAGGAGAACAAGTGGCGCGCGGCGCGCTACGGGCTGGACGCGATCGTGATCCTCGACGCCGAGTCCAACGAGCGGCTGATCACCGAGGAC
Organism: Nocardioides pantholopis; assembly: GCF_003710085.1. Lineage (NCBI taxonomy): Bacteria > Bacillati > Actinomycetota > Actinomycetes > Propionibacteriales > Nocardioidaceae > Nocardioides > Nocardioides pantholopis. The sequence continues at coordinate 703,625 of NZ_CP033324.1, read as the reverse complement.
CTCGCCGATCTGCTGGTGCGGCTGGAGCCGGTGGCGGAGCGCCTGGGGTGCTCGGCCGAGCTGGACGCCGTCCGCGCGATCCCGGCCCGGGGCGCGTCCTACCAGCGCCAGCGGGCGATCGCGGCGGAGTCGGGCGGCGACCTGGTCGCCGTCGTGGACTCGGTGGTCCGCGAGCTGCGGGCCGGCCTGGACGGCTGAGCCGGCTCGAGCTCAGTAGCCGCCCTCGGGCGGCACCATCTCCAGGCGTACGCCGAGCAGGCGCACCGGGCGCTCGGCGGCCATCGCCTCGAACCGGTCCAGCAGCTCGACCGCGGTCTCCTCGAGGACCGCCGCGTCGTTGGTCGCAGCCGGCAGGGTGCGGCTACGGGTGAGAGTCGTGAACGGCCGGAAGCGGACCTTGAGCGCGACCCGGGCCGCCGGCCGGCCCTCGGCGTCGATGTCGGCCAGCACCCGGCGGGTCAGGGCCCGCACCTCGGCCTCGATCCGGCCCCGGTCCTCGAGGTCGGTCTGGAAGGTGGTCTCGCGCCCGTGCGCCCGCGGCACCCAGGCGGTGGCGTCGACCGGCGAGGTGTCGACCCCGCGGCCGAGGCGGTGGTACCACGGCCCCATCGTCGGGCCGAGCTCAGCGGCGAGCATCCCGGCGTCGGCTGCGGCCAGCTGGGCGACGGTCTCCAACCCCAGCGCGGCGAGCTTCGCCGCGGTCTTGCGGCCGATCCCCCACAGCGCGTCGGTGGGCCGGTCCCCCATCACCTCGAACCAATTCTGCTCGGTCAGCGTGAAGGTCCCCCGGGGCTTGCCGAGGTCCGTGGCGATCTTGGCGCGCAGCTTGTTGTCGCCGATGCCGACCGAGCAGTGCAGCCGGGTGGCGGCCAGCACCTCCGCGCGCAGCCGGTCGGCGTACGCCTGCGGGTCGCCCGGGCCCCGGTCGCCGAGCCCCGGGACGGCGACGAACGCCTCGTCCCAGCCGAGCACCTCCACGACCGGGTCCGCGTCACCCCAGCGCAGACCGCGCAGGGTCTCCATCACCTGCACCGAGGCGGCGTCGTACGCGGCGGCGTCCACGGGCAGGAAGACCGCGTCGGGGCACTTGCGCGCCGCGACCCGCAGCGGCATCCCGGACCCGACCCCGAAGGCCCGCGCCTCGTAGGAGGCCGTCGAGACGACACCGCGCTCCGTGGGGTCCCCGCGACCGCCGACGACCACCGGCAGGCCGGCGAGCTCGGGGCGCCGGAGCACCTCGACCGCCGCGACGAACTGGTCGAGGTCGACGTGCAGGACCCAGGTCATCGCGGTGTCGGTGGCAGGGCGTCGGAGGACTCGGCCTGGCTCAGGCCGGAGAGCAGCAGCAGGTCGACCACGACCGAGCGCAGCTGCAGCAGGATGCCCTCGGCGGTCATCTCCGAGGCCCGCTCGACGTGGCCGGTGGCCGCTCCGATCTCCATCAGCGCGGGCCGGGCGGCAACCGCCATCCGGTCGGCCGCGAGCTCGTTGGCCACGAGCTCGGCGGCGTCGGCCAGGTCCAGGGCGATCCGGGAGTACGACGACGGCACCGGCCGGCGGTGGTAGGCCGCGACCGCCGTCTGCCGGACCAGGACGCGGGTGCTGCGCAGGGCTCTGTCCAGCGGGTCGACGAGGTCGGCCATCCGTCGCACGCTGCGTCGGTGTCGATGTCGGAAGGGGGAGGACGCCACCACCGACATGCCCTCGTCGGCGGCGTCCTGGAGCTCGCGGATCAGGTGGTCGGTGGCGCGCGCGTCGGCGAGCAGGTCGAGCGCCTTCTCGACCTCGCCGTCCTCCATCACCTGCCCGGCGGTGCGCAGCAGCGTGGCGATCTTGCGCATCACCACCGCCGCCTGCTCCCGGGGCCGGCGCAGCGGAGCGGCCGGCACCAGCGTCGCGGCGGCCAGCGCCACGCAGCCGCCGATCACCGCGTCGGTCCAGCGGGTGAAGGCCTGCCCGGGCTCGGGTAGCAGCGCGCTGACCACAATGCCCTGGATCGCCGCCTGGTTGACGAAGAGCTGGCCGCCGTCGAGCAGGAACGCGGCCGACATCGACAGCGCCACGATCACCAGGATCTGCCACCCGCCGGAGCCGAACTCCAGCACGAAGAGGTCGGCGATGAAGACGCCGATCGCGACGCCGATCGTGATCTCCGCGACCCGCCGCAGCCGTTGGCCGTAGGTGGTGCCGAGGCCCAGGAGGGCCGCGGTGGAGGCGAGGAACGGGATCTCGTGGCCGAAGATGTCGGCGGCGATGAACCACGCCAGGCCGGCGGCGACCGCGGCCTGGCCGATCTGCCAGCGTTTCGACGCGAGCCGCTTGAGCCGGAATCGGACCGACGTCCGGCCGCGGGTGACGGCGCGGTCGAATGGCCCCTCTTCCATGGCTGAATCGTGCCAGAGTCTCCGGGTCGTGCGGACCCGGCTCAGTCGGCATGGGACCACTCCAGCGCCTGCCGGAGGTCGGCGAGGTCGCGGTACCAGATCCGCACCTCCGTGCGACAGCGCACCCGGGCCACGCGGGCGTCGTACTCGCCGCACTCGCCGACCGCCTCGGACCGGGTCGGGGGAAACAGCGCGGAGCCGTCGTAGCGGTGGATCTCGAAGCCGTTCTCGGCGTCGCCGGTGACGTCCACGATCGTGTCACCGGCCGGGGCCCGGAGACTTCCGGCGGCGCCGGGCGGACCGAGGACCAGCAGGCCGAGCGGCACCAGGAGCAGTGCGGAGACCAGCACGGCGAGCAGGACGAGGATCTTGGAGGAGGGGACGGACATGGGGCGCTCCCTGGCATCGACGCGCCGGCGGGTCCGACGCATCCGCGACGCTAGGAACGCGCCCCGACGGCCGACGGCCGCCACCGCCGGGCCTGGGGAGGAGCACGCCCGGATCCCCGCCTGTGGACGGTAGGCGGCGCGGGCCGGCGTGCTCAGGGTTCGAGCAGTCCCCCGCCGACCCGCTCGGCGACGGCCCGCAGCCGCGCCCGGGTGATGTCGGCGACGGTCGCGTAGCCGGCCAGCTGGGCGTTGGAGCCGATCCGGGTGGGCTCCGCGGAGTTGATGCTGACGCACCGGCGGGTGCCGCCGTCGGCGGCGTTCTGCAGGGCCACCGCGTGGCCGGTGGTGCCGCTCCCGGCGAAGAAGTCGAGGACCCGGACGTCGTCGGGCATGGTCTGCAGGATCCGGCGCAGCAGACCCGTGGGCTTCGGGGACTCGAAGACGTGGCCGAGGATCTCCTTGAGCTCGGCGACGGCGGTGTCGGTGCTCCCGACCTCCTCGGCGAGCCAGATCGTGCGCAGCTTCTTGCGCCGGCCCTCGTGCAGCCAGTCGCGCTGGTAGACGTCGACCCGCTCCCCCTGGCGCCCCTGGACGACGCGGCAGACCAGGTCGCCGGGGCGCTCCTCGATCAGCGGCCGGCTCCACCGCCACACCGCCGGGGTCCCGTCGCCGAAGACCGGGGCGATCTCGACGGCGCCCGGGAAGTCCGCGGTGCGGACGGTCCCGGACCGCGGGTCGCCCCACACCGGGAAGTGCAGCGTGCGGGCGGTGGTCGGGTTGAACTTCTTGTTGGTGTTGCGCAGCGGCAGGTGCCGGTAGCGGCGGCCGTCCGGGGCGGTCAGTGGGAAGTCCCGCTCGTTGACGGCCTCGGTGCTGCTGGCGTCGAGGACGCAGCGCCGGGCGTCGCGGGCGTAGACCAGCAGGTACTCGTGGCTGGTCGCGAAGCCGCGCCCGAGCTGGCGGCCCTTGGGGTTGAGGTTGACCACGATCTGGGCGAGGAACTGCGCCTCGCCGTACACCTCGTCCATCAGCAGCCGCAGGTGCGCCGCCTCGTTGTCGTCGATGCTGACGAAGATCGCGCCGGTCTCGGCGAGCACCTCGCGCGCCGCCTCGAGCCGGGGCCGCATCATCGCCACCCACGCCTGGTGCCGGCTGACCCCGGCACCGCGCGCGACCTTGTCGCGGTAGGCGAAGTCGTTGCCGGTGTTGTACGGCGGGTCGATGTAGACCAGGTCGACGGGTCGGGAGTCGCCGCTGAGCTGCGCCAGCCGGGGCAGGACGTCGAGGTTGTCGCCCTCGAGGAAGACGTTCCACGCCTCGTCGCGACTCACGCCGCGACCTTAGCGACCGCTGCGCACCGTCCGGTGGACGCCGGGTCGGGCGAGGCGCGGGTCCGCCGTCACGTCAGGTCGGCGACGACGAGCGCGGCGAGAACTCCGGTGAGCGTGCCGAGGGCCATCAGCAGTACGCCGTTCGCCGCCGCCGCGTTCGCTCCCTTGGCGATGCGGCTGCGGCCTGTCAGGAGCGCTGCGGCAGCGACCAGGATGAGCAGCCCGACCAAGAGCGAGACGTCCATGGCGGCCACCGTAGGGGATCCGCCCGATGCGACGTGGAACCCGCATCACCGCCCCCGGCCCCTGCCTCGCTGCTGGAGCGCCGGGTTTGTTTGACGCTCCGTGAGCCGTGTGCAGCGTCAACGACCCCGCATCACAGCTGCTCCGAGTGCCGACTCGAACGTCAGAACTCCCTACTCAACGGTCACATGTCCCGACTCGACAGTTCAGCGGTAGCCCACCAGGGTCGGGGAGGCCGTCAGCACCTGGAGACCCACCGACTGACCGGCCATCGTCACCGTTCCCTCCACTGCCTGCCACGGACCTCCGTTGACCCGGAAGTCTGCCGAGTACGTCGTGTCCACCCGCGCCCCGACCGCACCACGGCGCCGGTAGGAGTGGGTCACCTCCAGGTCCGGGAACGGCGACCCCGCACTCGTTGTGCTCAGCGACGCACCGTCGCCGAAGTGCCACCCGAACCCGCTCGGCCGAATCCGCAGGTCCACCCGCTGCCCCGCCAGCCGCACCGTCCGCGTGAACTCCTCCGCCTCGGTGTAGAAGTTCGTCTCGAAGTTCACCAGCGTCCGGCCACCCGGTGGCTGCACCACCAGCACCGACTCCGGGAGCGGCACCTCCCGCAACGCCCGCAGCACCATCGCCGACGTGATCACCACCGGCGGCGCGGCAGCAGCAGCCTCGGGCTCGGTCGGGCAGACGAAAGTACTGGGGGATTCGGTCCCGCTTTCGGCCTCAAACCAGGTTTCGGTCATGGCCGAGCCGTCGCTGCACGTCGCGGGAACCGCACAAATTGCGGCGCCGCCGAGCTCGCAGGCCGGCTTGGAGTGCCAGACACCCGGAACCGATTGAGTCGGGTCAGCGGCCTCCTGTCCTGCTACGCAGTTGGACTGGCTTTCCTTGTACACCTTTACAACTAGGCCGTTGCCTGCGACTTGCGCCGTTCCGCCCCCCGAGGATGTCGGGTCGCACGCCCCGGTGGACAACGCACTAGCACTGGGCAACCCCACGATGCCTGCCAGACCAACAACAACTGCTGCCACAGCAGCGCGCACACGGGCAGTCACGAGACCTCCCAGTACGAGACGAGCCACTGTCCGCTGTCCCGGGTGACCACGAAGCTGGCACGAACGGTGCCCCCCGGATAGCGATCGTCCGGCCTATTTCCCGGATAGTCCACTACCTGATCGGTGCTAGTGACCTTCAGCTTTACCTGCGTCGCCGTTCCAGTTCGAGTCTGCAACTCAGCGGAATTGATGGCCGAAAGGGTGGTCTCACCTCCGCGAACCTGACCCTCGTCTCGGTACGCCTCCTCTACGAAGGCAACCGCCGTCCTACACGGTTCACAGGTATCGGCTCCAAGCCGTTGTAGTCCCTGTGCGTCGCCCGTTGCCTGGGCATAGTCGGCCATCTCCCAGTAGAACTCCACGAACGCCTTTGCAGCGGCGGCGTCGGTGCCCTCCGCCTCGGCCGGCAGGGTGGGCTCGACGGGGGCGGTGGAAGTCGGGGTCGGCGTGGCCGCCGCCGACGAGGAGTCGCCCGGGTCGATCTTCGGCGCCGGGTCGTCCTCGGAGCACCCGGTCAGGGCCAGCGCCGCGCAGGCGGCCGCGAGCAGGAGCCGTAGGGGACCGGGCGTTCTCGTCATGGGCTCTCCAGCGAGGTCGACGCTCAGCAAACTACCCATCACCGCAGTGATTCGTCACCCACCAGCCGGAGGCTGTGGACGGAGCGGGCACCACCCCCGGGCCACAATGGTGCCCATGAGCAGGAGCAGGCGCGAGCGCGGACCGGTCGTGCCGGGCGTGCTGGTGGTCGCGGTGATCATGGCCGGCGTCCTGCTGCTCGACCCGACCAGCTCCGGTCAGCGGCTGCGGCAGCTGATCGGCCTCGACGACCGGGTCGTCGACGCGGTGACGGTCCCCGACGGCGGTGGCAGCTACTCGTTCGCGGTCACCCAGCCCGGCAGCGAGGACCCGGTCGGCTGGAACCCGTGCACCTCGATCACCTACGTCGTGAACCCCGAGGGCGCGCCGGAGGACTGGCCCGCCCTGCTCGAGGACTCCGTCTCGGTGATCGAGGACGCGACCGGCCTCGACTTCGAGGACGGCGGCACGACCGAGGACCGCCAGTTCGAGCGCCGGACCACCGCCCTGGGCCGCGGCGGGCCGGTGCTGATCGGCTGGGCCGACGACGAGGAGATGGGCAGCCTCTCCGGGGACGTCGCCGGCGTCGGCGGCAGCGCGTACGTCGAGCAGGGCGGGCGCCGCCGCTTCGTCACCGGCTCGGTCGCCCTCGACGTCGAGGTGTACGACGACCTCGCCGAGCGCCGCGACGGGCGTGAGCAGATGCGCGCGATCCTGATCCACGAGCTCGGCCACGTGGTGGGTCTCGGACACGTGGCCGACCCCGGCGAGCTGATGTACGGGCAGAACCTCGCCCGCACCGACCTCGGTCCCGGAGACCTGGAGGGGCTCGCCCGCCTGGGCTCCGTGGATTGCGGCTGAGGTCCGGACGCCGGGCCGGCCGAGCCTTTACCATCCTGAGGTGCCCCTTCGACCTCTGCTGCCCGCGGGTGCGCTGGCGTTCGCCGTCGCGTTCGCCCCGATCTCCCCCGCCACCGCCGACGAGCCCCGGCCCCGGCACTCCTCCGACGGCGTCGTCGGCGAGCTCGCGACGCCGCTGTCGCAGCTGCCCGCGGACGCCCGCCGGGTGGCGCCGCGGACCACGACGAGCACCTCGCGACTGGGCCCGGGCGTCAAGCTCACCCGCCTCAAGCGCACCGACGCCCGCGGCCGGATCGCCGCGACCGTGCTGGCGGTGAAGTGGCGCAACCCCCGGGTCCGCATCGACTACCTCAACGCCGGCAAGGTGGCGCGCACCCGACCGGTCTCGCAGATGGTCAAGGGCTCCAAGCGGGTCGTGGCCGCGATCAACGGAGACTTCTTCGACATCGGCGACACCGGGGCGCCGTTCGGCCTCGGCAAGGAGCTCGGGGCCGACCCGCTGCACGCCCAGACGCAGGGCTTCAACGCGGCGTTCCACCTGGTGCGCGGCCGGGCGCCGGCGCTGACCGAGCTGCAGCTGGTGGCGCAGGTCCGGCAGCACCCCGACTGGGTGGTCACGAACGTGAACTCCCCGAGCGTCGCGCCCGACGGGATCGGGGTCTACACCAAGGACTGGGGCAGCACGGTCGGCACCGGCGTGACCGACGGGCAGACCAGCGACGTCCGCGTCGCCTACATCCGCAAGGGCCGGGTCCAGATGGTCCGCAAGAAGCTGTCCGCCAAGCACCGGATCGAGGGCAAGGTCCTGGTCGGCCGCGGCGCCGGCGCGGACCTGCTCCGCACGCTGCACAACGGCGACCCGATCTCGGTGCGCTGGGCGCTCCCCGGCGGGGTCAAGATGGCCATCAGCGGCAACAAGATCCTGGTCCGCAACGGAATCGTCGAGACCACCGACGACGGCGAGATGCACCCCCGCACCTCCGTCGGCATCGACCAGGACACCGGGACCGTGCTGATGGTCGTCGTCGACGGCCGCCAGCGGCCCCGCAGCCGCGGGCTCACGATGCTGGAGCTGGCGAACTTGATGGTCGAGCTGGGTGCCGAGCAGGCCCTCAACCTCGACGGCGGCGGCTCCTCGACGATGGTCGCCCGCGGCGCCGAGGGCCGGATGAAGGTCCGCAACAAGCCCTCCGACCGCCGCGAGCGGGCGGTGCCCAACGGCCTCCAGGTCCGGATCCTCAAGCGCTGAGCCTCACGGATCCGGGACCCTCACCACGGCGACCGTCGTGATCGGGGCGTAGCACTCCGGCGGCCGTCCGGTCGGCTTGTCCGGCGTCACCAGCACCTGCGCTCCCTCCCGGCTCACGGTCACGCCCGCGGGCACGTCGCAGCCGACAGCCACGATGGCGCCGTACAGCGCCTCACCCGCGGGTACGTCGGCGCCGGAGACCGCGTCCGCCACCTTCGCGGCCAGTCGCCCCCCGAGCTCCGCCGTCAGCGTCTCCACCCCCTCCTGCCCGTCGAGGCGGGTGGCCACCGGGGACGAGCTGCCGCCGGCGACCGGCTCCGAGAGCAGCGCCACCTCCGCGCCGGACGCCGGGGCGGCGGTGGAGCCGGTCGTCGGCGCGGCAGTCCCCGTCGGGGAGACCGGCGGCGTCGTGGGGCTCGCGGACGGTGGTGCGGGCGGGCGGGGGGACCCGGCCGGGTCGTCGGACCCGCAGGCACCGGCGAGCAGGACGGCCACGGCGGGGACGGCCAGGGCGATCAGTCGCATGCCTCTGGGACGCTACCGCTGCGGACCCGGTTCCGGTACCCGTGGCAGGCTGGCGCCGTGCCCGAGCCCACCACCAGTCCCGGCACCGTGCGCCGTCGTTTCACCCGCGAGGAGCTGGCGTCCTTCCGCGACGCCGAGGTCCCCGACCTGATGCCCGAGCCGGGCGAGCTGCGGCTGCTGTTCGTCGGCATCAACCCGGGGCTGTGGACCGCGGCCACCCGCACCCACTTCGCCCACCCGGTCAACCGGTTCTACCCCGCCCTGCTGCGGGCCGGCATCCTCGAGCGGCCGATCGACCCGGCCGCCGGGATGACCGACGCCGACCGCGACTACCTGCGCAGCCGCGGGATCGGCATCACCAACGTGGTGCGCCGGGCGACCGCGAAGGCCTCCGACCTGACCAACGCCGAGCTGCGCGCCGGCGGCGAGCAGCTGGTCCGCACCGTGCGCCGGCACCGGCCCACGGTGGTGGCGGTCGCCGGCATCACGGCGTACCGGGCCGCGTTCGGGCTGCCGAAGGCCGTCCCCGGCCGCCAGCCCGAGCCGCTCGCCGGCGCGGAGCTGTGGGTGGTCCCGAACCCGAGCGGCCTCAACGCCCACGAGACCGTCGCCTCCCTGGCCACGGCGTACGCCGCGCCCGCGCGGGCCGCCGGGATCACGGGAGTCGTCGCGGGCTGAGCCTGTGGAGAGCCGGTCGCGCCCCGCGACGGACCGGGGCACCGTGATCGCCATGACCCAGATCCCCGATCCTCCCGACCTTCCCGTCCTGCGCACCCAGGCCGACCTCGCGGACCTGTGGCTGGCAGTGCTCGAGCCCGCCGGTCACCTGGAGCCCGCCCTGTGGCTGCTGCTCGTCGAGCCCGACGGCCGGCCGACGCCGGCGCTGCTCCGGATCGAGGAGGTGCCGCTGGGCGCTCGCCCCGGGCCCGCGAGCCTGGCCGGGTTCGCGACGCTCCTGGCCGAGCTGGCCCGGTCGACCGAGCGGGCCGCCCGGGTCGCGCTGCTGCTGGAGCGCCCCGGCCCGTCCGTCCTGACCGCCCGGGACCGGGCGTGGGCCAGCAGCCTGTACGCCGCCTGCCGCTCGGCGAGCGTCCCCGCCGAGGTGATCCACCTCGCCGGGGACGAGGGCGTGCTGCCGGTGCCGCTGGACGAGCTCTCCGACACCGCCTGAGGGCCGGTCCCGCTGACCGCACCAGACGGAGCTAGACGAATATCGACACGAGCAGCACGAACCCCAGACCGCTGACCGAGAGCACGGTCTCCATCAGCGACCAGCTCTTGATGGTCTGGCCGACGCTGAGCCGGAAGTACTCCTTGACCAGCCAGAAGCCGGCGTCGTTGACGTGGGAGAAGAAGACCGACCCGGCGCCGACGGCCAGCACCACCAGCGACGTCTCGGTGCTGTCCATCCCCTCGACCAGGCCGAGCATCAGCGACGCGGCGGTGATCGTGGCGACGGTCGCGGAGCCGGTCGCCAGCCGGATCAGCGCGGCGACCACCCAGGCCAGCAGGTAGACGGAGATGTCCGCGTCCCGGGCCCAGTCGGCGAGCAGCGTGCCGACCCCGGTGCGGACCAGCACCTCCTTGAAGCCGCCGCCGGCGGAGACGATGAGCAGGATGCCGGCGATGCCCGGGAGCGAGGACTCCACGGTCGAGGAGACCTCCTTCATCCCCATCCCGACGCGCAGGCCGAAGGTGTACATCGCGACCAGGACCGCGAGCAGCAGCGCCACCAGTGGCTCGCCGATGACCGTCATCGTCTTCTGGAACGGCTGGTCCGGGTCGTCGATGACGATCTCGGTGACCGCGCGGCCCAGCATCAGCACCACCGGGAGCAGCACGGTCGCCATCGTGACCGCGAACGACGGCCGGCGTGCCCCGTCGGCAGCCATGCCGTCCTCGGCGCCCTCGCTTCCCGGCCCCGCCGGCTCGTCCACGGGAGCCGGCACGTCCACCCACCGGCCGGCCACGGACCCGAAGAGCGGCCCGCCCACGATCACGGTCGGGACCGCGACGAGCAGCCCGAGGCCCAGCGTCACGCCCAGGTCGGCGCCGAGGATGTCGACGGCGGCCACCGGTCCCGGGTGCGGGGGCACGAAGCCGTGCATCGCGGAGAGCCCGGCGAGCGCGGGGATGCCCACGGTGATCAGGGAGACCTGCGCCCGGCGCGCGACCAGGAAGATCACCGGCATCAGCAGCACCAGGCCGATCTCGAAGAACATCGGCAGCCCGATGATCGCCCCGACGGTCGCCATCGCCCAGGGCAGCCCGCGCCCGGTGGCGCGTCCCACGATCGTCTCGACGATCTGGTCGGCCCCGCCGGAGTCGGCGAGCAGCTTGGCGAACATCGCGCCGAGCGCGATCAGCAGCCCGACCCCGGCTGCGGTGCTGCCGAAGCCCTCGGTGAAGGTGTCCAGGACCTCGCCGAGGTCCTGTCCGGCGATGATCCCGACGGTGAGGCCGCCGAGCACCAGCGCGAGGAACGGGTGCAGCTTGGCGACGGTGATGAGGACGACGAGCAGCGTGATCGCGGCGAGCGCTGCCAGGACGAGCTGCCAGCCGGACGCGACCGGGTCGTAGATCATGAGCCGAGGTACCCGTCGACGATCGCCTCGACGCTCTGGTCGACGTCGAGGACGACCCCCCGCTCGTCGGGCCCGAGCGGCTCCAGCGTCGCGAACTGCGAGGTGAGCAGGGACGCCGGCATGAAGTGTCCGGGACGGGACGCCTGCCGGCGCTCGATCACCTCGCGGCTGCCCTCGAGCAGCACGAACTCGGTGGCGGGTGCGTGCCCGCGCAGCTGGTCGCGGTACTTCCGCTTCAGCGCCGAGCAGCTCATCACGCCGCCCTCGGGGTGCTCGGCGAGCCAGTCGCCGATCCGCTCCAGCCAGGGCCAGCGGTCGTCGTCGTCGAGCGGCTCGCCGCGGCTCATCTTCGCGATGTTGGCCTCGGGGTGGAAGTCGTCGCCGTCCGCGAACGGGACCCCCAGGCGCTGGGAGAGCGCCGCCCCGATCGTGGACTTGCCCGAGCCGGAGACGCCCATCACGACCAGCGGGTGCCAGACTCCGCGTGCGGCGGCCATCACCGGCTCCGATCGGCGCGGGCCTGCTGGTAGCCGGGTTCGCGCAGCCGCTCCACCCAGCGGTACTGCCCGAGTCCCGGCAGCCGGTTGCGGACCGGGTCGAAGGACAGGCGCTCGCCGTCGCCGTCGGCCACGGGGCCGGCGATCCGCAGGTCGGCGAAGTGCCGCCAGTCCCCGGCGGGTGCCCGCTCCCCCACGGCGCAGGACAGCTCCACGGTCTCGGGGCCGACCGCCCGGGCCGCGATCAGCACCGCGCCGGCCACGGTGCGGTAGGGCAGCAGAGTCGTCATCGGGCGACCGTACGTCGTCCGGCTCGGCGTGAGCAGGAACCGGGTCACCCGGCCGAGCCCGGTGCTGGCCAGGAGCAGGTCCCCGTGGCCGTCCCCGACCGGGATCCGGATCGCGAGGCCCTGGATGTCGGGCAGCGCGTCGGGCAGCCCGACCGCCCGCGACTCCCGGACCACCACCTCGTCGACGCCGGCCTCGTCGAGCCAGGCCACCCCCAGCGCCGGGTCGAGCCCGTGGCGGTGCAGGACAGCGTGGCGCAGCGTCCCGTCCGGGTGCAGCGGCTTGGCGGACGGGGTGACCGCGGACTTCGCCCGGACCCCCGCGGCGAGGACCGCGCCGCCCGTAGCGGAGGCCAGGTCCCGGACGCGGGTCAGCAGCGGCATGGGCCCCCGGTACCCGCACCCCCGCGGAGCTCTCGGAACAGATCCACCGCAGAAACCTGGAATGGATCCATTCCAGTTGGGTACCAGGAGGCATGAGTTCACCAGAGGACCGCCTGCGTTCCGCCGGCCTGAGGGTCACCCGTCCGCGGGTGGCCGTCCTCGAGGTGCTCGACGAGGCCCGGCTCACCGGCCAGCACCTGCTCGTCGCCGAGGTGGCAGCGCAGGCGCGGGACCGGATCGGGTCGGTCTCGACCCAGGCGATCTACGACTGCCTGGAGGCGCTGACCCGCGTCGGCGCAGTGCGCCGGCTGGAGCTTCCCGGCTCCCCGGCGCGCTACGAGACCCGGGTCGACGACAACCATCACCACCTGACCTGCCGCTCGTGCGGCGTCGTCGTCGACGTCGCCTGCACGACCGGCTCGGCGCCGTGCCTGACCCCGCCCGACGACCACGGCTTCGTCCTCGACGAGGCCGAGGTCGTCTTCTGGGGCCAGTGCGCCGCGTGCTCGGCAAGCCGAGCAACCGACGTCACACTCGAAGGGACCACCACATGACCGACCGTTCGCTCACCACCCGCCAGGGCCATCCGGTCTACGACAACCAGAACCAGCGCACGGTCGGGGCCCGCGGCCCCGCCACGCTGGAGAATTACCACTTCCTGGAGAAGATCAGCCACTTCGACCGGGAGCGGATCCCCGAGCGGGTCGTGCACGCCCGCGGCTTCGTCGCCTACGGCGAGTTCGAGGCGACCGGCAAGTGGGGTGACGAGCCGATCGAGCGGTACACCCGCGCGAAGCTGTTCAACACCGCCGGCAAGAAGACCGACCTCGCGATCCGGTTCTCCTCGGTCATCGGCGGGCGCGACTCCTCGGAGGCGGCCCGCGACCCGCGCGGCTTCGCTGTGAAGTTCTACACCGAGGACGGCAACTGGGACCTCGTCGGCAACAACCTGGGCGTCTTCTTCATCCGGGACGCGATCAAGTTCCCCGACGTCATCCACTCCCTGAAGCCGGACCCGGTCACGTTCCGCCAGGAGCCGGCCCGGATCTTCGACTTCATGTCGCAGACGCCCGAGTCGATGCACATGCTCGTCAACCTGTTCAGCCCCCGCGGCATCCCGTCGGACTACCGGCACATGCAGGGCTTCGGCGTGAACACCTACAAGTGGGTGAACGCCGAGGGCGTCTCGCACCTGGTGAAGTACCACTTCCAGCCCCGCCAGGGCGTCAAGAGCCTGACCGAGGACGACGCCGCGAACATCCAGGCCAACGACCTGGGGCACGCCTCGAAGGACCTCTACGAGGCCATCGAGCGCGGCGACCACCCGCAGTGGGACCTCTACGTGCAGCTGATGGAGGACCACGACCACCCCGAGCTGGACTTCGACCCGCTCGACGACACCAAGGTCTGGCCCGAGGAGATCTTCGAGCCGAAGCTCGTCGGCACGATGACGCTGAACCGCAACGTGGCGGACCACCACAACGAGAACGAGCAGATCGCGTTCGGCACCGGCGTGCTGGTCGACGGTCTGGACTTCTCCGACGACAAGATGCTGGTCGGCCGGACCTTCTCCTACAGCGACACCCAGCGCTACCGGGTCGGCCCGAACTACCTGCAGCTGCCGGTGAACTCGCCGAAGAACGCGACGGTGCGCACGAACCAGCGCGGCGGCGAGATGTCCTACCAGGTCGACCTGGCGGAGGGGCAGAACCCGCACGTCAACTACGAGCCGTCGACGATGAACGGGCTCACCGAGGCTCCCAAGCCCGGGCACGTCGAGACCGGCCCCGAGATCTCGGGTCGGCTGACCCGGTCCCGGCTGCCGCGGACCGACGACTACACGCAGGCCGGCGAGCGGTTCCGGCTGATGGAGGACTGGGAGCGCGACGACCTGGTCAAGAACCTGGTCGCGAACATCTCCGAGGCCACCCGCGAGGTCCAGGAGCGGATGGTCTGGCACTTCTTCATGTGCGAGGACGAGCTCGGGCAGCGCGTCGGCGACGGCCTGGGCATCACCGCGGACGACGTGCGCGGTCTGGAGCCGCTGGCCACCCAGACCCTCTCCCCGGCGGAGCGTGAGCGCGCGGCGAACCTCGGCAAGAACGGCCCCCGCGACGTCGAGGGCCACACCATGACGCACTGCGTCCCGAACGAGCGGGTCGTCGTCACCCGCTGACCTTCCCCGCACGCAGACCGGCCCGGCACCTGGTGGTGCCGGGCCGGTCTGCGTTCAGGGCCCGCTCAGCGGCGGGCCGCGCAGGCCACGCAGGTGGTCGCCGCGGGTCGGGCCTCGAGGCGCTCCGCGGCGATCGGCCGGCCGCACCCGGCGCAGGTGCCGTAGCTCCCCGCCTCGACCGAGGCCAGGGCGGCCTCGACCTCGGCCAGCCGCCGCTCGGCGAGCCGGATGTGGGTGTCGACCTGCGAGCGCTCGTAGGCGATCGTGTGCCCCTCGGGGTCGTGCTCGTCGTCGGCGTTGGAGTCCCGGGAGGCCTCGACCATCGCGGCGTGGTCCTCGTGCAGGTCCGTCAGCCGCCGCAGCACCGCCTCCCGCTCGGCCCGCAGCCGCTCGCCGGGGCTGCTCACGCCATCACTCACGGGGCCGCGGACCCGCCCTGGGACGGGACCGCCTCCCGCGGCTCCACCCCCTGGGCCGGCGCCTTCGGCGTCGAGCTCGGCTGGGCCTCGCGCGGCTGCGGTGTCGTCTGCTCACTGGGCGTTGCGCCGGTCGTCGGCGACGGGGTGCTGGGAGTCGGGGTCGGGTCGGTGTCCGACCCGGTGTCCGAGTCGGAGTCGGAGTCGTCCCGCGGCGTCGCCTCGTCGGACGGGGTGCTCGAGGCCGGCGACCGGGACGGCTCCGGCTTGTCGCGCTCCTTCTTCGGGGAGTCGTCTCCGCCGGAGCCGGTGAGCCGGCTGATCGAGGTCCGGCCGTCCTGGTCGGAGCCGCCGGTGTAGGAGGAGACCGGCTTGCCGGAGAGCGCCTCGAAGAGGCTGATCGCCACCACGGCGATCAGGAACACCCCGGCGCTGAGCAGGGCGATGCGCTTCCACGGCAGCCCCGCGAGGACCTGGCGCCACGACGACGTGCCGGCGGTGTCCTGCAGGTCGTCGAGGCCGTCCTTGGCCTCCGCCAGCTGGTCCTCGGCGTGCTCGAGGTGGGCCTGCGAGGCGTCCGGGCGGCGGCCGGCGCGGCGTACCTCGGTCTGGGCGATGCCGACCTTCTGCAGGGCCTGCTCCTGGACCGCGGCGACCTTGGCCTTGGACCGGGCCAGTCCCTGGCTGTAGAGCGCGGTCGTCACGGTCGCCGCGACGCTGCCCAGCGCGGCCCCGATCAGGGTGCCCGCAGCGCCCAGGGTCGAGAGGAGGACGGCGGAGGACACGGCGGCCAACGCCCCGGCGGCGGTCTTGACCCAGTCGATGTCGAGTTTGGGTGGGTTCTGATCAGTCATCTCCACCCAGGGTAGCGACCGACCCGAGCTCACCAGCGGTCGTGCACAGCCGACCTGATCCGCTCCTCGTAGATCGCCCGGACGCCGTCGAGCAGCGCCGGGGAGAGCGGCGGCAGGTCGCCGGCCGCGGCGTTCGCCCGAGCCTGCTCGGGGTTGCGCGCGCCCGGGATCACGGTGCTGACGCCGGGCTGCTGGGCCACCCAGGCGAGGGCGACCTGGGCCGGCGCCGCCCCGGCCGGACCGTGCTCGCGCACCAGCGCGCTGAACGCGCGGGCGGCCGCGACGCCGTCGTCGTACGGCACGCCGGAGAAGGTCTCCCCCACGTCGAAGGCGCTGCCGTCGCGGTTGAACGAGCGGTGGTCGTCGGCGGCGAACCGGGTCTGCTCGTCGTAGCGGCCGGCGAGCAGGCCCGAGGCCAGCGGCACCCGGGCGATGATGCCCACCCCGGAGTCCGCGGCGGCGGGAAGCACCCGCTCCAGCGGCTTGAGCCGGAACGCGTTGAGGATGATCTGGATGGTGGCGACGTGCGGTCGGGCCAGGGCGCTCAGCGCCTGGTCGGCGGTCTCGACGCTCACGCCGTACGCCGCGACCGCGCCCTCCTCGACGAGGGTGTCCAGGGCGTCGTAGGTGGCGTCGTCGTCGATGGTGGCGCTGGGCGGGCAGTGCAGCTGCACGAGGTCGAGGGTCTCCACGCCGAGGTTGCGCCGCGAGCGGTCGGTCCAGTCCCGGAAGTTCGCCAGCGTGTAGCTCTGCGGCACCTGCTCGGCGCGCCGGCCCATCTTGGTGGCCACGGTGAGACCGGGGTGGTCGCGCAGGAACCGGCCGATGATCTGCTCGCTGCGCCCGTCGCCGTACACGTCGGCGGTGTCGAGGAACGTGACCCCGGCCTCGACCGAGGCCTCGAGCACGGCCCGGGCGTCGGCCTCGTCGACCTCCCCCCAGTCCGCGCCCAGCTGCCAGGTGCCGAGCCCGAGGGCGGAGACGTCGCGTCCGGTGCGGCCGAGGGTCCGGGAATCCATGGCCCCATCATGACCGGCCGCGATCCGCTGTCAATTTTGGCGATGCGTCGGCCGGGACGCCTGCGTTTGAGTGAAGCGTCCGGGCCGAGACCTCGAACATCCCTGGGAGGGGCCATGCAGTCACGATTGCTCGCGTCCGTCGGCGCGGCCGCGCTCCTGCTGGGTGCGCTCGTCCCGGCGGCGACGGCCGGTCACGGCGACCGGCCGGGCCACCACGGCGCCCACCCGCGCTACGACCTGCGTCCGGTCACGACCCTGACCGACGCCCGGGGGCTCGACGCGCTCGGCGGCGGCCGGAGCCTGGTGAGCGAGGGTGACGGCACCTTCAGCCTGGTCGTGGAGCGCCGCGGCCGCCCCGCCCGGGTCGTCGAGCTCGGGTCGGTCGCGCCGGGGTTCGCCCCCGCGGTGGCGCTCGGCCGGCGCGGCACTGTCTACATCCTCATCGGGGCCGGCGAGCCCGGCACCGGCGCCGCCACCCTGTACCGCTGGCGGCGCGGCTGGGACGAGCCGCGGCCGCTGGCCGACATCGGGGCCTACCAGGCGAGCGATCCCGACCCGACCAACCAGGAGGGGGACCCGGCGGAGAGCAACCCCTTCGGCCTCGCGGTGCTGCCCGACGGGAGCGCCGTGGTCGCCGACGCCGCCAACAACGACGTGCTCCGGGTCACGCCGACCGGTGCGATCAGCACCCTCGCCCAGCTCTCACCGCGCACCGTCGAGGTGCCCGACGGGCTGCCCGCCACGGATCCGGAGGGCAACCCGCTGCCGCCGGCCGGCACCCCGATCCCGGCCGAGGCGGTCGCGACATCGGTCGCCGTGGGTTCCCGCGGTGAGGTGTACGTCGGTGAGCTGCGCGGGTTCCCCGCCACGCCGGGCAGCTCCCAGGTCTGGCGGATCCGGCCGGGAGCCGCGGGCGCGACCTGCGACCCCGAGCGCCCCGACGCCGGCAGCTGCACCCGGGTCGCCGACGGCCTCACCTCCATCGTGGACCTGGCGGTCGACCGCCGTGGCACGATCTACGCGGCCTCGCTGTCGACGATGAGCTGGCTGCAGTGGGAGCTCGGAACCGAGGGCGCCGAGGTGGGCGGGCTGTTCCGGATCACGCCGCGGCCCGGACGCCCCGGCCGCGCCCGGGTGAGCGAGATCCTGCCCGGCAGGTTCGTGCTCCCCGGAGGCGTGGACGCCGTCGGCACCCAGGTCTACGTCCTGGCGCCGACGTTCGGCCCCAGCACGCTGAGCAGGCTGGTGATCAGGCACCGGCACTAGCCCGGCCGATCGCACCCTGGCGATCAGCCACCCAGACCCCGCGCGGCCGACGAACCCCGTACGTCGGCCGCGCGGCCTGTCCGGGCTCAGGCCTCGGGCGTCGGATCCGCGGTGCGGCCGGCGTCGGTGAGCCGCCAGACCCCCGGCCCGGCGGCCGCGAGGAGGCCGTCGTCCATGAGCGCCTTGCGCGCCTTGCGCGCCGCGGCGCGCCAGCGCAGCTCACCCTGCGGGTTGGGGTCCCGGTCGCCGGGCCGCAGCAGGTCGCCGATCCGCTCCTCGAGCCGCTCGAAGACGTCGTCGCCGGCCAGCTCCCCGCCGGCCTCCTGGAGCGTCGCCAGGATCGCCGGGCGCAGCTCCTCGGGCGCGGTCCAGCGCCGAGCCCGGGTGGGCGCCGGAGCCGGTGCCGACGCGCGGGTCCCGGGCACCCGGGGCGGCGCCTTCACCCGCGGCGCCGGGGCCGGCCGCTCGGCCGGCACCGGCTCGGGCCGGCCGTGCACGCACTGGCTGAACGGCAGGTCACACAGCTCGCAGTAGTCCCCGGGATCGGCCACGAGACGGAACGCTACCCGGCGCGGACGAGGCCCCCGCGCTCAGGCCGGTCCGCTGCCGGCCGGCGCGGTCCGCTCCAGCAGCACGATCACCTCGTAGTGACCGGTCTGCGGGAACATGTCGAGCACCCGGGCCCGGACCGGGCACAGCGTCGGCATGGCCGCCAGGTCCCGGGCCAGCGTGGCGGCGTTGCAGCTGGAGTAGACGACGTGCTCGACCGTCGAGGCCTCCAGCCACCCGGCCAGCTCGGTCCCGATGCCGCGGCGGGGCGGGTTCACGACGACGAGCTCGGGAGTGGGCTCGGCGCCGGAGAGCGCGAACGCCGTCGCGTCGCCGACGGCGAAGCGGACCCCGTCCAGCCCGGCCTCGCTCGCGCTGCGGGTGGCGCTGGCCACCGCCTCGGCGCTGGTCTCGACGCCGAGCACCCGCCGCCCGTCGCCGGCCCCGTGGAGGGCGAAGCCGCCCACCCCGCAGTAGAGGTCCCACATCGTCCGCGGCCCGACCTCCTCGATCCAGGCGCGACCCTGCCGGTACAGCGCGGCGGCGACCTCGGTGTTGGTCTGGAAGAAGCTCTGCGGGCGCAGGTGCAGGTCCAGCCCGTTGACCCGCATCCGCAGCGTCTCCTCCGCGGTGAGCAGCACCTCCTGCTCGCCCTCGAGCACGGCCTTGTGGGCGGGCTGGAGGTTCACCCCGGCGACCCGCAGCGCCGGCAGGTGCTCGCGCAGCCAGGGCAGGTGCTTGCGGATCCGGGCCAGCGACTCGGTGGAGCGGAGCACGAAGCGGACCATCAGCTCGCCCTCGGGCGAGGCGGTCACCAGCAGGTGCTTGAGCTCGCCACGGCGCGCCGGCACGTCGTACGGCGCCAGGCGGGCGCGGGTCACGAACCCGGCCAGCACCGGCAGCGCCGCGCGGATCGGGGCCACGTGCAGCGGGCAGTCGCGCAGGTCGACGCCGCCGCCGACCGGGTCGAGGATGCCCAGGCTCGGGGCGTCGACCGACCCGGCGACGACCATCTTGGCCTTGTTCCGGAACCCCACCTCGGCGCTGGTCACCGGCGGCAGCCAGGTGACCTCCGGCCAGGGGGCGAGCAGGTCGCGGCAGTGCGCCTGCTTCGCGCCGACCTGTCCGACGTACGGCTGGTCGAGCCAGGTGCAGGACCGGCACCGGCCGGCCTCGAAGTGGTGGCACTGCATGATGCGCGCAGGCTACTTCCCGCGGTTGCGCCACCAGATCGCGGCGTTGAGCACCGTCGCGAACCCGCACCACACGGCGTACGGCGTCAGCGCCGCGGCGGCCGCCCGGTCCTGGCGCGCGGCCTCGCGGACCAGCGCGACGTTCAGGGTGTCGAGCACCGCGATCACCGCGAGCCCCGAGGCCGGCGAGCGGGCGGCGAAGAACGCCCAGTTCCACCCGGCGTTCGCGGCGAGGTTCGCGGTGGTCAGCGCCAGCACCCGCCGGTCCTCGCCGGTGTCGCGGGCCCGGTCCAGGGCGCGGCCGGTGCCCCAGCCGATCAGCACGTACAGCGGGGTCCACACCAGCGGGAACGCGGCGCCCGGCGGCTGCCACGCGGGCTTGTCCAGGCGGCGGTACCACCGCGTGTCGGTGCGCACCCCGGCGCTGCCGACCGCGGCCGCCGCCGCGGTGAGGAGACCGGTGACGGCGTAGGAGCGCATGCCCCCACTGTGTCTCGGCTCCCCAACCGCGCGCGGCTCAGGTCCTGCTGGTCACCGTGCTGTCACTGGCCCGTGCGGAGCTTGTCGGAGTCCTGCTGCGGCTCGCGGCCCGCGGCGGCGGCCTCGTCGTGGCTGGTGCGGCACCGGTCCAGCAGCTCCATCAGCTCGGTCTCGTCGCGCACCATCGCGCGGTACTTCGGACCGAGCGCCACGATCTGGTCGCGCTCCTCGAGGAGCTTGGCGAAGATCCGCTCCCGCTCCGCGGCGTCGGCGGTGTACTCCGCGTCGAGGTACGCCGTGGCGTGCCGGCGGGCGTTGCCGATGGCCATGCTCGCCTTGCCCTTCTTGCTGAACAGCGAGGCCAGGACGGTGATCACCAGGATCCCGACGATGACCGAGAGCGAGAGTGCGGTGCTGATCTCGACGACCGTGACGTGCTCGCCGTCGTTGATGAACGGCACGTTGTTCTCGTGCAGGGCGTGCAGCACCAGCTTCACGCCGATGAACGCCAGGATCGCGGCCAGCCCGTAGGAGAGGTAGATGAGGCGGTCCAGCAGGCCGTCGATGAGGAAGAAGAGCTGGCGCAGGCCGAGCAGGCTGAAGGCCGTGGCGGTGAAGACGATGAAGGTGTTCTGCGTCAGGCCGAAGATCGCCGGGATCGAGTCGAGGGCGAAGAGGATGTCGGTGCCGCCGATCGCCACCATCACCAGCAGCATCGGGGTCATCACCCGCTTGCCGTTCTCCATCGTGAACAGCTTGTCGCCGTCGTAGTGGTCGCTGGTGTGCAGGAACCGGCGGGCGATCTTGATGATGAAGTTGTCGGCGCCCTCGGCCTCGTCGTGGTCGCCCTTGAGCATGTTCCCGGCGGTCAGCAGCAGGATCAGGCCGAAGAGGTAGAAGACCCAGGCGAAGGAGTTGATCAGCGCGGCGCCGACGAAGATGAAGCCGGAGCGGGCGATCAGCGCGATCACGATGCCGACGAGCAGCACCTTCTGCTGGTCCTCGCGAGGCACCCGGAAGCTGGCCATGATGATGAGGAAGACGAAGAGGTTGTCGACCGAGAGCGCCTTCTCGGTGATGTAGCCGGCGAAGTACTCACCGCCCATCGTCCCGCCGCCGAAGACCAGCACGCCGATTCCGAAGAGGATCGCGATGCCGACGTAGAGCGCCGACCAGATGCTCGCCTCCTTCAGCGTCGGCACGTGCGCCTTGCGGACGTGGAAGAAGAAGTCGAAGGCCAGCAGACCGAGGATGCCCACGACCGTGAGGCCCCAGACCCAGGTGGGCACGTCCATCAGATGCTCCTCACGTCGCGCAGGGTGGTGCGCTGGGGGCAGGCCGCGCCGCGGCGCCGGTCACTGGTACCCGGAAGCGGCCGGGAGGCCACGAGTCCGATGATGAGGCTCAACATTTCTCCTGAAGTCTGGACGTCAAGACTTCAACGGTCGGGCGCGCCGCAGCGTTCCCGACGGCCGGCTCGAAGGGCCTGGACCACCCTGAACCGCTCTGAAATGGAGGTGACCCCGCTGGCGTCTCGGGTCGCCAGCGGGGTCAAGTACGAATCTACGTGGCCTGCGTCTCCGCGCTACCCGAATAGAGGTTCCTTGAGGATTTCTTGAGCAAGGCCGTCCGGGTCAGGACCACCACGGCCGTCGGTCCCACTCCTCGCAGGCCTGGGTGGAGCCGCGCCGGACGCCCGCGCAGCGCGGCGCCTCGGGCGCCAGCTCCTCGCCGTCCGCGTCGTAGCGGCGCCGGCGCGCGGACGCGGTGAGCCCGTTGAGGAAGATCTCGCAGTCGCAGAACGCCCCCATCGAGCCCAGCCGCTCGCGCAGCGCCGTCGCCCGGGGCGCGCGCAGGTCGCGGAAGCGGAGCGCGAACCGGGGGGTCTCGTCGCAGCCGAAGTCGTCGAGCATCCGCAGCACGAAGCAGGCCAGGCACTCGCCGGGCCGCGGGGTGGTCAGCTCCTCGGCGAGCGCCTGGACCAGCCCCTCGGCCTCGGCGGCGATCGTGGTGTCGGTCATCGGGGTCCCCCTCGTCGTCGGTTCCCCCTGTCCTACGCGGCGCCACCGACAGCTCTCACGCGTCGCGGTCCCGGGCGGCGCCGTCGGGCGGGGCCTCGCGGGCGGGCCGCTCCCCCGCCATCGCCTCGAAGTAGCGCAGCATCTCGACCGGGAACGGCAGCACCAGTGTCGAGTTCTTCTCCGCCGCGACCTCGACCATCGTCTGGAGCAGCCGCAGCTGCAGGGCCGCCGGGGTGTCGGCCATCGCGGTGGCCGCGTCGGCGAGCCGCTGCGAGGCCTGGAGCTCGCCCTCGGCGGTGATCACCCGGGAGCGGCGCTCACGCTCGGCCTCGGCCTGGCGTGACATCGAGCGCTTCATCGACTCCGGCAGCGCAACGTCCTTGATCTCGACCCGGTCGATCTCGATGCCCCAGCCCGCCGCTGGGCTGTCGAGCATCACCTCGAGTCCCTGGTTGAGCCGGTCCCGGTTCGAGAGCAGGTCGTCGAGGTCGCTCTTGCCGATGATCGAGCGCAGCGAGGTCTGGGCGACCTGCGAGATCGCGAACCCGTAGTCCTGCACTTCGACGATCGCCCGCAGCGGGTCGATCACCCGGAAGTAGACGACCGCGTCCACCCGGACCGTGACGTTGTCGCGGGTGATCCCGTCCTGGGCGGGGACCGGCATCGTCGCCACCTGGATGTTCACCCGGGTCATCCGGTCGACGACTGGCACCAGCCGGGTCACGCCGGGCGGCCGCAGGTCCGGCTGGGCGCGGCCCAGCCGGAAGACCACGCCACGCTCGACCTGCTTGACCACCCGCAGGCTCGAGGCGCCCGCCAGCCCGCCGAGCGCGACCAGGGAACCCACGACGTAGAGCACGACGTCCATGACGACCTCCGAGAGGCTGAGGCGCAAGCCACCCTGTCGAGCGTACGCCGCGGCGCGGCGACCGGGCAGCGCCCGGGAGCGGGGCCGTCCCGGCCGGGCCTACCGGCGCCGCCGCAGCCGGCCGTACACGAACGGCCCGACCAGCGCGAGCGCCGCCACGCACCACAGGAACACCGAGAGCCGGGTGTCCACGAGCGCCGAGAGGTCGCCCTCCGAGATCAGCAGCGCCCGGCGCAGCTGGGTCTCGAAGAGCGGCCCGAGGATCAGCCCGACGATCGCCGGGGCGACCGGGACGTCGGCCATCGTCATCAGCACGCCGAGCAGCCCGATGACGTAGAGCAGCAGCAGGTCGGGCAGCCCGCCGCCGGAGGCGAAGGTGCCGAGCGTCGCGAAGACCATGATCCCCGCGTAGATCGCGTACGCCGGGATCTGCAGCAGCCGCGCCCAGACCTTCGCCAGCGGCAGGTTGAGCACCAGCAGCATCACGTTGCCGATGTAGAGCGAGGCGATCAGCGCGTAGACCAGCGGCCCGGACTCGGTGAACAGCTGCGGGCCGGGCTGGAGCCCGTAGGACTGGAACGCGGTGAGGATCACCGCCGCCGTCGCCGAGGTCGGCAGGCCGATGGTCAGCAGCGGCACCAGGACGCCGGCCGCCGCGGCGTTGTTGGCAGCCTCCGGGCCGGCGACGCCCTCGATCGCGCCGTGGCCGAACTCCTCGGGGTGCTTGGAGAGCCGCTTCTCGGTCGCGTAGGAGAGGAACGTCGGGATCTCCGCGCCGCCGGCGGGCAGGGCGCCGATCGGGAAGCCGTACGCCGTGCCGCGCAGCCAGGCGGGCCAGGAGCGGCGCCAGTCCTGGCGCGACATCACGGCCCGGCCGTGCAGCGGCGTGACAGTGCCGCCCCCGCCGCCCTTGAGCGCGTGCGCGAAGACCTCGCCGATCGCGAAGAGCGCCACGACGACGATCACCACGTCCACCCCGTCCAGGAGCGTGTCCACCCCGAAGGTGAGCCGGGCCTGGCCGCTCTGGGACTCGATGCCGATCAGCCCGATGGTGAGGCCGATCAGCAGCGAGGCGATGCCCTTGAGCGGGCTCGCCCCGAGCAGCGTGGCGACGGTGACGAAGGCGATCGCCATCAGCGCGACGTAGTCGGCGGGGGTGAATTTCACAGCCACGTCGGCGAACGGCTGCGCCACGAACGTCAGCAGCACTGTCGCGATCGTGCCGGCGACGAAGGAGCCGATGGCGGCGGTCGCCAGCGCCGGGGCGGCCCGCCCGGCGCGGGCCATCTTGTTGCCCTCCAGCGCCGCCACCATCGACGCCGACTCGCCGGGGGTGTTGAGCAGGATCGCGGTCGTCGAGCCGCCGTACATGCCGCCGTAGTAGACGCCGGCGAACAGGATCAGGGCGCCGGTGGGATCGAGCCGGTAGGTGATCGGCAGCAGCAGCGCGACGGTCAGGGCCGGCCCGATGCCGGGCAGCACGCCGACGGCGGTGCCGAGGGTGACGCCGAGGAACGCGAGCAGCAGGTTGGTCGGGGTGAGCGCGTCGCCGAACCCGTTGAGCAGCAGGTCGAGGGAGTCCACCTCAGAACCCCCAGGGCCCGGCCGGGAGCGAGATCCCGATCGCGGCGTCGAAGGCGAGGAAGACCAGCGCCGCCACGCAGAAGCCGGTGGCGAACGAGCGCAGCCGGTGCGGGGCGCCCAGCACGACAGCTGTGCACCCGAACAGCAGCGTCGCGGAGACGACGTACCCCAGCCAGGGCACCACGACCGCGAAGCCGAGGAGCACGCCGAGCAGCACGCCCATCCGCTTCCAGTCCTGGGCGGTGGTGTGCGCGGAGACCTCCCACACGCCCATGTCGCGGCGCCCGCGGATCGCGAGCAGCACCCCGACGAGGAACATCAGCGCGCCGACGACCCAGGGCGCGGTGGCGGCGCCGACGAGGTCGTCGCCGTTGTCCAGCCGCCCGGCCTGGACCAGCACGACCGCGCCGATCACGACCATCAGCGCGCCGAGGACCATCGTGGCCAGCGCCGTGCGCCGGTCGTCGGCGACGCCGAGCTGCTCGGCCTCCTGCGGGCCGACCAGGTCGCCGCGGACGTTGACCGACTCGTGGCGCCGGGACCGGCGGCTCACGAGACCCGTCCGATCCCGAGGTCGGCGACGACCGCGTCGACGCGCTCGATCTCCGCGGTCACGAAGGTCCGGAACTCCTCACCCGGGGCGAACGCGTCGGTCCAGCCCTCGCGCTCCAGCGCCTCGGCCCAGGCGTCGGTCTCGACCATCTCGGCCATCAGGTCCTCCAGCCCGTCGCGCTCCTCGTCGGTGAGGCCCGGCGGCGCCACCACCCCGCGCCAGTTGGTGAGCTCGACGTCGATGCCTCCCTCACGCAGGGTCGGCACGCCGGGCAGGGCCTCGCTCGGCTCGGCACCGGACACCGCGAGCGCCCGCAGCGCCCCGGCATCGATCTGCGGCTTGAGCTCCGAGACGCCGGAGAGCCCCACGGTGGCGCTGCCGCTGAGCAGCGTCGCGACGGCCTCGCCGCCGCCGGAGTGGGCGATGTAGTTGATCCGGCTGGCCTCCAGCCCGGCCGCCTGGGCGACCAGGCCGGCCAGGATCTGCTCGGCACCGCCGGCCGACCCGCCGGCCCAGGAGACCGACCCGATGTCGGCCTCGAGCGCGGCCACCAGGCCCGCGGGGTCGCGGATCCCGGAGTCGGCCGGCACCACGATCGCGAGCGGCTCGGTGGTCAGCTCGGCGATCGGGGTGACGTCGGTCAGGTCCACCTCGGGCTCGTTGGCAGCGATCGCGCCGACCATCACCAGGCCCATCACCATGAGCTGGTTGACCTGCCCGTCGAGCTGCGCGAACTGGCTCAGCCCGATCGTGCCGCCGGCGCCGCCCACGTTGTAGACCTCGCTGCGCCCGGTCAGGTCCTGCAGCGCACCCTGCATCTCGCGGGCGGTGGAGTCCCAGCCGCCCCCGGGGTCGGCGGGCGCCATCACCTGGAGCTGCCGGTCGCCGAGCAGGTCCTCGGCTGCCGACGAGGCCTCGTCGCCGGTCCGGGTCACCACGACCAGCGCGACCGCCAGCACCACCGCGAGGGCGTACGGCAGGAACCTCTTCACCCCTGCGCGATACCCCGTGACCCAGGTCACAAACGCCTGTCACCCCCGCACACCCCGGGACCGCCCCGGGGCGCGGTCGCTCAGCGCCGGGCGCTGAGCGCCGCCACGTCGGCGAGCAGGGTCGCGACGGTCTCCTCGGCGCACTGCCGGTTGGCCCCGATGCCGCCGGAGGGGCCGCGCTTGATCCAGCCCACGACGTACGCGCGCTCGGCCGCGCCGCCCACCACGCGGCCGGCCTCGTGCGGCACGGTGCCGGTCGCGTCGTCGAAGGGCAGGCCCGGGACCGGGGCGCCGCGGAAGCCGATGGCGGGGACCACGAGCCCGGCCTCGAGGGTCTCCGGGCCGGTGGGACGCACCAGCCGCACCCGCTCGGCGCGGCCCTCGCCCTCGATGGCCGCCAGCGTGGAGGAGAACGCCAGCACGACCCGCGGCCGTTCGGCCGGCGGCAGGTCGGCGAGCGGCTCCTCGGTGCGCACCACGTCGAGGTCGGGGTGGTGCTCGAGCTCGAGCATCTCGCTGTTGCTGTACGCCGCGTGCTCGGGGCCGCGGCGGCCCAGCAGGACCACCTCGCGGATCCGGCTGTCGCGCAGCGCGGCCAGGGCGGGACGGGCGATGTCGGTGCCCGCGAGCCGGTCGGGGTCGGTGAGCAGCACCCGGGCCACGTCCAGCGCGACGTTGCCGACGCCGGCGACGACTGCCCGCTCGGTGTCGAGCGGCACGCTGCGGGGTGCGTCGGGGTGGCCGTTGTACCAGCCGACCAGGCGCCGGGCCGGGACCACGCCGGGCAGCTCCTCGCCCGGCACGTCGAGGCGGCGGTGGTCGCTGGCGCCGACGGCGTACAGCACGGCGTCGTGATCGCGCAGCAGCTGCTGGTGGGTCACGTCACGGCCGACCTCCACACCGAGCCGGGTCTTCACCCGCGGGTGCTCGCGCAGGGCGGCGAAGCGGGACCCGATCCGCCGGGTCCCCGGGTGGTCGGGGGCGACTCCGAAGCGGATCAGCCCCCCGGCCTCGGAGAGCCGCTCGACCATCGTGACGCGCACGCCCGCGGTGACCAGCGCCTGGGCGGCGTACCCGGCCGACGGGCCGGTGCCGACGACCGCGACCCGCAGGTCGCGCGCGCCGGCCGGCGGCGCGGCCGGGAAGTGCGGCGGGCCCCACTCCTGCGGCTCGGTGCCGTCGTACCAGGCCGCATTGAGCGCGGCGTAGGCCTCCTCGGGCCCCCGCAGCAGGTCGATCGGCTTGACCGCGTCGACCGGGCAGGCGTCGGCGCAGGCGCCGCAGTCGATGCAGATGCGCGGGTCGATGTGCACCATCTCGGTGCTGCCGAACTCGCGCTCCTCGGGCGTGGGGTGGATGCAGTTGACCGGGCAGACCGACACGCAGGAGGCGTCGTTGCAGCAGGCCTGGGTGACGGCGTAGGCCACATCGGCTCCTAGAGCATGTGCACGCGGCGGTAGATCGCGCGTGCGGGACGGGTGAGCAGGCCGACCTCGGCGAGGAAGTCCATCAGGTGCACGCAGCTGGAGCGCATCATCGTCTGGTGGTGGGTGTTGCGGGCCGCCTCGGCCACGGCCCGGTCCGCGTCCAGGCCGGCGGCCGCGTACACGTCCCTGTTCACCATGTTCTTGACGATGACGTAGGCAGCGATCGCGATCACGGTGCTGCTGGCCCGTCGGCGGGCCGCGCCCGCGCCGGCCATCCGGTCGCGGATCTCCTGGCGGGCGAACTTCATGTGCCGCGACTCCTCGACCACGTGGATCTTGCTGGTCGTGCGGACGATCGGCAGCACCTCCTCGCCCCGCATCCAGTCGCGCTGCATGACGTCGAGGATCTCCTCGGCGACCAGGATCCCGCCGTACGCCTGCTCGGCCCCGGCGAACGACTTGAACAGCCGGGCCAGCTCCACGGCTGGCCGGGTGGGGAAGTAGGCGGAGATGCCCATCTTCTGGCAGGCACGGGCGAACATGATCGAGTGCCGGCACTCGTCGGCGATCTCGGTGAGCGCGAACTGGAACTCCGGGTCGGAGTAGTCGCTCACGTAGCGGTCGCGCAGCACCATCTGCTGCAGGATCATCTCGAACCAGATGCCGATGCTCATGATCGAGGCGACCTCGTGGCGGGTCAGCGTCACCCGCTGCTCGTGGCTCAGCTCCTGCCACAGCGGGGTCCCGTAGAGCGTGCTCCACTCCGGGTTGAGGCCGTAGTGGTCCGGCGAGAGCGGCGCGTCCCAGTCGACCTCGGTCATCGGATCGTAGGAGAGGGTCGCGCTGGACTCCAGGAGCCGGCGGGAGACGTCGGCGCTGGACTGCGCCTGGGGCGCGTGCTGCTGGGTGGCGGTCATGCGGATCACCTCCGGGTCGTGGGTACGACGCGTACCCCTAACTTTGAGCGTACGTCATGTACCCCCTACATGGAAGGCTTAGACTCGATTCCGTGTCCGCTTCTCCCGCTCCCGACGACGGCGCGCCCGACGGCCGCGCCGCCCGCTGGGCAGGGCAGCACGAACGCCGGCGGGCGGAGTTCGTCGACGCGGCCCTGGCCGCTATCGCCGAGCACGGACCCGACGTGTCCACCGAGCAGATCGCCCAGCGCGCCGGCGTCGCCCGGACCCGGCTCTACAAGCACTTCTCCGGCGCGGGCGAGCTGAACCGGGCGATCGCCGCTCGCGCTGTCGAGCTGGTCTCGGCCGAGCTGACCCCGCTGTGGGAGGCCTCCGGCACCCCGCGCGAGATCATCGAGGGCACGGTGGTCGCCCACCTCGGCTTCCTCACCGAGCACCGCAACCTCTACCGCTACCTGGTCCGGCACTCCGCCTCGGGCGCGATGGACGGCCACGACGCGGTCACCGACATCAAGGGCGCGATCGCGGGGCACCTGACCGGCCTGTTCGCGGAGTTCCTCAATGCCGCGGGCGCCGAGATCGGGCTCGCCGAGCCGCTCTCCCACGGGCTGGTCGGCTTCGTCGACGCGGCAGCCAACCGGTGGGTCGACTCCCCCGGCTCGCTGCCGCTGGAGCAGATGACCGAGTTCGTCTCCGGCTCGATCTGGGCGATCCTCGAGCACCAGCTGCGTGCCGTCGGCCTCCAGATCGAGCTGGACGAGCCGCTCTTCGGCTGAGCGCTCCTAGGCCGGCTGGTAGGACCAGACCTTCCCGGTGAAGGCCCGGCGCGCCGGCGCCCAGTCCACGGCCCGCGGGGGCCGGTCGTCCCGGGAGGTGCGCACCGAGACGGCGTACCGCCGCGACGGCCCGAGGCAGTCCGGCAGCAGCCGCACCACCGTGCGACGCCCGGCCATGCTGACCCGGGCGCAGTCGCGGTCGCTGATGTCGCGGCCGTCCCGGGTGAAGGAGCGGGCCCGGAACACGGCGTACTCGGAGAAGGAGTACGCGGTGATGTGCAGGTCGGGCGCCCGGTCGGCGTCGAGGTTGACCCAGACGTCGGTGGCGTCGCCGACCCGGACCCGCCGCGCGTGCTTCACGACGACCTTGGCCCGCGTGTTCGCGGCGGGGGCCGAACGGAGGGTGAGGGACCGGATGTCGTACGCCGCGCCGGGGTCCGCGGGGTCGGTGTAGGTCCGCTGGACCGGGGTGGCGGCGGCCGCCGAGGGGGCGGTCAGGACCCCGGTGGCGGCGACGAGTGCCGCCGCGGCGGCGGTCAGCCGGATCGGGCGGGACTGGAGGAAGGTCATGGGGGGCTCCGTTCGCTGGGTGCTGGGTGCTGGGTGCTTCCCGAGCCTGCCCCCTCAGCTGGCCCGGCGCATCCCCAGGACCGGTGCTTTTCCACAGCGGCCCCGGGCGCCCTTGCCGCCCCCGGGCCGGTGCGGCGTACTGGACGGCATGACGCAGCTCGAGCTCGACCCCGGCACTGACGCGACGATCGCCCGCTGCCACACGCTGGCGACGCGGCGGATCGGCGAGCTGGCCCGCCCTCCGGTCCTCGACGCCGGGCCGGCGACCGGCGACCTCCTCGCGATCTGCTCCCGGCTGGTCGGGACCGCCGGCCAGCTCGCCGTCGTCAGCGCGGCGACGGCCGCCGCGGTCCGGGCCGTGGGTGCGGAGCTCGGGTCGACCGACGAGCAGCTGCACGCTCGCTTCGAGCGGCTGCGGGGCGGGTCGTGAGCGCCCTCACCGCCGGCATCGAGACCCGGGTGGACGGCTCCCCCGACAGCGTCGACGCAGCCGCCACCTGGCTGCGGACCTCGCTCGCGTCGGGCCTGCGCGGCGCCGGCGACCAGCTCGCCGCCGCCCGGGCCGCAGCGCTGGCCGGGTTCCACGGCCAGGCCGGCTCGTCCTACGAGCGGCTCGACGCCCGGCTGCTGCGGCTGGTCGACGAGCACGCCGCACGGGTGGAGCGCGCGGCCGGCGCCCTCACGGCGTACGCCGCCCGGCTGCGGGCCCTGCAGCAGCTGATGGCCTCGTGCCGCGACCGGGCCACCGCGGGCGGCCTGACAGTCGCCGGCACCCTGATCCTGGAGCCGCCGGTGCGGGTCCTGGGCGCGACCGGGGACCCGGCCGAGCTCTACGACCAGCTCGCCCGGGAGGTCCCTGCCGAGCACCTGCGCTTCGTGGCCTGGGCCGCGGAGCACCTGGCCGCGGCGGCGCGCGACGTCGAGACCGACGACGTCGCGCAGTGGGCGCAGCTGGTCCGCCGGCACTTCGACGGGCTCGGCCGCAGCGTCGGGCAGAAGCTGGCGGAGCACGCGGTCGAGGAGATCGCCCGCTCGCTGCAGGACCGGGCCGACGACCTGGAGCGGGCCCGCGGCACCGGCGAACCGCCTCGGCGGGCGCCGGGACCGGTGCCGCTCGACGAGGCGGACCGGCTGCGCGGCCTGTCCAGGCTCGCCGACGCCACCGGCCGGGCGCTCGGGCCCGCCGGCACGGCGGTGGACGGCCTCGGCGCCCTGGAGGGCGACAAGCCGGCCGGCGGCCTGCTCGCGGTCGGTGTCGGCACCGGGCTGGCGCTCGCCACAGCGCCGGTCACCGTGCCGACGGTCGGGACGGTCGTGGTCGGCGCCGCGGTCGCCTACTTCGGCAGCGAGGGCACCAAGTGGGGCTGGGACCGGCTGCCCGACAGCTTCACCGACCCGGCCGACGA
Source organism: Nocardioides pantholopis (assembly GCF_003710085.1). Classification (NCBI taxonomy): domain Bacteria; kingdom Bacillati; phylum Actinomycetota; class Actinomycetes; order Propionibacteriales; family Nocardioidaceae; genus Nocardioides; species Nocardioides pantholopis. The sequence continues at coordinate 672,186 of NZ_CP033324.1, read as the reverse complement.
GTGGGTCGAGGACCAGTGGGAGGACACCAAGGACGAGGCGGGCGAGGCCTGGAAGTCGGTGAAGGGATGGTTCTGAGCTGGGTGATCCGGCTGCGACCGGTGCCCGCCCCGGAGGCGGCCTACCGCAGCGTGGCGCACGTGGTCGTCCTCGTCCAGATGCTGTTCCTGATCGCCGTCGAGGGGCTCTTCGCCTGGCTCGGCGTGCTCACGCTGTCGGTGCCCGGGGAGGAGAGGGTCGGCGGCGTGACGTTGGGCGTGGCACTCACCGCGCTGGCCATGACCGTGGCCTTCCTGGCCGGCCTCGTCCGGCCACTGCGGCGCGGGGATCCGCCGCCCGCCGTGCCCGTCGGCGACGGGCTCGACCTGCCGGTGCGCCGGCTGCCGATCGCGACCGCGCGCGTCGGGTTCGTGGCCTGCGCCGCAGCCGGCGCCTTCGCGATCGGGTGGCCCCCGGGGCCGGGTGACCGAGTCCTCGGCGTGGTCATCGTGCTCCTCTTCGCCGGCGCGCTCACGCTGACGTGGGTGGTCTCACCCCAGATCCGCTTCGACCCCGACGGCCTCACGCTGCCGCTCTGGATCCCTGCCCACCGGCACCTGCCCTGGGCGGAGATCGAGCGCATCGAGGCGCTCGGCAACTTCCACCCGCACCTGGGGGTCGTCCTGGTCGGCTCGACCAGGCCGATCACCTGCTCGCTGCACTCCCACGCCTGGGCGCCCTCGGCGATCCTCGCCGCCGCCCGGCACTTCACCGAGCACCCGGAGCTGCGCGCGACGCTCACCGACCCGGCGGCGCTCGAGCCGTTCCGGACCTGGTCGTGATCCGGGCCGCCCCTCAGAGCTCGAAGACGATCCGGGCGGTCGTGCGCCCGGCGAGCACGTCCTCGACCGACTCGTTGACCTGGTCCAGGCTGCGGGTCTGCGACACGACGCGGGTGCGGCCCCGGGCGTGCAGCTCGAAGACCTCGGCCAGGTCCTCGCGGGTGCCGACGATCGACCCGATCACCGAGAGGCCCTTGAGCACGGTCGGGAAGATCGGCAGCGCCATCGGCCCCGCGTCCTCGGCCGGCAGCGCGACGCAGACCAGGCGTCCACCGCGACGCAGCGCGGCGAAGGCCTGCTCGAAGACCGACGGGATCACCGCGAGCACCACCGCGACGTCCGCGCCGCCGAGGGCCTCGATGGCGGCGACCGGGTCCTCGGTGCGGGCGTTGACGACGTGGTCGGCGCCGAGCTCGGTGGCCATCTCGAGCTTGGCGTCCTCGACGTCGACGGCGATCACGGTGCCGCCGACGATCCGGGCGTACTGCACGGCGAGGTGCCCGAGGCCGCCGATCCCGAAGATCGCGACCCGCTCGGTCGGCTGGATGCGGGCGACCTTGATCGCCTTGTACGTCGTCACGCCCGCGCAGGTCAGCGGCGCGGCGTCGATCGGGTCGACCCCGTCCGGCACCGGGACCGCGTAGTCGGCGTCCGCCACGGCGTACTCGGCGAAGCCGCCGTCGACGGAGTAGCCGGTGTTCTGCTGCTCCTCGCACAGCGTCTCCCAGCCACTGATGCAGTGGTCGCAGTGCCCGCAGGCATGGCCCAGCCAGGGCAGCGCCACCCGCTCGCCGACGGACCGCTGGGTCACCCCCGGGCCGACCTCGGTGACGATGCCGACGCCCTCGTGCCCTGGCACGAACGGAGGGCTGGGCTTGACCGGCCAGTCCCCGTGGGCGGCGTGGATGTCGGTGTGACACAGTCCGCTGGCCTCGATGCGGACCAGCACCTGCCCGGGACCCGGGGTCGGCACCTCCCGGTCCTGGAGCTCGAGCGGTCGGTCGAATGCGGTGACGACGGCTGCCTTCATGATGTCCTCCGAGTAGGACAGGCACGGTGCCTGGCTTCCCAGAGTCCACCCATCGGGCCCTCGACGGAAGGGCGCTCAGTCCTGCGACCAGGCCGCCCAGAGCCGGGCGTAGCGTCCGCCGGCCCGCACCAGCTCGTCGTGACCGCCCAGCTCGACCGGCTCCCCGGCCTCCAGCACGAGCACCCGGTCGGCGCTGCGGGCCTGCACGAGCCGGTGGGCGATCGTGATCGTGGTCCGCCCCTCGGTGGCCGCCAGCGCGGCCTCCTCGAGCACCCGGGCGCCGGCGGAGCCGGCCTCGGCCGTCGCCTCGTCGAGGACGACCACCCACGGGTCGGCGACCAGGACCCGGGCCAGCGCGAGCTGCTGGGCCTGGGCCGGGGTCAGCGGAACGGTCCCGGCGCCCACCTCGGTGTCCAGGCCCTCCGGCAGCGCCGCGACCCAGTCCGCGGCGCCGACGCTCCGCAGTGCCGCCTCGAGCTCCGCGCGGGTCGCGCTCGGCCGCGCCAGCAGCAGGTTGTCGGCCACGCTGCCGGCGAGGACGTGGATCTCCTGGGTCACCGTCGCCACCACGGGCCGGTCCGCCAGCGCCGCCGCGCGGACCTCGACCCCGCCGATCGTGACCGAGCCGCTGGTGGGGACCAGGCGCCCCGCGACGACCAGCCCGAGGGTGCTCTTGCCGGCGCCGCTGGCGCCGACCACCGCCAGCCGCTCCCCCTCCGCGACCTCGAGGTCGACGCCACGCAGGGCGGGGTGCTCGGCGTCGTACTCGTGGCTGACAGCGGTGACCGCGACGCCTCGGTGGGCCGGCGCCGTGCCGCCGCCGCGGGCCGGGGCCGGGAGCAGCGCGATGCCGGCGAGCCGGGTCAGCGAGGCGCCGGCCGACTGCACCTCGTCGAAGAGGAACAGCACCGCGCCGACCGGGTTGAACAGCCGGTGGAAGTACAGGGCGGCGGCGGTGACCGCGCCGACCGTCGCCGCGTCGGCGCGCACCAGCGCGAAGCCGGTCGAGAGCACGAGCAGGAGCCCGACCGCCTCGGCGCGGTTGTTGCGGCCGCCGAAGCGCATCAGCAGGTCGAAGACGTCGATCGAGAGGCTCGCCGAGCGCCAGGACGCCCGATCGACCGTGCGCTGCTGCTCCTCGGCGAGCCCGAAGGCGCGCAGCGTCCGGCTGCCGTGGACGCCGGTGAGCAGCGCCTCGGCGCGGTCGCCGTTCGCCTCCCGCTCGCGCCGGTAGTAGGGCCCCGACCGGGGCAGGTACCAGCGCAGGGCCACTGCATAGAACGGCGCGGCCGCGAGCCCGGCCAGGCCCAGGCGCCAGTCGAGCGCCGCGAGCCCGCCGACCGTGAACACGATCGTCACCACTGAATTGACCAGCAGCGGCACCGCCTCGGTCAGCGACCCCGCGACCACGCGGACGTCGTCGCCCACCCGGGACATCAGGTCGCCCTGGCCGGCGGCCTCGAGCTCCTCGGTCTCCAGGTGCAGGGCCCGGTCCAGCACCTGCTCGCGCAGCTCCGCGAGCGCCGGCTCGCCGGCGCGCGCCAGCGTGGACACCGACAGCGCGGTGGCCACCGCCCCCACCACCGCCGCGCCGCCGATCCAGGCCGCGGCGCTCAGCACGTCCCGGGTGCTGCCGCCGGTGCTGACCAGGTCGGCCACCCGGCCCAGCTGCCACGGCGCGACCAGTCCGGCGAGACCGACGAGCGCGAACATCACCGCGCTGGCGACGAAGGCGCCCCGGCGCCGCATCAGCAGGGTCCGGGCCAGGCCCGCGGCCTCGGCCGCGCTCGAGACCGGCAGCCGGGTCATCGCAGCACCGCCGCTCGGTAGGCGACGTCCGTGGCCAGCTCGCGGTGCGACCCGCGGGCCACGACCCGCCCGGCGCGGAGGTGGACGACGGTGTCGGCGTGCGCGAGCAGCGCCGGGCTGCTGGTGAGGACCACCGTCGTGCGCGTCGGCGCCCCCGGCTGCTCCGGGTGCCGCAGGCCGTGCAGGCCCTCGGCGATCCGGGCCTCGGTGACGGCGTCGACGGCCGTGGTGGGGTCGTGCAGGACCAGCACGGCGGGGTCCGCCGCCAGCGCCCGGGCCAGGCCGAGGCGCTGACGCTGGCCGCCGGACAGCGCGGTGCCGCCGACGCTCACCCGCTCGTCGAGCTTCGCGGCCGACTGCTCCACGACCTCGTCGGCGGCCGAGGCGCTCAGCACCCGCGCGAGGCGGTCCTCGTCCACGTCGCCGCGCGGGTCCACGTTGCTGCGCAGCGTGCCGTCGAAGAGGTCGACGTGGTGGTCGGCCACGAGCAGGACCTCGCGGACCTGCTCGACAGCCAGGTCGGTGATCGGGGCGCCGCCGAGGCGCACCGCCCCGTCGGCGGGGGCCGCCTCGCCCCGCAGCAGCGTCATCAGGGCCGCAGCGTCGGCCGGGTCCTCGACGACCACGGCCACCGAGCGACCCGGTGCGGCAGCGAAGGTGACCTCGGCCAGTGGTCCGAACGACACCCGGTCCAGCTCGAGGCCGGCTCCCGCGCCCGGTGCGGGCGGCACTGCCGATCCGGTCCCCGGTCCACTCGCCACCAGCGGCGGCGTCGCCAGGAACGAGACGATCCGCTCGGCCGAGGCCCGGGACTGGGCGAGCTGTGCGACCAGGTAGGTCAGCATCCGCAGCGGCTCCCCCAGGAACTGGCTGATGCCCACCACGGCGACGAACTCGCCGACACCCACCTCGCCGTCGACGGCCCGCAGGCCGGCCACCAGCGCCACGACCGCCAGGAAGACGCCGCTCAGGCCGACCGTCATCCCCTGCATCAGGCCCTCCCAGCGGGCCGCGCCGACGCTGGCCACCGCCGCCCGCTGGCTCTGGGTGCGGTAGCGCTCCAGCGCCGCGTCCTCGGCCCCGATGCCCTTGAGCGGGCGCAGGCCGCGGACGAAGTCGCCGGCGATGCCGGCCGCCGACCCCAGCGCCTCCTGGCGTACGCCGCTGCGGCGTACCAGCCGGGGGGCGAGGGCCTGGGTCGCCACCAGCACACACGGCACCCCGACCAGCACCACCAGCGCCAGCACCACGTCGATCGCGGCCAGCACGACCGCGCTCACCACGAGGCCGACCGCGGCGGCGAGCGTGAACGTGAGCTGGCGGACGACCGTGGCCACCATCTCGGCGTCCGTGGTCGCGATGGTCAGGACGTCGCCGGGCAGCCGGTCCGACCGGGCCCCCCGTGGTGAGAGGACGTGCCCGGAGACCTCGGTCCGCAGCGCGTGCGACTCGACCTGCAGCGCCCGGAGCCCGACCCGGGCGCCGAAGCGGTAGGAGAGGCTGAGCACGACGAAGTGGACGGCCAGCACGACCGCCCACAGCACCATCTGGGCCAGGTCGCCGGTGACGACCGCGCGGTCGATGATCACCCCGATCAGTGCGGGGACCATCAGCTCGGCGACCTGCCACACGGTCACCAGGGCCACGGACACGACCAGGGGTCGCCGTTGCCGGCGCAGGGTACGGCGGATCAGTGCCCCCGCCGTGCGGGGCGGGGCGCCGTCAGCGGCGTACCTCAAGCGACGTCGGCCTCCATGGCCGCGACGAAGTCCGCCTTGACCCGGCGCCACTCCTCGTCGGCCAGCGTCCGGTGCCAGTACGGCGAGCAGGACATCGCGGCGCGGCTGAGTCCCCGCTCGACCAGCAGGTGGCGCCGGATGCCGCGGATCTCGTCGGCCTCCCCGTGCACGAACGCGTCGACCCGGCCGGCGGGGAACGCCAGCTGCTCGAGCGCGTCGAGCAGCAGCCGGTCCGGGGCGGCGCTGCCGGCCCGGTGCAGCCACCGCAGGTCCAGCCGGCCCGGCGACTCCAGCGGGAGCTCGTGGCTGGCGTCGTCGCAGACCAGCCGCACCACGACCGGCCGGCCGGCGGGGACGGCGCCCAGCGAGGCCGCGATCGCCGGGAGCGCGGACTCGTCACCGACGAGGAGGTGCCAGTCGGCCTCGGGGTCGGGGCGGTAGCCGCTGCCGGGTCCCTCGAGCACGAGGACGTCGCCGGGCCGCGCCGCGGCCGCCCACGGGCCCGCCACCCCGGCGTCGCCGTGGACCACGAAGTCGATCGTGAGCCGGCGCCGCCCCTCGTCCCAGGCCCGGACCGTGTAGCGCCGGCGCGCCGGCCACCACTGCCGGTCGTGCTCGGCGCGCACGGTGGCGGGGTCGAAGACCGGCCCGTACGGCGCCCCGGCCGGCGGGACCGCGATGTTCACGTACGCGTCGGTGTGGTCGGGCATCGCGAACCCGGCGAGCCCCTCCCCGCCGAGCACGACCCGCACGATCGAGGGCGTCACCCACGCCGTCGACTCCACCTGTCCGAACATCGCACCGCTTTCCCTGAGACGTCGAGCACCATCGCTGCGCAATTAGGTTAGCCTTACCAACTGTCAGGCGCGGACCCGTTCCAGCCCCTGGCTTCCGGTGCTCAGCGGAGCACTTCCATGCCGAAAGGAAACACCGTGCCCCCATTCCGCCTCCTGGCGGGCTCTCTCGGAGCCGCTGCCCTCCTCCTCGCCGGGTGCGGAGGATCCTCCGACGACGACGGCGACCAGGGCTCCTCGAAGGAGTCGTCGGGTGCCTTCCCGATCACGATCGAGCACGCGCTGGGCACCACCACGATCGAGGAGGCCCCCGAGCGGGTCGCGACGGTGAACTGGGCCAACCACGAGGTTCCGCTCGCCCTCGGCGTCGTGCCGGTCGGCATGGCGGCGGCGAACTTCGGCGACGACGACGGGGACGGGGTGCTGCCCTGGGTCGCCGACAAGCTCGAGGAGCTGGACGCCGAGACGCCGGTGCTCTTCGACGAGACCGACGGCATCGACTTCGAGGCCGTCGCCGACACCGCCCCGGACGTGATCCTCGCGTCGTACTCGGGCCTGGACCAGGAGTCCTACGACACCCTGAGCGAGATCGCCCCGGTGGTGGCCTACCCGGAGTCGCCGTGGTCCACGGACTGGCGCGACATGATCCGCCTCAACAGCGAGGGCATGGGGATGGCCGAGGAGGGCGATGAGCTGATCGCCGACCTGGAGTCCGAGATCGACGCCACCGTCGCGAAGCACCCGGACCTCACCGGGAAGACCGCGATGTTCCTGACCCACGTCGACACCACCGACCTCAGCGAGGTCAGCTTCTACACCACCCACGACACCCGGGCGCGGTTCTTCGAGGACCTCGGCCTCGGGACGCCGGAGAGCATCGCCAGCGCGTCGGCCGAGACCGACGAGTTCTCGCTGACCCAGAGCGCCGAGCAGGTCGACGCGCTCGACGACGTCGAGGTGATCGTCACCTACGGCGACCAGGAGCTGGTCGACGCCCTCGAGGGCGACCCGCTGCTCTCGAAGATGCCGGCGGTCAAGAACGGCGCCATCGTGCTGCTGCCGAACAACCCGCTCGGCACCGCCGCGAACCCCACCCCGCTGTCCATCTCCTACGTCCTCGACGAGTACGCCGGGATGCTGGCCGAGGCAGCTGCCGGGACGCAGTGACCGCACCCGACGTCGAGACCGACACCGCCTCGGCCGCCGCCCTCGTGCGGCGGCCGAGGCGGCTTCGGCTCGTGTGGCTGCTGGTCGTCCTCGCGGTCCTGGTCGCCCTGACCGCCTGGTCGGTGGCCGTCGGCTCGCGCTCGGTGACCTGGGAGGACATCGTGGCCGCCCTGGGCGGCAGCAGCGAGACCCTCAGCGAGGCAGCGGTCACCAAGCGGATCCCGCGCACGCTGCTGGCCGTCGTCGTCGGCGCCGCGCTCGGCCTGGCCGGCGCGGTCATGCAGGGCGTGACCCGCAACCCGCTCGCCGACCCCGGGATCCTGGGCGTCAACATGGGCGCCTCCCTCGCGGTGATCACCGGCATCGCGTGGTTCGGGCTGACCTCCCCGTCCAGCTACATCTGGGTCGCGATCGTCGGGGCGGCCGTCTCGGCGGTCTTCGTCTACGCGGTCGGGTCGCTGGGCCGCAGCGGCGCCACCCCGCTGAAGCTGGCGCTCGCCGGCACGGCCACGTCCGCGGCGTTCGCCTCCTTCATCACCGCCCTGGTGCTGCCCCGCAACGACATCGCCGGCGGCGTGCGCTCCTGGCAGATCGGCGGGGTGGGCGGCGCCTCGTTCGAGACGATCCGGCTGGTCGTCCCGTTCCTGCTGGTCGGGTTCGCGCTGTGCCTGCTCACCGCGCGCGGGCTCAACTCCCTGGCCCTCGGCGACGACGTCGCGGCCGGGCTCGGGGAGCGGGTGGCGCTGACCCGCGGCACCGCCGCCCTCGGCGCGGTGCTGCTGTGCGGCGCCAGCACCGCGGTCGCCGGCCCGATCGGGTTCGTCGGCCTGGTCATCCCGCACCTGTGCCGGATGCTGGTCGGCGTCGACCACCGCTGGCTGCTGCCGTTCTCCGCGATCGCCGGCGCGAGCCTGCTCACCGCCGCCGACGTCGTGGGGCGCATCGTCGCCCGGCCCAGCGAGATCGACGTCGGCATCATCACCGCCCTGGTCGGGGCCCCGTTCTTCATCCACGTCGTCCGCCGGCAGAAGGTGCGCGCGCTGTGAGCACCCAGACCGTCCAGCAGGTCACCCGCGGCCGGGTCCGGCGTACCGTCCGGCGCCGCGCCGTGATGGCCGTGCTCGCCGTCCTGCTCGTGGCGGGCTTCGCGACCAGCCTGATGGTCGGGCGCACCTTCTACCCGCCCGGCGACGTGCTCGCGGTGGCGCTCGGCCAGGACGTGCCGGGGGCGTCGTTCACGGTCGGCCGGCTCCGGCTCCCCCGCGCGGTCCTCGCGGTGCTCTCCGGGCTCTGCTTCGGCCTGGCCGGCGTCACCTTCCAGACCATGCTGCGCAACCCGCTGGCCAGTCCCGACATCATCGGCATCAGCGCCGGCGCCAGCAGCGCCGCGGCGTTCGCGATCGTGACGCTGTCGCTGAGCGGCCCGGCGGTCTCCGCGTTCGCCATCGTCGTCGGCCTCGGCGTGGCGATCCTGATCTACGTGCTGTCCTTCCGCGACGGCGTCGCCGGGACCCGGCTGATCCTGATCGGGATCGGCATCGCCGCGATGCTCGAGAGCGTCACCAGCTACATCCTGAGCCGGGCGGCGGCGTGGGACCTGCAGGAGGCCACCCGCTGGCTGACCGGCAGCCTCAACGGCGCCGGCTGGGGCGACGTGGTGCCGACAGTGGTCGCGCTGCTCGTGCTGGGCCCGCTGCTCCTCACCCGGACCCGGGACCTCGAGATGCTCCAGCTCGGCGACGACGCGGCCTCCGCGCTCGGCGTCCGCGTCGAGCGCACCCGGCTGTTCGTGATCGTGGCTGCGGTCGGGCTGATCGCCTTCGCCACGGCCGCGACCGGCCCGATCGCGTTCGTGGCCTTCCTCGCCGGGCCGATCGCGGCCCGGCTGGTCGGGCCGGGCGCGTCGCTGCTGATCCCCTCCGCGCTGGTCGGCGCCCTGCTGGTGGTCGTCGCCGACTTCTGCGGCCAGTACGCCTTCGGGCACCGTTATCCCGTGGGCGTGGTCACCGGCGTGCTCGGCGCGCCGTACCTCGTCTACCTGATCGTCCGCTCCAACCGCACCGGAGGCTCGCTGTGACCGCCCAGCACACGCTCACCGTCGAGGACCTCACGCTCGGCTACCGCGACCGGACAGTGATCGAGGCGCTCGACCTGGCCGTGCCGACCGGGAAGGTCACCGCGATCGTCGGGGCCAACGCCTGCGGGAAGTCCACGCTGCTGCGCTCGATGTCCCGGCTGCTGGCGCCGCGCGCGGGACAGGTGCTGCTCGACGGCAAGCAGGTGCACCGCCTCCCGGCCAAGGAGCTGGCCCGCACCCTGGGGCTGCTCCCCCAGTCCCCGGTGGCCCCCGAGGGCATCGTGGTCAGCGACCTGGTCGGACGCGGGCGCAACCCGCACCAGCGGATCCTGTCGCGGTGGAGCGCCGAGGACGACCAGGCAGTCGCCGCCGCGCTCGACGCGACCCAGACCGCCGACCTGGCCGACCGTCCCGTCGACGAGCTCTCCGGCGGGCAGCGCCAGCGGGTCTGGATCGCGATGGCGCTCGCCCAGCAGACCGACGTGCTGCTGCTCGACGAGCCCACCACGTTCCTCGACGTCAGCCACCAGGTGGAGGTCCTGGACCTGCTCACCGACCTGAACCGGTCCCGCGGCACCACGATCGTGATGGTGCTGCACGACCTCAACCTCGCCGCGCGGTACGCCGACCAGCTGATCGCCCTCGCCGGCGGCCGCCTGCACGCCGCCGGCGACCCGCATGCAGTACTCACCGAGGAGACGGTCCGGGCCGTCTTCGGCCTGGAGTCCAGCGTCGTCGTCGACCCGGTCTCCGGCCGGCCACTGATGCTGCCGATCGGGCGGCATCATGTGGCCGGGGCCTCGGTCCCGACCTCGGTCGGGGCCTCGGTCCCGGACCAGCGGTGAGCTGGCCACCGTTTCGGGCTGGGCTCCGGGCCCGGCGGTGAGCTGGCCACCGTTCGGTGCGCCGAAACGGTGGCAGACTCACCGCTCCCCCGGCGGACCCGGCGGACCCGGCCAGCCCGGCCAGCCCGGCCAACCCGGGGAGCCTCAGACCCCGGGCGCGAACCGGTAGCCCATGCCGGGCTCGGTGACGAACAGCCGCGGGTGGGACGGGTCGGCCTCGAGCTTGCGCCGGATGCTGGCCAGGTGCACCCGCAGGTAGTTGGTCTGGCGCTCGTAGCTGGGGCCCCACACCGCCCGCAGCAGGTCGGTCTGCCGGACAAGCCGGCCGCGGCCGCGGACCAGGTGCTCAACGATCTTCCACTCGATCGGGGTCAGGTGGATGTCCTCGGTGCCCCGGCGGGCCCGGGAGTCGCTGACGTCGAGGACCAGGTCGCCGACCTGGACGCACAGCGGCGGCTCCTCGGCGCCCGCGCGGCGCGCGGCGGCGCGGACCCGGGCCAGCAGCTCCTCGATCGAGAACGGCTTGGTGATGAAGTCGTCCGCGCCGAGGTCGAGCGCCTCGACCTTGTCGTCGGACCCGGTGCGCGCCGAGACCACGATGACCGGGACCTGGGTGAACGAGCGCAGCTGGCGCAGCACCGCGACCCCGTCGAGGTCGGGCAGCCCGAGATCGAGCAGGACCACGTCGGGCATCCGCTCGTCGACGATCTGGAGCGCGGAGCGCCCGTCGCCGGCCGTCTCCACGTCGTAGTCGCGGGCCCGCAGGTTGATGGAGAGCGTGCGGCAGATCGCCGGGTCGTCGTCGACCACGAGCACGAAGGTCATGCGGATTCCTTGCCTGGGATGCGGAGCTCGACGACGAAGGTGAGCCCTCCGCCGGGAGTCTCCTCGGTGCTGATCGTGCCACCCATCGCCTCGGTGAAGCCGCGCGCCACCGCGAGGCCGAGCCCGACGCCGTCCTGGCGGGGCACGTCGCCGAGACGCTGGAAGGGGGCGAAGATCCGGCTGTGGTCCCGGTCCGGTACGCCGGGGCCGCTGTCGGCGATGCGCAGAGCGACGACGTCGCCGCGGACGGCCGCGTCGACCCGGATCCGGGACGGCGCGGGGGTGTACTTCAGCGCGTTCTCGCAGATGTTGGCCACGACCCGGTCCAGGAGGCCGGGATCGGCCAGGACGGTGGGATCGCCGGTGGGGTCCTCGGCGCAGCCGAGCGCGACCTCGATCCGCTCGTTCCCCTCCAGGGAGGCGATCGCGTCGTGGACCACGCCGGCCAGCGACACCGGCGAGAGCGAGACCTGCACGGTGCCGGTGTTGATCCGGCTCATGTCGAGCAGGTTCGCGACCAGCGCGGTCAGCCGGTCCGTGGACTCCTCGATGGTCTCCAGCAGGTCGGCCTCGTCCTGCTCCGACCACCGCACGTCCGGCGACCGCAGACTCGCGACCGCCGCCTTGACCGCGGCCAGTGGCGAGCGCAGGTCGTGGGAGACCGCTGCCAGCAGCGCCGTCCGGGTGCGGTCGGTGTCGGCGAGCCGGGCCCGCTCGAGCTCGGCGCCGATCGCCCGGCGGCGCTCCTCCATGACCTTCGCGTAGGCGGCGTACGCCGTCAGCAGGCCCCGGTCGGTGGCCGGGAGCCGGGCGCCGTCGAGCGCCAGCGTGGTGCGCTCGTCGACCGCGGCCGCCATGTCGGCCGCCTCCGAGGAGGCCGGGGCCGCCCCGTGGCTGGCGACCACCTCCTCCGCGTCCTGCTCGCCGCGGCGCAGGACCGCCGCCCCGCGGGCGTTGAACAGCTCGCAGGCCGAGGCGAGCAGCCCCGACAGGTCGTCGCTGGCGTTGAGCAGGCTGTGGGAGAGGACCGTGAGCGCGTCCGCCTCGGCGCGCGCCTTCGCCGCCTGGGCGGTACGCCGGGCCGCGGTGTCGACGACTGTCGCGACCGCGATGCCGACGATCATGAACAGCAGGATCGCGAACGCGTTCTCGGGCTCGTCGACGGTCAGTGTGTGGACCGGAGGCGTGAACAGCACGTTGAGCAGGACCCCGCTGACCACCGCCGAGACCACCGCCGGCACCAGGCCGCCGATGAGCGCGGTCGCCACCACCAGGACCATCAGCGCCATCGCCTCGGTCGGCAGCCCGTGCACGTCCTCGGTCCAGATCAGCAGCAGACTGCCCAGGAACGGCGCCAGCACCCCGAACCCGAACCCCAGGCCGCGACGCCGCCCGCTCAGGCTCTCGGCGGCGCGCCACCGGGTCCCGGCCCGGGCGTAGTCGTGGGTGACGATGTGGATGTCGATGTCGCCGGCGCCGGCGATCACCCGCTCGCCGATGCCGGGCCGCAGCAGCGTGGAGATCCGGCCCCGCCGGCTGGCGCCGACCAGGAGCTGGGTGGCGTTCTCGGCCCGGGCGAAGTCGAGGATCGCCTCGGCGGGGTCGTCGCCCACGACCGCGTGCAGGGTGCCGCCGAGGTCCTCGGCCTTGCCGCGCAGCTCGGTGAGCCGGTCCGGCGACATCGCGGTCAGCCCGTCGGGCCGGGTCACGTACAGCGCGCGCCACTCGGTGCCCGAGCCCCGGGAGGCGATCCGGGCGGCGCGGCGCATCAGCGTCAGCGACTCCGGCCCGCCGCTGACCGGGACCACGATCCGCTCCCGGGCCGGCCAGCTGGCCTCGATGTGGTGCTCGGTGCGGTAGCGGTCCAGCCCCTCGTCGACGCGGTCGGCCAGCCACAGCAGCGCCAGCTCGCGCAGCGCGGTGAGGTTGCCCTCCCGGAAGTACTGGGACAGCGCGGCGTCGACCTTGTCCGCGGCGTAGATGTTGCCGTGCGCCATCCGCCGCCGCAGCGCCTGCGGGCTCATGTCGACCAGCTCGATCTGGTCCGCCGAGCGGACCACGTCGTCCGGCACGGTCTCGCGCTGCCGGACGCCGGTGATCGCCTCGGTGGCGTCGTTGAGCGACTCCAGGTGCTGGATGTTGACGGTGGTGACCACCTCGATGCCCGCGTCGCGCAGCGCCTCGACGTCCTGCCAGCGCTTCGCGTAGGCGCTGCCCGGGACGTTGGTGTGCGCCAGCTCGTCGACGAGCACCACCGCCGGGTCCCGGGCCAGCACGGCGTCGAGGTCCATCTCCTCCTGGACCGTGCCGCGGTAGGAGACCGAGCGCCGCGGCACCACCTCGAGGCCGCGCACCGCCTCCTCGGTCCGGGGCCGGCCGTGGGTCTCGACGTACCCGACGACCACGTCGGTGCCGCGCCGCTGCCGGCGGTGCCCCTCGTCGAGCATCGCGAAGGTCTTGCCGACCCCGGGCGCGGCGCCGAGGTAGACCCTCAGCCTGCCGCGCTCGGGGCGTCCGGCGCCCACCTGGCTCAGCTGGCTCACCTGATCATCACGACCGCATCTTCTCCTGCACCGCCAGGTTGAGCTCCAGCACGTTCACGCCCGGCTTTCCCAGGAAGCCCAGGACCCGCCCGGCGGTGTGGTCCGCGACGAGGTCGCGGACCGTCTGCTCGTCCAGGCCGGTGGCCGCGGCGACCCGGGCGGCCTGGAGCTCGGCGTACGCCGGGGAGATGTGCGGGTCGAGGCCGGAGCCGGAGCCGGTCAGCGCGTCGGCTGGCACGTCGGCGGGGTCCGCGGACTCGGCGTCCGCCACCGTGGCACGCCGCTCGGCCACCAGGTCGAGCAGGTCCGGGCTGCTCGGGCCGAGGTTGCTCGGGGCCGAGGCGAGCGTGTCGTAGTCGTTGGCCGAGGGGCGGGAGTGGAACCACTCCTCCCCCTCGAACTGCTGGCCCAGGAGCCGGGAGCCGACCACCTGGCCGTCGTGACGGACAGGCTGGCCAGCGGCGCGGTCGCCGAGTGCCTGGCCGACGCCCCACACGGCGACGGGGTAGCCGACGCCGAGGATGGCGGTCAGGACGAGGAGGGCGCGCAGGCCGGCGAGGGACTGGCGGGCGAGGTCAGGAAGCATGATGATCAGCCGATTCCGGGGATGGTCGAGACGAGCAGGTCGATGAGCTTGATGCCGACGAACGGCACGAGCACGCCGCCGAGGCCGAAGACGAGCATGTTGCGGCGCAGGATGGCGGTGGCGGAGGCGGCGCGGAAGCGCACCCCGCGCAGGGCGAGCGGGATCAGCGCGATGATGATCAGCGCGTTGAAGATGACCGCCGAGAGGATCGCCGACTGCGGCGTGGCCAGGCCCATGATGTTGAGCGCGTCCAGGGACGGATAGGCGGCCACGAACATCGCGGGGATGATCGCGAAGTACTTCGCGACGTCGTTGGCGATCGAGAACGTCGTCAGCGCCCCGCGGGTGATCAGCAGCTGCTTGCCGATCGCGACGATGTCGATGAGCTTGGTCGGGTCGGAGTCGAGGTCGACCATGTTGCCGGCCTCCTTGGCGGCCGCGGTGCCGCTGTTCATCGCCACCCCGACGTCGGCCGCGGCGAGCGCGGGGGCGTCGTTGGTGCCGTCCCCGGTCATCGCGACCAGCCGGCCGCCGGCCTGCTCCTTGCGGATGTAGGCCAGCTTGTCCTCGGGGGTCGCCTCGGCGAGGAAGTCGTCGACCCCGGCCTCGGCCGCGATGGCCTGGGCGGTGAGCGCGTTGTCGCCGGTGATCATCACCGTGCGGATGCCCATCGAGCGCAGCTCGGCGAACCGCTCGGTCATGCCCTCCTTGACCACGTCCTTGAGGTGCACGACCCCCAGGACCCGGCCGGACCCGGCCGCCTCGTCCCGGCAGGCGATGACGAGCGGGGTCCCGCCCGCCCGCGAGATGTCGCCGATCGTGTCGGTGACGGCCGTCGGGGGCGTCGTCCCGACCCACTCCGCGACGGCGGAGGCGGCACCCTTGCGGATCAGGGTCCCCTCGGCGAGGTCCACGCCCGACATCCGGGTCTGGGCTGTGAACTCGACGAACTCGGCGCCACCCGGCAGGTCACGGTCGTCCGCGCCCTGCTCGAGGGCGAGCTCGACGATGGAGCGGCCCTCGGGAGTCTGGTCGGCCAGGCTGGAGAGCCGCGCCGCGTCGCGCAGCTCGGACTCGCTCACGCCCGGCGCCGGCACGAACCGGCTGGCCCGGCGGTTGCCGTAGGTGATGGTGCCGGTCTTGTCCAGCAGCAGGGTGCTGACGTCGCCCGCGGCCTCGACCGCGCGGCCGGACATGGCCAGCACGTTGACGCGCACCAGCCGGTCCATGCCGGCGATGCCGATCGCCGAGAGCAGCGCGCCGATGGTCGTGGGGATCAGGCACACCAGCAGCGCGACCAGCACCACCACGTCCTGCGGCGCCCCGGCGTACTCCGCCATCGTGGGGAGGGTGGCGACCGCGGCGAGGAACACCAGCGTCAGGCTGACCAGCAGGATCGACAGCGCGACCTCGTTGGGGGTCTTGCGCCTCGAGGTCCCCTCGACCAGGGCGATCATCTTGTCCAGGAACGTCTGGCCGGCCGCCGCGGTGATCCGGACGACGATCCGGTCCGAGAGCACCTTGGTCCCGCCGGTGACCGCGCTCCGGTCACCGCCGGCCTCGCGGATGACCGGGGCGGACTCGCCGGTGATCGCGGACTCGTCGACCGAGGCGATGCCCTCGACGATGTCGCCGTCGCCGGGGATGACCTCCCCGGCCTCGACGACTACCCGGTCGCCGACCTGGAGCTCGGTGCCGGCCACCTGCGTCTCGGCCCCGGAGGAGTCCAGGCGCCGGGCCACGGTGTCGCTGCGGGTGGCCCGCAGCGACGCGGCCTGGGCCTTGCCGCGGCCCTCGGCCACCGCCTCGGCCAGGTTGCCGAACACGACGGTGAGCCAGAGCCAGATCGCCAGCGAGATCGCGAAGACGCTCGGGTCGGTGACCGCGACGACGGTGGTGAGGATCGAGCCGAGCCAGACCAGGAACATGACCGGCGAGCGCCACAGGTGCCGCGGGTGCAGCTTGCGCAGCGCCTCGGGCAGCTGCTGGACGCCCTGGGTGGCCAGGGTCCGCAGGGTCAGACCGGTGGTGGGCTTGTCGCCCGCGGGAGGTGTCGGGGTGGTCGGGCTGGTGGCGGTGCGGGTCGCGGTGCTCATGCGAGTGCCTCTGCGATGGGGCCCAGGGAGAGGGCGGGGAAGTAGGTCAGGCCGGTCAGGATCAAGATCACGCCGACCAGCAGGGCCACGAAGATGGGCTTGTGGGTCGGCAGCGTGCCCGCGGTGGCGGGGACCTTGCCCTGCTCGGCCAGCGAGCCGGCCAGGAGCAGGACGAACACGATCGGCAGCAGGCGGCCCAGCAGCATCGCCAGCCCGATGGTGATCTGGAAGAAGTCCGAGGTCACCGTGATGCCGCCGAAGGCGCTGCCGTTGTTGTTGGCGCCGGAGGTGTAGGCGTAGAGCACCTCGCTGAAGCCGTGGCCGCCGGCGTTGCCCATCGCGTCCGGTGTCGAGTCCAGCGCCATCGCGATGCCGGTGCCGATCAGCACCAGGGCGGGCGTGGTGAGCGTGTACAGCGCGACGTACGTCATCTGCCGCGAGCCGATCTTCTTCCCCAGGAACTCCGGGGTGCGGCCCACCATCAGGCCGGCGATGAAGACGGCCACGATGGACATCACGAGGATGCCGTAGATGCCGGAGCCGACACCGCCGGGAGTGATCTCGCCGAGCATCATGTTCACCAGCGCGGCACCACCGCCGACCGGCGTGAAGGAGTCGTGGGCGGCGTTGACCGCCCCGGTCGACGTCCCGGTGGAGACCATGCCGAACAGGGCGCTGGCCCACTCGCCGAACCGGGTCTCCTTGCCCTCCATCGCGGCGCCGGCGGCCTGCCCGGCCTGGGACCGGGCGCCGGCCTCGCCGGCCGTGATGATCGCCAGCGAGATCGTCATCAGCACACCCATGGCGGCCAGGACCGCGAGGCCCTGGCGGCGGTTCCCGAGCATGGTGCCGAGGGTGCGGGTCAGGCTGATCGGGATCACCAGCATCAGGAAGATCTGGAGCAGGTTGGTGGCCGCGTTGGGGTTCTCGAAGGGGTGGGCGGAGTTGGCGTTGTAGAAGCCGCCGCCGTTGGTGCCGAGGACCTTGATGGCCTCCTGGCTGGCCACCGGGCCGCCGGTGAGGACCTGGTCGTGACCGGCGAGGGTCGTCATCGTGGTGTCGCTGAAGCTCTGCACGACGCCGCCCGCCATCAGCAGCACGGCGCCGAGGAAGGCCATCGGGAGCAGGATGCGCAGTGTGCCGCGGGTCAGGTCGACCCAGAAGTTGCCGAGCTCGCCGCTGCGGACCTGGACGAAGCCGCGGATCAGCGCCACCGCGACCGCGATGCCGACCGCCGCGGAGAGGAAGTTCTGGACCGCCAGGCCGGCCATCTGCGCGGCGAAGCCGAGCGTCGACTCGCCGCCGTAGGACTGCCAGTTCGTGTTGGCCACGAACGACGCGGCGGTGTTGAACGACATCCAGAACGGCATGCCGTCCAGGTCGCGGTCGAACGGCAGCGCGGCCTGGCCCATCAGGATCGCCATCAGCACCACGACGCTGACCAGCGAGAACCCGACCACGCTCAGCGCGTAGGCCTTGGGGCTCTGCCCGGCGGCCGGGTCGACTCCGGTGAGCCGGTAGACCACCCGCTCCACGCGCAGGTGCGAGGTGCCCGTGTACACGCGCGCCATGTAGTCACCCAGCGGCACGTACACGGCCGCCAGCAGCAGGATCAGGGCCGCGATCTGCAGCAGCCCGGCAACGTTGTCTGACACTAGAAACGCTCCGGACGGATCAGCGCCGTGAGGAGGTACGCCGCGACGGCGAGGACCGCGACGATCAGGAGGCCGTTCTCAACATTCATGCGGCCAACTGAAGCGCCCGCCGACGCCCGGACCGGCGAACTTGACGCGGTCTTGACGCGGGTTGACGCGGTCTTTCCGGGCGCTGCCGATCAGGCGGGGCGAGGCCCGCCGCGTCGCGTCAGGCGGAGCGGAACGGGTAGTCGGTGTAGCCGACCGCACCGGGGCCGTAGAACGTCGCCTGGTCCGGCTCGTTCTCGGGGTGCTCGCCCCGCCACCGCTCGACCAGGTCCGGGTTGGCGAGCGCGGCGCGGCCGACCGCCACCAGATCGGCGTGGGCGTCCTCGACCAGCTGCACGGCCTCCGCGCGGGTGGTCACCCGTCCGAAGCCGCTGTTGGCCATCAGCGGACCTGCGAAGCGCCGGCGCAGCTCCTGCACCAGGTCGCCGGCGGGGTCGGCGTGCAGCACGGAGAGGTACGCGAGGCCGAGCGGACGCAGCTGGTCGAGCAGCGCGCCGTACGTCGCGAGCACGTCGGCGCGGTCGGTCTCCAGGGCGTCCTGGATGTTGTTCTCCGGTGAGATCCGCAGGCCGACCCGGCCGGCGCCGACCGCCTCGACGACGGCTGTCACGACCTCGACGACGAAGCGGGCGCGGGCCTCGGGCGAGCCGCCGTACTCGTCGGTGCGCTGGTTGGACGCCGGGGAGAGGAACTCGTGGAGCAGGTAGCCGTTGGCGCCGTGCACCTCGACGCCGTCCAGGCCCGCGGCGATCGCCCGCCGGGAGGCGGCGACGAAGTCGGCCTTGATCTCCTGGGCCTCCGCGCCGGTGAGCGCGTGCGGCACCGGGTAGGGCTGCATGCCTTTCTCGGTGTGGCTCTCGCCCTGGATCGCGATGGCGCTCGGTGCCTCGACGCGGCGCCCGCCGTTCACGTCCGGGTGGGTCACGCGGCCGCCGTGCATCACCTGCATCACGATCTTGCCGCCGCGCGCGTGGACGGCCTCGGCGACCCGCGCCCAGCCGGCCTGCTGCTCCTCGGTCACCATGCCGGGCTGGCCCACGAAGGCCTGGGACTCGTAGCGGGGGTAGGTCCCCTCGGTGACGATCAGGCCGAGGCTCGCGCGCTGGGCGTAGTGCTCGACGAGGAGGTCGTTGGGGACGCCGCTCGCGCCGGCGCGCATCCGGGTCAGCGGGGCCATCGCCACCCGGTTCGCCAGTTCGAGGTCGCCGAGGGTCACGGGGGTGAAGAGGTCCATGTCGGTGTCCAACAGCGGGCGGCGACACGGCTGTTCCGCGGAACGCCGGTCCTGCGGGGTGTTCCTCGCCTCACCGGTCCTGCCGGCCCGGGCTCAGGCCGACCACCCGAGGTCGAGCGCGCCCTCGCCGAGCTCGTCGGCGGAGAGCAGCGAGGCCTGCTGCGAGGCCACGGGCCCGGGGCGGTGGGACCCGAGCTCGGACCGGCCGTCGACGACCAGCCGCAGGGCGCGGCGCAGGGAGGTCAGGACGACGTCCTCGCGGTGGCCGTCCAGGTCGACGCGGCCGGTGCGCACGGCGACGATCGCGGCGATCAGCGCCAGCCGGTCCCGGTCGAAGGCCTCGGCGATGCTGCGGGTCGGCACCGGCCCGTCGTGGAGGAGCTCGAGCAGCATCCGGACCCGGCGGTGCTCCGGGGCCGGGGCCGGCTCGGCCGGTCGGGCCGGCTCCAGGAACTGGCGACCCCGGACCCGCACCGTGAGGTCCCGGGCGACCGCCTGGACCTGGTCCTGGAGGACCGCGACGACGACCCGCAGCTGCTCCGGCGCGAAGGGCACCGCACAGATCCGGGCGGCCAGCACGATCGAGTCGCCCTCGACCTGGAAGCGTCCGAACTCGGCGTCCCGGTTGAGCAGGGCGGCCTCGAGCGGCAGCCGGTCGACGTCCTGGGCGTCACAGACGACGTGGGCGAAGACGTCGACAGCCGGCCGGTCGTCGACGACGCGGACGAAGAGCATCGACAGACCGGCCGGGACCGGGATGTCGCCGTCCGGGTCGTGGCGGAACGCGTCGCCGAGCGCCACCCGCATGGCGTCGTCGACCAGGCGCCGGAGGTGCGCGTGGTCCTCGGCGTGCACCGCCAGCGGCTCGTCGTCCGGGGCGGGCGGCGCCAGTTCGGTGTCGTCACCGCTCCCCCAGCCGTAGACGAACGCCGGGTGCTGGCAGCCGTAGACCTCGCGCAGCGTCCGCACCACGAGCACCGCCACCTCCTCGGCCTGGCGCAGCTCGACGTCCACATGGAAGTTCGCCTCTCCCGGGACCGGGACACCGTTCTCGTCCAGGCACGGCGCCCGCCACCCGATCTGGAGGAGCCGGTCGACCGCCCGGTCGTCGAGGGCGTACTGCTCGTCGAGATAGACGTTGCTGACCGCCTCGGCCCGCAGCAGCGCGCCCCAGCGGAGCACCTGGAGGTAGGGCGCCGCGCCGTCGAGCTCGTCGTCGTACGCCGCGACCTGCACCTCGAGCGGCAGCACCTCGTCCTCGCCCAGGAGCACCAGCCGGTCGGCCAGCTCCTCCCGGAACTCGGCCCAGGCGGCCTCCACCTGATCGTCCAGCTCGGGTCCGTCCGTGGTCATCGCGCCCTCCTCGGGTGTGGGGACCCGACGCTAGGGGCGAGCACCGACAGTTCCCGGCTGACCTGGGCGAGCGGGAATAACCGGCCGCCCACCGCACTTTGCCCAGATACCCCCTAGGGGTACCTGTCGACTCGAGGAGGACCGATGGACCAGCACCAGCTGCACGACCACCAGCCGGGCCACGGCGGCGGCGTGAACGCGATGGCCGCGAACGCGACACTGCACTGCCTGACCGGCTGTGCGATCGGCGAGATCCTCGGCCTGATGATCGGCACCGCCCTCGGCCTGGCCACCGGTGCGACGATCGCGCTGGCCGTCGGGCTGGCGTTCCTGTTCGGCTACGCCCTCTCGACCCTGCCGCTGCTGCGGGCCGGCGCGTCGTTCACCGCCGCCCTGAGCCTGGTCTTCGCCGCCGACACGATCTCGATCGCCACGATGGAGCTGGTCGACAACCTGGTCATGGCGCTCATCCCCGGCGCGATGGACAGCGGCCTGGTCAACCCGATCTTCTGGATCGGCATGATGATCGCCCTCGCGGTCGCGTTCGTCGCGGCGTTCCCCGTCAACCGGTACCTCATCGGTCGCGGCAAGGGCCACGCCCTGACCCACCAGTACTCCGCGCAGCACACCCACTGAGGAGCCACGATGAGCACCACGACCCTGGCCGGCGCCATCATCGGCTTCCTGTTCGGGGGCCTGACGGTCTCCATCGCCGCCGAGCTCGAGAACGACGACGGCCCGGACCCCGACGAGGGCACCCACGGCGCGGGCTACCACGCGACCCGCTGACCGCCGGGGCGCTCAGCCGCCGGGCGTCTGCACCGCCTCGCCGCGGCCGAGCTTGCTGTGCCGATAGCCGTAGGCGCCGTAGATGATCGCGCCCAGGACGAACCAGGCCCCGAACCGCAGCCACGTGGCCGGGTCGAGCTTGGTGATCAGCCACAGCGAGAACGCGATCCCGAGCAGCGGGGTGAGCGGCATCAGCGGGACCCGGAACGTCCGCGGCAGCTCCGGGGAGCGGTAGCGCAGCACGATCACCGCCGCAGAGACGACCACGAAGGCGAGCAGGATGCCGATGTTGGTCAGCTCGGCGGCCTCCCCGATCTGGGCGAACCCCGCGATGCCGGCCGCGACGATGCCGACGATCCAGGTGGGCCGGCTCGGGGAGTGGTGGGCGTTGGTCCGAGCGAACCAGCCGGGCAGCAGCCCGTCGCGGCTGATCGCGTACCAGACCCGCGACGCGGCGAGGGTGAAGGAGAACAGCACGGTGATGATGCCGACGATCGCGCCGATCGCCACGATCTCGGAGAAGCCGCCGAGCCCGACGGCGCTGAAGGCCTCACTGAACGCCGCCTCGCCGGTGAGGTCGGAGTAGTTCACCATGCCGGTGAGGACGGTGGCGGCCAGCAGGTAGAGCACCATCGCGACGGCCAGCGACAAGATCACCGCCTTCGGCAGGTTGCGCTCGGCGTCCTTGGACTCCTCCGCGGCGGTGCTCATCGCGTCGTACCCGAAAACCGCGAAGAAGACGATGGCGGCGCCGGTGGCGGCACCCCCCAGCCCGTTCGGGAAGTACGGCGTCAGGTTGTCGGCGTCGATGTAGAAGGCGCCGACCACGATGACGGCCAGCACGATCAGCAGCTTCACGCCCACCAGCCAGGTCTCGACCCGGGTGCTGGTCCTGATGCCGCGGTTCAGCAGCCACGCGACGCCCAGGCACAGCAGCACCGCGAACAGGTCGACGCGGTGCCCCTCGCCCGTGCCCGGCGCGCCGAGCATCCACGCGGGCAGGTCGAGCCCGACCGACTCGGCGAGGAACGAGATGTACTGCGAGACTCCGATCGCCACCACCGCGACGATCGCCGTGTACTCCAGCAGCAGGTCCCAGCCGATGAACCAGCCCACCGCCTCGCCGAGCACCGCGTACCCGTAGGTGTAGGCCGACCCGGCCGCCGGGATCAGGCCGCCGAACTCGGCGTACGACAGCGCGGCGCAGGCGCTCGCGACGCCGGCGATGAGGAACGAGACGGTCACCGCCGGGCCGGCGTCCTCCTTGGCGACGGTGCCGGCGAGCGCGAAGATCCCCGCCCCGATGATCGCGCCGAGCCCGATCGCGGTGAGCTGCCACAGCCCGATGCTGCGCTCCAGCCCACCCTCGGCGGGCGGCGCCTGCACCGGCTTTCGTCGGAAGATCCCCGTCTGCGGTGGCACCGGACGGGTGGACGAGGAGTCGTGCTCGGCCATGTCTAGACGTTCCCCGTTGCGGGCCGCTCATGCCTGGGCCGCCCCCGGCCGCCCTTCCGCCTACCAGAGCGGACCGTCGTTGAGGAAGGCGAGCGCCGCACGCACGGCCTCGTAATCGCCGGCCTCCAGAGCCGTGGCGATCACCTGGTCCTCCCCCGCCAGCGCCTGGACGTAGGCGAGGAAGTCCGGGTGGTCGAGACCGTGCGCTCGCCAGAACGGGTCGGCGGCGGCCCAGTAGGACGTCGTCACGCTGGGCCTGGGCTCCCGGTCGAGCCGGAAGTCGATCCGGTCCTGCGCACTGCCGACGCGCTCGTGCGGAGGGATGACGCGCACTAGGCTCAGACGACCGCGGCGCAGGTCCTCGTTCAGCACCCCGCGGACCTGCTCCGGGCTGACGCCTTCGTTCCAGACCGTCGAGAGCATCCCGTGCGCACCCTCGGACCAGTTGGCGCCCTCGTTCAGCCATCGGTCACCGATGGCCGCGGCGTCCTGACCGGGGCTGCACGCCGCCCAGGACATGACGAACGGGCCAGGGCACAGGATGCCGGTCACCTGCGGGATGCCATGACCGTCCAACTCGGTACGGACCACGTCGCGCACAGCGAGCGGCACGTAGAACGATGTGTTGCGCAACTCGAAGGTCCCGCTGCCCTCGTGACCGCCCATCGGCAGAGCCCACATCGTCTCACCCGCGGGCATGTCGGCGAGCTCGACGAACCGCACCCGGATCTTGACGTTCTCCTGCGTCATGGTTTGAGGCTGGCACGGTCGACCGACAACCGGGCCGGCTCGTCCACAGTCAGCTGGCCAGCTCGGCCACCCCGGCGACGAGCCGGTCCACGTCCTCGACGTTGGTGTACGGCGCCAGGCCGGCCCGCACCGCTCCGGCGTCGCCCAGCCCGAGCCACCGGGAGGCCTCGATCGCGTAGAAGCCGCTGGCCGGGGCGTTCACGCCGGCGGCGGCCAGGTGCTCCTGGACCTCGCGGTTCTCCCGGCCGGCCAGGGAGAAGAACACCGTCGGCGTCCGCCGCACCGGGTCGCTGTTCAGCGTGATTCCGTCGATGGCCCGCAGGCCGGCCAGCAGCCGCCCGAGCAGCCGGTCCTCGTGCTCCTCGAGGGCCCGCATCGACTCCAGCACCCGGGTGCGCCGGTCGGTGGCCTGCGAGGCGAGCCCGGCGAGGTAGTCGATCGCCGCGGTGGTGCCGGCCAGCAGCTCGTAGGGCAGCGTGCCGAGCTCGAACCGCTCGGGCACCGCGTCGCTCGAGGGCAGCAGCTTGTCGGGCCGCAGCCGCTCCCACCGCTCCGGCGCCGCGACGACGACCCCGTGGTGCGGCCCGAGGAACTTGTACGGCGAGCACGCGTAGAAGTCCGCCCCCAGCGCCGCGACGTCGACCGGGGCGTGCGGCGTCAGGTGCACGCCGTCGACGTAGAGCAGGGCTCCCGCGTCGTGCACCGCGTCGGCGATCGCCGGCAGGTCCGGCCGGGTGCCGAGCACGTTGGAGGCGCCGGTGACGGCGACCAGGCGGGTGCGCCCGGACAGCTCCGCGCGCACGTCGTCGAGCTCGCCGGTCTCCCGGTCGAACCCGACCCAGCGCACCGTGGCGCCGGCCCGCTCGGCGGCCTGCACCCACGGCCGGATGTTGGAGTCGTGGTCGAGCCGGGTCACGACGACCTCGTCCCCCGGCCCCCAGTCCTTGGCCAGCGCCCGCGAGACGTCGTACGTCGCCTGGGTCATCGACCGCGCGAACACCACGCCGCCCGGGTCGCACCCCAGCAGGTCGGCGACGGCGCGCCGCGCACCGAGCACGACCTCGTCGGCGCGGCGCTCGGCGGCGGTGACCGCGCCGCGATTGGAGATGCCGGCGGTGAGCGTGGCCGCGACCGCCTCGGCGACCTGGCGCGGGACCTGGGTGCCACCGGGGCCGTCGAAGTAGGCCACGCCCTCGTCGAGGGCCGGGAAGTCCTTGCGGATGCGGTCGACGTCGAAGGTCATGGCGACATCATCACCCGGTGAGCCACGGCACCGACACCGGGTGAGGTCGGGCACACTGGGCGCGCCTCGGCCTTCCTAGCTCCCCGAGGCGCCCGCCAGCAGAAGGTCAGCAGAAGGACTGAGGCCCTTGCAGACTCCCGGCTCGGTGGTCGCGTGAAGCGCGAGTACCTCGTCACCCTCCCGCCCGGCGAGGCCGCCAGACTTCGGGCGTTCGACAACAAGACCGACGCCGAGAAGCCGTGGCCCCTGGGTCGGAACCGCACGTTCCGACGCAAGAACACCTCGACGTTCGTCGTCCGGGAGTACGTCGGGTCGGTGCTCTTCGGCAGCGCCATGGTGGCGACGATCGGGACGGCGACCCTGACGGAGGGCGATCAGGTCCGGGTCACCGTGCGGACGGCGGCGCTCGGCATCGGCTACCTCCTCATCGGCGGCGGCGTCCTGCTCGTCTGCCTCACCCCACGGGACGGCATCCCGGCACTCCTGATGGGAGCGATCCTGATGCTGGCCGGCTGGTTCCTGTTCGCCAGGCGGCCGGGACTCGCCGACGACCTCGACGAGGTCGAGAAGGTGCTGCGCGCCGAGCTCCGCGGTCACTGGCAGCCGGTCGGGGCGGACGCGGCGGCCGGCGGTCCGCCCCGAAACGGCTTCGAGACCGCCACCAGGCTGACGAACTTCCTCCACGGAGACGACGTCGACAGCGTCCCCGCGGCTCCCGCCGGATGGTCCGTGACCAACCTCCTGCCCGCCCGGGCGGTCCTCAACGACGGATCGCTCGAAGTGCGGCGGCGGGGCCGGGTCCTCGCCAGGATCCCGACGGACTCGATCAGTTCCCTGGCGCAGATCCCGTGGAAGCCCGACCTCGTCAACCAGCATCCCGCGGTGGAGACGTGGGCCGTCGGCCACGACGGACGACCGCTGGCGGTCATCGGCTGGGACACCCGGATCGAGCGCCAGGCCCGGGACGCCGGACTGCCGCTGCGGCGCTTCGCCCACAGCATCGACCGCGACGTGATCGCGCAGGTGTGGGCCGGTCGACCCGCCTATCCGGTCGCCGTCCACGTCGAGCCGACTGCTCGGCGCTGACCGACGATCCGCCGACCGTCCTCGGTCGAGTCTCGACCCGGAGAACCAGCGAGGGCCCCGAGACTCCTTGCGGGATCTCGGGGCCCTCACGGCCGTGCAACGTGCCGACGGCCTAGGACATCAGCTGCAGCCGCTGGTGCTTCCGCAGCCCTCGCACACGTAGCAGGAGCCGGCGGGGCGCATCTTGGTGCCGCAGGTGAAGCAGAGCGGGGAGTCGACAGCGGTGCCGGTGATCTTCTCCATCAGCTCGGCGGAGGTGTGCGCCTCCTTCACCGGCTTGGCCGGGACCTCGCGGGCCTCGGCGCCGTGGGTGTCCTTGGTCTCGACATCGACGACCGCGGAGGTCTCCAGGCCCTCGCGCACGTCGAGCGTCAGGTCCTCCTCGATCAGCTCGGCGGCCGAGCCGGTCTCGACGACCGGCTCGTAGGAGCCGGTCTCGAGGTAGCGCTGGCGCTCCTCGGCGGAGAAGATCCCCATCGCCTCGCGGGCCTCGAACGGCAGGTAGTCCAGGGCCAGTCGGCGCCAGACGTAGTCCATCAGCGACTGCGCCATCCGGACGTCCGGGTCGTCGGTGAGGCCGGCCGGCTCGAAGCGCAGGTTGGTGAACTTCGAGACGTACGTCTCCAGCGGGACGCCGTACTGCATGCCGATGCTGACCGCGATCGAGAACGCGTCCATCACGCCGGCCAGGGTCGAGCCCTGCTTGCCGAGCTTGAGGAAGACCTCGCCGAGCGAGCCGTCGTCGTGGGCGCCGGAGGTCAGGTAGCCCTCGGCACCGCCGACGGTGAACGACGTGGTCCGCGAGACCCGCGACTTCGGCAGCCGCTTGCGGGTCGGGGCGTAGACGACCTTCTCCACGACCTTGGCCGGGGCGGCCTCCTCGGTCCGGTTGGAGTCGGTGCCCTTGTTCTCGCCCTTGCCCGAGGACATCGGCTGGCCGACCTTGCAGTTGTCGCGGTAGATCGCGGTCGCCTTCAGCCCGAGCTTCCAGGACTGCAGGTAGACCTCCTCGATCTCCTCGACGCTCGCGGTCTCCGGCAGGTTGACGGTCTTGGAGATCGCGCCGGAGAGGAACGGCTGGGCCGCCGCCATCATCCGCACGTGGCCCATCGGCTTGAGCGCCCGGGCGCCCATCGCGCAGTCGAAGACCTCGTAGTGCTCGGTCTTCAGGCTGGGCGCGTCGATGACGTGGCCGTGCTCGGCGATGTGGGCGACGATCGCCTCGATCTGCTCGGGCTGGTAGCCGAGCTTGCGCAGCGCCCGCGGGACCGTCTGGTTGACGATCTGCATCGAGCCGCCGCCGACGAGCTTCTTGAACTTCACCAGCGAGAAGTCGGGCTCGATGCCGGTGGTGTCGCAGTCCATCATGAAGCCGATGGTGCCGGTGGGCGCGAGCACCGAGGCCTGCGCGTTGCGGAAGCCGTTGGTCTCGCCGAGCTTGATCACGTCGGCCCAGGCCTTCGTGGCCAGCTTGTGGACCTGGCCGTCGGCCACGTGCATCGGGCGCACGGTGTCGTTGGCGGCCTGGTGCTTGCGCATCACCCGCTTGTGGGCGTCGGCGTTGCGGGCGTAGCCGGCGTACGGGCCCACGATCGCGGCGAGCTCGGCGGAGCGCTTGTAGGAGGTGCCGGTCATCAGCGAGGTGATGGTGGCGGCCATCGCGCGCCCGCCCTCGGAGTCGTAGCCCAGGCCCATGGCCATCAGCAGCGCGCCGAGGTTGGCGTAGCCGATGCCGAGCTGGCGGTAGTCGACGGTGGTCTGGCCGATCGCCTCGGTCGGGAAGTCCGCGAAGCAGATCGAGATGTCCATCGCGGTGATGATGACCTCGACGGCCTTCGCGAACAGCTCGCCGTCGAAGGTGTCATCGTCCTTGAGGAACTTCATCAGGTTCAGCGACGCCAGGTTGCACGAGGAGTTGTCCAGCGACATGTACTCCGAGCACGGGTTCGACGCGGTGATCCGGCCGGTCTCGGGGTTGGTGTGCCAGTCGTTGATCGTGTCGTCGTACTGCAGGCCCGGGTCGGCGCACTCCCACGCGGCGGTCGCGATCTTGCGGAACAGGTCGCGGGCGTCGACGGTCTCGATGACCTCGCCGGTCTTGCGGGCCCGCAGGCCGAAGTCGGTGCCGTCCTCGACCGCGCGCATGAACTCGTCGGAGACCCGCACGGAGTTGTTGGCGTTCTGGTACTGCACCGAGGTGATGTCGGCGCCGCCGAGGTCCATGTCGAACCCGGCGTCACGCAGCGCGCGGATCTTGTCCTCCTCGCGCGCCTTGGTCTGCACGAACTCCTCGATGTCGGGGTGGTCGACGTCGAGCACGACCATCTTCGCCGCGCGCCGGGTGGCGCCGCCGGACTTGATGGTGCCGGCGGAGGCGTCCGCGCCGCGCATGAAGGAGACCGGGCCCGAGGCGGTGCCGCCCGAGGAGAGCAGCTCCTTGGAGGAGCGGATCCGGGAGAGGTTCAGGCCGGCGCCGGAGCCGCCCTTGAAGATGAAGCCCTCCTCCTTGTACCAGTTCAGGATCGAGTCCATCGAGTCGTCGACCGAGAGGATGAAGCAGGCCGAGACCTGCTGCGGCGACGGGGTCCCGACGTTGAACCACACGGGGCTGTTGAAGGAGAAGTACTGGTGCGCCAGCAGCCAGGTCAGCTCGTGCTCGAAGATCTCGGCGTCGGCGTCGGAGCTGAAGTAGCCGTGCTCGGTGCCGGCCTTGGTGTAGGTCTTCACGACCCGGTCGATGAGCTGCTTGAGGCTCCACTCGCGGGCGTCGGAGCCGACGGCGCCGCGGAAGTACTTGGTCGTGAC
This sequence comes from Nocardioides pantholopis, assembly GCF_003710085.1. Lineage (NCBI taxonomy): Bacteria > Bacillati > Actinomycetota > Actinomycetes > Propionibacteriales > Nocardioidaceae > Nocardioides > Nocardioides pantholopis. The sequence continues at coordinate 643,438 of NZ_CP033324.1, read as the reverse complement.
GATCGTGGAGGCGTTCACCGACCAGAAGTCGGGGTACTCCACGCCACGCTGCTCGAAGACGGCCTCGCCGGTCTTCCAGTTGGTCTGGACGACGTCGCGGCGCTCCCAGGTGATCTCGTCGTACGGGTGCACACCAGCGGTGCTGAAGACCCGCTCGATCTTCAGGCCCCGGCCGCGGGCGCTGCTGTCTCCCGTGGTCGTGCCGCTCACCGTCTCGGTCATGCCGTCTCCTCTGTCGCTGTTGCTGCTGGTTTCACTGCTGGCTTGGTACTCACTGCTTCGACTGATGGTCTCGCCGACCACCGACATCCGGTGGGGGAAGAGGTGGTGCGCCCGGCACGCAGCTTCCCCACTACGTGCCGGGCGGTCTGGGGTCAGCCCGTGGCGACGGGCTGGGGTGGCATCCGGTCGGCCCGGAGCATCGCGATCTCGGACTCGAAGTCGTCGACCGACTCGAAGGCGCGGTAGACGCTGGCGAAGCGCAGGTAGGCGACCTCGTCGAGGGCGCGCAGCGGGCCGAGGATCGCGAGGCCGACCTCGTGGGCCGGGATCTCCGCGGCCCCGGAGAGCCGCAGGGTGTCCTCGACGTCCTGGCCCAGGCAGGCCAGCTGGTCCTCGCTCACCGGTCGGCCCTTGCAGGCCTTGCGGACGCCGGCGATGGCCTTCTCCCGCGCGAACGGCTCGGTGGCGCCGGAGCGCTTCAGCACGCTGAGCTGCATCAGCTCCACGGTCGTGAAGCGCTTGGCGCAGGCCGAGCAGGTACGCCGCCGGCGGATCGAGCCGCCGTCGTCGGCGACCCGGGAGTCGAGCACCCGGGTGTCGGTGTTGCGGCAGTACGGACAGTGCATCGGGTGCCTCCTCTCGGGCGCGCCGAGAACACCCGACGAGGGGTGCCTGGACCTGTGGATAACGCGGGCTTCGCTGTGCAGAACACTGTGTAGAACACGCACTTGCCTGTGAGTAGTCCGCGGCTAGCTGTGCACTAGATGTGGATAACTACACGTGTGTAAGTACTAGATGTTGGGGTAACCGTACGCGCGCACCACCGAGGGCGCAAGTACGACCAGACCAGGTCGGCGTGTCGCCGGAAACGCGCAGGTCAACGCCCCGCGAGGGCTGCCAGATCGCGCCACCAGGAGAGCCGGTTGGGGCGTCCGTCGTAGTCCTTGCGCTGGTTGGCGCCGCTGGTCCCGGGCAGCACGAAGACCTGCGACTCCCCCAGGTACCAGTCCGCCGGCCCCAGCCCCGGCCGGCGTACGCCGAGGGCGCGCGCGGCCTCGTGGGCGACGCCCTTGGAGGTGAAGGCCAGCCACTCCGGGCGCCACTTCTCGACCTTGGCGACGAGCTCGTCGATCTCCACCCAGCGCGGGTCCCAGTGCCCGACCAGGTCGGTGAGCCCGAGCCCGAGCCCGACGACTTCGCCCTCCTCCTCGGGCCGCAGCTGGCGCGGGGAGAGTCCCGAGAGGTGCAGCGACTGCCAGAAGCTGTTGCCGGGACTGGCGTAGTAGTGGTCGCGCAGCGTCGTACTCTCGGCGCCGGCCAGGCCGCAGAAGACGATCACGGGGTCCGGGGCGACGATGTCGGGGAGCACCTCCATGTCCACAGCCTGCCGGTCGGGACAAGCCCGGACGGATGGGCGGGTCCAGCCCGCACAGCCTTGGCGGATCGGCCACAATGAGCGCGTGGCGAGCAAGGGCAAGCGAGCGGGGTCCCGACGGGCGCGGCGCAGGCCGCCGACCACCGCGCCGATCCTGGTGGGGCTCGCCGCCGGCGTCACCCTCCTGGTCGTCGCGTGGGGCTACCTGGTGTACGCCGCCGTCGACTTCGGGTCCAGCGCGCGCGGCGGGGACAGCCGGTCCTGGTGGTTCCTCGCGCTCGCCTCGGCTGGCGCCGTCGCCTGCCTGTTCGCGGGGCTGATGCTGATCGCCCGCCTGCTGCGAGCGCTCGGGGTGACCAGCACCCCGGAGCCGGCACCGGCCGCCGCCCCGACGGACGAGCCGCCCACGGTCACGATCCCCCGTCCCCCCGGGGGACGGCGCGCCGCGCGCTGATCCCCTGCATCGTCCGGCGGAGACGGCGCAGGGGGCGGGGCCGATGGCCCCGCCCCCTGTCTTCCCCGGATCGCCGGCCGGGGTCGAGTCGGCCGACGACGTCTGGATGGGCGCTCAGCCCTGCGGCACCCGGAGCCGCTGCCCGGCGACGAGCATCGAGGACTCGAGCGCGTTGAGCCGCTCGATCTCGCGCATCGTGGAGCGGACGTCGCCGTCGGCCGCGAGGTCGGCGGCGATCCCCCACAGGGTCTGACCGGTGCCGACGGTGACGACAGTGGTCGCCTCGGCCGCCCCGGACTCGGGCGAGGCCACGGAGCCGGCGGACCAGAACACCACGACGGCCAGCATGACCACGACGGCCGCCAGCAGCACCACGGCTCGACCGCGGCGCGTCAGCCGGACGCCGGCGGCGCCGGAGCGAACGGCGCGGGGCTGCGCGACAGCGGGCCGGACGGCCGGACGGACGAGCGAGTGGCTCATGGTGCTCATGACTGCCTCCTGGGGAGATGGTGGCCGGACGACCAGATGTCTATCGGCGAGCACCGACAGTCCTGTTCAGGTCAGCCGATGAGCCGCTCGATCAGACGTTCGATCGAACACGTGTGCGACGCTAGAGCAGGTGTTCGAACAAAGCAAGGACCTCGGCGAACACGTGTTCGAGCGTGTCGCGGCTCGTCGAGGCGCCACCGCCTTGCTCGCCACCGCGGGTTCACTCCGCACCGGCGCCCGGCACGGTGGCCGGGTAGACGAAGTCCTCGTCCGGAAGCAGGTGCTGAACCCCGCGCATCGCATCGCCCCACAACGGTGCCGCGTAAGCGGAGGCGGACGGGACGCCGATGACGGTGCCGCCCACGACGGAGCCCTGGAGCAGCGCGGGAGCGCCCTCGGAGCCGACCCCGGCGATCACCGCTGCGGTGGCCAGCGCCGGCGTGTGTCCGACGAACCAGACAGACAGGCCCTCGTTGTTGCCGGTCTTCCCGGCCGCCGGCTTGTCCAGGGCGGCGGCCGAGGCGAACCCGCCCTGCTCCAGGACGCCGCGCAGCACGTCGTTGACGGCGTCGGCAGTGGTCGGCGCGACGGCCTGCTCACAGCGGGGCGCGTAGCTGCCGAGCACGGCATCCCCGGGACCCCGGACCTCAGCGACTGGTCGCGCATCGCAATGGAGCCCGCGGGCCGCAAAGGTCGCGTAGGCCTCGGCCATCTCCACAGGGCTGACGTCGGCCACCCCGAGCGGGAAGATCGGGACGCGCTCGGGCTGCACGCCGTCGGCTCCCTCCGGAGCCGTCAGGCGGACGCCGAGGTCACGGGCCAGGTTGTACGGCTCGCAGATACCGGTCTGCTGCGCCAGCCGCAGGTAGAAGGTGTTGATCGACAGGCGCGTACCGGAGTACAGGTTCTCGGACCCGTCGGAGGGGGCCGCGTTGTTGCCGACGGTGAACTCGCCGGCATACGGCGGCGCCCCCGCGCAGTTGGCGTAGTCGGCCTGGTCGAACGACATCGTGTTGGGCGTCGCGTAGGTCGTGTCCAGGCCGATGCCCTGCTCGATGGCCGCGGCCAGGACGAAGGTCTTGAACGTCGATCCGGCCTGGAAGCCCTGGGAGCCTCCGTACTCCGGCGGGACCCCATGGTTGACGAAGGTCTCACCGTTCGCGGTGTCGCCGCCCATGGGTCGAGACTGGGCCAAGGCGAGCACGTCGCCCGAACCGGGCACGATCATGGCGACCGCGCCGATCGCCGCGTCGGTGGGGTCCGTCCGGTCGGCCACAGCCTGCTCGGCGGCGCGCTGGTGCCGCCGGTCGAAGGTCGTCCGGATGGTCAACCCGCCCTGACGGAGCAGGCGTTCGCGCGCCTGTCGCGTGGCCCCGAGCGCAGGATCCTGGAGGAGGTACTGCACTGCATAGTCGCAGAGGAAGGGGGCCTCGCCCGCCAGGCAGCCGTTACGCACCGGGGTCACGGTGAGGCCCAGGTCGGTGCGTGACACGCGTCGTGCCCGGCGCTCACTGACCAGCCCCAGTCCGGCCATCCGCCGCAGGACCGTCGCCCGCCGCTCGCGAGCCCGTCGCGCGTTCTCGGTGGGGTCGTAGGCCGAGGGGCTCTGAACGAGCCCGGCCAGCAGCGCCGACTGCGGCAGGTCGAGATCCGCGGCGTCGGTGCCGAAGTAGCGCTCCGCCGCCGCCTGGATGCCGTAGGCGCCTGCCCCGAAGTACGCGGTGTTGACGTAGCGCTCGAGGATCCAGTCCTTGGTGTGGTCCCGCTCCAGCGCGATCGCCAACCGGAGCTCCCGGAGCTTACGGGTCACCGACTGCTCCGTCGCGCTGCGTCGCTCCGCGTCGTTGCGAGCCTGCGTGACCAGCGTCAGCTTCACCAGCTGTTGGGTCAGGCTCGAGCCACCCTGGACCATCGAACCCGAGCCCACGTTGGCGAGCAGGGCGCGCGTCGTGCCCGGCAGGTCGATGCCCCCGTGCTCGTAGAAGCGTGAGTCCTCCACTGCCAGAAGTGCCTCGACGAAGGTCCTGGACACCTTGTCGAGAGGGACGATGACCCGGTTCTCCTCGAAGAGGTGGGCGAGCACGTTGCCGTCGGCGTCCAGCACCGTCGAGCGCTGCGGAAGCGGCAGCAGTTCCATCTCCTCGGGGACGACGTCTGCTGAGCTCGTCACGTCGCGCGCGATCCCGGCCCCGATCCAGGCGACCGGTAGCGCCATCGCAGCGACGAGCACCCCGATGGTTGCCGACGCGGCCACGAAGCTCAGGACCGGCCGGCTCGCGTAGCTGGAGCGAACCGCCGCGCTCGCCACGGACGCTGCCTCGTGTTCGTTGTCCACGGGTCCACAGTCCGATCCCCTCCTCATGCTGTCCAAGCCTCACAGGTGCATTCCGATGCGGTTTGCGCATACTGGGTCCCATGAACCTGGTGGCAGCCTGCGAGGCGTTCGTGAGCGTTGCGGAGCGAGGCAGCTTCACCCGGGGGGCAGCTGCCGTCGGAATGTCCCAGCCCGGGGCGAGCCGCCGCATCGCAGCACTGGAGCGCCACCTCGGGGTCTCTCTCCTCGACCGGTCGGGCCGGTCGCCAGCGCTGACGCTCGCGGGCCACCGCGTGCTCGAACCCGCTCGGCAGGTGGTCCGCGCCTCCGAGACGCTCCTGCTCGAGGTCGAGGAGGCTGGCCTGCGGTCACTCCACCTGGCCGTGCCCACCGGGTGCGACGTACGAGAGCTGGCCGCTGTCGAGCTCGCCAGCAGGGACGCGGGAATGCAGCTGGTGCTCACCGAGGCCGAGCCGCGGGTGCGGGCCGATCTGCTGACCCGCGGGCGCGTGGAGGCCCAGGTGGCGGCAGTCCCGGGCGCGGACGGCGACTGGACGGTGACGCTCGGACTGGCCGGCGCCCTTCCCCGTCCGGGTCGCGTCCACCTCGACCAGCTACGACCCTCCGGCCGGAGCCCGGCCAGCGAGGCTGCGCACGTCCACCTGCTGCCCGAGGACGACGTGCCCCACCTGCGCGACCCCCTCTTCGCGGCTGCGGAGTCCGCCGGGCTCGGTGTCGCTCAGATCTCGGTGACGACGTCATTGGCAGCTGCGCTGGCGAGCGTCCTCGCCTCCACGGATCTGGTCGTGCTGTCCGAGCACGAAGCGCGGCGCCTTGACCTGGCCTGGTCGCCACTGGCGCATCCCCCTCTGACGCGGGGATATGCCTTGACCTGTGCGATGGCCAGCGACTCCGCCCGACTGCGCGCTGCGATCGGCACCCAGCTCGCTGCAGCGCTGGGCGTCGGCCTAGGGAGCCAGCCCGGGGGGCGACCATGACCTCGGGCACCGTACGGCTGCTGCGCGATCTCAGGGCCGAATTGGACGCCGCCGGCCTCACCGGCTGGTTCCTGGTGCGCGATCTCGACTCCGGGGAGGAGATCGGGATCGATCCCGACGCCGTGGTGCCGCTCGCGTCGTTGGTCAAGGTGCCGTTGGCCGCAGCCGTGCTCGACCGGGTTGCCTCGGGCGAGCTGAGTGAGGGAAGGCAGCTGCGCCTGGCTGGGCGAGGAAGTCGCGAGATCGGACCGGCGGGGCTCACCCGGTTCCGGTTTCCGGCCACCATCGCGCTCGCAGACGTCGTCTACCTCAGCACGTGCCTGAGCGACAACGTGGCCGCTGATGCACTCTTCGACCTGGTGAGTCCCGCGCACGTGACGCACTACGTCCGTGGGCTAGGGATCACGGACCTGACCCTGCGTCATCGACTCTCCGACCTCACCGAGACGCCTGCCGAGGCCTTGGTGCAGACACCGCAGCTCGCGCAGACGCTGGCAGCGCACGGCGGAACGCCGAGCGGCGGCCACCGCGTGCGCCAGCTGGACAGCGCCCGCGCCAATTCCGGCACTGCTCGTGCCTGCGTCGACCTGCTCGAGGTGCTGTGGACCACGCCGGGCCCCGTCGTCCCTGAGGTCTCCGCGCGAGTCCGCGAGCTCATGGGGCAGCACGTCGTGGCGCGACAGCGACTCTGGCCCGACTTCGCTTCCGACGCGACCACCTGGTCGTCGAAGACCGGGACGCTGCTCAACCACCGCCATGAGATCGGCGTGGTCGAGCACGCCGACGGCGACCGCTACGCCGTGGCGGCACTGACGGCCTCCCGGGTCTCCGCGGGGATCCAGCACGTCGCCGAGGCGACCATGGCTCGGGTCGCCCGTCGGCTGCGCGACCATCTTCGTCACTGACCGTCCTGGGGGCGGCGCTTGGGTCGGACGGTCGGTGGCGACGCTTTCGCCGTTCGGACCCGGCCACGCGCGTCGCGTGCCGGGTCGCGCTGCAGGGGGGTGGCCGCGACACGCGGTTCGAACAGATGTTTGAACCCGCGGCCCTCCGGGGCTAGCGTGGGCACACGCACCCGGGTGGCCCGGGCGCGGCACGCACTGCGGGAAGGCACACATGACCAGGAAGAAGAGCGACACGGTCGCCGAGCTCCCCGACGGGCCCGCCGACGCCACCGGCCTGACTCCGCGCCAGCAGCGGGTGCTGGCCCACATCAAGGACTGCATCGAGAAGCGCGGCTATCCGCCGAGCATGCGCGAGATCGGCAACGCCGTGGGCCTGACCAGCTCCTCCAGCGTGGCCCACCAGCTGAAGGTGCTCGAGGAGAAGGGCTACCTCAAGCGCGACCCGAACCGTCCCCGCGCCCTCGAGGTCTTCCTCCCCGAGGTGATGGCGGCGCGCCGGGCGATGTCCTCGGCCGACGACAGCGGCGTGGACGAGACCGGCGTCGGCGACACCCGGCCGGAGGCCACCTACGTCCCCGTCGTGGGCCGGATCGCCGCCGGCGGCCCGATCCTGGCCGAGGAGCGGGTCGAGGACGTCTTCCCGCTGCCCCGCCAGCTCGTCGGCGACGGCCAGCTCTTCCTGCTCGAGGTCTCCGGCGACTCGATGGTCGACGCGGCCATCTGCAACGGCGACTACGTCGTGATCCGCCAGCAGCCCACCTGCGAGAACGGCGAGATCGTGGCCGCGATGATCGACGGCGAGGCCACCGTGAAGACCTTCCAGCGCAAGGACGGCCAGGTCTGGCTGCTCCCCCACAACGAGGCGTACCAGCCGATCGACGGCACCCACGCGACCATCCTCGGCAAGGTCACCGCGGTGCTGCGCAGCCTCTGACCCTCGCGCACCTAACGCGCCCCCGTTCCGGCTCCGGCCGGGCGGGGGCGCTCGTGCGTGCGGCTCAGCCCGTCTTCGCGGTCGCGCTCAGGCGCTGCAGCGCCTGGCGCACGATCGCCGGGTCGCTGGTGGTCCACATCGTCGGCAGGCTGGCCTTGAGGAAGCCGCCGTACCGGGCGGTGGCCAGGCGCGGGTCGAGCACCGCCACGACCCCGCGGTCGGTGGTGGTGCGGATCAGGCGGCCGGCGCCCTGCGCCATCAGCAGGGCCGCGTGAGTGGCGGCGACCTGCATGAAGCCGTTGCCGCCGGCCTTGTCGGCGGCCTTCTGGCGCGCCGACATCAGCGGGTCGTCGGGGCGCGGGAACGGGATCCGGTCGATGAGCACGAGCTGGCAGGTGTCGCCGGGGACGTCGAGCCCCTGCCACAGCGAGAGCGTGCCGAACAGGCAGGTGTGCGGGTCCTCCACGAACTGCCGGGCCAGCTCGGGCAGCTGGGCGTCGCCCTGCGCGAGCGTGGTCAGGTGCGGCAGCCGCTCGCGGATCGCCTCAGCGGCAGCCTCGGCCGCCCGGCGGGAGGAGAACAGCCCCAGGGTCCGGCCGTCGGCGGCGTCGATGAGCTCGGCGATCTCGTCGAGCTGGGCCGCACCGAGACCGTCGCGACCCGGCGGCGGCAGGTGCCGGGCGACGTAGAGGATGCCCTGCTGGCCGTAGTCGAACGGCGATCCGACGTCGATGCCCCGCCAGTGCAGGCCCTCCCCGCTCGGGGTGCCGCCGTCGAGGACCCGCTCGGACGGCTTCAGACCCACGCTCGTGGCGACCGAGCTGAAGTCGCCGCCGAGCATCAGGGTCGCGGAGGTGAACACGACTGTCTTCTCGGTGAGCAGCTTGTCGCGCATCTGCCCCCACACCTGCAGCGGCGCCACACACAGCCGCGGCGGCATCCGCTCGGTGCCCTCGTTGAGCCACAGCACGTCGTGCTCGGAGGCGGCCGCCATCCGCTCGGCGGTCGTGAAGACCTCCTGCACGGAGCCGCGGGCCTGGGTGCGGCCGGGGTCGGGGTCGCCGTCCTTGTCGCCCTTGGGGTACGCCGAGATGCAGGCGCGCGCGGCGTCGCGGACCAGCACCAGCGCGTCGTGGAGATCGGCCGGGATGGTCTCGAACCGACCCGGGCGCCCCTCGGCGACCGCGGCGCGCAGGGCGTCCGCGGCGTCGGCGAGGTCGTCGGCCTCGCTGCCGTCGACGTGGCGCTGGGAGCGCCGCGCGGCCCGCTCGACCTCCGCTGCCCACAGCTCGTCGGTGGCGGCCTGGGTGACCCGGGCGGTCAGCTCGTGGGCCTCGTCGATGACCACGACGTCGTAGTCGGGGATCATCGGCACGCCCTCGATGGCGTCGATGGCCAGCAGCGAGTGGTTGGTGACGACCAGGTGCGAGCGGTGCGCCTTCTCCTTGGCCAGCTCGGCGAAGCACTCCTGGCCGAAGGGGCACTTGGCCGCGCCGAGGCACTCGCGGTGGTTGACGCTGACCTGGCGCCACTCCCGGTCGGTGTGGCGCGGCGCGTTGTCGCGCTCGCCGCTGCCGGCGTCCTCGGCCTCCTTCTCCGCCCAGGCGCGCAGCTCGAGGATCTTCGCGCCCATCGAGCCCTCGGGCATCTGCACCAGCGCGCCCTGGTCGTCGGGGACGCCCTCGCGGACGCGGTGCAGGCAGGCGTAGTTGGAGCGGCCCTTGAGCACGGCGTACGACGTGTCGACGCCGCGGTGCCCGGCTAGCGCCTCGGTGAGCCGGGGCAGGTCGCGCTCGACCAGCTGGTGCTGCAGGGCGAGCGTGGCCGTCGCGACGACGACCCGCTCCCCGTGCAGCAGGCTCGGGACGAGGTAGCCCAGGGACTTGCCGGTGCCGGTGCCGGCCTGGACCAGCAGGTGCCGCTCGTCGGCCATCGCCGCCGCGACCTCCTGGGCCATCTGGACCTGGCCGGCCCGCTCCTGGCCGCCCAGCGCGGAGACCGCGGTGGCGAGCAGCTCGGTCACACGGGGGGTCTCAGGCACCGCAGAACCCTAACCGTGACCACCCCCCGCCGGCCGCCCGGACTCACAGGGGAGTGATCACCAGCGCACGTGGTCGAGGTAGAGGTGCCCGACGGCGGCGCTGGTGAGCGGCGTGACGTCGGGGGTGTCGTTCTCGACGATGTACTCCTCGACCCGGTGCGCCCCGAAGATCCGCGGGAAGTCGATGACCCCGGTCCCGAGGTCGGCCATGTCGCCGGTCGCGGCGTCGCGGTCCTTGACGTGGAACTGGAGCACCCGCTGCGGGGCCTGCCGGACCACGTCGATCGCGAACCGGTCCGGGTCCGCCGCCCCCACCCCGACGCCGCCGGTGTAGGCCCAGTACAGGTCGACCTCGAGGTGGACCAGGCGCGGGTCGAGCCGCTCGGTGAGCACCTCCCACGGCGTCACGCCGCCGCCCAGGTCGGTCGTGAACTCGTGGGCGTGGTTGTGGTAGCCGTAGCGCAGGCCGTACCGCCTGGCCAGCTGCGCCTCCGCGTTCATCTGGTCGGCCCAGCGCTGCCAGTCGGCCAGGCTGCTCGACGCGAGGTAGGGCACGACGACGTAGCGCTGCCCGAGCGTCACGGCGTTCTCCAGCTTGGTCCGCAGCGCGGTGCGGTCCGCGCTGATGCCGTCGTGGCTCGACGTCGCCCGGATCCCGAGCCCGTCGAGGAAGTCCCGCAGCGCGGCGGCCGTGCGGCCGTAGTAGCCGGCCAGCTCCACCCGCTCGTAGCCGTACTGGGCGAGCCGCTCCAGCACCACGTCGAAGCCCGGGTCCCCGCCGAGGGCGGCGCGCAGCGTGTAGAGCTGGATGCTGACCCGGTCGTGGGGTACGCCGCGGCGCCGCCCGTGCTGGCCGTGCCGGTCCGGTCCGGGGTGCCGGTCGCCGGCGGCGGCCGGCTGCACCAGCCCCGACCCGACCGCTGCCACGCCCGCCGCTCCCAGCGCCGCCCCGCGGAACAGCGTCCGCCGGCTCGCGCCCTTCTCCTCCAGTGACCGGCGCAGCGCGCCCTCGCCGTCGTGACCGAAGCACATGATCCTCGTCCTTCCCGCAGTGGTCCCCCGGGCCGGGCGGCCCGGGCGGTGGGTCAGTCGTCGGTGGCGAACGCCGCGTCGAAGGCCGCCGCGGGGGCGTCGAAGGCGAGGCGGCGCACCAGCGCGAGCGCCTCGGGGGCGCCGACCAGCCGGTCCATGCCGGCGTCCTCCCACTCCACGGAGATCGGGCCGGCGTAGCCGATCGTGTTCAGCATCCGGAAGCACTGCTCCCAGGGCACGTCGCCGTGGCCGGTGGAGACGAAGTCCCAGCCCCGGCGCGGATCGGCCCACGGCAGGTGCGAGCCCAGCCGCCCGTTGCGGCCGTTGCCGGTCTGGCGCTTCGCGTCCTTGCAGTCGACGTGGTAGATCCGGTCCCGGAAGTCCCACAGGAAGCCGACCGGGTCCAGGTCCTGCCAGACGAAGTGGCTGGGGTCCCAGTTCAGCCCGAACGCCGGGCGGTGCCCGATCGCCTCCATCGCCGCGTGGGTGGTCCAGTAGTCGTAGGCGATCTCCGAAGGGTGCACCTCGTGGGCGAACCGGACGCCGCACTCGTCGAAGACGTCGAGGATCGGGTGCCACCGGTCGGCGAAGTCGCGGTACCCGGCGGCCACCATCTCCTCGGTCGCCGGCGGGAACATCGCGACGTACTTCCAGATCGAGGAGCCGGTGAACCCCACGACCGTGTCCACCCCGAGCCGCTGCGCGGCCCGCGCCGTCATCCGCATCTCCTCCGCCGCCCGCTGGCGCACCCCCTCGGCGTCGCCGTCGCCCCAGATCCGGGCCGGCAGCATCGCCTGGTGGCGGGCGTCGATCGGGTCGTCGCAGACCGCCTGGCCCTTGAGGTGGTTGGAGATCGCGAAGACCCGCAGGCCGTACTTCTCCAGGACGTCGAGCTTCGCGCGCACGTAGCCGTCGTCCTCGGCGGCGAGCCACGGGTCGAGGTGGTCGCCCCAGCAGGCGATCTCCAGGCCGTCGTACCCCCACTCGGAGGCGAGCCGGGCCACCTCGTCGAAGGGCAGGTCGGCCCACTGGCCGGTGAACAGCGTGATCGGGCGGGGCATCGTGGTTCCTTCCTGCCCGGCGCTAGGCCGGGATCTCCTGCCAGCGCCGGGTGTCGGAGCTGGTCTCCACGGCGGCGAGCACGCGCTGGACCTGGAGGCCGTCGGCGAACGTCGGGTCGGGGTCGACGCCCGCCCCGAGGGCCCGGACCAGGTCGACGACCTGGTGGGTGAAGGCGTGCTCGTAGCCCAGGCCGTGGCCGGGCGGCCACCAGGCCGCCACGTAGGGGTGCGCGGCCTCGGTGACCAGGATCCGCCGGAAGCCGGCGGTCTCGGCGGGCTCCTCGGCGTCGTAGAACGTGAGCACGTTCATGTCCTCGAAGTCGAAGGCAAGGCTGCCGCGGGACCCGTTGAGCTCGACCCGGATGGCGTTCTTCCGGCCGGTGGCGAACCTGGTCGCCTCGAAGACCCCGAGGGCGCCACCGGCGAACCGGGCGACGAACGCGGCCGCGTCGTCCACGGTGACCGGGCCCCGCTCGGCCGCCGCCGTCCCGGACAGCCCCACCCCGCCGGCCGCGAGCAGCGGCCGCTCCTTGACGAAGGTGTCGAGCTGGCCGGAGACCTCGAGGATGCGGTCGCCCGCGATGTGCTGGGCCAGGTCGATCACGTGCGCCCCGATGTCGCCGAGCGCCCCCGAGCCGGCCCGCTCCTTGTCCAGCCGCCAGGTCAGCGGCGCCTCGGGGTCGGCGATCCAGTCCTGGAGGTACTGCGCACGCACGTGCCGCAGCTCCCCGATCCGCCCCGCCGCGACCAGCTGCCGGGCCAGGGCGACTGCCGGCACCCGGCGATAGGTGAACCCCACCATCGTGCGTACGCCGTGCGCGGCCGCGCGCTCGGCGGCCGCCGCCATCTCCTCCGCCTCGGCCACGGTGTTGGCCAACGGCTTCTCGCACAGCACGTGCTTGCCGGCCTCCAGCGCCGCCACCGCGATCTCGGCGTGGGAGTCACCGGGCGTGCAGATGTCCACGAGGTCGATGTCCTCGCGGGTCACGGCGCGGCGCCAGTCGGACTCGCTGGCCGCCCAGCCGAGCCGGGTCGCGGCGTCGGCGGCCCGGCCGGCGTCCCGGCCGCAGACCAGCGCCATCACCGGGTCCAGCGGCAGGTCGAAGAACCGCGGCGCGCTGCGCCACGCCTGGCTGTGGGCGGCGCCCATGAAGGCGTGGCCGATCATCGCCACCGCCAGCGGGGGATGCTGGGAGGTCAACGTCGCCCCTCAGGACTCGAAGGCCGTGTCGATGAACTGGTCCACGTTCTCGGAGGTGACCACCGGCGCGTAGAGCTGGATGGTGCGCGGCACCTCGACCTCGACGAGGTCCCCGAGCGCCTTCTGCTGGACCAGCAGCCGGGCCAGCTTGACCCCGTCGGCGCCCTGGGTGGAGGGGTAGATGACAGTGGCCTGCAGGACGCTGTCGCCGTCCTGGATCGCCCGCATCGCGTTCGCCGACCCGGCGCCGCCGACCATGAAGAGCTCGTCGCGCCCGGCGTTCTCGATCGCGGCGAGCACGCCGACGCCCTGGTCGTCGTCGTGGTTCCACAGCGCGTCGATGCGCGGCGCCGCCTGGAGCAGGTTGGCCGCGGCCTCCTCGCCGCCCTCGACGGTGAAGTCCGCCGCGACCCGGTTGCTCACCTTCAGCCCGCACTCGGACAGCGAGTCCTCGAAGCCCTGGCTGCGGTCCTGGGTGAGCGGCAGCGAGTCGATGCCGGCGATCTCGGCCACCACCGCGTCCGGGTCGTCGCCGAGCTGCTCGCAGATGTAGGTGCCGGCCGAGACACCCATGCCGTAGTTGTCGCCGAGCACTGTCACCCGGGCAGCGTTCGGGTCGTCGAACTCGCGGTCGACGTTGACCACCGGGATCCCGGCCTCCATGGCCCGCAGCGCGACCGGGGTCATCGCCGCACCGTCGAAGGGCAGCAGCACGATCGCGTCGACACCCTCGTTGATGAAGGTCTCCACCTGGCTGATCTGGAGGTTGACGTCGTTGGTGCCCTCCGCGACCCGCAGGTCGACGTCCCCGTACTGGTCCGCGACGTTGCGGGTGGACTCGGTGATCGAGCCCATCCAGCCGTGGTCGGCCGCGGGGGCGGAGAAGCCGATGACCACCGTGTCGCCCTCCTCGTCGTTGGACCCCTGCTCGGCCTCGGACGTGCCGCCGCCGAGGTCCTCGTCGTCACCCGAGTCGTTGCTGGTGCAGGCCGCGAGGGCCAGGACGGTGGTGCCGGCGGCCAGGCCGGCGGCGATCTTCGTGGTGGTTCGACTCAGGGACATCTGGGTGCTCCTCGGACTCGGGTCGGGCATCAGGTGTTGCTGCGCGACGCCAGCCGCTGCTGGAGCAGGACGGCGGCGACGATGATGGCTCCCTTGAGGAGCGACTGCTCCGAGATGGAGCGGTTGTTGAGCGTGAAGACGTTGGTCAGCGTGGTGAAGATCAGCACGCCGAAGACCGTGCCGACGATCGTGCCGCGGCCACCGGAGAGCAGGGTCCCGCCGATGACGACGGCGGCGATCGCGTCGAGCTCGTAGAGCTGGCCGTGCGTGGCGCTGCCGGTGGTCGTGCGGGAGATGATCATCAGCGCCGCGATCCCGCAGCACACGCCGACCAGGACGTAGAGGTAGACGGTGTGGCGGCGCACATTGATGCCAGCCAGCCGGGCGGCCTCGGGGTTGCCGCCCACGGCGAGCGTCCGGCGCCCGAACGTGGTCCGGTTCAGCAGCACCCAGCCCAGGGCCGCGACCACCACGAACAGGATGACGATGAACGGGATCCCGAGGATCTCGCTGGTGAAGACGTCGGTGAAGGCGGGGACGTCGACGATCTGGGTGCGTCGCTCGGAGATGATCTCGGCCAGGCCGCGGGCGCTGGCCAGCATCGCCAGCGTGGCGATGAACGGCACCACCCCGCCGTACGCGATCAGCAGCCCGTTGACCAGCCCGCAGCCGGCCCCGACCGCGAGCGCGGCGCCGACCATGACCACCCAGTGCGTGTCCTGGGCCATCTGCTGGGTCGCCAGGGTCGTGGACCACACCGACGCGAGCGCGAGGATCGCGCCGACCGAGAGGTCGATGCCCCCGCCGGTGATCACGAAGGTCATCCCGATGCTGACGACCCCGATCGTCGCGGCGAGCCGCAGGATCGTCAGCGCGTTGTCGGTCGAGGCGAAGCGGTCACCCGCCGTCGCGACGCCGACCGCGCACAGCAGCACCAGCGCGACGACGAGACCGAGGTTGCGGCCCAGGCCCGAGCGCAGCAGCGCCGCGGCACCACCGGCCCGGCCCTGCTCCACCGCGTCGCGCTCGGCGCGGGTCGTCGACTCGCGGTCGGCGGCGCCGCGCGGGTCGGAGACATCGAGCGGGCTCTCGCTCATGCGGCCTCTCCTTCCATGACCAGGTCCAGGACCCGGGACTCGTCGAGCTCCTCGGCCGGCGCCTCGTGCACCACGACGCCCTCGCGGACGACCAGCACCCGGTCGGCGAGGCCGAGGACCTCCTCCACCTCGCTGGAGACCACGACCACCGCGACCCCGGAGTCCGCCAGCCCGCGGACCAGCTGGTAGATCTCGGTGCGGGCACCGACGTCGACCCCCCGGGTCGGCTCGTCGAGCAGCAGCACCCGGCACTCGCGCAGCAGCCACCGCGCCAGGACGACCTTCTGCTGGTTGCCGCCGGAGAGGGTGCGCACGGCCTGGTCCACGCCTGCGGGGCGGACGTCGAGCGACTCGGCCATCACCCCGGCCCGGGCCCGCTCGGCCCCGGAGTTGAGGAAGCCGCCGCGCGCGAAGCGGGCCAGGGTGGAGAGCGTGATGTTGCGGTAGACCGCCTGGTCCAGCAGCAGGCCCTGGCTCTTGCGCTCCTCGGGCGCGAGCCCCACGCCGGCGCGGACCGCGGCGCCGACCGAGCCCCGGCGCAACGGCCGGCCGTCGACGCGCACGGTCCCCGCCGCGGCCCGGCGGGCGCCGTAGATCGTCTCGATGATCTCCGAGCGCCCGGCGCCGACGAGGCCGGCGAGCCCCACGATCTCGCCGGCGTGCACGGTGAGGCCGACTCCGCCGAAGACACCGGCGAGGGCCAGGCCCTCGACCTGGAGCACCGGCTCGCCGCTGGCGCGCGGGGTCTGCGGCCGCGGCGGGAAGACGTACTCGATCGAACGGCCGGTCATCAGCCGGATCAGCTCGGCGGTCGTCGTCTCCTCGGCCGGGAGGCCGGTCGCGACGGTGATCCCGTCCTTGAGCACGGTGATCCGGTCCCCCACCTCCCGGATCTCCTCGAGCCGGTGGGAGATGTAGACGACCGCGACGCCCTCGGCGGCGAGGCCGCGGATCACCCGGAACAGGTTGCGCACCTCCTGCTGGTCCAGCACCGCGGACGGCTCGTCGAGGACCAGCAGCCGGGTGTCGTGCGAGAGCGCCCGGGCCATGCTGACCACCTGCTGGGCGGCCGGGGAGAGGCTGCCGACCCGCCGGGCCGGCGAGATCTCCCCGTGCCCGAGTCGGCCGAGCAGCTCGGCGGCGACCCGGTGCGCACGCTGGCGCTGGATGAGGCCGCCGCGGGCCAGCTCGTGGCCCAGGAAGATGTTCTCGGTGACCGTGAGGTCCGGCACCAGGTCGAGCTCCTGGTAGATCGTCGAGATGCCGGCCCGGATCGCGTCCAGCGGGCTGCCGAGGTCGACCGGGGCGCCGTCCCAGGAGATCGTCCCCTCGTCGGGCCGGTACGCCGCGGCGAGCACCTTGATCAGCGTCGACTTGCCGGCGCCGTTCTGGCCGAGCAGGCAGTGCACCTCACCGGCCCGGACCTCGAGGTCGACCCCGCCGAGCGCGCGCACGCCGGGGAACTCCTTGACGATTCCGCTCATCCGCAGCAGCGCATCGGGTCCGGTCACGGCCTGCCTCCGCCCGTGGTGTGACGTACGCCACATCGACGTCCGTGCGGCCACAAGTTAGCCCCGGGCGTCGGCAGATCTCAAGGGTTACGGCGAAAGTAGGGGATGTGATGAACAGACTTTGCAAATCTGTTGGACAAAGTCTCGGTGGGACGAAGTCAGTTGGCGCGACCCGCGAGCGGGGCGTACACCGATCCCGAGATCAGCCTGGCCGCGCCGATCACGCCGCCCTCGGCGCCGAGCTCGCTGAGCACGATGGGCAGGCTGCCGGTCGCCAGCGGCAGCGAGCGGCCGTAGGTCACGCCCCGGATCTCGGCGAGCAGCGCGTGCCCCAGGCCGGTCACCCCGCCGCCGATCACGATCATCCCCGGGTTGAAGAACGAGACCAGCGTGGCCAGCACCTCGCCGACCCGCCGTCCGCTCTCCCGGATCAGCTGCACGGCCTCGGTGTCGCCGCGCTGCAAGGCCAGGCCGACGTCGGCCGCGGTGAGTACGCCGTTCTCCGCCAGCCGCTCGGCGAGGAACGTCGACCGGCCGGCGCGGGCGGCCGCGGTGGCGTCCCGGGCCACGGCCGCGCCACCGGAGAATGCCTCCAGGCAGCCGGTGTTGCCGCAGGCGCAGGTGGGACCGAAGTCGTCGACGCGGATGTGCCCGATGTCGCCGGCGCAGCCGTCGACGCCGCGGTAGAGCTGGCCGTCGATGACGATCCCGCAGCCGATGCCGGTGCCGATCTTGACGAACAGGAAGTCCCGCACGCTGCGGGCCACCCCCGCGTGCTGCTCGCCGATCGCCAGCACGTTGACGTCGTTGTCGAGCAGCGCCGGGCAGCCGAGCTCGCGGGAGACCGCGTCGCGCACCGGGTAGCCGTCCCAGCCCGGCATGATCGGCGGCGTCACCGAGATCCCGCGGTCGAAGTCGACCGGGCCGGGAACCCCGATGCCGGCGCCCATCGGCCGCTCCACCCCGACCTCCGCGAGGACGCTGCGGACGCCCTCCAGCGCGGCACCCAGGACCACCTCGGGTCCCTGGCGGATGTCACAGCTCAGGTGCCGGGTCGCGAGCACCGTGAGCCGGCCGTCGGTCACCCCGACCGACATCCCGGTGGCTCCGATCGAGATGCCGACGAACCGGATCCCCTCGGCCAGGTCGACCATCGTGGAGCGGCGGCCGCCGCGCGAGGCCGCGGGCCCCGCCTCCTGGGCCAGGCCCAGCTCGACCAGCCGGCCCACCTCGGCGGCCACCGTGGTCCGCGAGACCTGCAGCCGGTCCGCGAGCTGGGCCTTCGACAGCGGGCCGTCGTCTCGCAGCCGAGCCAGCAGCCGGGCCTGCATCGGGCTCTCGGCCCGGCCCGCCAAGGAGTGCCGCACGGGGGCGATCCTCGCACGCCTCAGCGCTGAAGGGCACCGATCCGCTGCGCGACCGCGTTCCCGAACTCGCGGTGGCCCGCCTCGGTGAGGTGCAGCCCGTCGTCGAGGTAGGCCAGCTCGAGGTCGTCGGCGGCGACGTACGGCACGCCGTGGCTGGCGCACAGGGCGCTGAGCTGGGCCTGCACCGCCGGCACCCGGCCGGTTCGCCGGGGCGCGCTGGGCGGACCGACCACGACCAGCTGACGCTCGCCGACCACCCGGACCAGGCGCTCGAACCCGGCCCGGACCGCCGCCGGCGGCTGGTCGGTGTCGTTGAGCCCGCCCTGGACGACGACCAGGTCGTCGTCGGTCCCGAGCGCCTGCGCGGTCCTGGTCGCGAACGAGACGTCGCCGCAGCCGCTGGCCCCGCGGCTGAAGCCGGACCCGGAGAAGCCGGCCACCCGCACCCGGCCCTCCAGCCGGGACGGCCAGGAGGCGTGGGGGTTCTCCAGCAGCAGCCCCGCGGCGTAGGAGTCGCCCACGACCAGGACGTCGGCCCCGGTGCCGTCGACGAGCCCGGCGCGGGTCGCCGACGCCGCGGTGAAGCGCTCGCACCGGTCCGGCCGGCCGCCGATCGCGTGCTCGGCGACGACGTACGTCGTGACGAGCACCGCCAGCAGGGCCAGCAGCACTGCCGGCACGCGCCGGCGCCGGTCGGGCAGGACCCCGCGGACGTTCACCCTGCCAGTGTCCGACCGCCCACCGTGCCGCGCGAGCCGTTTGTCGGATCCGGGCCCGGTCGTGACCGAATCGTCACGCGGGGGCCGGCACGGCGTACGACTCCAGCTCCCCCGCGAGGTCCTCGTTGGCGCGCCCGCGCACCAGCGAGCCCTCGGGGGTGTGCTCGACCGAGTCGAGCTCGCCCTGCTGGTGGATCCGGTTGACCAGGTCGCCGCGTTCGTAGGGCAGCAGCGCGCAGAACTCCACTGTCGGCCGGGGCAGCTCGCCCTCGATCACGGCCAGCGCCTCGGCGATGCCCTCGCCGGTCTTGGCGGAGACGACCACGCAGTGCGGCTCGCGCTGCTGGAGCCGGGCCAGGACCAGCGGGTCCGCGGCGTCGGCCTTGTTGATCACGATCAGCTCGGGCACCTCGGTGGCCCCGATGTCGGCGAAGACCTCGCGCACCGCGGAGATCTGCCCCTCGGGGTCGGGGTGGGAGCCGTCCACGACGTGCAGGACCAGGTCGGCGTCGGCGACCTCCTCCAGCGTGGAGCGGAACGCCTCGACCAGCTGGTGGGGCAGGTGCCGGACGAACCCGACGGTGTCGCTCATCGTGTAGACGCGGCCGTCGGAGGTCGTGGTGCGCCGGGTGGTGGGGTCCAGCGTCGCGAACAGCGCGTCCTCGACGAGCACCCCCGCGTCGGTGAGCCGGTTGAGCAGCGAGGACTTGCCGGCGTTGGTGTAGCCGGCGATCGCGACGCTCGGCACCTGGTTGCGGCGCCGCTCGGCGCGCTTGGTGTCGCGGGTGCCCTTCATCTCGCGCAGCTCGCGACGCAGCTTGGCGATCTTGGTGTTGATCCGGCGCCGGTCGGTCTCGATCTTGGTCTCACCGGGGCCACGGCCACCGATGCCCTCACCGCCGGAGACCCGGCCACCGGCCTGGCGGGAGAGGTTGCCACCCCAACCGCGCAGCCGCTGCTTCATGTAGCTGAGCTGGGCCAGCTCCACCTGGGCCTGGCCCTCGCGGGACTTCGCGTGCTGGGCGAAGATGTCGAGGATCAGCGCGGTCCGGTCGACGACCTTGACCTTGAGCCGGTCCTCGAGGTTGCGCAGCTGCGAGGGGGCGAGCTCGCCGTCGCAGATGACGGTGTCGGCCCCGGTGACCTGGACGATCTCCTGGAGCCCCTCGACCTTGCCTCGTCCGATGTAGGTGGCCGGGTCGGGCGTCTGGCGGCGCTGGTAGATCGCCTCCAGCACCTCCGAGCCGGCGGTCTCGGCGAGCAGCGCGAGCTCGGCCATCGAGTTCTCGGCGTCCTCCACCGAGCCGTCGGTCCACACGCCGACGAGCACGACGCGCTCCAGGCGCAGCTGGCGGTACTCGACCTCGGTGATGTCCTCGAGGTCGGTGCGCAGCGTGGCCACGCGGCGCAGGGCGTGGCGCTCAGCGAGCTCCATCGCACCCTGGGTGGGGTCGGCGGGGTCCTCGGAGTCGGCTGCGTGGCCGGAGTCCGCGTCGGCGTCCCAGCCGGCGGTCTCGTCGAGCTCGGCGTCGAGGCTGAAGTCAGATGCGTGAGAGTTCGTCATACGCCTTCCAGAGTAGGTGTTGGGCTCAACGCGCGCGACCGGTTACCTATGCCCGCCCGGGGCACCTATTTCGCACTGGGTTTCGCCCTGGGTTTCGCCCGGTCTCGCCCCGGTTTCCCCCGGGGCCTGTCGGGTTCGTCCAAGCGCACGTCGGAGGTATCCGCCACCATGGGGGCATGAACCCCCATGTCGAGAAGTTCGAGGACGCCGCCCACCGTTTCACCACCGTCGTGCAGGAGAGCACGGACTGGGCCGCCCCCACGCCCTGCGCCGGCTGGAGCGCCGGGGACCTGATCGACCACGTCGTCGACACCGAGCGCGACTTCCTCGCCGGCCACGGCGTGCACCTCGGGGAGCGACCGACCGGCGCCCCGGACGACGTGTGGGCCAGCCACCTCGCCGCGCTGGTGCCGGTGCTCGGCGACGACGACTTCTGGGAGCGCGAGGTCGACAGCCACTTCGGGCCCACCACCCCGGGCCAGCTGCTCGAGCGGTTCTACGCCTTCGACCTGGTCGTGCACGGCTGGGACCTGGGCGTCTCCCAGGGCCGGCCGACCACCTTCAGCGAGGTCGATATGGACACCATGGAGAAGTCCTTCGCCGCCTTCGGCGAGGCGATGTACGCCGAGGGCGTCTTCCGGCCCGCCGTCGAGCCGCCGGCCGGCGCCGACCGCCAGACCCGGCTGCTCGCCAGGATGGGCCGACTGGCCTGACCTCAGCCCCGGCGTGAGCCGAGCGCCTCCCGGAAGACCGTCGCCATGTCGGCCGGATCCTCGGCGATGTACGCCTCGCCGCCGGTGGAGCGCGCGATCCGGCGCAGCGCCGCGGCGTCGGCGTCGGCGGAGATGCCGATCGCGATGATCCGCACCGGACGTCGGGGGTCGGCGAGCTCGTGCAGCTCGGCGAGCAGCTCGGCGAGGCTGATGCTGCCCGGGTCGTCGTTCGCGCCGTCGCTGAAGAGCAGCACGCTGTTGGCGGCCGCGGGGTCGTAGTCCGCCTGCACCGCCCGGTACGCCGCGAGCGTCGTGTCGTAGAGCCCCGTCCCGCCGCCGGTCAGCGCGGCCAGCTCGGCGAGACCGGCGCCCAGGGCGTCGCGCTGCGTGCCGCCGGGCACCTGGGCGCCCAGGCGACGGATCGGCAGCAGCTCGCGGTGGTCGGTCTCGCCGTCGAGCCGCTCGGAGAAGGCCCACAGCCCGATCGCGGCGGCATCGGGGAAGAGCCCGAGGCCCTGCCGGGTCGCGGCGGTGGTCAGCTCCATGCGGGTCCGGCCGCCGGCGTCGAAGTCCATGGATCCCGAGACGTCGACGACGGCGAGCGTCCGGCTCGGGAGCACCAGCCGCGCCCACGTCTCCAGCACCGCGGAGACCTGCTTCGCCGATGCGGGCAGGACGGCGACCTTCCCCACGCCGTCGCCCCTCGGGGCCCCCTGCGGGTCGCGGAAGCCGGACTGCGCCAGCGCGTCGCGGGCCTCCCCCGCGCCGAGTAGGCGCACCAGGGTGCGGGTGGTCGCGTCGATGTCGGCTCGTCGCTCCTCGCCGGTGGTGAGCAGCACCGGGTAGTCGAGCAGCATGGTGCCGGCGGCCGGAACCCGCGCACGGAACCCCTGCGCGCTCGCCAGCAGCTCCTGCTCGCTGGCGACGGTGAGCCGCGCGTCGTTCCCGCCGAGGGTGCCCAGTCCCGCCTCGTCGGGCCGGTCGTTCCGGTCACCGGCCCGGGCCTGGGCCAGCGGGACGATCGTTGCCGCCGGGTCGGTGCCTGCGCCCTCCGCCTCCGCCACGGCGGCGACCAGCGCGACCGCCGCCGGGGCCGAGGTCAGCGGGTCCCCGAGCACCAGACCGTCGTCGGCCAGCGCCGCGCTCCACGAGGCCGGCACCCTGCCCGCCGCGGCCACCAGCACGACGGGGGAGGTGGCGAGGGACTGGACCAGGGGCTGCGGGGTGGCCGGGGCCGAGACCGCCGCGCGGCGTGCCCACGCCGAGGAGTCGGGGACCCACACGTCCGGCGCGTCCTTGCCGGCGGCCACCCGGGCGCTGACCAGCGCCGGTGCCTCCGCCTGGACGCTGATCTGGTCACACCCGGCGTCGGCCACCACCTCGGAGAGGACCGGAGCGATCTCGGGGGCGGCGGCGACGACGATGCTCGGGCCACCACAGCCCGCCGACGCGTCCGCGGGCCCGTCACCCTGGCTGAGTGCATAGGTCCCGGCAGCGCCGACCAGCATCGCGCCGATCGCGAGCAGGGCCACCGGAGCCCACCCGATCCCCCGGCGCGCACGGGCCGCCCGATGGCGCGCCGAGTCGTGTCCAGAGTGCCGAGCGTCCACGCCGGCCTCCCCTCCGAAGGAACCGCGGCGCACACTATCCGCTCGGGGTGGCCCGTGGACGACCTTCGGCCGAGAAAATCTGCGCGGTCGTCCCGGGCCTCGGGGCGGCGGGTCGCCGACTACTTCGGGGGCATCCGGATGCCGCCGTCGACGCGGACGACCTCGCCGTTCATGTAGGAGTTGGTCAGGCACTCCACGACCATGCTGGCCAGCTCCTCGGGCACGCCGAGCCGCTTGGGGAACAGCACCGACTCCCCCAGCTTGGCCTTGAACGCCTCGGCGTCGGGACCCTCGCCGTAGATCGGGGTGTCGACCAGGCCGGGGGCGACCGTGTTGAGCCGGATCCCGGAGGCGGCCAGGTCGCGGGCGACCGGCAGCGTCATCCCGACCACGCCACCCTTGGAGGAGGAGTACGCCGCCTGGCCGATCTGGCCGTCGAACGCGGCGACGCTGGCGAGGTTCACGATCGCGCCCCGGCAGCCGTCGGCGTCCGGCTCGTTGCGGCTCATCACCGAGGCCGCCTGGCGGACCATGTCGAAGGTGCCGATCAGGTTGATCGCGATCACCCTGGTGTAGGCCTCCAGCGAGTGGGCCGAGTCGACCTGGCCGTCGCGCCCGATGGTGCGCTGGGCCCAGCCGATGCCTGCCGAGTTCACCACGGCGCGCAGCGGCGCGATCTCGGCGGCGGCCTCGACGGCAGCGTTGATCTGCTCGGTCTGCGTCACGTCGACCTGGGCGAAGACGCCGCCGATCTCGGACGCGAGCGCCTCACCCTTGTCGGCCTGCAGGTCCGCGACCACGACGACGGCGCCGAGCGCGGCCAGGCGGCGGGCGGCTGCGGCGCCGATGCCCGAGGCGGCTCCGGTGACGATGGCACTTGATCCCTTGATGTCCATGGACCGGAGCATAGGGGCCGGACCGGCGGCTCAGAGGTCGGTGGTCCCCGCCGCGACGACCACGGCCGGCCCGCTGAGCAGCACCCGCCCGGTCGTCGTCCAGGTCACGCCCAGGGTGCCGCCGGGGACGTCGACGCGGTATCGCGCGTCGGTCGTCGGTGTCGCGCCCACCGTGGCGTGGTGGTCGTGGATCGCGGCCGCGACCGCCACCGCACAGGCGCCGGTGCCGCAGGAGCGGGTCTCCCCCGAGCCGCGCTCGTGGACCCGCATCGCGACGTGGTGGTCGCCGCAGCCCACGACGAACTCCACGTTCACGCCCGCGGGGTAGACCTCCCGGTCGTAGGCCGGCTCCTGGCGCAGGGTGCCCACCGGGCCGTCCGGGTCCAGGGAGTCCACCCGGGCGACCGCGTGCGGGTTGCCCATGTCGACGTGCAGCGCGGGCCAGGTGCGGCCGTCGACGGCGACGACGGTGCCGCCGAGCACCCGCGGCGCCCCCATGTCGACGGTGAGCAGGTCGCCCTCGACAGTGACCGTCTTGACCCCGTCCCGGGTGCCGACCGGGATCGGCCGCGCCGGGTCGACCAGGCCCGCGTCGATCAGGTGCCGTGCGAAGACCCGCAGCCCGTTCCCGCACATCTCCGACGCCGAGCCGTCGGCGTTGCGGTAGTCCATGAACCAGGTCGCCTCGGCGGGGCCCACGTGCTCACGCGCCACGTCGTACGCCGCGGTGCGGACCACGCGCAGCACCCCGTCGCCCCCGATGCCGGCGCGGCGGTCGCACAGGGCCCGGACCCGCGCGGGCGCCAGCGCCCCGTGGACGGTGCCGTCGTGGTCGGGCAGCAGCACGAAGTCGTTCTCCGTGCCGTGGCCCTTGAGGAAGTCGTAGGTCATTGCGCGTACAGCCCCTTGCGGTAGTTCTCCGGCCGGTAGTACTCGTCGAGCTCGGCGACGCTCTGCCCGGCCCGCTCCACCTCGGCGGCGAGCACCGCCCGCCGCGGCACGAGGCCCTCGGGGTCCCAGGTCTCGGGCTGCCACAGGTCCGAGCGCAGGAACGCCTTGCCGCAGTGGAAGAAGATCTCCTCGATCGCGATCACGGCCGCCAGCACCGGGCGGTGTCCCGCGACCACCATCTCGTCGAGGAACGGGGCCTCGCTGACCAGCCGGGCCCGGCCGTTGATCCGCAGCGTGTCGCCCCGGCCGGGGATCAGGAAGGTGAGCCCGACGTGCGGGTTCTCCAGGATGTTGCGGTAGCCGTCGGCGCGGCGGTTGCCGGGCCGCTCGGCCAGCGCGATGGTCCGGTCGTCGAGGACGTGGACCAGGGACCCCGCCGGGTCGCCCTTCGGCGAGGCGTCGCACTCCCCGGCCGCCGAGGCGGTCGCCAGCACACAGAACGGCGAGGCGGCCAGCCAGGCCCGGTCCACGTCGAGCAGCGCCGGACGCGTCTTCTCCCGGGCCCGCCGCGTGGGCTCGCCGAGCAGCGCGGCGAGCTCCGCGGCGGTGCCGATCTCGGTCCAGGTCACCCACCCAACCTAGCGCCGGGGCCGCACCACCGCCGCGCTGCCGCCGCCGCGCCGCTCGGGCTCGGCGACCGCGACCAGCCGGCCCCGGGGGCCGAACCCGATCGCGGTGGCCGCGCCGATCTCGGCTGCGCTGGTGAACGCGTCCCCGGCCGGGCGCAGCACGTGGCCCAGCCCGGTGAGCCCCGCGCCGTACCGGTCGATGAAGGTCGGCTCCGCCGTGACCGCCTCGGTGTTGCGCTGCGCGGCCCGCGGGGCCGCGATCGCGCGGGGCAGGCTCATGCCGCGGTCGACCCGGTTGAGGATCATCTGCAGCACGGTGGTGATGATCGTCGAGCCGCCCGGGGAGCCCAGGGCCAGCACCGGGCGGCCCTTGCGGGTGATGATCGTCGGCGACATCGAGCTGCGCGGCCGCTTGCCGGGCTGGATCCGGTTCGGGTCGGCGGGGTCGTAGGTGAGGCTGAAGTCGGTGAGCTCGTTGTTGAGCAGGAAGCCGCGGCCCGGCACCACGATCCCGGAGCCGCCGGTCTGCTCGATGGTCAGCGTGTACTCGACGACGTTGCCCCACCGGTCGGCCACGGTGAGGTTGGTGGTGGAGACGTTCTCGGTGTCCTCCGCGACCGTGCCCGCCGGGGGGGCGGCGTCGCACTTCCCGTCGTAGGCGCCGACGTCGCCGGCCGCGACCGGCTTCGTGGCCGCCCGGGCCGGGTCGAGCCGGCAGGCCCGCTCCGCAGCGAACTTGTCGTCGAGCAGGCGGCGCACCGGGACCTTCACCTTCGCGGGGTCCCCGACGTACTTCGCGCGGTCGGCGAAGGCCAGCGCGCTGGCCTCGAGGTAGTGGTGCAGGGCGTCGGTCTCGGACATCGTGCCGAGCCGGTAGCGCTCGAGGATGTTGAGCGCCTCGCCGATCGTGGTGCCGCCGCTGGAGGACGGCGGCATGCCGTGGATCGTCAGCCCGCGGTAGTCGCTGGTCGTGGCCTTGGCCTCCGCGACCCGGTAGCGGCGCAGGTCGCTGCGGCGCAGGTAGCCCCGCGGCACCGGCAGGTCGGTGCCGGCGGCCTTCGGAGGCCGGCGCACCGCCTTGACGATGTCGCCGGCGAGGGCGCCGCGGTAGAACGGGCGCAGCCCCTTCGTCGCGAGCAGGTCGTAGGTCTTGGCCAGCGCCGGGTTGCGGAACCTGCTGCCCACCCGCGGCGCCTTCCCGCCGGGCAGGAAGAGCTTGCGGGTGGAGCGGAGGGCCGCGAACCGCTCGGCGTTGTCGTCGGTCTGGTCGTGGAAGGTCTGGTCCACGACGAAGCCCTTGCGGGCCAGCTTGGTCGCCGGGCGCAGCGACTGCGCCAGGGACCGGGTGCCCCACCGGCGCAGCGCGGCGCGCCAGGTGGCGGGGGTGCCGGGGGTCCCGACCGAGACGCCGCTGGTGACCAGCTGCGGGGTGAACGGGTAGGTCTCCCCGGTCGCCGGGTCGATGAACGCGTCGCGCGGCATCGACCGGGGCGCGGTCTCGCGGCCGTCGATGGTCTGCACTCGGCGGGTGCGGGCGTCGTAGTGGACGAAGTAGCCGCCCCCGCCGATGCCGGCGCTGTAGGGCTCGGTGACCCCGAGCGCGGCGGCGGTCGCGACGGCGGCGTCGACGGCGTTGCCGCCCGAGCGCAGCACCTGGACCCCGATCCGGGTGGCGTAAGGGTCGACGCTGCTGACGGCCCCGCCACGACCGCGGGCCGTGGCCACCTTGGCGGGACCCTTCGGTCGCTCCTCGACGGCGGCGCCGGCGTTCGCCGCGGCCGGGGCGGCGGCCGGCGCGGCCGCCTCCGCGGTGCCGAGGGCGGTCAGCGAGGCGGCGGGCAGGGCGAGGGCGAGGAGGACGGCGGGAACACGCATGGCACTTCTCCCGGAAGGACGGCACTGTCGGGGGCCTCTTACCCCGATTCGCAGTGGTTCAGCCCCTCTCCACCCAACTCGTGCTCACGACGGCTCAGCGCGGGCCCACGACCTCGTAGCGGGCGCACAGGAACGCCCGGTTGCGGGCGTGCCCGAGCAGTCGCAGGTCGAAGCGGCGCGGAAACAGCGGCCGACCCGCGCCCAGGGTCACCGGGGCGATCGAGACGACCACCTCGTCGAGCAGCCCCTGCTCGGCGAACTGCGCGGCCAGGTCCCCACCGCCGACCACCCACAGGTCCCGTCCGCCCGCGGCCTCGGCCATCGCGGCGTGCACCTCCTCCACCGGCGCCTGGGTGAACCTGATCAGCTCCCCGACCGCCGGCAGGTCGCGGTGGGTGAAGACCCAGGCCGGGACGTCGTAGGGCCAGGACTCCCCCGAGGAGGCCAGGTGCGCGCGCAGCCACTCGTACGTCGTGGCGCCCATCGCCACCGCGCCGATCCCGGCGTAGAAGTCGTCGTAGTTCATCGCGCCGTGCTCGTCGATGTCCTGGGTGAGCAGCCAGTCCAGGGAGTCCTGCTCGTCGGCGAGGAACCCGTCCAGCGTGCTCGCCGTGTAGTAGGTCGTGCGGGTCATGCGGGGCCTCCGGTCCGTCGTTGCAGCCAGGTGATCGGGTCGCCCTCGGGCCAGGGCGGCGCGCTCCCGAGGTCGGCGAGCAGCCAGCGGGCGACCTGGCGCCGGTGGGGGGCGTAGGTCAGCACGTGCGCGAGGACGCTGCCGAGCACGAAGGTCTCCGGCGGCTCGCACAGCGCGTCGACCAGCCGGTCCCCCCACGCGCCGCGCCGCTCCACGTCGCGCACCATCGCCAGCCAGCGCGGCGCGACGGCCGCGTGCCGGTCGATCAGGTCGGCGGCGTCGCCGGACCCCGGCTCCGGCGCGCCGGAGCCGTCGATCGAGGCCAGCCACACCTCCTTGGCCAGCACCAGGTGCCCCAGCACCTGGGCCAGGGACTCCTCGGCCCCGTCGAACGGCAGCGCGCGGTGGCCGGCGAGCCGGGGACGCCGGTACTCCTCCCCGCTCAGGCCCTTCGCCGCCTCGAGCAGGTCCCGGGTGTCGTCGAGGTCGTGCTCGACCAGGAGCGCGGTGACCTCACCGCCCGACGGCTTGCCTCCTCCCTCCACCCACAGCGACATCGGCGGGTGGAAGTGGATGCCGTTGGGCGCCGGCAGCCAGTGGCTCGCCGGGTCGTGCGCGGTCACGGTGCTGGGCGACTGCCCGTAGGCGCGGGCGAACGCCCGGCTGAAGCCCTCCACCGAGTCGTAGCCGGCGGCGAAGGCTGCGTCGGTGACTGAGGCTCCCCGGCGCAGCTGCCAGGCGGCGCGCTCGAGCAGCACCCGGCGGCGCATCGACACCGGCGGCTCGCCGGCCCCGCGGGAGAGCTGGCGGCTGAAGTGGAACGGCGAGGCGAACGCGTCGCCGGCCATCGCCTCCAGGGTGGCGTTCTCCTCGTCGAGGACCGCGTCGAGGAGCTCGCGCAGCCGGTCCGGTGCGGGTGTCGTCTCGGGCATGGCTCCAGTCTGGGGCCGGCGGGCGCCGTACCGCCCGACCGTCCTTGCTCAACTCGGGGCTCAGGCGCCGGGCTCAGGTGGCGAGGTCGTCGACGGCCTCCAGGGCGCGCCGCACCCGGTCGGGGTCGTCGTACCTGACCCAACGGATCCGGGGGTCCTTGCGGTTCCAGGACTCCTGGCGCCGGGCGAAGCGCCGGGTGGCGACGACGGTGCGCTCGCGGGCCTCGGCCTCGGTGCACTCCCCGCGGAGGTACGCCGCCACCTCGCGGTAGCCGATCGCCCGGGAGGCGGTGCGGCCCTCGGCCAGCCCCTCGGCCAGCAGCCGCTCGACCTCGGCCACGAACCCGGCGGCGAACATCTCCTCGACGCGGCGCGCGATCCGGGCGTCGAGGGCCGGCCGGCCGATCTCGACACCCACCTGGACGGTCAGCGGGTCGGCGTACTCCAGGGCCGGCAGCGAGGCGGTGAACGGCCGCCCGGTGATCTCGATGACCTCCAGGGCGCGGACCACCCGGCGGCCGTTGTCGGCGCCGATCCCGTCGGCCGCGGCCGGGTCGAGCCCGGCCAACCGGGCGTGCAGGGCGCCGGGGCCGACCTCGGCCAGCTCGGCCTCCAGCCGGGCCCGGACCGCGTCGTCGGTGCCCGGGAACTCGAAGCGGTCCAGGATCGCCCGGGTGTAGAGCGGTGAGCCTCCCACCAGGACCGGCACGGTGCCCTGGGCCCGGAGCCGGGTGACGACCGCGCGTGCCCGGCCCTGGAACTCGGCGACGGTGAGCGGGTCGCGCACGCTCAGCAGGTCGAGCAGGTGGTGCGGGATCCCCCGGCGCTCGGCC
Source organism: Nocardioides pantholopis (assembly GCF_003710085.1). Classification (NCBI taxonomy): domain Bacteria; kingdom Bacillati; phylum Actinomycetota; class Actinomycetes; order Propionibacteriales; family Nocardioidaceae; genus Nocardioides; species Nocardioides pantholopis. The sequence continues at coordinate 614,079 of NZ_CP033324.1, read as the reverse complement.
GGCGGCAGCTTGGCGGTGCCGACGTCCATGCCGCGGTAGACCTGCATCGCGTCGGTGTTGACGATCTCGCCGCCCAGGGCCTCGGCCAGGTCCAGGGAGAGCGCGGTCTTGCCCGAGGCGGTGGCGCCGACGACGGCGACGATCGGGACACGGATCGGGTCGGGCACGTGCACCAGTGTGGCAAGCGGGTACGGGTGCCCCATGAGCGACTCCCGCGAGAATCAGCCCCCGCCCCGCTCCCCGCTGCGCGACGACGAGCCGGCCGCCCCCATGGAGCCCATCGAGGGCGCCAAGGACCCCGGCCCGCAGGTCCAGCGGGTGACCCGCGACGACACCCCCGGCACCGACGACCCGCCCCCGGCCAGCGGCGACCGGCCCGAGCAGGGCGACGCCGAGCGCGCCGCGCAGGAGGAGAACGCCGAGACCTCGATGGACCAGCCGTCCCAGTGACGGCGCCTTGCCCCCCGCCCCCCGACCCGAGGAGGACGTCGTGACCGACATCCCCACCGAGAAGCCAGTCGAGGACGTCGCCGAGGACGTGCTCGCCGACGATCCCGCCGACCCGGAGGAGTACCAGGCCTCCGAGCGCGAGCAGGTCTCCGCCGACACCGGGACCGTGTACGACGCGACCGGCCAGGCCGACGAGACGCCCCTCGACCTCCCCGTCGAGGACGAGGAGGAGTGAGCGACCCGCGCGTCCTGGGGCACGAACGGGCGGTGTTGGACGCGATCGGGTCGGGTACCTGCGCGCCCTACACGACGTTCGGCTTCCGCGTGGAGCCCGAAGGGAGCACTGCATGAGCGAGACCGACCTCGGCCCCCAGCCCGATCCGGAGATCGAGCCCGGCGAGCCCAACCCCGGCGGGGTGGACGCCGTCCCCGTCGACCGCGAGAACATCCCCGCCGACCTGACCGTGGAGGCCAACCCCGCGGTGGAGACGGAGAGCGCCCCCGACGCGATCAGCGAGGGCGAGGACACCAGCACCGAGGCGACCCGGGGCGACGGCGAGGGCGAGGGCAACGCGGAGGGCGAGGCGACGGCATGACCGACGTCCGCGACTCCACCCCGAACTCCAGCGGCCCGGAGCGCGCCCAGGGCGAGATGGGGGTGAGCAGCGAGCGGGTCGGTCCGACTGGCCCCGGCCAGGTCAGCACCGACGGCGTCCGCGACGTCGCGCCGGTCGAGCCCGACGGGGACACGCCCCCCGAGCAGTCCGCCGACGGCGCCGGCGAGGACAACCCCACCGGCCTGCAGCCGAAGGCCGGTTATCCCAGCCGGGACCCGCGCTCGGCCCAGAACCCGTACGAGCCGTCGTAGGCACGGGCCAGCGGTGAGCTGGCCACCGTTCGACGCGCCTGACTCGGCCCGGCGGTGAGCTGGCCACCGTTCGACGAGCCTGCCTGGGGCCAGCGGTGAGCTGGCCACCGTACGACGTACCCACCTCGGCCCAGCGGTGAGCTGGCCACCGTACGACGCGCCCGAACCGTGGCTGGCTCACCGCTCCCCGGAGTGAACCGTGGCTGACTCACCGCTCCCCCGGAAGAACCGTGGCTGACTCACCGCTCGCACCCGGCCAGAGGGAGCCGACCGCTCAGCGGCAGGCGGGAGCGTCCGGCAGCGGTGCCGGCACCCCGAGCGACGGCATCCCCAGGGAGACACCCGAGACGCCGGCCGGCGCGGGGCCGGCCTGACGGGCCGCCCAGGCGTCGCCGGAGCGGGTACGGCGCACGGCGCGGACCGGGCCGTCGGCGACCAGGTGGTGCGGTGCGGCGTAGGTGAGCTGGACGGTCACCATGTCGCCGGGGCGCACGTCGTCCGCGTCCACCGCGGAGAAGTCGGCCTCGAAGTGCACCAGCCGGTTGTCGGGGGCACGGCCGCTGAGCCGGCGGGTGGCGGCGTCCTTGCGGCCCTCCCCCTCGGCGACCATCAGCTCGACCGTGCGGCCCACGAGCCGCTGGTTCTCCGCCCAGGAGATCTCGTTGACGAGGTCGACCAGGCGGTTGTAGCGGTCCTTGACGACCTCGGGCGAGATCTGGTCGGGCAGGTCGGCGGCGGGCGTGCCGGGGCGCTTGGAGTACTGGAACGTGAAGGCGCTGGAGAAGCGCGACTCCCGGACCACCCGCATCGTCTCGAGGAAGTCCTCCTCGGTCTCGCCGGGGAAGCCCACGATGATGTCGGTGGTGATCGCGGCCTCGGGCATCGCGGCGCGAACCCGCTCGATGATGCCGAGGTACTTCGAGGAGCGGTAGGAGCGGCGCATCGCGCGCAGCAGCCGGTCCGAGCCGGACTGCAGCGGCATGTGCAGGCTCGGCATCACGTTCGGCGTCTCGGCCATCGCCTCGATGACGTCGTCGGTGAACTCGGCCGGGTGCGGGCTGGTGAAGCGGACCCGCTCCAGGCCCTCGATGTCGCCGCAGGCGCGCAGCAGCTTCGAGAACGCCTGCCGGTCGCCGAACTCGACGCCGTAGGCGTTCACGTTCTGGCCCAGCAGCGTCACCTCGGTGACGCCCTCGGCGACCAGGGCGCGGACCTCGGCGAGGATGTCGCCGGGCCGGCGGTCCTTCTCCTTGCCGCGCAGGGCCGGGACGATGCAGAACGTGCAGGTGTTGTTGCAGCCCACCGAGATCGAGACCCAGGCGGCGTACGCCGACTCGCGCTTGGTCGGGAGCGTGGAGGGGAAGACGTCGAGGGACTCCAGGATCTCGACCTGGGCCTCCTCCTGGACCCGGGCGCGCTCCAGCAGCACCGGCAGCGAGCCGATGTTGTGGGTGCCGAAGACGACGTCGACCCACGGCGCGCGCTGGGTGATCGTGGTGCGGTCCTTCTGGGCCAGGCAGCCGCCGACGGCGATCTGCATGCCGGGGTGGGCGGCCTTCACCGGCGCGAGGTGGCCGAGGTTGCCGTAGAGCTTGTTGTCGGCGTTCTCGCGGACGGCGCAGGTGTTGAACACGACCACGTCGGCCTGCTGGCCGGTGGGCGCGGCGGCGTACCCCGCGTCCTCGAGCAGGCCGGTGAGCCGCTCGGAGTCGTGGACGTTCATCTGGCACCCGTAGGTGCGGACCTCGTAGGTGCGCGTCATGACCGCACCAGGGTACGGCGGGCGGTGGCCGCGCCCGGAATTCGCGCCGGGGCTCAGCGCACGTAGACGCTGCCGTCGAGGTTCAGCAGCCCGGCCGACTCCAGGGCCACGTGGGTCTCGCTGTCCTCGTCGGAGTCCGGGGCGGTCTCGATGTCGACCGCGGCGACGTCGGCGAGCGGGACCAGGTGCGTCTGCGCGGTCTTGATGCCCATCCCGGCCCGGTCGGTCGGGATCCCGTCCTCGAGGAAGAGGAACCCGTCCCGGATCCCGAGGAAGCGGGCGCAGGCGTACAGCTCGCGGGTCCCGTCGGTGCGGCGTACCGAGATGGTGCTGAACGCGGGGTGCTCGTCGGTCGGCATGGGCCCATGCTCCCAGCCGCACCCTCCCGCCGTCTCGATGTGGCGCAGGTCCCACGGCGGCCCGGCGTAGGTCACGATCCGGTTCCGGTCGGCGCGCCCGGGCCGGCTGCGTGGCCCGAACCAGCCGGGAGCGGCTAGGTTGCTCGCCATGACGGACCGCCACACCGATGCCCTGGTGGTGCTTGACCACGTCGACAAGTGGTTCGGCCAGCTGCACGTGCTGCAGGACATCAACCTCTCGATCGGCCGCGGCGAGGTCGTCGTCGTGATCGGGCCCTCCGGGTCCGGCAAGTCGACCCTGTGCCGCGCGATCAACCGCCTGGAGACGATCGACCAGGGCACGATCAGCCTCGACGGCCAGCCGCTCCCCCAGGAGGGCAAGCAGCTGGCCGAGCTGCGTGCCGACGTCGGCATGGTCTTCCAGAGCTTCAACCTCTTCGCGCACAAGACGATCCTCGAGAACGTCACGCTCGGCCCGATCAAGGTGCGCAAGAAGTCCAAGGCCGACGCCGAGAAGCGGGCCATGGAGCTGCTGGAGCGCGTCGGGGTCGACCACCAGGCCACGAAGTACCCCGCCCAGCTCTCGGGCGGCCAGCAGCAGCGGGTCGCGATCGCCCGGGCTCTGGCCATGGAGCCCAAGGTGATGCTCTTCGACGAGCCGACCTCGGCGCTGGACCCCGAGATGATCTCGGAGGTCCTCGACGTGATGGTCGACCTCGCGAAGCGGGGCATGACCATGGTCGTCGTCACTCACGAGATGGGCTTCGCCCGCACCGCCGCAGACCGAGTCGTCTTCATGTCCGACGGCGCGATCGTCGAGGAGAACACCCCCGACGAGTTCTTCACCAACCCGAGAAGCGATCGGGCCAAGGACTTCCTCGGCAAGATCCTCAAGCACTGAAGGAGATCAGGCATGCGACTCACCAGGTTCAAGGCCGCGACCGCGGCGGTGCTGCTCACCGCCAGCCTCGCGGCGTGCGGCGACGCGGGCGATGACAGCGACAGCGGCCGCGAGGTCGAGGCCGATGAGAACGCCGCCGAGAACTTCGAGGACGGCACCCGGATGAAGGAGCTCGCCGACGCCGGCAAGATCACCATCGGGGTGAAGTTCGACCAGCCCGGCATCGGCTTCAAGGGCGCCGCGGACGACACCCCGCGTGGTCTGGACCCCGAGATGGGCAAGATCCTGGCCGCCTCGCTGGGCATCGACTCCGGCGACATCGTCTGGAAGGAGACGATCTCGGACAACCGGGAGCCGTTCCTCCAGGAGGGCGAGGTCGACCTCGTGATCGCGTCGTACTCGATCACCGACGAGCGCCGCCAGGTCGTCGGCCAGGCCGGCCCCTACTACGTCACCGGCCAGCAGCTGCTGGTCGGCGCCGACAGCGACATCGCCGGCATCGAGGACATCAAGGGCCAGGAGGTCTGCTCGGTCACCGGGTCGACCTCGCTGGAGAACGTCAAGGCCGAGGGCGCCAAGCCCCGCGGCTTCGACACCTACTCCGAGTGCGTCGACCAGGTCCTCGACGGCACCGTCGACGCGATGACCACCGACGGCGCGATCCTGCTCGGGTACGCCGCGGAGAACCCCGACGAGCTCAAGGTCGTCGGCGAGCCGTTCTCGGAGGAGCGCTACGGCATCGGCTACGCCAAGGACCGGCCCGAGATGTGCGGGTGGATCAACGAGACGCTCACCAAGGCGTTCGACGAGGGCGACTGGGAGGAGGCGTTCGACGTCACCCTCGGCGAGTCGGGCGTCGACGCCCCCGAGCAGCCCACGCTCGACGAGTGCGCGGCCTGAGCGCCGTCCACCCCATCCACGTCTGATCCGGTCGGCGGGAGCCCCAGGCTCCCGCCGACCGTCCTGAGAGGAGGAGCGCGCCATGGAGGCGGTGTTCTCGAACTTCGACGAGTACCTCAAGGCCTTCGGCCTGACGCTGGGCCTCTTCGTCGTCTCCGGCCTGGCGTCGCTCGTCTTCGGCCTGTTCCTCGCCTCGCTGCGCGTCGGCCCGGTGGGGATCATGCGCAAGGCGGCCGCGGTCTACGTGACAGTCTTCCGCAACACGCCGCTGCTGATGATCTTCATCTTCATGGCGGTCGCGATGCCGAAGCTCGGCTACAACTTCAAGTTCATCGAGGACTTCGAGATCGCCGGCTACAGCGTCTCGGCGTTCTTCTTCCGCTCCTGTCTCGCGCTCACGCTCTACACCTCGGCGTTCGTGGCCGAGGCGTTCCGCTCCGGCGTCAACGCCGTCCCGGTCGGCCAGGCCGAGGCGGGCCGCGCGATCGGGCTCACCTTCACCCAGAGCATGCGCTACGTCGTCCTGCCGCAGGCGCTGCGCGCCGTGGTGCCCCCGCTGACCAGCGTGCAGGTCGCGCTGATCAAGAACACCTCGGTCGCGGCGGCCTTCGGCATGGCCGAGGCGGTCGCGACGATGCGTGCCTTCAACAACGACAACGCGGACCAGCGCATCCAGATCTTCCTGCTCTTCGCGATCGGCTACATCCTGATCGTCGAGGTGGTCTCGCTGGCCTCCTACGCCCTCGAGCGCCGCTGGAAGGTGGCCTGACATGGCTGGCTCCATCCTCTTCGACGCCCCCGGACCGAAGACCATCGCGCGGCACCGGCTCTACACGGTGCTCACCGTGCTGGTCCTCGCCGCCCTCGTCGGGTTCGCCGTCTGGCGGCTCGAGGACACCGGCCAGCTGGTCTACGACAAGTGGGAGGTCTTCTGGACCCCCGCCTACGTCGAGGTGATCGGTGAGGCCCTGCTGAACACCCTGAAGATGGCGTTCGGGGCGATCCTGCTCGCCATCGTCTTCGGCCTGGTCTTCGGGATCGGCAAGCTCTCCGAGCACGCGCTGATCCGCTGGCCGTCCTGGCTCGTGGTGGAGTTCTTCCGCGCGGTGCCGGTGCTGCTGCTGATGATCTTCATCTTCTACTGGCTCTCCATCGGCGGCGGACCGCTGAGCCCGCTGTGGTGCGTGATCGCCGCCCTGATGCTCTACAACGGCGCGGTCCTGGCCGAGGTGTTCCGGGCCGGGGTCAACGCGGTTCCGAGGGGCCAGGCCGAGGCGGCCTACGCCCTGGGCATGCGCAAGTCGCAGGTGATGCTGTCCGTCCAGCTCCCGCAGGCCGTGAAGATCATGCTGCCGTCGCTGATCAGCCAGTGCGTGGTCGCGCTGAAGGACACCAGCCTCGGCTTCTACATCGTCGCTCCGGGCCTGACGGCCGTGGCGCGGCCGATCTACCAGCAGTTCGCCAACCAGGTCCCGACGGCGATCGTGATCACGGCCATCTACATCACCGTGAACCTGCTGCTGACCGCCCTGGCCACCTGGGTCCAGCACCGGCTGATCGGCGAGAAGAACCCCATCGACCTGAGCCGCGTCGGCAACATGGACGGCGGCCGGGCCGTCTAGCTCCGGCGCGGCGTCACCCAGAGCCGGATCACGCCCTCGATCACGACAGTGCCGTCCGCGAGCTCACCGCGGACCCGGACCGGGAGGTCCGGCTCCGTGGAGGTCCACTGCGCGGGGTCGGTCTCGGCGATGCAGGTGACGTCGCCGGTCGCCTTCGCGGTGTAGGCGACCTCCATCCCCTTCGGGATCCAGCGCCGCTCGGCGGGCACGCTCGCCTCGGCGAGCGCGCCCATCGCCGCCTCGAGCCCGTTGCACAGCGCGATCGCGTGCACGGTGCCGAGGTGGTTGTGGACCCGGCGGCGCTTGCGGACCACCAGCTCGGCACGGTTCGGCTCGAGCACCGTGAACCGCGGCCGGACCGAGGCGAAGTACGGCGCCCGCTGCCCGAACAGGATCGAGAAGACGCGGGGCCCCACCACGGGGACCTTGCTCGCCGTACGCCAGAGCCGGAGGACCTGAGTCATGCGGCCGGACGTTACCAGCCGGTAACTTATTCGGTCCAGGGTCAGCCGGGCTTCCGCGCGACCACGAAGATCCGCCGGAACGGCAGCACGACCCCGGCCGGCCCCTCGGGGTACGCCGTGGCGAGCCGGCGGCGGAACTCGGCCTCGAACGCCGCCCGCAGGTCGGCGGAGACCGCACCGAGGGCCTGGAGGGTGGGCCGGGCGCCGGTGCCGGAGACCCAGGTGAAGACCGGGTCCGGCCCGGAGAGCACGTGCAGGTAGGTGGTCTCCCAGGCGTCCACCGAGCAGCCGAGCCGGGCCAGCGCCGCCAGGTAGTCGGCCGGGTCGTGGGAGGACGGCACGGCCACGTCGCGCAGGTGCTCGGCGTACGGCGCCTCGGCCGCCAGGTCGCGGCGGATCGTGTGGCTGGGCTCCTCGAAGTTGCCGGGGACCTGGAAGGCCAGCCATCCGCCGGGGGCGACCTGGCCGAGCAGGTCCGCCAGCAGGTCGAGGTGCCCGGGGACCCACTGGAGTGTCGCGTTCGAGACCAGGACGTCGACGGGCTCGGCCGGGCGCCAGGCCCGCAGGTCGCCGACCTCGAAGTCGACGCCGGCCGACGCGGGCACGTCGCGCCGGGCCCGGTCGACCATCTCGGGGCTGGCGTCCAGCCCGGTGATCGCGGCCTCGGGCCACCGCTCGCGCAGCAGCACCGTCAGGTTGCCCGGCCCGCAGCCGAGGTCCGCGACGCGCAGCGGCCGCGCGGCGCCGACGCGCGCCAGCAGGTCCACGAACGGCCGGCCACGCTCGTCGGCGTACGTCAGGTAGCGCTCGGGGTCCCAGGTGTGGCTCATCGGACGATCCTGCGCCGGAGGTATCTCGATGTCAAGATTCTCGACCGTTGCGATACCATCCGGGCATGCGGGACGACGTCGACGAGCTCGTCGAGGCCTGGGCGCGCGAGCGTGCCGACCTCGACCTGGCGCCGATCGCGGTCTTCAGCCGGATCTCCCGCCTGGCCCGCCACCTCGACCTCGCCCGCCGGGCTGCGTTCACCGAGCACGGCATCGAGCTGTGGGAGTTCGACGTGCTCGCGGCGCTGCGCCGCGCCGGTGCGCCGTACGAGCTCTCGCCGGGCCGGCTGCTGCGCGAGACCCTGGTGACCAGCGGCACGATGACCAACCGGGTCGACCGGCTCGCGGCGCGCGGCTTCGTCGAGCGCTACCCCGACCCCGCGGACCGGCGCGGCGTCATCGTGCGGCTCACCACCGAGGGCAAGACCGCCGTCGACGGCGCGTTCACGGCGCTGGTCGAGGCCGAGAAGGGCTTCCTCTCCCCGCTCCCGCCCGCCGAGCGCGACCAGCTCGCCGACCTGCTCAGCGCGCTGCTCCAGCCGTTCTCCCGCTGAGGGCTGCTACTCCAGCAGCTCGGCGGCCTCCATCCACTCCAGCTCCAGCTGGTCCTTCTCGGCGGCGAGGCTCGCCAGCTCGGCGCCCAGCTCGGCCAGCCGGTCGTAGTCGGCGGCGTGCTCGACCACCGCGGCGTTCAGCTTCTCCTGCTGCTCGGCGATCCGACCCAGCCGCTTGTCGATGCGCGCCAGCGCCTTGCGGGCGGTGCGCTCCTCGGCGCTGCCGGACTTCGCCCGGCCGGACGGCACCGGCACAGTGTCGGCGGCACCCGCGGAGGCAGCGCCCGCGGAGGCCGGCTCCGGCGACCCGACCTGCCGGGTCGGCGCGTCCGCGGCGGCCATTCCTGCCAGGTCAGCGGCGCGGCGCTCGAGGTACTCGTCGACGCCGCGGGGCAGCATCGAGATCTGGCCGTCACCGAGCAGCGCCCAGGTGGTGTCGGTGACCCGCTCCAGGAAGTACCGGTCGTGGGAGACCACGACGAGGGTGCCGGGCCAGCCGTCGAGGAAGTCCTCCAAGACGTTGAGGGTCTCGATGTCGAGGTCGTTGGTGGGCTCGTCGAGCAGCAGCACGTTGGGCTCGTCGAGCAACAGCATCAGCAGCTGGAAGCGGCGGCGCTCGCCACCGGAGAGGTCGCCGATCCGGGCGGTGAGCTTGTCGCCGGTGAAGCCGAAGCGCTCCAGCATCGAGCTCGCGGTGATCTCCCCGTCGGCGGTCTTGGTGACCCGGCGGTAGCCCTCGACCATCGGCAGCACCCGGGCGTCGGGGTCGAGGTCGTCGAGCTGCTGGGACAGGTGGCGCAGCGCCACGGTCCGCCCCCGCCGTACGGTGCCGGCGGCGGGCTCGAGGTCACCGGCGAGCAGCCCGAGCACCGAGGTCTTGCCGGCGCCGTTGACGCCCACGATGCCGACCCGGTCGCCGGGGCCCAGGCGCCAGGTGGCGTGCGAGAGCAGCGTCCGCTCGCCGCGGACCAGGTCGACGTCCTCGACGTCCAGCACGTCCTTGCCGAGCCGCTGGGTCGCGAACCGCTGGAGCTCCAGGCGGTCGCGCGGCGGCGGCACGTCCTCGATCAGCGAGTTGGCCGCCTCAATGCGGAACTTCGGCTTCGCGGTCCGGGCCGGCGCTCCCCGGCGCAGCCAGGCCAGCTCCTTGCGGACCAGGTTCTGCCGGCGCACCTCGGAGGCGGCGGCCTGGCGCTGCCGCTCCGCCTTGGCCAGCACGAACGCGGCGTACCCGCCCTCATAGGCGTCCACGACGCCGTCGTGGACCTCCCAGGTCCACTGGCACACCGCGTCGAGGAACCAGCGGTCGTGGGTGACGACGACCAGCGCGCTGGGCCGGGCCGCGAGGTGCGCGGCCAGCCAGGCCACGGCCTCGACGTCGAGGTGGTTGGTGGGCTCGTCGAGCACCAGCAGGTCCTGCTCGCCGATCAGCAGCGCGGCCAGCGAGCAGCGCCGCCGCTCGCCGCCGGAGAGCCCGGAGACGGCCCGGTCCAGCGAGACACCGGCCAGCAGCACCTCGACGACCTCGCGGGTGCGGGGGTCGGCCGCCCACTCGTGGTCGGAGCGGCCGCCGAGCACGGCCTCGCGGACCGTGTGCGTCTCGACCAGCTCGTCGCCCTGGTGCAGGTAGCCGATCAGCAGCCCCCGCGAGCGCGAGACCCGTCCGCCGTCGGGCTCCTCCAGACCGGTCATCACCTCCAGCAGCGTGGTCTTGCCGTCGCCGTTGCGCCCGACGATGCCGATCCGCATCCCGGCGCCGACGCCGAGCGAGACGTCCTGGAGCAGCGGGCGGACGCCGTAGGACTTCGAGACCCGCTCGAGGTTGAGGAGGTTGTCGCTCATGCGTACTCCACCAGGTGCGCGCCGGAGACGGCGCCGTTGGCCACCAGGACTGTCGGGTGCTCGCCTCCACCGTCGGGGTCGGCCAGCGTCGCCGCGACCTCCCGGGCGTGGTCGGGCGAGGAGCAGAGGAACACGCACGTCGGTCCGGAGCCGGAGATCAGGCCGCGCAGTGCTCCGGCCGCCTCACCCCGGTCGAGAAGGTCGCCGAGCTCGGGACGAAGGGCGATGGCAGGCTCCTGGAGGTCGTTGTGGAGGGCGGCGGCCAGCGCCTCGGGCACGCCACTGGCGAGGGCCGCGATGAGGTCGTCGGCGGGTGGCGGCTGGGCGGGGGCGTGCGGGCTCAGCTCGTCGAAGTGGCGGTAGACCTGCGGGGTGGACAGGCCGCGGTCGGAGGGCACGGCGACCCACCACCAGGTGCCGGCGTCCTCGACCCGCTGGACCAGCTCGCCGCGGCCGGTGCCGAGCGCGGAGCCGCCGATGAGTGCGAACGGCACGTCGCTGCCGAGCTCGGCGGCGATCCGCAGCAGGTCCTCGTCGGTGGTGCCGGTCCCCCACAGCCGGTCCAGCGCCACCAGCGCGGCCGCCGCGTCGGCGGACCCGCCGGCCATGCCGCCGGCGACCGGGATCGCCTTGACGACGTCGACCGCCCCGGTGCGAGGTACGCCGTGGTGCGCGGCGAGCAGGTCCGCGGCCCGGGTCACGATGTTGTCCTCCAGCCGGGGCAGCTGGCCGGCGTCCATCCAGTCCGGCACGGCCACCTCGACCGACCAGTCCGGCGCCGGGCGGACGGTGACGTCGTCGTGCAGGCCGACGGCCTGGTAGACGGTGAGCAGCGGGTGGTAGCCGTCCTCGCGGGGGGCACCGACACCCAGGTGCAGGTTGATCTTGGCCGGGGCGCGGACCGTGAACTGGGCCGGCAGGTCCTCGAAGCGGGCGGTCATCGGTGCAGGCCCTCGGCGATCGCGACGAACTGCCCGATCTCCAGGGACTCGCCGCGGGCCAGGGGGTCCACGCCGGCGGCGGCCAGGGCGGCGTCCACGCGCTCGCCCGGCGCGAGCGCGCGCAGGGCGCCGCGCAGCGCCTTGCGCCGGTGCGCGAACGCCGCGTCGACGACCGCGAAGACCTGCTCGCGGGTGGCGGTGGTGTCCGGCGGCTCGCGCCGCGTCCAGGCGACCAGCCCGGAGTCGACGTTGGGAGCCGGCCAGAAGACGTTGCGCCCGATCGTGCCGGCGCGGCGCACCTCGGCGTACCAGGCGGCCTTGACCGACGGGATGCCGTACACCTTCGATCCCGGCCGTGCCGCCAGCCGGTCGGCGACCTCCGCCTGGACCATCACCAGCCCACGCTCGAGCGAGGGCAGCAGGCCCATCAGGTGCAGCAGCACCGGCACCGAGACGTTGTAGGGCAGGTTCGCGACCAGCGCGGTGGGCGCCGGGCCGGGGATCGACTCCACGCGCATCGCGTCGGCCAGGACGACCTGGCACCGGTCGGCGTGCCCGGGGGCGAACTCCGCCACGGTCGCGGGCAGCCGCCCGGCCAGCACCGGGTCGATCTCGACCGCCACGACGTGGCTGACGGTCTCGAGCAGGGCGAGCGTCAGCGAGCCGAGCCCGGGCCCGACCTCGAGGACGACGTCGGTGTCGTTGACCCCGGAGTCGCGCACGATCCGGCGCACGGTGTTGGCGTCGATGACGAAGTTCTGGCCGCGCTGCTTGGTGGGGCGCAGGTCCAGCTCGGCCGCGAGCCGACGCACCTCCGCCGGCCCGAGCAGCCTCGGGCCGGCGGAGGTGGACATGGCCGGAAGGATATCGGTCAGCGCGGCAGACCCAGCTTCGAGGCACAGCCCGGCCAGGAGCCGTACCCGCCGGTCGCGTCCCGGAGCTTGGTCGCGACGGCGATCTGGGTCTCGCGGCTGGCGTTGCTGGGCAGCCCCGTGCCGCCGTACGCCTGCCAGGTGCCGAGGTTGAACTGCAGGCCGCCGTAGTAGCCGTTGCCGGTGTTGATCGACCAGTTGCCGCCGGACTCGCAACCGGCCAGGGAGTCCCACACGGTGCTGCCGCCAGCGAAGTTCGGCGCCGACTGGCGCGTCTCCACCACCTGCTCCTTGGTGCCGACCTCGACGATCCTCGCGACCGGCTTGCGGGTGACCGTCGAGTCGACCTCGACCCGACGGACCAGCTCGCCGTTGCGGAAGGTCAGGTCGTAGGTGACGTCGCGGGCACCGGCGCGGCCGGCGCGGACGACGTTCTCCTCGCCCTCGTAGGCGGAGTCGTCGTCACGCTCGACGGTCTCGAAGCCGATCGCCTCGCCGGCGACCTGCTTGGTGGTCTTCCGGATCCGGGTCAGGACGAGCTTGTCGCCGTCCTCGACCTGCTCGTCGAGCGCCGGCACCGTGCGGTCGTGCTTGCGGATCTTGACGCCGAGCTCGGCGAACGCCTCCTCGGTGGTGAGCGCGACGACCTCCTGGCGGGCCGGCTTCGCGCCGCCGACCGAGACGCGCAGCGACTTGGGGGTGACGACGCTCAGGGCCATGCCCTCGCGGCTGATGCCGGCCGAGCGGCTGGTCGAGAGCCGGGACTCCTCGAAGGAGCGGCCGATCTGGCCGAGGGCGTCCTCGACCTCGGTGGCGGTCACCCAGTAGGTCTTCTTCTCGCCGTCGATGCTGAGCGTCAGCGGGCGGGCGTACTGGACCGA